>CAZJUX010000001.1:0-11869 GCA_964549705.1 uncultured Candidatus Saccharibacteria bacterium
TGGGAAGCTTTTTTTCGAATCACCTTAGCAGTAAGTTTTTCTAAGTTTCTAACAAGTGGTAAATAGGTGAAGCTACCGTCTTTGTTCAACCAAGCTGGCACGGCTAGGCAGAGTATTGTCGAGGAAGCCAGTTGTGGGCGGATGTTCTCCAGAAATGAAGAAGTGATGTGATTACACTGACGGCGAACTTGCTCGAGTTTTTCTGGAGAGGGTGGGGCTGAAAACGGCTGACCGAGGTAGACTTCGCTGACCACAGCTGATATTTGATGGGGATTATCCCACTTGTGATCAATTGCATCTGCTTCCTCTAATCTGATTTTGTGCTCGGCCAGCCGAGGATATTTTTGCTTAAGCCAGGTCAGATTTTTGGTCGAATAATCAATCATTTTGGTGCTAAAATCTGTACCATAGGTATCGTAGCCGAGCAATAGCGCTTCTTGGAGGACAGTGCCAGTGCCACAAAATGGATCGAGGATAAAGCCATTTTCGACGTGAGCTAAATTAATCATAATTTGGGCTAATTTTGGCGGGAGCATGCCTACAAAAGCGTCTCGGTAGGGTTTTTCATGATCCCGCTTAGTGTAGGCTGTTATATTTTGTGCTCCACGGCTTTCGGCGATTACAACCTCGTAAGGTGATGTTTTGGCGATAATTAACTCAACCTTGTTTAGACTTAGTCCTAATTTATTATTGTGAGACGAGGCGGTCGAAAGGGCGGATGAGTCGTTTGGTACAAGTCGCAAGTTGACACCGTCTTTTTTAAGCTGGACTTTAAGCTGAAGGCCGATTTTTTGTATATCTCTTGGAGAAATGTCGAGTTGATAGGTGCTGAGACCGAGAGTGATTTTATGGTCGCTATTTTTCCAAAGTTCACGATAGTATTTAGTTATAAAATCAGCGACTGGTTTGAAATTGTCTTTTTGGGCGTCGATTAAAGGCACCTGCTTGATAATTTGACCGCTTTTTATCGTTCCGCCAAGTCGGTTGATGTCTAGTGAGGCTGTGTCGACAGTAGCGATGTCGCGGTAGGTGCTAATATTTTTTTTACCAAATACAGACTCAAGTTCAGCCACTGAAATCTCTGGTTGTCTGCCTAAAATTGCGATAAACATAGCTTAAGTTTACCATATAACTAGAGTTTTACGGGTTTTAATCGTGCTATAATAACCAGGGTTATGGCAAAGGGTAAAATCGTTGAATTAATCAAATCCCCACGTCTTATCGTGAGTCTGGCTACTCTAATAGTGATAGTGATAATTATTTTATTGTCGCGTGAGGAGTTGATTAAGGCTTGGAATTTATTGGGGCAAGCGAATATTTGGCTGTTGTTGCTGTTGATCCCGTGCCAGATATTAGTTTATTTCGCAGGTGGTGAGATGATTTTTTCATATTTACGGAAGAAGAGAATGATTGACCACATATCGAAATTTGAACAGACAAGGATAGCTCTCGAGTTAAATTTGGTTAATCACATATTTCCTTCTGGTGGGCTTAGTGGAGCGTCCTATGCGACTTGGCGAATCGGTAAGCTCGGAGTTAGTTCAGCTAAATCGACCTTTGCGCAAGTTATACGCTATGCGATGGGTTTTTTGTCGATTGTCGTTTTGTTAATTCTTGCAGTTTTGGCGATTGCTGTTGATGGGGAAATTAATCGTTATATTGTCGCAGGGAGTTTTGGGCTAGTCATACTGGTGTTATTGATTATTCTTCTATTAATTATTATGTTTTCTTCAGAAAAAAATATCCGAAAAGTTGCTACTAGGATATCGCAGACCGTTAATGGGCTAGTAAGATGGTTGACTCTTGGTAAAGCAAAAAACCTGATTAAAAAAGAGAGAGCAATAAAATTTTTTGATGAAATGTATGATGATGCTAAGGAGTTGGCTCGTGATAAAAAATTGCTTACAGGACCGTTTATCTGGGGTCTAATGTCTGCTTTTTTCGACGTAACCATGTATGTGGTGGCGTTTTTGGCACTGGGTAGTTTTGTTAACCCAGCAATCTTATTAGTAGGCTATAGTATCGCTGTCTTGGCCTCAGTTGTATCGATTACTCCTGGCGGAGCTGGTGTTTATGAGCTGGTGATGATATTTTTCTTGAGCACGGCAGGAGTGCCGTCGGAACTTGCAATCGCAGGAATTGTGTTGACTAGGGCGTTTCTGCTCTTTGGAACGATAATTTTTGGTTATATTTTTTATCAACAAACTCTAATCAAATATGGAAAACGAACAACTAGCTCGGTTTAGCGTTAGTGACTTTTTGGCAGTCGTCAACCAGACGCTTGAGTTTGGTTTTGGCGTAATTGAGGTTGAAGGGGAAGTGGCGAATTATAAAATTAACCAACAAAAATATGTCTTTTTCGATCTCAAAGATAAAACAGGGTTAGTTAGCTGTTTTATGACTGTTTGGCAAGTTAGAACGCCAATTACCGATGGCATGAGAGTTGTTGTCCGAGCGGTGCCTAAAATAACTGATTGGGGTAAGTTCAGCCTAACAGTTCAATTAATTCGACCGATTGGCGAAGGTGATATCAAAAAATCACAAGAGTTATTGAAGCAGAAACTAGCCAAAGAGGGTTTATTCGACGAGTCTCGCAAGCGAACTATCCCAAAGATTCCGCAAAGAGTAGGTGTGATATCAAGCGTTGAATCGGCTGGCTATAAGGATTTTATTAAAATTCTCGGTGAAAGATGGGGTGGGTTGGATATTGAGTCTGCCCATGTTCAGGTTCAGGGCGAAGCGTCGCCAAGCCAGATAATCAGCGCGATTGATTATTTTAACCTAAAAGCTGAACCGCCAGAAGTTCTGGTGTTGATTCGCGGTGGCGGAAGTCCAGAGGATTTAGCAGGATTTAGTGATGAGCGGGTTGTCCGAGCGGTTGCTTCTAGCCGAGTGCCAGTGATTGTAGGTGTTGGCCACGAAATTGACGAGTCACTGAGCGATTTAGCAGCGGATATTAGGGCGAGTACGCCTACTCACGCAGCGCAGATTTTAGTGCCAGATAGAAAAGAGATGAATAGGAAATTGAACGATAACCTTAAATTCTCACATAGCCAGATTGTTAGCTTGAAAACTTCTCTAGATACTCGATTGAATAACAGTCAGAGGCATTCTTTGGGGTTAATTGTTGAAATGTTAGAACGGCTTAAAACTCGATACTCGCATGATAAGGCTTTGATATATCAATTAGACCCGAGGGCGGTTTTGAGAAGAGGCTATGCCTTGGTCAGGGAATCAAATGGCAAGATTGTTTCGCGCCCCCAGGTCAATGATATTTTGATGATTGAAACAGAGGAATATAATTTAACAACGGAGGTGTTGGATGTCGCGAAAAAGCATAACTGATAAATTGGGTGAGATAGATATGTTGATTGATTGGTTTAGTGGAGCTAACTTTGATATTGATGAGGCGTTAATTAAGTTCGAACAGTTAACGAAATTATCCGAAGAAATCAAGGTTGATTTGGACCAACTAGAAAATAAAATAACCGTGATCAAGCAAAAGTTTGGTGAAGAATGATTCGCCAACTATCGGGGAATACATAAATAATCCATGGTGCGGTGAACGGTAGTTCTTGTTGTAAATGTGATTTCATCCGCTATAGGCTTTACATAAAATCTACAGATGGTTATAATAAAAGTATGAAACATAAGCGACTTATTGAATCCGGCGCTGTCAACGGCTGGATGATTAGTGCAATCGGAGGATTAATCCTTTTCTTGATTGCTGGATCGCTGGCAATTTGGGCATATATGGCCTACAGTGAACTAAGCACTAACGTCGATAACAAGGTAGGTGTGGCTGTAGCAGAGGCTAAGCGCGAACAGGCTGAGGTTGATCAAGCCAAGTTCTTAGAAGAAGCAAAAAACCTAAGGCTAGAATTTGTTGGACCAGAAGAATATGGTCGAGTAGCTTTTATGTACCCGAAAATTTGGAGTGTCTATGTCTCAAAAGACGGTAGTGATAGGCGAAATTTTGAAGCCTATTTACATCCTGTTCAGGTTCCGCCAACTGCAAATCAAGATAGTCGGTATGCGATGCGACTAGAAATCTTAGACATAGGGTTCGATAAGGTCCTCGACCAATATAGCGGTCAGCTCAAAAAAGGTGAATTAGTATCGAGCTCTGTCGAATACAATGGCAACACGGGCACACGCTTAGACGGGGCGTTCACTAAGGATTTGCGGGGCGCTGTCGTGCTGTTCAAGGTGCGCGATAAAACGGTACGCTTTTCGACTGACGCAGATACCTTCAAGCCTGATTTCAAGGCTGTGCTAGACACAGTAACAATGATTCCATAGTGATTCGCTAGTGCTTTAGGCAAAAATTTGCTCATGTTATACTAGTTGTATATGGAGGATAGGGAGTGGAGTGATAGCAACTTCGGCTTGATGCCGAGTATTCTAGTGGCATCACATGAACTTAAATCACCATTGTCTTTAATCCGTCAATATGGCTTATTACTAGCAAATGATTCTCTGGCTGATGCAGAGATTGAAAAAATTCAACGAAATATCGTTCAAGTTAGCGAATCAGCTCTCGGGCTAGTATCGGATTTAGCCTGTGTGGCGAATCTCCAGCCATCGTTGTTCCCGTTAGAGCCAGTGCATTTATCGACTCTTATTCAGCAAGTTTCAGATGATGCCCAGCTTCATGCGATGAGCCAGTCGCAACAGATTAATTGGCCAAGCTACCGACAGACGAACCAGCTAATCGTTGGAAATCGTGTTTTGCTAAGACGGATACTATCCAATTTTTTAATTAACTCAATGAAATATAGTGGTGGTGATGAATCGCCAATTGAAGTTTCGGCTAAGCGAATTGGTGAAAATGTCAGGCTTGGAGTGCGCGATCATGGCCCGGCTATAGAGTTAACTGAATATTCGAGACTAGTTGATGAGTTAGAGCAAAAAAAGACAGTCAAGTCGAGACCTGGGAATAGCGGGCTTGGGGTTTACGTTGCATCACAGTTTGCTCGAGCGATGGGTGGCACAATCGGCTTAACTAGGCACAGGGACGGCTTGACTTTTTATGTTGATATGCCAGTCAGCAATCAACTGAGTTTGGTATGAGAAAAATTTTAATAATCGAAGACGACAAGCTTTGGGCGGATTTGATTAGCTATTATGTCGGTGAAATCGGGGCGGTCTACCATATTGTGTCGTCAGCAGAACAGGCGATTGGCGTAGTAGATGAATGGCGACCTGACGTCATTGTGCTTGACTTATTATTGGCTGGGGCGACTGGCGTTGCCTTGCTAAATGAGTTTCGGACGCATAGTGATTTAGTTGGCATACCAATAGTTGTGTGTAGTAGTTTGGAGCTTTCGACCGATGAAATGAGTGATTTTGGAGTCAACGCAGTGCTCACTAAACAGATAGTTACTCCTGAACAGTTTCGCGGAACAATAGAAAGGGCATTAAATGAGCCAAGATGAGCGATTGAGAGCGATTGTCCTAAAGCGGACAAATTACGGCGAAGCCGATAGGGTTTTGCAACTAATCACACCAAAAGGTCGCCGTAGTGTCATCGCCAAAGGCGTGCGCAGAGAACGGAGTAAGTTAGCTGGTGGGGTAGAACTGTTCGCTGTATCAGACGTGGTAATCCGTTCGGGGAGGGGAGAACTGGGCATCCTGAGTTCGGCTCGCCTAGTGGCTTTTTATCGGCATATCCTAGAGGATTATGAGCGGATGCAGTTTGCTTATACCGCGATGAAATTAGTCACTAAGGCCAGTGAAACAGTTGATGAGCCAGAGTGGTATATGGTGCTCTCAACTGTTCTAGAGCATCTCGACCGGCATGAGGTGAATCGACAATTGATAGAGACCTGGTTTTATCTACAATATGCCTATATGCTCGGCGAAGGCATTAATCTACAAGCTGACGTAATGGGCCAGCCGTTGAGGCCTGATAAATTATATATGTTTGATGAGATTGAGCGAGCGTTGCGCCCGACAGAACAGGGCAATATTGGCCCTGACCATATTAAATTGCTTCGATTAATTGATTCAAAAACCCTTGAACAAGTCTTCCAGATTGGCGGTATCGAGGACGTCATCGTCGATTGCTGGTTGGTGGCTAGGCAGATAGGTGGGGAGTAGTTGCTTCTTTGATAGCTTGCTTTCCTATCTCACGCCCAATCGTTTTTACGCCTAATAGAGCCTCAGGGTTTCTTATCCGCTTAAGTACTATTTGGCTATGAGGGGGTATCCAAAATCCGTCTTTCACAATTTTGTCGTTGTCTAGGCTTATCTCGCCAGTGACTGAATTGACAATAATTGAATAGTTATCTGCTAGAGCTTTTTCATTAGGTAGGGACACAAAATGTTTTTCACTGCTCGTGTTGACGTAGTGGATTATGCTGTCTTTGTCGTGTCTAGCCCCAGATGAATACATGCCAAACACTTTGCTATATTTCTTTTCTTTTTCTGTTATAGTGCTACCATATTCATTCAACCAATGGATGCCCAGTTCACCAACTGGGCTACCCTTTATGGCTCCCATATCTACATGAGTCCCGTATAAATGGCAACGCTTGCGTAGTTTGGCTATACCGCTTGTGTAATCGAGTATATCCTGTGAATATTTATGCGCCTGTAAGTCCCATTTTAACCAAGATACTAATTTGGTTCCGTTCCACGGGTTGCTATTGCCAAACTGAGTATTCCCTAACTCATCACCACTTCGTATCATGGGGGTTCCCCAAGCTAATAAATATGTTGTGGCTATGTTACGGATCGCTTTTAGTCGGTTTTCTAGAATTGATTTTTCGTGGCTATCGGCAGTATCTGGGTTGATTAATCCATCTTTGCCAAAATTGTCATTGTATTCGTTGTCTGGGCCGTTGTTTTCTTTTTGGTTTTTTTGGTTTTGCTTAAACGACCATGAAACCAAGTCGTATAGCGTAAATCCATCGTGGGAAGTAGCGTAGTTTATTGAATTGGGCACTCGATAGTTATCGCTGATGCCCTCTAGAGTTCCAGACATATAGTTCATCAGCTCTAGTGGGCTAAGAGGGTGGCCTTTTACCCACGCACGTCTCATGGTTTCGAGAAATGATTTATTGAATGTTCGGATATCATTGTTCTCAAGTCTTTCAGGAGAATTTTTATCAGGCTCATCGTTAGGCCAGTTTACGGCTGACCATTGTTCGGCTGTTTTGATTTTTACCTTCTCTTTTAAGACTGGATCGCTATTGATGGTATTGAATAAAGGATTACTAGCGACTAGGTATTTACCCTCTTCATTTTTCGCAAGAGCCCCACCAAGGTCAAATCGAAAACCATCTACCCCCATCTCTTCTACCCAATATTTTAGAGAGCTTACAATAAACTCAACATTATCAGGATTATAGGCATTTATAGCTGGGCCTACTCCGTTGTAGTCTGTAATTGGTCCGCTACCGTCCTTTTTGGGGATATATAAACCACTTTTATTCAATTGCTCTAATGAGTGATTTGCCCCTAGATGGTTGTAGACTACGTCAAGGACCACTTCTATGCCTGCCTCGTGGAACTGATCGACCATCTGTTTAAATTCTTTAACAGCAGAGTCTGGGTTTTTGCCTGAAGCGTATTCTTTTTGGGGAGCGAAAAAGCCTGTCGTTCCATATCCCCAGTGGTTTCTTCTCCCAGTGTTCTTTCGAGTCCATACATTGGTGTCAAACTGCTGTATTGGCATCATCTGGACAGTTGTCACCCCTAGATTCTTTAAGTGAGCAATCGAGGCTGGAGATGATGCCCCGAGATATTTCCCTCGTAATTTTTTTGGTACATCTAAGCGGGTTTTAGTGAAGTTGATAATCTGCATCTCATATAAGATTCTGTCCGACTCTTCAATATGTGGGGCAGGTGGCCTGTCTTCTGTAGAGTGGTTAATTGCATAAGAGGGTCGGTGAGGATGCCCGTCCCGTCCTATCTTAGATTTACCCATAGCCTTTGCCCTTGGGTCTCCAACGCGTTTATAGTGGCCTTTGGCTGTCTTGACGACCAGGTCGTATGGTGTTCCGTGAACAAGGTTTGGTATATGACCCCCCAATACCGTTATTTCACTTCCATTGAGTGCTACACCACCCATTTCATGGAGTTTATAGAGAATGCTTTTTTCGTTTGATTTACCTGGGACATATACCAGTAGGCCATCAGGGTTTTGACGGGTGTCTACTTTGATTGCTATATTGCTGCCGAGTTCGTCTGTGGTAGTCCCAAGAACATAATCTTGATATGGGTAGACCTCAGCGTCAGCCAGCACAAACGAATCTGTATATAGAAAAGGTAGTCTATTTTTAGCCATATTAGCCCCTCCTCGATTGGATAAATTAACTATAACATATTATTGGAACATTGTTGAGTTCATATCATATGATTGGTCTATCGTGGTATAATTACTTTAGTTAAAATGTATGCCCCTAATATGCCACGAGAGGAGTTGTTATGTCAGAAGTTAAAATGGACGATATAGTCAGTTTATGCAAGCGTCGAGGGTTTATTTATCAGGGTTCTGATGTTTATGGGGGGCTGAGCGGAACATGGGATTATGGTCCGCTCGGTGTTGTCCTAAAGCGCAATATTATGAATTTATGGTGGCAACATTTCGTTGAGTCTAGAGAAGATATGTACGGTGTAGACGCAGCGATTTTGATGAATCAAAAAGTTTGGCAGGCTAGTGGTCATGTCGATACATTTGTCGATCCGCTCTGTGAAGACACAGTTAATCATCGTCGTTATCGAACCGACCATATATTGGAAGATAATAATATTGTAGCTGAAGGCTTAACTATGGCAGAGATGGACAATATCATTATCGAAAAAGGCATCAAAAGCCCAGACGGCAACATATTGTCGCAGTCACGGACTTTTAATATGATGTTCAAGACCCATATTGGCGCAACTGAAAGCGAAGAGAGTGTATCGTATCTCCGTCCCGAGACCGCCCAAGGTATCTTTACTAATTTCAAAAACGTCGTTGATAGTTTTTATCCTGATTTGCCATTTGGGATGGCTCAGCAGGGGAAGGCTTTCCGTAATGAAATCGCTCCACGTGATTTCGTCTTTCGCTCTCGAGAGTTTGAGCAGATGGAGATTGAATATTTTGTAGAGCCAGATAAATGGCGGGAATCGTTTGACGAGTTGCTTGCGAGTACTCATAAGTTCCTATTAAGTTTAGGTTTAGATAAGGCAAAAATTCATGAGTTGGATGTTCCCGAGGCTGACAGGGCTCATTATTCGAAGAGAACTATTGATATTGAGTACGACTATCCAAGTGGTCGAGCTGAGTTGCTAGGCATCGCTTACCGAACGGATTTCGATCTAGCGAACATTCAGCGAGTTAGTGGTAAGAGCATGGAATACACTACGAAGGGAACTAATACTAGATTTATCCCTCATGTAATAGAACCAAGTTTTGGTGTCGAGAGGCTATTAATGGCTGTTTTAACAACTGCCTATCTAGAAGAAGAGATAGGCGGGGAGAAGCGAGTTTATTTGGCATTGCCCGAGAACATTGCGCCGATTAAGTTTGCTGTCTCACCTTTGCTCAAAAACAAACCCGAGCTTGTTTCCAAAGCTAGGGAAGTGTATTCGAGCCTTAAGAAGAAGTATAAAGCCGTGGCATGGGACGACAACGGCAATATCGGTAAGCGTTACCGTCGCCAGGACGAAATTGGCACACCAAAATGTGTTGTTATCGATTTCCAAACCCTCGAAGACGGCACTGTTACCATCCGCGATCGTGATACGACCGAGCAGGTGAGGGTGGTGGTGGCGGACTTATCTAAAATATAACCTCTGAATACTAAACTAAGTAGACATTTCCGGTGCTATCGTATCCATTAAAATTAACTGACTTGTCAACTCCTGAGAGCGATGATTTTATTTCTCCATTATTTTTCATAGCATGAAGTACGTCGATGATTTCTGGCCGATTAGTTGTTGCAAGGCTTAGGGCATCATCAATAATGACGGCAAGCTTATATCCTTCTGGTAGCAGTTGTTTTGATACATTTATGATCTTGTCCATAATGTCTTTTGCGGAATATCGCTTTAGAGTTGAGCTTAGGGGGTTGATAGCCCGTAGTACTTTAATTTTTTGAGGGGAGTTGGTGCTTGTCTCAGTATACTCGCTTTCTAACAACAGGAAGTTGCCTAAAATCTTGGACATATCTTGACTCGTCATAGTGATGACATCGGCGCTCGCCGGCACTTCTGCATTATGTTGAGAGTAGCAGGCATCACCCATCGCTCCGGCTATAGTTCGAATAAATGGGCTAGAATTGGCGATGAATTTAACCGGCAGGCTTCTACTGGATGTTTGTTGGCTTCTTTCTATCGCCCTATTAGCATCCTCCCAACTCTTAATCGATGGTGTTCTGGTAGCTATCGAGCCACCTCGCCCTGATGCGCTAGTCGCTACCAGACCTTGCTTTTCCCAAAATTCTTGGATTACATGGTGATTATAGAATTTTCCAAGACTAGAAATTTGCTCTGGCGTTAGTTGATGCAACCCTAAGTCGGGTATTATTTGCAAGTCCTTTATATTTTCTGGGACTACTATCACAGGTATAGCTGAAGATATTAGGGCTGATCTGATTTCTTGAATTATTTCATAATTTTTGGTGTCAAATTGAGCGAGTTGGCTTAAACTTTCGTAGGGATTATCTGGATCAAAAGAGATTTCTTGTAATAGCTTAATTTTTTCTTCAATTTTTTGTATCTGTGGCGCTAATGTTTCTGCGAGATTTGTTCCTGGTTCTGCCTTGCCACGGAGTTGTATCAGTGAGTTGGTTAGCTCATTCTGTAGTGTGCTCCGGATCCGTGTAGTTTGGTTCGCTATAGTCTCAGGATTGATTTGTCGGAGTGCTCGGAGTAGAGCCATAGCTTCCCGTGTCGCCTCATTGGTTGGTGCGAGTTTTGACCGACGAGTCGATTGATTAACCAGACCTACTTCTGTTGTAATAACCCTCGGGTCTCTAGATGATTTTATTATATCTGGGCCAGTCATCATGTCTAATATTTCTTCTTCGCTTTGTCTCAGGCTCCACTCTCCACGCTTAACGCGCAGGATGTGCAGAGCAAGCTTACTGCCGTAAGCTGTTTTAAGTACTCTATTATTTTCGCTTGAATCATTCCCCTCAAGGATACCCGCTATACTTTTCGTTACTAAGCCTATCGCTTGATTGATAGCCAATTCAGTATTTTGAGTGTCTATACCTAACTCGTTAAGTTGATCCATCAAATCTTTGCTTTCGTTCGTATTATTCTTGAGCGGCTCAAATAATAACTTAAAACAATCATAAGAGTAATTACCAAGTCTAAGTTTGCGAAATTCCGCGATATCGTTAGGTATGATTGGTTGATAGCCAGGTTTGCCAGAAAAGGTCTTTTCTATAGCCTCTACAGCTTCAAGATATGTCTGTAAATCATGAGATTTAGTTATATTATCAACCAGTCTATGCCTAGATAGGATTTCTGTGATATTTGGGGTATACGGACGGTAGCTTTTAATTTTTGTCTCGCTCGGTTGGACGCCTGAAGCAAGCATCGACACTAATACCCCTGTAGCGTCATAGTTTGGCAACTTCTCCATGATCACCGAAAGGTTGTCCATAATAGCGTACCACTGCCCTCCACCCTCAAGTTCTTTCACTAGCCCAGCAACATCATAGTTTGGCAACTTCTCCATGATTTCTGACAAGGTATATGCGATAGCATGCCACTGCCCTCTGTCCTCAAGTTCTTTCACTAGCCCAGCAACATCATAGTTTGGTAAATTATCCATGATTGCTGGCAGGTTGCCTGCAACAGCATACAAATACTCTCCACCCTCAAGTTCTTTCACTAGCCCAGCAACATCATAGTTTGGCAACTTCTC
>CAZJUX010000001.1:11969-120014 GCA_964549705.1 uncultured Candidatus Saccharibacteria bacterium
GCCACTGCCCTCTGTCCTCAAGTTCTTTCACTAGCCCAGCAACATCATAGTTTGGCAACTTCTCCATGATTTCTGACAAGGTATATGCGATAGCATGCCACTGCCCTCTGTCCTCAAGTTCTTTCACTAGCCCAGCAACATCATAGTTTGGTAAATTATCCTTAATCGCAGTCAGGTTATCCGCAATAATATGCCACTGCCCTCTGTCCTCAAGTTCTTTCACTAGCCCAGTAACATCATAGTTTGGTAAATTATCCTTAATCGCAGTCAGGTTATTCACAATAATATGCCACTTTCCTCCACCCTCAAGTCTTTTCACTAGCCCAGCAACATCATAGCCGGGCAATTTATCAGTAATTACTGACAGGGTGTTTGCGATAGTATCCGACCATCCTTCGTTTTCAAGTCTTTTCACCAGCCCCGCGGTGTCGTATTCGGGCATTGTGTTCAGCGCTGACGATAAGTTAACTAGTAATTGATATGGATAAGTGCTTTCGAGATAATCTGTATATTGTTCTGGGTTGCAGAGGAGCCTTTCTCTGGAGAATAGGGACGTTTCTTCTTGTTCATCTAGCCATGCTTTGAGTTTAATCCAACCAAGTGGTGCTTTGTAACTCTCGGGCGCAGGGCTATTCCCAGATAGATAACCAGTAAGTTCCTCGTAACAGGCAGGGGTGTTTACTAACACATCAGCTACAATTGGAGGGGACGTGTCTGTTTGGGATGCGATAATATCATGAACACTGACCGGGTATGGCGTATTGCCCTCGGGAGAGCAATGTACAGAATCCGAACGTAGAGACTGTCCGCCAAGAGTTCTTGCGACTTTGCTCGGTTGAGGCGGTAAACAATCTATAACTATTGTTTTCTCAGTTTTGGTTAACTCAGGGCGTACAGACATACTATTATTTTAGCATACAAAAACATAAAAGTCAATAGCGACGTATTTGCTTAACTCCTTGGGTAGGCATAAAATCAGGCATAGTAGATTATGGGCGCAGGGCAGGTGAGGCCGGTGCCAGTACGCTGGTGCGGACAAGCGTCGCATGGCGGTTTATGTTATAATTAGCACATCGACGACGACAAAATAGTTGTTTGTTCTATTGTTGGCTAGTGGCGTGATAGAGAAGTAGTATAACAAAACATTATCCATAAATAGCATGGATAGAGGAGGGTTGGTAGTGGAGTTGTATTTTGTTCGACATGGTCAGACGGATTTTAGTATCGGTTTTGATTCTGGCAAGACGCCAAATTCTTCGATGGCGGACGTGCCACTAAACTCAGTTGGCAGGGAGCAGGCAGAATCATGCAGACTGAGATAGAAGTAAAATTTTTGCAAGTAGATATCGAGGATATGCGCAAGCGGTTGAAGTCGGCAGGGGTGATGCTTATCCAGCCGATGAAATAGAGGTTGAAGTCAGCGATTTTGACAAAACTATTGAGATTTTTCGTCAAGCAGGTTGGCCACCGATAACGTATCAGGAAAGTCGTCGTGGAACATGGGGTCTTGATGGTGTTCGGCGATCCATTGCCTAGTCAGATGATTGCGAATTAGGCCGTTTGGTTCTGTATAGCCAGAGGGGTATTTTTTTCGCTGTTTCCGCTTGTTTTTGTTCCGACTGGTGATTGGCTATACTACTCCTTAGATCTCCTAGTACGTTAATAGCTAGATTGAGCTGTCTGAAATGCGGTTTGTAAAAATCTCGGCGCTCTATTGTGGTGAATTTAAGAGATTTAATCGAAATATCGGTCGTGATGTTGGTTAATGTATCTTGTATGCTTTTTATCTTTTCGAGATATGATTTAAGATCGCTGAACTCATCGTCTTCTTTGTTCTCTTAGAACAATGAAATCAGAGACTCAAGCAATCCAGTCAACTCTGCGACTTTGTCGGTTTTCGTCAGTAGCTCGTCTGTTGAGAAATCGCTTAAGCAGATATCCAAGCTCGGTTTCCGTAAATCTGTGTCTTTAGTAGGGGGTAGTTGCTCCATAGGGTGTTATTATATCCCACTGAAGCGCCATTGTCTATTGCTAAATATGGATAAATATGATACAATATAAGTATGGCGGAGGAGTCTTTATTGTAAGAAAATTTATTGCCAGTAGATGAGCAATTTGATTCAATTCTGGATGACCTTGACTTAAAGGAACTAATTATCAGTCGGTTTGCAGAATATCAGGGTGAAGTAGGTGATATTCTGGATATCGATGTTGAGTTTTCGGTAGACACTCTGGGCCTTTTTAAGTTTTCACGTTTGCTAGCGAGTGTGCCTAGGGGCGAAACAGACGATTTTAGCGGACGTATGAGGTCTACATACCGAGGGTTGGTATTTGGTCTACAATTAGCTAATGAATTGAAGTCAGAAAAATTTAATAGTATCCCCACGGGTTCAATATTCGAGAGTCTGCCTAGACGAGATGGCATGGCTACGGATGAAGCTATTGCCTATGTTGTTAGAGATTATTTGAGTTCTCGACCTGCTATAAACGGATTTTTGCAGGTCTTTTCGAGGATAGTCAACAAAGGAGATTATCCAGAGCTAACAAAAGAAGCATCTATCCTGATGTTGATGCTTGTAGAGCGTCAATTAGGCATGCAAGCTTGTGAGAAAGTGCTAGATTCTTCTAACCCCAGTAATTTTTTCGAATAGATCTATGGCATTAGATGATATAGTAATTACAGTTAAGTAGTAGGAGGGAATATGGCATACGAAGGAGCTAAATTGATTGATTTTGAGCCACGAGCGGAAGCAGTTCAGGAGCTTGAAATTATCGATATCGAGATTGGGGCAGGTGAGGAAGTTGAGCAGGGGGCGACAATCACAGCCCATTATACTGGAGCACTCGCCAAAAACGGGATTATTTTCCAGAGTAGCCTAGATTTTGGGAAGCCTGTGACATTCGACCTCGATCAGGTTATCAAAGGCTGGACGGTTGGCGTTCCAGGCATGAAGGTTGGTGGAACTCGGCGATTAATTATCCCAGCCGAGATGGCCTATGGTTCATCGAGCCCAGCACCGAATATCCCAGCTAATAGCGACCTAGTGTTTGATATCGATTTGATCGAAATTCGTTAGAATAAAAAGATTATCATTTTTTTGACAACTAACCCAGTCGCTAATATAGGGAAAGTGGTCTAAAATAAAGTCATGATTAGAAATTCAGACGTAAAAATTGTAGTAATTGGCGGTGGTACTGGTAGTTTCACTGTACTAAGTGGGTTGAAGAACTATACTGGGAGTATTACTGCACTGGTGAATATGGTCGACGATGGTGGGTCGACGGGTTTACTCCGAGATGAACTTGGGGTTTTGCCTCCTGGTGATGTCCGCCAATGTTTGGTGGCCTTGAGTTCAACGCCAAAGGTTCGTGATTTGTTTAATTATCGCTTCGAAGAAGGGAGCATGAAAGGACATGCTTTTGGCAATCTGTTTATGGCTGCTCTAGAGAAGATGACTGGTAGTTTCGCTGAGGCGGTTGAGGTGGCTAGTGAAGTGTTGCGGATACAGGGGCGAGTTGAGCCAATTACATTAGATAACGTCAGTATGACGATTAAGACGAAAGATGGATCGGTAGTCAAGGGTCAAAGTAGCTCTGAGTCTACAAAATGGACAATAGGCGAACGGCCATGGTTAGAGCTTGAGCCAGAGGCTTATATTAGTCCATCGGCTGAACAGTCGATTCTTGAGGCCGACCTAGTAGTAATCGCGCCAGGCAATTTATATACCAGTATCGCACCAACTTTGTTGGTTCACGGAGTAACAAAGTCTCTTAAGCAAACCAAGGCTAAAAAGGTCTATATCAGTAATCTTGTTACAAAGCCAGGTCAAACGGACAACTTTACGGTGGCAGATTTTGCTGATGAAATTGAGCGATTTTCGGGCTCCAAACTCGACTATGTTTTGTATAATAACCATCAACCAAGTCAAGAATTACTGGATAAATACGCCCATGATGGAGAGTTCATAGTTAATTGGGACGAACAGGCTTTGGCCAAAAAACACTACAGGTCCAAGGGGCAGAACTTTATAGCTAGCGAAATTTGGGATGACAAGAATCAATCTAGTGACCGATTAGCATACCGCAGAAGCTTGATTCGCCATGATGCTGATAAAATCGCTAGGGAACTGATGAGGATATATTTTGCCTAGAGCTAAATTACCTGTTATATACCTCGATTTGGATAGAACGCTGTTCAAGACAAAGTCCTTTATCAGTAATGTTTGGCGGACTATTGAGCAGGCAAATGATGGAATCGACGCTTCGTTTGAACTAAGCCGTTTGTTGGATTTTTATATTGTAAGCGAGGGTTATCGTGACTACAATTTTTCGGCTCATCTCGAGAATGTTAATTTATCTGTCAGGCAAACCTATGATTATATCCTCCATAGACTGAAGAACAAAGATTTTGAATATTCAGGGGTGAGTAATTTGCTAAGAAGGCTAAATGAGTTAGGATTGACGGTCAAGATTTTCACCTACGGTCGTGCTGATTTTCAGAAATTAAAATTTGATCTTAGTCCGTCCCTGGCTGGTTGCGAATTGATAGTAACCTTAGAGCCAAAGGAGAAGTTTTTTGAAGAGTTAGGTAGAAGCGCGGTACTACTCGACGATAAACCAATCAGCCAGTCAGTGTCTGAAAAAATCAAATTTATCCAGTCAGTTGGATATAATGGAGTGGAGCCACCAAAGGAGCATGATTGGCAGACGGCTTCATCGCTTGAAGAATTTGGTGACATAATTGAGGAGATGATAGGTGGTGATAAAAACATTTAGAGACGTTGAGTTGGCTCTCGAGCCATATATTCGCTACGATTCAAAAGAGCTAACCACTAGAATGACCAAAGATTTAGCTCGTTTTGTTGGTAGCCCCGAAGAAAGACTGAAAGTAATCCATGTTGCGGGTACTAGTGGTAAGACATCAACTTGCTATTATATCCGAGCTTTGCTTGAGGAAGCGGGGCAAAAAACTGGTTTGACGGTTTCGCCACACGTTGTGTCGATTGCAGACAGAGTGCAGATTGCTGGTGAGCCTCTGGATGAAACAACTTTCTGTCGGTATTTTGATGAATATTTCCAACTAGTCGAACAATTTGGCAGGAGGCCATCGTTTTTTGAAATTATGATGGTTTTTGCTCTTTGGGTGTTCGACCGAGAAAAGGTCGATTACGCAGTGGTAGAAACTGGTTTGGGCGGGCTTCATGACTCAAGTAATATTTGTCGTAGAGCAGATAAAATCTGTGTCCTGACCGATATTGGGCTTGACCATACAGCGGTATTAGGCAGGACTCTGGGAGAGATCACTGGGCAAAAAGTCGGTATTGTCGCACCAGGCAATCAATTAATCATGCATGAACAATCCACAGAAGTGACAGAGGTGGTAAAAAAGTCCGCTGACAAAATAATTTACGTCGATAACTCTGCAACAGATGACTTTCGTCAGCGCAATTTTGATCTAGCTTATCAGGTTTATCGATATATATCATCAATAGATAACCTCGTAGAACTATCGAAATCGCAGATAGAGACCACTAGGTCGACTCAAGTCCCAGGGCGGCTGGAAACGTATAGAAGAAATGGTGTGAATATTATCCTTGATGGAGCGCATAACCCCCAGAAAATGATTGCTTTGGTTCGATCCTTGACTCAACAATCGCCAGACAAGAGATACATCACTATATTAGCGATGAAACACGATAAAGATTATCGAGAAGTTCTGGCGATAATTAAGACCATTACTGAGACGGTAATTGTTAGTGAATATCGGTTGTTCCAAGATACGAGATTAGGGGCAACCGCGACTGATATTTTGTTTGATGAATGTCGTCGAGCAGGGATAGAAGCGGAGAAATCGGACAACCTTTCTCTAGCACTAGAGCTGGCACTCAAAAAAGCCTCAGATCAATCCAGTATCCTAGTAACTGGTTCGCTTTATGCGGTGTCTGAAATGCGCACCATGTTGGCTAAGCTAGAGATATTGAATAAACAACTGTAATATGTTATAATATACGATAGTTGGCATAGTCAGCTAATTGAGTGTGAAAAAATGTCAGAAATTCGAACCATATCTCCTGAAAACTTTTCCTTAGAGCCTTGTCAAGCAGACATAGCTTTATTATCTGGTGAATATCCCAAATTACCCTTCAAGCATGAGCTAGAAAAGGCTATTGCAGGATACGATAGATTAGGCGTGGATACTCGAGAAAATATGCTGGCTCACTGCCAGAAGGTTATAGGCTCGGTACAGTCATTTGCTGGGATGGAGCTACCTCCTTTGGCGATTACAGCAATTTATTTACATGATATAGTCGACCGGCAACTTAACCTTGATAGCAACAAGTTTACTCAGGAACGACAAGCTATAGCTAGCAGTCTAATGCGTGATCTATTTCAGAGGCTTTACCCAACAATAACCAGTGAAGAACTTAAATACATAGGGGGAATATTAACAAGCTTTGTTTTGACAGAAATAGCTTCAGGCGAGCACAGAAAGGGCGTTGTAGATAGGTCTACGATTGTTGGCGGTACTGTCAATAATTCGACCAATGATAAAGTCGCTGGTTTATACAGAGGCGATTTAGATGAGATTGACTGGAAAACAATTGAGCCATATCTCGATTTCTCGCACATAAATAAAGTCACGAAACGATTAAATATTGAAGCAATTCTCATCAAAGGCAATGAACTTCTAGTGAATCTAAGGGAGCCGTCGTCTAAGAGGCAGTCGGCTTGGCTCCAAGATGTACTAGAGGCAGAATCTTTCTATGCACCTATATTAGAAGTGGTGGGCTATGCTGGCTTGGCATCGTCTTTAAGAAGCCAGGCACATATTGTTCGGCTCAATGGTCAGGGCAAGAATGATATCGTCAAAAAGGCTGAGGGGGTAATAGATAAAATATCCGAGGTAGGGGTAGATGCGGTTTTATCGGAAATATTTGGTCATGGGAATAGTGCTATCCAGCCAGTTGTTGGTGTTGATCCTAGCAATAATAACAAGAGGCCAATTGAGATGGGGGAGTTTGTTACAATCCTAAACGAGACGAGCCAGTATCCTGCCGCTGGATTGTATCGCTTGAAGACGGTAGGCTCGTTAGGCAATAAAATGGCCAATGAAAGGTATAACGGTGAGTTACCAATGGACGTTTTGGGGTTTACCTTCATTTCCGGTAAACATTCTGAGGCTGGTCAAGAAATTAAAGAAAGTATAGATGATATTCGTCAGTCGTCTAGGGAGTTTGCTGTATTCGTCAAGAAAATAATTGACGGCAAGCCTACTCTGAAGTGCGCCAAGAGTCATGCGCGGCCTATAATAATCGAAGGTTCTGGTAAATATATTTCGATAGTTGCCGATGAATTAAGGGCTCAAGGGGTGGATTTGAAAAATTGCGAGTTTAGCCGGGACTCAAAGAGAGACAGACGGAAACGTGGATACGCACGATATACCGTTTCGAAAGTGACTTTCCTGGTTGATATGGGCGAAGGTCTTGAAGTGCCCGTAGAGGCACAGTTTGTGACTAAGGCTGAGCGCGAAAGGGCAAGAACCGGTGAAGTGGCGCACATAATATATAAATATATCGGGCAATTATTAAAGACAAACGCTGATAAAGAAATTTCAGACAAAGAAAAGTTAGATATTGTCAATTCGGCGACTCAATTACTCAAAGAAATGCATGTTCGTAGAAGCTATTTGAACCCTGATAGTCTCGAGTTGAACGGAAGGACTGTTGAAGAAGCGATTGACTATATTTTTAGTGTTCTATGTCAGAAAGATTTTAAACTAGCTACTTAACTTTGCTATACTAATCTTTATGGAAGAAAAAAGTATTGAACAGACGGATATATTTTTGTGGGCAAATCAAACTGACGCAGTGAAGAATGATTTGGATATCGATCTATTTTTGTTTAACAAAAATTACACACCATTTTTTATGCCAGTCGGTTCGACGGTTGAAAATCAATTGCGACCTTTGTTTTTGTTTGACTACATAAACTTTGTAAATTTGGGGGCAGGTACTGGTCTAGGCATTCGCCAGTTTGAAGAGAGTGAGGCAGAGGAAAATATTTTACTCAGAACAGATTTAGATAAGGTCGGTCGAGCAGAAACGTTACTGCATTTGATTGAGCATGAACGGAGCGATATTGTTGAATTTTCTGAGACTGAGCATGAATTCAAACGGATGAAAGGTATAATTGCGCGCTGGACTGATAAGAGCGATAAGTCGAAAATATTTTATACCATCAAGCTAATTGCTCATGGACAAGTTCTGAAGAGCGCGTTGGCGTGGGAGTTCGCAGACGGTAGGTTTGACGTTTTTCGCGGTGAAGTCGGCTTTAAGGTGCCAGATGACAATCAGGTTCTGATAATTGGTCAAGATATCTTTGCTTTCAACCCGTCTAAATTTGAACGATTGTTTGGTTATGATTACAAGAAACAGGCAATAGCTGAACAGAAAGTGGCGGAGATTGAAAAAGAATATAAACTGAGTTTCCCCGAAGGCATGGATTTGAACATGTTGGTCAAGGAACGCAAAAAGACAATTGGTAAATTACAGAAGCTCGAAGTTGGCGCTATCAAGCAAGATCAAGTTATGGAATACGCCGATGAGATGAAGCTTGATTTGATGAGTGATGACGACGGCTCAATAATTATTATGGACGGCAGGGATCTTGATACGTTTGTCAATCTAATCAACGAAGATTATGTCGAAAGCTTACGAACAGGCAGGCGTTATGAGATTCGTTCAAAAAAACTACTAGACGAACCCGAGGGTGAACCGCCAAGGGGCTAGATTTGTCTAAGCTGTATCAGCGTACCGTTTGTATTGACCAAGGATAGCCAGCGACTGGGTGAGCGGAGTAATTTTCGAGATGATATTGTTCAGTTCTACGCCCGCAGTATCGATCACTAGATAAAATTTATACTCCCAAGGTTTGCCAATAATTGGACGGGACTGAAGCTTAGATAGATTAATTCTATTTTTAGCAATAACACCTAGAATATCTGCTAATGCACCTGGTTGGTGCGAGGTAGTTAGTACTAACGAAGTCCGGTTGGCATCTCCTGGAGGTTGGCCAAATGGTTCGAGGACTAGGAAGCGAGTGTAATTTTCGGGATTATCCTCAATGTTCTGATCTATAATCGCCATGTCGTGTCGCTTAGCAGAGGCGAGGCTAGCAATCGCTGCGTTATTTGGATCGCCTAGTTGTTTAATAAAAGCAACAGCTGCGGAAGTATCATGATATTCAATCCTCTCGGCCTCAGGATAATTCTCGTCTAAATAACTTTCACACTGCGACAAGGCAACAGGGTGAGAGTAGATATGGGTGATTGTTTGGTTTGGTGTGCCGATTAACTGATGATGAATTGATAATTGAATTTCACCAACAATTGGGTAGGCGTATTTTTCGATCAAATCATAGACCTGGTTTATGCTACCATAAAGAGTGTTTTCGATAGCTACAACTGCCTTATTGGCTTCGCGTGACTCAACAGCCTTAAATACTTCGGGAAAATTATCAGCTGGAATAATTTCGATATTATCACCAAACCATTGCCGAGTAGCGATATCATGAAATGAGTCGGCAACCCCTTGAATAGCAATTCGCATACTGAGATATTGTAACACACCAAGTGCTATAATAGAGAGATGGACCAAGAGTTAGCTCTGGCAATTTTATTGTCAGGTAAATCTGCGCTAGTGACGGGCGCTGCGGGGACGGGGAAGACTTATTTATTAAATAAGTTTATTCGGCTTGCCAGGAGTTCAGGCAAAAAAGTGTCGGTCACGGCTACGACTGGATTAGCATCGACTCACTTGAATGGTAACACTATCCACTCCTGGAGCGGTATGGGCGTTTATGATGAGTTACCTAATAATTTTTTTGAAAAAATGTCTAAAACAAGACGCGATACCATATTAAAAACAGACGTTTTGGTGATCGATGAGATATCGATGATGCACGACTTTCGTCTCGATATGTTAGACGATATTCTGCGAGTGGTGCGAAAGGTTGATCGGCCGTTTGGTGGGGTTCAGCTGGTGATGAGTGGCGACTTTTTTCAATTGCCACCTATTAATCGAAGCGATTCTAGGACGGGAAGCTTTGTGGTTTTTTCAGAGGTTTGGCAGAGGCTTGACCCAGTTGTTATTTATCTCGAGAGGCAATACCGACAAGAGGACGAGACTCTACTGGAGATATTAACCGCTTTGCGTCGAGGCGATGTTAGGCGATCCCACGCCGAGGCGTTGATGGAGCGATCGGAGGTTGATTTGCCAGACGAAGATATCACAGAGCTTCATACAGTTAATATTGACGTCGACAGGATAAACTTGCTTAAATTACAACAAATTGACGACGACGACAGAGTATATCAGCAGACAACTACTGGGTCAAAAATTTATGTCGACAGTTTGCGAAGGTCGGTTCTGGCACCTGAATCGCTGATCTTGAGGCGCGGTGCGTTAGTAATGGCTGTTAAAAACTCCCCCGATAAACAGTATGTTAATGGTAGTGTTGGTGTGGTTGTCGATTTTGAGCCATTAACAGAATATCCTGTGGTCAAGTTCCGCAATGGTCGGAAAAAGACTATGGTTCCAGATACTTGGGAGCTTCGTGATGGCGAGCAGAAGCGGGCTAGTATATCGCAAGTTCCTCTGAGGTTAGCATGGGCAATCACTATCCATAAGAGCCAAGGGATGACGTTAGACTCGGCTAGGATCGACCTGCGGAAGGCGTTTGTCGAAGGTATGGGTTATGTTGCCTTGAGCCGGGTGCGTGATATTAACCACCTCTACCTCTACGGTATTAACCGTAAGGCGCTCGAGGTATCGTCTGACGCTTTAGAAATTGATGAAACTTTACGGCAAAATAGCTCATCTTCGGCTAAAAAATACGAGACATTGCGTAAAAAATTCGACGGTTCAACAAAAGAACAGAAAAAAACTTCAACAAATCCAGGCTGGCGTGAGAAAATCGACAAAATGCGCGAAACTCATCCCAATGCTTTTCGGCCATGGACAAAAGAAGATGATGAAAAACTGAAGCATGACTTTCTGCTTAAACCTGATCTTGACGCTTTGAGTCAAACTTTTGGCCGTCATCCTGGGTCGATTATAGTGAGGCTGAAGAAGCATTTTGGTGATGATATGGTCGCTTAGGATATAATATAGTATAATTTAATCATGAGTATGGAATTATCCCAGGGCAATTATGACCTTAGCCCCTTATCTTCTAAAGTTACTTGGAGCGATATTAGTCATTTTTACGTATCTCAGGTTACAAAAAATTCCAAATATACAGCAGAGAGATAATTTATTATCATGGCATTTGTGTTTGGGCTATTGGCGACAGCTAGTTTTACGCAGCCGTTCACTGATGATGTCGTCGTTCTGATAGGGTTTAGGATTTGGCTAATTCTTGCAGCTGTTTTTTTGTTTAGTCGCTTTAAGTCAGGAAAAAGTAAAATTTACTAAGCAAGTTAGATTGTCTCGCCTCGCTATGGCTAATGGGTTAATCTATACACCAATAGCGAGGGGTGTACTTAATCATACAGCCAGTATTTTCCCTAGTGATTTGCCCGGAGAAACCACTGGGGTTATTGCTGCGACACCGAGTGCTAGACCATGGTTTGAGATAGGGCATCATTCCTATTCAATCGGCCATACCAATAGAATTGGCTATTATTGGGATTACATCTGTATCCAGCTAGATCGCACTTTTCTGCATATAATACTCGATTCAAAGAAGAATATTCTGAGTTTATTCAATGAGGAAATCGCTAGTAGCCAACCGTATAATCTATCTAGTGGGCAGCAGGCTCATCTTGCCGTTGAATTCAATAGGTACTTTACACTTTATGGTCCAAGTGGAAATGAAGCTGATGCTTTATATATATTTACCCCTGAATTGATGACTTTGTTAATTAATGAAGCAACGGATTATGATGCTGAAGTAGTGAACGATCGAGTGTATTTTTTTAGAAGAACCAATCAAGTCGAAACTCTCCGTCCATACGATCCACTTTTTTTCGATCGGGCGTTTAAGATTATTGAAACCATTGGACGAGGCAAGTCGTAGAATGGATCAACCTGTTATCTTCGTTAGTCTGAATAGTCTAAGAGTTAGATAAGGTTGGATGAATTGACATACGCTATATATAGCGTAACTGTCTTGAGGATTGCGCTAGACTTATCCGCATATTTGTGGAAAAGTTATTATTTAGGAAAAATCTCTCACAAAATGGGTAAAAAGGCTTGAAAGTGGGTAGTGGGGGGTAGTATAGTTAAGCCAGTGGCAATCACTAGAGCAAAACTCTAGTTAAGACAAAAACCACAGGAAAATATAATAACTTAACAAGGTAAGGTCGAAGGGGCATCACCCATACAAAAAATTATGGACTACTTTGAGCGTAAACTTGACGACAAACGGCGGTTAACGATACCGACGGAACTTCGGGCAGAGTTTGCGAGCGGTGTAGTGCTATCTAGGGGTTTTGGAGAGTATCTCCATATGTATCCGCAACAGGTATGGGATAGAGAAGTTGAACCAGCGTTATCTGGCAATAACATCTTTGATGAAGAACTGGCAGACCTCAACGTTCGCTTCAGGAGAGGCAAGATAGCTCAAACTCTGGATCAAAAACAGGGTAGGGTGGTTATCGAGCAACATCTACTGGACTATGCTGGTATCGATCGTGACTTGGTTGCGGTTCGAGTTGGACAGTATTGGAGAGTTGGTTCGCCTGAGAAGATCGCTTGACCGAATTAAGTTGACTGACAGCACTTTAACAATTTAAAACCTCTCGAGATCGACTATCTGGGTGTTTGAAGAGAATCGTGGCTATTTTGCACCACAATAAAAAGGCAATGCTCTTTCCTCAAAACCTCCCAAAAAAAACTCCACCTCACACATAAGTCTCTTGAATAGTATTATGATTGCCAATGGGTATTCAAACAAACTATTCTCTCAAAAGACAAACAAAAACAAACATATAACAAAAAACAAAAACCTCAAATCAGACATCCAGTTAGGTGATCTCGAGCATTATCCAAGTAGTTATTTGCTACAATAGGATAATGAAGAGTATTAAAGAACATCCACCACAGCCGGAGATGACAAATCCGGTTCACGTTCCAGTTTTACTCAAAACTACGCTTGATGCGTTGAAACCTAGTCACGGTGAATCATATCTTGATTTAACCGCTGGCTATGGCGGACATGCTGAAGCTTTTTTGGATAAAACGCAAAACTATTCTGATTCAGTGTTAGTTGATCGCGATATCAATGCGATCCGCACTCTGGACAGATTTGCCTCTAAAGGTGTTGAGCTGTCTCACCAAGACTTTGTTGGGGCAAGCGAATCGCTAATAGAGCAGGGCAGGCAATTTGACATTATTTTGGCTGATTTGGGGGTGTCGTCACCGCAGCTAGATAGAGCAGAGAGGGGTTTTTCATTTCGTCACGATGGTCCATTAGATATGAGAATGGATAATCGTCAAGAACAAAGTGCGGAAGATATAGTAAATTCTTATCCAAAAGGTAGACTATATCAGATAATCACTAAGTTTGGCGAAGAAAGTTCTAGTCGTGCGAAACGGATTGTAGAAGCAATTATTGCCAATCGACCGTTTGTATCGACAAAACAACTCGCTGATGCTATCGAACTAACGCTCGGTCGTGGTGGTTTAAAGCACCATCCTGCGACTCGCACATTTCAAGCCCTGAGAATAGAGGTTAATGATGAGCTTAAGCTCGTCGAGATGTTGTTACCACTTTTGCCGAAATTGCTAAGTCAAGGAGGCAGAGTCGGGATAATCAGCTTCCATAGCCTAGAGGATCGACTAGTCAAGCGGTATTTCACCGAGCAAGCTAACGCTGGCTATGAAGCACAACTCAAAATCGTCGATAAAAAACCATACTCAGGCGTCATAGACGACCACAATCCGCGTAGCCGAAGCGCTAAGTTTCGTTACGCAGTAAAAAAATAAAAACAAAAAGGAGGCTAATTATGCCAATCCACATCAAAATCCAATTCCAGGATGCTGAAAAAGCAGAACAGGTTTTAGTTCGAAAAGGCTAATTAGCCTAATTGACTAAGATGATTGACCTAGGCTCGCCCTGCTTGACAGGGTGGGCTAAGGTTGGGTAGAAAATAATAAAATAAACAGAAAAACTATGAATTACGCTAGATCCACCACATTTAGTTCCCGTCGTCAGAACATGATGCGTAGGAACCAGAATTCTACAAAATTCAAATCTGATGTTAAGCTCGGACCAGTCGCACATACAGTGCTTGTTGCACTGATGATTGCTGTTCTTGGCTTAATCTATTTGACGCAGGCTACAAAAACCTCTGCGTTTGGTTACGAGTCTCAAGGGCTAGAATCAGAAATAGCCGAGCTATCGGCTAAGAAGTCTGATCTCGAGGTTCAGAACGCTAGATTGACCTCACTTGCTCAAGTCAAGAATAGCAGTGTTGCTTCTGCGATGGTTGCGCCTGAATCGACTGATTATACTGAATAATTTCGAAAAAATTGCTATAATATCTAGAGATATTATGAAAATAAACAGCAACATTTCAAGAGTAAATATTCTGGCTATAATCCTTCTATCTGTGATGGCTTTGTTTGTAGCCCGACTTTTCTGGCTCCAGATAATTAAGCATGAAGAATATGCGCAAGCTGCAAAAAACAGCCAACAGAGAAATTTTGTTATCCCGGCTGAAAGAGGTCAGATTTATATGCGAGACGGCCAAGAAAAGCCAGTGCCGATTGTCTTGAACCAAATTGTTTACAGCGTGATTGCCGATCCAGTTGTGGTTAAGACAAACGAAAAAGACAAGATAGTCAAGGTTCTTGAAGATGTTGCTGGTGGAGAAGTCCAGGGAAATTTAGTCGAAAAACTGGGTAATCAAAAATCTCGCTATGAAGTTTTAGCAAAGAATATCACGCGGACGCAGGCGGAAAAGATAAAAAAAGAAGAATTTTCGGGTATTTTGCTTCAGAAAAATTCAGTTAGAAATTACCCAGAGGGTTCGCTCGGGGCTCAGGTTCTAGGTTTTGTCAATGCCGATGGCGTCGGACAGTATGGGGTTGAGGGATCGCTAAACGACAGGCTGAAGGGTCAAGATGGTGTCTTGCGAACTGTGACAGATGTGCGAGATATCCCTTTGACTGTCGGCAAAGACAATATTAGAGTCGATGCGAAAGCTGGCGAAGATATTACACTTACGATTGACCGTAATATCCAATATTTTACCGAGGAAGCTTTGAAAGCTGGTGTTGAAAAGGCGGGCGCAACAGAAGGCAGCGCTGTTGTTATGGATCCTAACAGTGGCGAAGTTCTTGCGATGGCGAACTTTCCGACCTATAGCCCGAGTGAATTCTCGAGAGTCGAAAATGCTTCGGTATTCATGAATGCCACAACTATGTTACCTTATGAGCCAGCTTCAGTAATTAAACCGTTTCTGCTTGCGGCGGCGATTGATAAAGGGGCGATCAAGGCTGATTCAAACTATATCAATACGGATTGTATCCAAGTTCAGGATCGTTCAATGTGTAACGCTCTTCGTGGCTTGGGCGGGGTGACTGATGTTCAGGGGATTCTCAATAACTCACTAAACGTCGGGACAATTACTATGGCTAGACGGCTCGGAAATGGGACGAATATCGACCTCGGAGCAAGACGGATTATCTACGATTATTATCATGATAAATTTGGCTTGGGAGCGAGGACTGGCTTTGAATTAGGCGATGTTGCAGGAAATATTTTCGCCCCCGATAGTACTGAAGGAAACGAAGTACGTTATTCGTCAATGACCTATGGGCAGGGGCTAACCGTCACAACACTACAGGTCGTGTCGGGCTTTAGCGCTTTGGTTAATGGAGGCAATTATTATCAACCGACAATCGTCGACAGTCAGTCGTCTGACGATAAACGAAAGCCAATTCGAAAAGTAATCTCGCAAGAAACATCACAAGAGATGAGGCGAATGGTGGCCGAGGCGAGGAATTCGGCCTGGTTTGGCAAAGGAGACCGTCAGGGTTATGTGATAGGGGGAAAGACTGGGACGGCCGAATCGGTTATTGAAGGCGCGTATAATAGAGACGAAACAGGGGCAACCTATATTGGTTTTGGCGGGAAAGATATGCCAGAGTATGTCATAATGGTTCGTGTGGCCGCTCCTGGTAAAAAACTTAACCTCGAGGGTGGTATTCACGCTTCGCCAATTTTTGCTGAGATATCCAACAAAATGATCGATTACCTAAAAATAGTACCGAGGAGATAGAATAGATGAATAGTGATTTAATCGAAGCGTTAAATAATAAATTAGTTCATATCTTTTTGCTTAGTTTGGCATCGTTTTTATTGGCTATGGTACTTACGCCAATTTATACCTATTTCGCATATCGTTATCGATTCTGGAAAAAACAGCGCACCTTGAGTACTGATGGAAAAAAGCTTGAAATCTTTACTAAGCTTCACGCCGATAAATTCAAACGTAATATCCCAACGATGGCGGGGATGATTGGCGTTGTGTCAATTACAACAATAACTTTGATTTTCAACCTAGATCGAGCTCAGACATGGTTGCCATTGGCTGCGTTGGTAGGCGGGGGAGCTGTTGGGTTAATCGACGACCTGATTAACGTCAAGGGATTAGGCGGCGGGGTGGCTGGGATGCGCTCAGGAGTAAAATTCGCTCTGATTACCGTCCTTGGTGTTTTTCTCGGCTGGTTCTTCCACGTAAAGCTCGGCGTTGATAGCTTCCACGTGCCTTTCGTCGGTGAATTATCTATCGGCTGGTTAATCGTTCCACTGTTTACTTTTGCTGTTGTTGCGGCTGGAAATGCGGTCAACTTA
Organism: uncultured Candidatus Saccharibacteria bacterium; assembly: GCA_964549705.1. Taxonomy (GTDB): domain Bacteria; phylum Patescibacteriota; class Saccharimonadia; order Saccharimonadales; family Saccharimonadaceae; genus Nanosynbacter. The sequence continues at coordinate 28,833 of CAZJUX010000001.1, forward strand.
TCGGATGGCTTGGATGGTCTAGCGGGTGGATTACTTGCTATCAGCTTTGCGTCATTTGGCGTAATAGCTCTACTCCAGGGCAATAGCTTGATGGCTGGTTTTTGCTTCACTGTCGTTGGGGCACTATTGAGTTATCTCTGGTTCAATATCTATCCGGCGCGGTTTTTCATGGGTGATGTTGGTAGCTTTGCTTTTGGAGTATCCCTAGGAGTGGTGGCGATGTTGACAGACTCATTGTTACTACTTCCTGTTATCGGATTACTGTTTGTTGTTGAAGCAGGGTCGAGCTTAATACAGATCGCTAGCAAAAAGTTCTTTGGCAAAAAAATATTATTATCGGCACCAATCCACCACCATCTTGAAGCTATCGGCTGGCCAGAAACAAAAGTTACGATGAGGTTCTGGGTAATCGCCTGTGTAATGGCGTTCTTGGGTATACTTTTGGCGGTCGCGGGAGGACACATTGCGTAGACTGCCTGCAACTAATCAACCTACTGTCAGGAAACATCGACCGATGTATCGGGTGGCTCTACTCATCGGTTTACTTCTACTCCTCGGGTTGGTGGTTATGTATGCGATTGGCCCGCAACGTGCTAATTTGCTAAATTTCGCTTATGGTAGCGACTATTCGGACGATTATTTTTTCAAAAAACAGCTAGTTAGTGTGGCGGTGTCACTTTTTGCTTTTTTTGCTTGTTCCGTTTTGCCACATGAATTATTTACTAAAAGATTTGCTAAACAGCTGTTTCTGGCTGGCTTAATTTTGAGTGTCTTGTTGGTGTTTATGGGGGCAGTATTGCATTTGCCTTTTGCTGGAGATACCAACGGAGCCTATAGGTGGCTGTATATTGGTGACTTTAGTTTTCAGCCATCGGAGTTATTGAAATTTGGTAGTCTGGTGTTTATCGCAGGGCTATTGGGGCGTCGATTCAAGCAAGGGAAAATTAACGATATTAATGAGACTTTGCTACCGATAGGGATAATCATGGCGATATCGCTTTTTGTCGTGGTGGTTCTTCAGAAGGATCTCGGGACAGGTGTGTCGTTAACCGCTATAGTACTGTCGATGATAGTTGTTTCGGGCATGAGAGCTAAGTTAATTTGGCAGATTATTGCTGGCTTAGCAGTTGTTGGTGTGATATTTATCATTTCGGCTCCTCATCGTTTGGAGCGCATGACTACCTACATTCAGGGCGATACTAGTATTTCAGCTGTTGATAGTGGCGGAGGTTATCATATCCAACAAGCAAGAATTGCTATCGGCTCAGGTGGCTTGTTTGGTCTAGGCATCGGCAATAGCGTCCAATCGACCGGTTATTTGCCAGAGGCGATCAATGATTCAATATTTGCAATTTTGGGTGAAACTTTCGGATTTGTGGGTCTAGTCATAATATTGTTATTGTTCACTGGACTGTTGCTGTCTATGTTTATGGTGGCCGCGAGACTTTCTGATATGGGTTTGCGCTTAGTCGTTGCGGGGGTCTTCGGTTGGGTAGGTTCCCACGTAGTCTTAAATGTCGCGGCTATGACTGGATTAGCTCCTCTGACAGGTATTCCGTTGCCACTGTTGAGTTACGGCGGGACTAGTATGCTGTTTATTGCGGCAGCTCTGGGGCTGGCTTTTCAGTTATCGAGTTGGACGACGCATAGTACGTTGGTAGAAAGGAGTGATTATGACGAAGATTCTAGCAGTCGGCGGCGGGTCGGGCGGACACGTCACGCCAGTGGTCGCGGTTTTTGAGCAATTGAGGAATGAGCCGGATATAGAGTTGAGATTTTGGTGTGATTATAAATTTGGTTCACAAGCAAAAAAAATTTTCGCAAAATTTGATACTAATATCCCTGTCGAATTCGTGCTCGCTGGTAAGTTCAGACGATACCACGGTCTTAGTATTTGGTTTTTACTAAGACCGTCAATACTATTCGCTAACATCTTAGACATGTTTCGGATAGTCGGAGGATTTTTCCAGAGCTTTTATAAATTAATTCGCTGGCGACCCAATGTGATATTTATCAAGGGGGGTTTTGTTTGCCTGCCCGTAGGATATGCTGCAAAAGTTCTCGGAATACCGATAGTGCTCCACGATTCTGATGCTCATCCAGGGCTGACTAACAGATTACTAGCTCCTTTTGCTTCCAAAATAGCCACTGGTGCGCCTCTAGAGTACTATAGTTATCCTATAGATAAAACAAAATATGTCGGTATCCCGATTTCTAGTGAATTTCGGCAGTATAGTGGCACAGAGCGCAAACTTTTGAAGCGCAAACTAGGCTTTAATGAAGAAAAACCGTTAGTAGTAGTAACAGGGGGTGGGCTAGGTTCTGTGCGGATTAACAATGTAGTTGCTATGGAAAGAGATGAGATTTTATCGCAAGCATCATTAATGTTGATTTCTGGCAATGACCAATACACAGATCTTAGGGATAAGTTAAATGAGGAAACTGGCTGGAGATTAGTCCCTTTTGTTCACCGAGGTATGGCCGAAGTTTTAGCGGCGGCAGATATTGTAGTTGCGAGAGCTGGCGCGACAACTTTACTCGAGTTAGCCGCTCTACATAAGCCAACAATTATCATACCAAATGAAATATTGACAGCCGGGCATCAGTTGAAGAACGCCAAAGTTTATCAGGATGCTTTAGCAGCAGTTATAATAACCGAAAAGGAGCTGGCGGCCGAAGGAACATTAACGCGTAAGATTACAGATCTGCTGAACGCATCAGGAATTCGTCAAGAGCTAGGTGATAACTTTGGAAAATTTGCTAAACCTAATGCTGCTAAGGATGTAGCTAGTTTATTAACCTTGACTATAAAACAGAGTGGAAGTGCTAGATGAGTTTATTGTCCTGGAGGCGTCGTCCGCCTAATCGACGAGACGCTTTGGCGAAACGACAGACTCAATCAGACTTGGCGAAGTCAGAGGACTTATTCAGACGGAGCCGAACGATTGCTAGCAACAGGTTGTCTTTTTCTCTAGACCCATCAGAGAGATCTCAAGCAAATCAGCTAATCAAGCAACGTCGGAAGTTGTCAGGTGTTTTACTGAGCCTCATTGCTGTTGCTTGTGCGATAGCCTTGCTACTAGCACAACTAATCGTTAATATTGATGTCTTAACCACTAGCGCTAAATCTTCCAGCCAAGCGGATCTATATGTCCGCAAAGCTAACGATTATTTTAATGACCACCCGCTAGAACGACTGTTGTTCGTTTTGAATTATAGCTCTCTCAATGAATATTTTTTGGAACATGCTCCAGAAATCCAATCAGTCCGTTTTGAGTCGAGCGGTTTAATTTCTACAAAAATGAAATTAGTTTTTCGTCAACCAGTTATTAAGTGGTCTACTGGCGGTCATGAATATTTTGTTGATAACAATGGCGTAACGTTTAATCGAAATTATTTTGACGACCCTGAGATTGCAGTTGATGACCAAAGTGGTATCCCAACCAGCGCTGGCCAAGAGGTTCTCAATAAGCCATTTTTGAGTTTTATCGGTCAGTCGATTGCCAAAATAAAAGACAAGGGCTACACTGTTACAGGTGTTATTCTGCCTGCTGATACTGTCCGACAAGTAACATTCTCATTAGACGGGCAGAGGCCAGTTATACGAATGACGCTAGATAGGGGAGTAGACGCACAGGTCAGTCAGGCGCTGAGGGCGATTGAGTACTTTGGCTCTAATGGAACTTCGCCAGAGTATATCGATGTTCGTGTGGATCAAAGGGTTTTTTACAAATAGACATAGGGCAGGGGGTTGACGGTGAATAGTTCTTGTTCGCTTTATGTTCTATTATAATAATACTATATAAATACATAAAAATAAGAAAAAAGCAAATAGAGCGATGTGCCGCAAAAAAGAGTAGGGCACAACAAAAAAATAAAAAAGTCAAATATCAATAATTGTTTTGTGGAAAACTTTGTATGTAGACGTGTTGTCTTGATGACGACAAAATAACCAGAATACATAGAGCAAGTATAAAATACGAACATTGTCATAAGTAATGCTGGCGGTTGTACTATTGGCTATCATTTAGCGGATCCTATTCCCTGAAACCGCTGGCAACTTAAGAGCTAGGATGTCTATGGACGTGTTTAGCCACAACCATCTTACACGTCGTAAAAGATATATTGTGCGACGTTAGATATATTGAAAAACTATGACTACACCATCATTGATCTGCTTGCATTTTTATCTTATCTGTGCAATTATTTAATACTGTTTCGTCCAACTCCCCTTACCGGTTTTGTTTATCTACTTTTTGATTTCTTGCTTTGTTGGCTCGTTTATTATCGATTTAATGGTTGTATCAAAAGATTAAATTGACTATCAGTTATTCATTACGACGTCCTCTGGCACTAGTAGAAATAAAAAGAACAAAAAGAGAACTAGGCATAGTCTCCTGTCGCATCTGTCAGCGAGCGAGAGGATGAGTCGAATTAATCTTAAGTGAGACTGCTAGTTTATGGGTGTTTGGCAAAAATGTTGAACTATCTTATCACCAGAGATACCGAAGCCCGTTGTGGTAAACTCGGGGTCAACCATCGTTTCGTAATGTGACTGGGAATTAATCCAGCTAGCCATAGCGGATTGGGAAGTGTTCTTGTCTTTTCCCCATGATATATTTTCACCTATGTATACACAGTTGGGGCCGAGAGAATCTAGATACTCAAGCCCATTATCAATCGTCTCTCCAGGCCGAGCGTATCCAAAGTAATTATTGTTCGTCATATCGTCAGCTTTCCACTGGGCGGATTGCTCGAGTAGCGGGTCTATCGTTAGGGGTGCTACATTAACTTTTGCCCTCTCTTCGTTAACTAGCTTTAATAGCTCTTCACGAGTAGGGCTTGTTGGTTTAACAGGGACCTTCTCGGTCATCTGGGGCGGTCTCTTATCAGTTTCTGCTAAATTATTGTTGTCAGCACGGATTATAAGCCAGGCGCTCACTATTATGGCCAATACAACTAACGACAAGAAGAAACGTTTCTTCATAATCATAGCCTAGCACACAGGGCTTATTCTGTCACCCTGCCCTGCTACTTACAATAAGAATGCTATAACCTGACCATTCTGTTACAATTTATTATATGGTAAATACAAAATACAGATTAGAACACGACTTGATTGGAGAGAGGCGAATTTTAGCAGATGCGTACTATGGCATACACACGTTACGGGCTTCTGAAAATTTTTCGATTACTGGTAGTTCAATTCAGATATATCCGGGGTTAATTGACGGGATGGCTTTTGTTAAAGAAGCGGCCGCAATTGCTAATAATGATTTAGGCCTACTTGATAGTAAAAAATCTCAGGCAATCATAAAAGCCTGTCAAGAAATCCGCCAAGGCAAGTATCACGACCAGTTCATAGTTGATGTTATCCAAGGCGGTGCTGGTACTTCAACTAATATGAACGCAAACGAAGTAATCGCGAACGTAGCACTCGAGATCCTTGGATACGATAAAGGCGACTATATAAACTTGTCCCCTTTAGATCATGTGAATCTGAGTCAAAGCACGAACGATGCATACCCGACGGCGATAAAAGTGGCATTGCGGTTCGAAATAGACAGCTTGCTTGGGGCTCTTGATGTTCTATGTAACAGTTTTGCTAAGAAATCGAGTGAATTCGCCACTGTCCTGAAGGTGGGGCGCACTCAGCTACAAGATGCCGTCCCTATGACGCTAGGTCAAGAATTTGGTTCTTTTTATACAATGATATCGAAGGATAAAGAGCGGTTAGCGCGTGCGGCAACGGCAATTCAAGCGGTAAACCTAGGCGGCACCGCGATTGGCACGGGCATTAATTGCCCTCCCGAATACTCACAAAAAGCCTGTGCAGAGCTGTCTAGGTTGACTGGTTACGATTTCGCAAGGGCCGAAAACTTAATCGAGGCCACTCAGGGCACTAGCGCATTTGTCGAACTATCAAGCGCACTAAAAGCAACCGCTATACAATTGTCAAAAATATGCAATGACCTCAAGTTGCTTTCGTCTGGTCCTTCCGCAGGCTTATGCGAGATTAATTTACCTGCAGTTCAAGCTGGTTCAAGTATCATGCCAGGTAAAGTAAACCCTGTCATACCAGAGGTGGTTAACCAAATAGCATTTGAAGTTATAGGCAATGACACGACTGTTTCATTTGCATCAGAAGCCGGCCAACTTCAGCTCAATGCATTCGAACCGATAATTGCCCATAGCTTATTGAGTAGCTTGATTCATCTTCGTCAAGGATGTCTAACGTTGGCAAAAAACTGCGTAAATGGTATTACTGTAAATCAAAAAGTGCTTGATGAAAATGTTTCAAAATCTATAGGTATAGCAACAGCACTTAACCCATACCTTGGGTATGCTAAGGCTAGTGCCGTAGCGGCAAGGGTTAAGGAAGAAAAACGGGCAGCTGCCGAAATAGTTGTTGAAATGGGGCTAATGACTCGCAAGGAACTCGGTGAAATTCTCACGCCTGAAAATTTAACAAAACCGAATCTTCGCTGGAGCTATTGTATCCACGACCACCATGTATCCCAGGGGCCGTAATACCCGTATGCCCAAGTAATTGGGTAGTCAAATCCACTACAAACTGTATCCTGGTCGTCGATTGTTACGCCTTCTCCCTGATCGACATGCCCTTCTATAGACCCGTAGTGGAGAACCTTACCTGATTTGCTTTTGGCGATAACTCGGAATGCTTTCTTGCCGCCGATAGTCCCCTCACAGTAGAATAGATTTCGGTTTAGATTAGTTTCATAGGCATGTTTGCTTGCTGTATATTGAAATTTGTCAAAACGAGTAGAGTCAGATGATTGAGGCCAAGAAGTTGGAGTATATCGAATGCCGTTAGCCTTAGGATATCCACCATTTTTAGCAGCGTATAATTCTATTTTTACGCCAAAGCGTTTGAGTTCACTGAGTATTACAGAGTCGTACGCCTTTTTTGAAACACCATTAAATTGTAATGCGACAATAGTAGCAATGATACCTAGTACAATTATAACAATAAGAACTTCAACAAGAGTAAAACCCCTTGAAGCTGATCGCTTAGAAAAAGTACTCATATACTCAATTATAGCATAAGCTTTCTCTTGGAACATGTGCCCTATGTTTTGAACAAGCCAATAATTATAAAAGTAGTTAAGCTTCCTGATAATTTAGATAGTTGTTATAATTGTAAATGAGGGTTGGGGTATAGGTTACTAGCTTTGATATAAGATACAGGAAGGTGCTGTTAGGGCGTGGAAAAACCAGGAAAAACTTACAACAATCATCATCTACAGTTTGATAGGGTATCATGGAAAGCCAAGCCAAGCACGGCTAAACATAGGGCAGACCCAAGGCTAATCGTTCCTTTATAAGTTAGCGTACATAATGAGCTTCATAAAAATGTGTATACAGTGCCATTATTACCGCATCATATGGCAGGTCATACTATATCTCTATTCAGGGAATACGGCTACGAAAAACACCCGCTGGGCAATCTAGATAACTATATGCGTTCGATCGAAGAAGCCTCTAAGCACCATCGAGCGTCAGATCTTGAAAGGGATATGGCTGGCTTAACGATGTTTGCATTGGATTTGCAGCGACCATACATAAAATCTGGCTGGTTTGATTTGAATAAATTTAGGAATTAGTTGACTCACTAAAAAATTCCCATTCTAGAAAGTTATAGTTCCCTAACAATTTGGATAGTTGTATAATTATACCAAAAATTAACTAAAAGTCAAATGATTTATTTAATGACGAATTTTTAAGATGGTGTCATCTGGTTGTTTCTTTCGCCTAGTGCGCGAGCGTTTCTTTTTGGTCGGAGTATCTTTTTGGCTGGGAGTGGTTTGGCTAGTTGAGGTAACTTGAGGCGCTACCCTCGTATTAATTGGTTCTTCTGGAGCTGGTTCGGGTTGTGGTTTTGCTGTAGGTTGAATGATGGCTTGAGCGGTTGAGCGTGTAGCCTTGGCGATTACTTGTTCGACTTCTTCGCGTGGTTTAGAATAAACTCGCCTAGACTGTTCAATGATTAGACTGGTATTGTCGGCTTGGACTGGGGGTAAATCAAGTGTTTTTGCCGAGAAAGCAGGAGCCTTCTCACCGTTAATGACCATATTGATGACTAAATTACGATTATCCATCTGTAGTAGGTCTTGGGCTTCAAAATTTGGCTCAAATTGCTTGGCGAGAATTGGCGCATCGTCGGCTGAGACGCGGAATGAAATCATTGTCCCAACATTACCGAACACGGCGTCTCGAACCGTCCCAGTCATCTGTGAAATGTATTGGTTGGCGACGGTCAGGTTAAGTCCGTATTTACGAGCCTCAGACAAAATAGTAGCGAATGAATCAGTAGCAAAGTTTTGAAATTCATCAACATAGAGATAAAACGGTCGACGGTCTTTGGTATCATGAATATCAGATCGGCTCATAGCAGCTAATTGAATTTTCGTCACCATAAATGCTCCTAGGATTGAGGCGTTGTCCTCGCCTATCAGGCCTTTTGATAGATTAACAATGAGGATTTTCCCATCATCCATCAGCTGTCTGATATTGAAGGAGCTTTTTGGTTGGCCAATGATATTGCGGATAATCGGGTTGGCGGTAAAGGCGCCAACTTTGTTGAGCACTGGTGCGATTGCCTCGGAAGCAAATTTATCATTCCAGCTAGCAAACTCAACGTTCCAAAACTGTAAAACAACTGGGTCTTGGCAATAGCTTAGCGTTTCGTTGCGGAACTTTTTGTCCGTTAGCATCCGAGTAATGTCTAGCATGGTTACGTTCGGACGATCAAGTAGTGCTAAGAGTGTGTAGCGCAAGATATGCTCCAGTTGTGGCCCCCATGAATCTTCGAACATTCTTTTTAGTACACCGATTACCTCAGATGAGATATTGGTTTTTTGTTTTACATCGCTAACTTCAAGTGGGTTAAAGCTCAATGGATGGGCGGTGTCGGCTGGGTTGAAATAAACAACATCACTAATACGTGAGCCTGGGATGAACTTCAAGCTCTCAACTGCAAAATCGCCATGGGGGTCGATAATAGCGTAGCCTTTCTCATGAAATGTGTCGCTCAAGGTTAGCAATTCGAGAAGACTAGATTTACCAGTGCCAGTTTGACCAATGATATAAACATGCCTTGATCGATCACTTCTGAGTAGCCCAAATTGATGGTTGACCCCTCGAAAATTGGTTACACCGAATGGTGAAATCTCGTCATCTAGTTCGTCGTTACCGCTAATTACCGGTAGTTTAGCTGGTGGCTCAGCGTTTTTGGCGCTTGCCCAGACAATGTTTGGTGCATCAGTGTCGGTATGAGGTAAATGATAAACTGAAGCTAGTTCCTCTATATTTAGGATAAACCCTTCACCGACAAATGACCTTTCTCGGTATTTATCGATAATCTCTTTGCCAAAAACGGCTTTGGTGGACTTGAAGCCGTTCAGGTTGGCGCTATTAAACTGCTTGAACGTACCGACCAGGGATTGCATGTGTAGTTTGGCGCTGGTTTGGCTTTCACCCAAGTAGGCCAAGCGGATTTTTACATCATAGCCGAGTTTGGTGGCCTTTTTTCCCGCCTCGGCAATACGAGTCTTGTCTCTTTCGGATAGGTCTAGGCTCGACTTATCTTTTCCAGCCCCTTGTTGCGGTGGCTGCCATAGTGCGGTGAAAATACTAATTATCCACTGAAGCCCACCTCCCCTACCAAGACCCGGCAGGATTGATCCCGCTCCTCGTTTAACTCTCTCGGCATACTGATCAGTGTAGCTATGCCACTCATCGTGAAGTGGCCGAACCAGCACTTGAATCCATAGTTCTTCGCCTGTTGAATTAAGTTTGGCTAGCGTGCTAGTTATGCCAGCCAGTGGGTCAACTTCAAAGGTTTGAAATGTTCTGATTGGTAGAAATTCTGGTGCAGTGGTGGTCAATTCTGCTGTGTAGGCAATAGGGTGATTGCGCTCGTGAATAGAATAATCTTCGTTTGCTCGATAAATCTGTACCATTGGGTATTGGGCGTAGATTTGACTTTCAACAAAGCTCCTCAGGGCATTTGGCACCCAAGCATAAAATCTAATTTGTCCGTCTACCGATGCTATCTCAAAGCTCAAATGTTCCTGAGCTCCTCCAGATAATTTCAATTCTTTTTTATCTCGCAGTATGCCGTGCAAGCTAGCAAATAACTGCTCAGCGGCCAACTCTTTTTTGTCATTCGCCTTTGGGATTTCGAGTACTAATAGTTCGCCATCTATAGGTTGGTATTGGTCGGCATTTCGGTAATTCCTCCATGTTAAAAAGCTCAATATAAGGACGATCGGCACCCAGATATACCATTGGAGGAGTAAACTAATTAACCAAGAGATAATTTCCATGCTAATGATATTTTCTCATCTCTTATGAGTGAATGCAAATTAGGCTTGTTCAGCTAAAGCATAGGTTGCTTTTGACGTGCGCTTGAACTGTGGTTTCGACTGAAGATTTAGTAGAATGGTCGTCTCTTTGACCTGTCGACTTTTTAGTACTCGCTGAACGATTTCGTCACGGTGCAAAGGTTCGCCTGCGTCTTTTAGGACATCGGTGATAATGTCAGATACGGTTCCACTCTTGAATCCCCAGGATTTTAGAGCGTAGATTCCTCGACCAATTAGAACAAACCGCTTGTCTTTAATAAGCTCGTTGTGGATTGCTTGGGTGGTTACGTCTCTGCGCTTAAAATCACTAGCTTTAATTGCTTTTGCGATCGCTGAAAAATGCATTGGCTTACCGTTGTCTTCTAGGATAACAAAAATCTTATCACGAATATTTTTTGGATTAACAGTCGGCCATTTGACAAGTCCCCAGTTTCCTTTTAACTCAGCCAACTTTTTGCTAATGCTCGCAAGGGCAATAATATTCTGGGGATGTTCATATTTCATCGAATTATGCATTTCTTTGCCAGTGATTGGCTGGCCATGATCTTTGATGAATTTAACAATATCCTCAATTTGTTTTTTGACGCTTTTTTCATCACCAACTGAACTTATAGTAGCTGATTGATAATAGTCATCATTTTCGTTAATCGCAGTAATTGTCGGCACTAGCTCAGTTACAAACGCGACATGGGCATTCTCGCTAGGGTTCCCATCGCGGCCGAGTAGCCGTTTAGTCAGCTCGTTTATGCGAGCAGTACGCCCCATCTCGGATAAGTTAGTTGTTAGAACTTTTTCTGTAACAGCCACCGATGGTATGCCCCCGTCCTTTAGGGATTGTCGGAGTCTTGTTAGGATAGCTTTTTCTAGTTGTCTGACGCGCTCTCTTGTAATACCGAGCATATCACCAATGCTTTCGAGAGTTTCTTTGCGATCATATAGACCAAACCGTCGACTGATAATTTCACGTTCTCGATCCTGTGGAATATCGTTTAGTATATCTTGAACGACGGCCTTCAAGTCGGTCGCTGGGTCTTTTTGGTCGGTCTGGCTCATGACGTTTGGTTGTTTCCTCTCTCGCCCACCTGAATTTTTATAATTATAAACAAGATAACTTTATTATACAACTACCTAGAAAATATGTCAACTGTATAATTAAGCTACACTGATTATAGCATAGTTTTTGCGATTGTCATATAAAATGTCATATAAAAAATTTGAAGCATAAACTAGATATAGCGTTATTCTGATATCAAATACCACAGGGATAGCGCATACGTTTTCTTGTTACTTTTTGGTTTTCTTGGCCTTAACCCGTGTCCGTGCGGATCTTGCAGGGGTATTTTTGAGCATTTCTTTGGCTTGTTCGTGGGTGATTGACTCAGGTTTGGTATCTTTGGGGATTTTAATATTTTTCTTACTGTTAGTTATATATGGCCCAAATCGGCCGTTGAGGACTTTGACGCCATCACCGAAGTCGGTGATATTTTTTTCGGCCTCAGATCTAAGTTTGGCGTTATATAGTTCGTGCGCTTTTTCTAGAGAAATGGTTAGCGGGTCTTCGGGTTTTATGCTGATGAATAATTTATCAACTTGGATATATGGTCCAAATCGGCCGATATTAGCATTTATATCTTTGCCATCGGCGGTCTGCCCGACGAGCCTAGGAAGCTTGAACATTTCTAGCGCTTGTTCTATGGTGACAGTCTCGATTTTGGCACCTTTTGGCATCGGGGCGAAGCGGGGTTTGTCTTCTGAATCAGTCACTCCGAGTTGAAGCATAGGTCCAAAACGCCCAAACCGAGCTAGGATTGGTTTTCCGGATTTTGGATCTGTGCCGATTTCACGATTCGAGCCTACGGTTGATCGGTCTATGTCACTGGATCTTTCAATTAGTTGATGAAATGGTGTGTAAAAATCATGCAGGATTTTTGATTTTTCGGCTGAACCTTGGGCGACGTCGTCAAACTTTTCCTCGATTTTGGCGGTAAAATCATAATCTACTATTCGGTCGAAATGATTAGTCAAGAAACTGGTGATTAGTTCGCCGCTTGGTGTTGGGATAAGCTTGCCTTTGGTCGAGCCAGTTTTTTCTTGTATGACTTCTCGTTCAACTGTTTCGCCATTAAAATTTAAAGTAATGACATCTCTAGGCTCTCCCTCGCCAACGCCCTTCTCGACATACCCCCTAGTCTGAATAGTATCGATAATAGTAGCATAAGTGCTCGGGCGACCAATACCGAGATCCTCCAGTTTTTTGACTAACGAACCTTCAGTGTATCGGGCTGGTGGTCGGGCAAATGTTTGACGGGCAGTAACGGTATGAGAGGTTAGTTTGTCTCCACTAGCAACTACGGGCAATATATCTTCTTTGCCACCACCATAGACTCGGAGGAAACCGTCGAAGGTGATGATTTCACCTTTGGCTTCGAAATATTGACTTGTGGGCGATTTGTTCTTGCTGGAAATATCAATTCGAACGGTAGTTTTCTCTAGTTTGGCTGGGCTCATCTGCGACGCTAGGACGCGTCGACGAATCAGGTCATATAATTTCTGGTCGTATTCACTGGAAGAGACAGTCTCACGGGTTATGTCGGTCGGGCGAATTGCCTCGTGCGCTTCTTGAGCGGAAGCTGATTTTGTTCTGAATTTACGAACAGTCGAATAGTTCGGCCCGTACAACTGCTTAATATAATCAGTTGCTTGAGCAATGGCTTGCCCTGACAAATTAACACTATCAGTTCGCATGTAGGTGATTTTACCTGCTTGGTAGAGCCTTTGGGCTGATGCCATGGTCGCTTTTGAGCTGAAGCCTAGTTTTGAGTTAGCTTCTTGTTGCAGGGTTGAAGTCGTAAACGGAGCACCAGGATTACGTGTACCAGGCGATTTAGTGATATCGGAAATAACAAATTCAGCATCGGTTAAACTTTCGAGGAAACTTTGTGCGGTTGTCTCGTCTGCAAACTTTTGGCTGAGTTCGGCCTTAAACTCTTGATTTTTATGGATAAACAGTGCGCTGATTTTGAAGTCGAAACTACCTTCGAAGACGGTGATTTCTTGTTCGCGCTCGACCAATAGGCGAACCGCTGGACTTTGTACCCGGCCTGCTGATTTTCCGCCTGGAACTTTTTGCCAAACAACTGGTGAAAGTTCAAACCCGACAATCCTATCAAGTATTTGTCGAGATTGTTGAGCTTGGACTAATTTCATATCGATTACACGAGGGCTTTTGATAGCCTCATTGATCGCTGACTTGGTGATTTCATGGAATACAATCCGTCTGGTTGTCTCTGTCGGCAGATCAAGAACTTTACAAAGATGCCAAGCGATGGCTTCTCCTTCTCGATCCTCATCGGTTGCTAGCCAGACATTCTCTTTACCGACAGTTTTGATAGCTTTTTTTAATTCTGTAACGACTTTTTTCTTTTCTGGATCGATTTCGTAGTGAGCAAAGAAATCATTATCAATTTCTATTGGCGGTTTGCCAGTTTTTGTTTTTTTAGCGATTGAGCGAATATGTCCGATACTGGACAAAACCTTAAAGTCAGGACCGAGGTATTTCTCGATAGTTTTTGCTTTAGCTGGGGACTCAACGATTACTAAATTTTTCATTGCATAACTAATACTATCGAAAATTAGCTAAATTACCAAATAATTATTTTACTGTCCACTGGTTGGCGCCGAGTGGTCTGACGAGGCCGTTGATTTCAAGCATGGTCAAAGCGGTAGAAAAATCAGCCACAGACAGACCAGACGAAATCTGGAGTTGTTCGCCGTCGCGAACGCCGGTTGCTAGTAGTTGTAAGATGGAGTTTTCGGCTGGGCTGTCCCCTAGCGGGAGCGGTGCTTGTCTGTCGGTAACTATTAATTTAGGGGCTATAACTTCGAGGATATCTCTAGCTTCAGTTACCGGAGTAGCGCCTTGCTTGAGGAGGTTATTGCAACCTTCAGATAGAGGGCTGGTGATATTGCCTGGTACGACGAACACTTCTTTGCCTTGAGCGAGTGCGTGGCTGGCGGTATTGAGAGTGCCACTTTTAGCAGAGGCTTCGGTAATTAGGACAGCGTCCGCTAGCCCGCTGACTAGTCTGTTACGTTGTAAGAAGCTGTGTTTACCGATGCTAGTATCATGTCCGGGGCCATATTCTGAGATTACCGCTCCATGGCTATTTATTATTTGCTTAGCGAGTGGGATATTGCTCCTTGGTGAGATATCAGGTAAAGTGTTGACGACAACTGCTAATGTTATACCACCAGCTTCGATGGCTGTTCGATGAGCGATTACATCAACCCCGAACGCTAAACCGCTAATGATTATTACGCCATGTTTTGCCAAATCGAAAACTAGTCGTTCTGTTACCTCTGTGCCGTATCTGGTCGGTTTGCGGGAGCCTACGACTGCGATTGCTGGAACCTTGCTCTCAGGCATTGACCCCATATAAAAAAGGTTATCAGGTGGTTTATCAATTGAAGTTAATTTGTTAGTAAAAACAGAGGTAGATGGTATAATATTATTGATTTTCATGGTAATTATGATAATAAGTATTGACAATATGTCAAATGACTGCTATAATGGTGATTGTATTGATTGATTCGTCAATCAAACGCACCTTATACCCCCTATTCTAACATTTATGTTAGGTTGTGTGCGATAACATTAAGTATTTTACCCTCCACTTTTTGTATAAATGTCGCACTCATACTAACCCCTTTAACCCCTCGATGATTCTTAATCGGTCGAGGAGCCCGTCAAAGCATGGACTATCCAGTAGTGATATTTCAGGCGCACAGGTCGTCTAGAACACCTCGCTTGCGCTTCCATGAGGGGTGGGTTGAAGGGTAAAATAGCGTCAGGCGATGCCCACCCTTGCCTGGCGCTTTTTTTGTTAATAAATAATAAGCGCAATCGCAAAGTGCCATGAAATGAGTTAGAGAACTTAAAATCATGTATAATTGTTAAGATGACTGCGTTAAAATTTGACAGAGATAGATAAATGGATAATTATTTGATGGTAATTAGCTGGACGCTAATAGGTAGCATATTGTCACTATCTGGCGGCATGTTATTGCTTAGTTTCACGAAATGGCGCCAGCCAGTAGTTAGTGTAGCGATGCCATTTGGCGCCGGGGCGATGTTATCGGCGGCGTTTTTAGGCATGATTCCAGAAGCGCTACATGATGGCGAGATAGTAGCAGTAATGCTGTTTGTTATGGGTGGTTTTTTGTCATTCTTCCTACTGGAGAGATTGCTGGGCTGGTTTCACCATCATGAACAACATCACCATGACGGGGTTCACGGAAAGCGTGACGCAACTCATCGTTCGCTAGTGGTGATCGGCGACACTATGCATAACGCGATAGATGGTGTAGCGATTGGTGTGTCGTTTTTGGTTAGCCCCGCTGTTGGAATAGGCACAGCTCTAGCAGTCGTTTTACACGAAGTGCCACAAGAGATTGGTGATTTTGGTATTTTGCTCGGCAAAGGCATGAAACCGCGTAAAGTCTTGCTAGTTAATATCTTGAGCTCTTTGGTGGCGGTTCTGACTGCGGTGGGCGCGTTCGCTATCGGTTCACGATTTCATATTGACCCTGCCCCACTGCTAGCTATCGCAGCAGGCATGTTCATCTATGTTGCCGCTAGTGACTTAATCCCTGATATCCACGAGCAACCGCGTCGCAAGGGCAGTCTACAGGCAGTCATGCTTCTTGTCGGTGTTGTCGTGATTAGTTTAGTGGTACTGTCGAGCCCGCATGATCATGATTCTTCGACCCTGCATTTAGGCGAAGTGACGAATTCAGATAATCTATAAAGAAATATTCTTTTCAGTTTGATTGATAAGTTCGCCGTCGATAAACCTGTCAATCAGCTGGCTGGTAGTTTCAAGAGTAGCCGAGTTGATAGCTAGCTGTTCACTAGTAGAGAAATGTTGAGTTACAAAATCAGCACTATCTATTTGATCACTAAAGCTGTTTTTGGTGCCTATGCGAATTCGCCAAAAATCTTGACCAATCGCATCGATGATTGACTTCAGCCCATTATTCCCAGCGTCAGAGCCCATATCGCGAACTCGGATAGTATTGAAGTCTAGCATCAGCTCATCATGAATAACCAGAATATCATTGGAGTTGATATTATAAAAATCGACTAGGCTTCGGACGGCGTTTCCAGATAAATTATAGAAAGTAGTTGGTTTAGCTAGGACGATTTTTTGGTTATTTTTTGAAAATTGACATATTTCGGCTTGAAATTTTTTTTTCGAGATAAAATCAGTTAGCTGGTGTTTCTCTTGGTAGTAGTCCGCCACCATAAAGCCTATATTGTGACGAGTCTTTGTATATTCTGAGCCAGGGTTGCCTAGAGCGACGATTAGCTTCATTGTCTAGAATTTTTCTCAGCTTCTTTGGCCAGTTTGTAGGCTTTAGTTACGGGTTCTTTACCTAGGGCGATGCGCTGACGATTATTTTTGATTTGTTTTTCGTCGCGGAATGATAATTTAATTGGCGTACCAGCATAGTCGAATGCTTCGCGGATTGTTCTCTCTAGATAGCGCTTATAGCTCCAATGAAGGAATTTCAGATTTGAGCCATGGATAACAAACCACGGTGGAGTTGTATCGGTCTGTACGATGTAGCGGAGTTTGGGGTGGGAGTTTTTTAGTCCAGCTGGCGGATGAGCAGCTACGGCTTTACCGAGCAAGTCGTTCAATTCTCGAGTCTTGAGCTGTTGTTTGCGACGTTCGGATATTTCCAAGGCTAAGTCGAATAGCTTTGTGACATTTTTGCCAGTCACGCTCGAAGTAAATATCAGAGGTGCCCAAGGTGTAAACTTGAAGTTATAAGCAATAGTCGGCGTTAGATTGTCATGTGTATAGGTGTCTTTATCCTCGACGCTATCCCATTTACTGACAACAATCACTAGTCCTTTGCCAGCTTCGTCGATAATCCCGGCTAGACGCTGGTCGAGTTGGACACTGAGTTCGTTGACGTCAATCAATAAGAAACAGATATCTGCTTCGTTGATTGCTTGCATTGTCCTAAGGACAGAAAATTTTTCGATACCCACTTCTTGCTTGCCCTGACGACGGATGCCAGCAGTATCAATTAACTCAATGGTTTGCTTTTTGAAATTGATGGTAATACGGTTTAAGTCTCGAGTTGTGCCAGCAACATTAGCGACAACAGCCTGTTGTTTGCCAGCCAGAGTATTAAATAGCTGGCTTTTGCCGACATTTGGTCGACCAATCAGCGCGACTCTTAGGATGTCGTCTTGGTCTTCCTCTGTCGTTTCACGGACTTGACTGGCGATATAGTCGAGTAGTTCAGAGATGCCTTGGTTGTGTTCAGCTGACGTATAGATAATTTCTTTGATGCCGAGTTTCTTAAATTCGCTTAGCTCAATTTTACCCTTGAGGTCGCTTTTATTGGCGCAAAGAACAACGGGTTTTTTGCTTTTTAGAGCTTTTTTGGCGACTAGTCGGTCAGAGTCAGTTGGATAGAGCGTGCTATCGACAGCAACAATAATCATATCGGCGCTAGTGACCGCATCGTCGATCTGCTCTTGGATAGAGGCTTCAAAGTCATCCTCTGCGCTCTTGAGCCCAGCAGTGTCAATTAGCCAGAATTGCGCTTCTTCGCCACTGGCGCCGATATAGGTTACTTTACCAGCGACGCTATCGCGAGTTGTTCCCGCCTCATTAGCAACAATGGCCTGTCTTGCTCGAACGAGACGGTTAAAAAGTGAACTTTTGCCAACGTTTGCTTGGCCGATAATTGCTACTGTGGGTAATTTGGTTGACATAACAGGGATGAGTATATCAAAAACTTAATTAATTAGCGATAGCTGAATCATTTATACCAACTACGATATATCAACTAATCTGAACTCACCTCGTTTTATATCATCAAGCGCATAATCGCCGAAGTTTGTTCGATGGAGTTTGGTTACTTCGTAGCCCAATGCTTGAAAAGTTCTTCGTATTTGACGGTTGCGACCTTCGCGCATTTGGATTATCCATTGCCTATCGTCTCCTTCGTGTTGACGCTCAAGAGTTAGCTTGCTGCTACCGTCTGGTAATTGAATGCCATAATCGTTGATCATCTGCTGGTGAATTGGCGTGAGAGCCTTATCGAGAGTCGCTAGATAGCGTTTAATTTTTCCAAATGCGGGATGGGTCATCTGATGCGCTAAGTCTCCATTATTTGTCATTAGGATTAGCCCTGAACTATCTTTGTCGAGGCGACCAACTGGCTTGAGGTGATTGAGGCTGTCAGGAATAAGTTTATAAATCGTTGGCGCACCCCCTTGCGAAGCTCGTGAACAAAGGTAGCCTATCGGTTTATTAAGGATAAGAAGTTGATGTTTTTGAGTGGACAGCTCTTCGCCCCTGTAGATAACCTTATCGTTCAAGGAAATCGCCTGGCCTAGTCTGGCTGGCTGATTATTGACGGTAATTTGATTGGTCTCGATAAACTTATCGGCTTGTCGGCGTGATATTCCTAGAGATAATGCTAAAAACTTATTTAATCGAAAAGTCTGATTTGATGAATCTGGTTGATTAGTGCTGAGCATCTTCGGAGTTTGGGATTTGGTGGCCAGAAATCGGATTTATGTCCATACCATGCGGTGACGGAGTCTGTATTTGTGGTTGTGACACTGGAATTGGTGGCTGTTGTTGGCTGATCGGCTGGGTGGGCATGTGTGTCTGTAATGGGTTGTTTTGTTGAGGGTTTTGGATTAGTCCAACGGGTTGTGGCTGGATAGGTTGAACCTGGGGTTGCCCTATCGGTTGTGGTGTTGGAATAGTCAACGGTGTGACTTGTGGCTGGGCTAATTGAGGAGCTGAACCTCCGTTTAGTTCTCTTGCCATCAACTCGTCCATGCTTGCAGGGTTGCTACTCGATAGCGGTTGTAACGATCGACTTCCTAGGTTAGCCGGTCGAGGTGCTTCGGAGGAGAATGGCGCAGTTGGTCGTGGCAGACTACTGTTGGTTGGTGGTTGCATAGCCATATTAGTAAGCCCAGGTTGTGGCGGTGGGCTCGCCTCGGGTTGTTGAGGAGACAGTGCAGAAATATCAGGCCGTTCTACTTGGCTAGGTGTTTGTGTGGGGATTATTGGTTGCTGAGAAGTCTGAGGCTGATTGTTTAATACCATGCCAGGCATATCGCCGAGGACTTCGTGAACTGTTCTGACTACATCCTCAATTCCTACCTGAGATTTTACTAGATAACGGTCAGCGCCCAGTTTTTCGCCTCGCAATCTTTGGTCTTCGGAGGATAAGGCTGTCATCATAATTACTTTGATATCTCTTGTTTCAGTGGTTGAACGCAGAATATCTAGCATATCAAAGCCAGAAATCTTAGGCATCATTACGTCACTAACTATCAGGGCTGGTCGCTCCTTGATGGCCATAGCTAAAGCTTCTTCGCCATCTCCTGCTGAGACAATGTCATAGCCTTCTGCTAGAAGTCTAACGCCATAAATCTCGCGTAAACTTTTATCATCTTCAACGAGTAATATTTTTGTCATCTTATAACCTACTATACTTAATATTTACAAAAAATACCATACCACTTATGTTAAATGCCGATTCTCGACTTTAATTTGTTGGCGTTGATTTTGAACTCGTCGTTCGATATCGGATAGAGATAAGTTCGGTCTAGCTGGTCCTTGTGATTCAGATTGTTTTGCTAGCCGATGTAGCTGGTCGATGGTCGTCTGTGGCCATCCCTGCCTAGCGGTTTGTTGCGTTTGCTGAGAGACAGGGTTCTGGGCTGAAGCTGGCTGGATTTGATCTATCTGTAGCGGTGTAAAATTAGCAGGCATTTGTTGTTCGGCTATTTGGAGTGGGGTTGTTTCTGCTGAATATTGAACTGGCTGTGGTGTTATCCTCGGTTGAGGAATGGTTAACGATTCGGTTTCTACGAGAGAAATTTTACTCTCTGTAGATTTTATGTCGGTTTCTAACATTGGCCGAGATTCTTTGACTATTTCGGGTAGTTTTCTCGATAAGTCGTTGATTTTTCGCATGGCTTCCTCGTGGCTAATTCGTGGAACATCAAGGAAAAAGGTGCTGCCTTTTTTGTATTCACTTTCGACCCTGAGGTGGCCAGACATGCTTTCTGCCAGCCTTCTTGAAAGGTAGAGACCGAGCCCAGTTCCGCCAATCTCACGCGTATCAGTGTTATCCACTCGGTAAAATTTTTGGAATAGATGAGGCAGATCCTCGGCAGGAATGCCGATACCAGAGTCTTGTACGCTAACGGTGACATTTTTTTCATCGCCGAGGATATCAACCAGCACACTGCCCGAGGGAGTGTATTTGATAGCGTTTTCAATTAAATTAGCGGTCACTTCTCGAAAATGATCGGGATCGACATCGGCATAAAAAATTGGGCCGATATAGCGTTCGTCACCTTTTTCTATATCAGGTCGAGGCTTGAAAATATAATGCAGGCCTTTTTCCTTGGCTTTGTGGGATAAACCTTGGAAAATTTCTTCAACAAACGAGGCTACATCAACCACTTCTGTCTGGCTCTTGAGTCGACCGTCGTCAGCCTTGCTGATATCTAATAGATCCTGAAAAAGTCGACCGAGATGCTGAGCTGACGCATGGGCTTTAGTAATGAAATCTCTAGCCTTTTCGTCGATTGTTGCCGTTGCTGGGTTGAGAGCTAGACCTAAGTAACCTTCGATTGAAGCAACAGGTGTGCGCATCTCGTGACTGGCCGTTGAGATGAACTCGGCCTGTTCGCGTTCCTCGGCCTTTTCTTTGGTAATGTCTCGAAATACTATAATTTGACCACCGCCCCCCTGCCCGCCTAGCGGCGTGCAGACTAGGTATATGAGTAGCCGTTTACCGGAGTTGGTCAGAATCTGAAATTTGTCTGAATGGATTGGGTTTTTAGTCTCTAACGCTTGATTGATTGGGTTATCGACGTCAGCGACATCCCTACCATCCAAAGTAAGCAATTTCAGAACGCTCTGCCAATTTAGACCTTTAGCATCTTTTCCCTGCCAGCCGAGTAATTGTTGGGCTGATGGGTTGATAAGCTCGATTACGCCATCTTGCGAGGTTGCAATTACTCCGTCATCAATACTATTGATGACAATATCTGATTTATTCTTTGCGACACCGAGGTTTTGGACGACATCTTGATAAGTTTTTTGTTTTCTCTCTTCTGTTTGCCCGCGCCACATAATTAAACTTAAGATTAACGGAGTAACACCTAGGCTAAATAGCTGGATTGCCTGAGCTGAGCTAGCCTTGTCGTTGACCCATAGATAGCCCGACAGGATAGCTAAGAGAATAGTCATTAAGCCAGTTACCATTAGGCCAAAATAACCAGCAAAGGCAGCAATTAGCAACCAGAGTCCGAATATTAGTGAAATTGGCTCGGCTGAGGTTATGCTAGTAAGTAAGGTCAAAACAGCTGTCAAAAGATAAAGAGTTTGGCTGAGTGTGGTTTCTTTTTCACTAGGCGCCCATAATCTCAAAACAAGTGCGCTAATACCGAGGACTCCCGCATAGATTGCCGCAAAAAGTGATATTTCTTGAGTTATGAAAAAACTTGGCTTACTGGGTAAGAGATTGGTAGTAATAAATAGGCCTAAGACTAGAAGACTTATAAAGAAAGTCCCATCGCAGATACGGCTGAACCAGAAACGCGAGATTACTCTTGATGCCACTAAATACCCTTTTTTCGCATATACAATCATTATGCTTGAAAAGAGGCTAAATCACAAGCATTTTAGTGGTTTGTAATATGCTAGTAATCTCTGTTAGATTGTGATATATTTATTTCGAGCATGGTCCCATCGTCTAACGGTTAGGACACCAGGTTTTCATCCTGGCAATCCGGGTTCGATTCCCGGTGGGATCACCACAAGAGACTCATCTATCATAGATGGGTCTTTTTTGATGTTCGCTAAGGTGTAAAGTGCACTTAATTTAGCCGTTCCAAATTCATTTTTAGATAGGTCATAAGTTATGCCCGCCGGAAACACTAGCTTTTGGTATATAAGCTGATGTTCTATAGAGGCGTTACTCCAAATCTTAGGGGCGTTCGACATAAATTGCAGGGCATAATCTATAGCGTTAGATTTTAGGTCTGATACTGCACTGACACTTGATAGTGCCTTTTTGGTATTCTCAGACTCAGCATTTATTTTAGCTACAAGGTCATTTTTCTCATCTACCGTTATACTACCAGCCACTAGTAGCTCTAGTGTCCTATTCTTTTGCTCTGTAAGCTGTTCTAAGGCTCTGTGGAGCTTCTTTTGCTTATTGGCTAGAGTCTTAGTCTCGTCACGCCAAACACGCACTATAACCTCTTTTAGGAACCTCTCCATATCTGGGTCTGGCTTAAGTGAGGATAGAAGGTGCAAAAACTGCTCATGCAGCTCATCAGCCTGAATAGATGGGACACGACACCTTGAGCAGTGATAGCGGGGCGATGACTTACCAGATCCACCTGTTGGGCTACTGCCTGTGATAGGCTTGTTACACCCTGAACACAATATAAATCTCCTTAGAGGAAATATAGGATTATTCTTTTTGTACTTTGTTGCGGTGTTCTTATTACCCTCTAGAAGTTCTTGGTTGCGGTAAAAGGTCGCTGGTGTAATGATACCGTCAAAAGCTGCTGGTATTAGTTCGTTGTCCGTGTGCTGGCTTTGCTCAAGCCCTGCATAGATAGGGTAGCGTAGCATCTTGCTGACAGCCTGTATATGCATAGGCTTACCGCCAGCAGACTTTAGCCCTATATCTTCACATAGTCCTAGTAAGCCTGAGATAGTGTAAGTACCAGTTGCGTATGCTTCAAGCATGGTAGCTACCTTGTCGGCGATACCATCAACAGGAGCAACGATAGAATTATTCAATACATCTCTAGCATTTTTTAAGCCTAGAGGCGTCTTACTCATGCGATAACCATTTTTTGCTTTTGCCTTCATGTTATCTTTGACACGAACCGACTTAACCTTGTTGTCGTGTTGAGCCATAACCGCCTCAATGCCTAGAACTAGTTCATTGTTGATGTCTGTCTCTATGCTTGAATTAACATTCTTGTACTCAACCCCTTGCTTTGCTAGTAGGGCAAGTAGTGTATAGAAGTCGGCAACGTTTCTTGATAGCCTGTCGGTCTGATAGGTCACTAGGTAGCTTATACGACCCTTGTTTTCACTAATATACTTCAGCATCTTTTTTAACTCTGGACGCTCTAGATTCTTCGCTGAGACACCGTCATCATGGTAGATTTCATCTACCAGTAAATCATTCCTAAATGCCCACTCCTGACACATTTTCTTCTGCACATCTAAGCTTGCACCCTCGGTGGCTTGCTTGCCTGTTGACACCCTGAGATATATGATTGCTTTTTTCATAATTGCTTAGTGTTTAGTATATCATCGAATTGGCTATTTTTGGAACTAATATAATTACGGACCGATAGCCTCACTAGTGTTTCAGTGTTCTTTATAAGCTCTTCTAGCTCTTCGTTGGTTAGGTTTTTTGCTCTTTGCCCTAAGAGCTTACGGGCTTCATTAGTTGATATAATAAGCTGCTCGCTTAACAGTCCAGGAGTAGACATTGGAGAAAATCCAAACTCTACCTCATTGAACTTTTAGAGGCTTACTAATAGGTTTCTAGGCTGTTCATACCCTAGAGATTGCTAGAAGTGTGCAGTAGAATGTATGCACTTAATTCTGTAAACATTATACCTTATTTTAACCAAAATTACAAGGCTCTTACGCTTATTTGTTAGTTATGCTGGACATAATAAAAACCACCGTTTATAGGTGGCTTTTATCTAGATACGCTTATTACTTATTTAGTAACTTCAAGGATCTTGAATGTAGCAGTTTTTAGAGCTTCTACCTTGCCTGATTCGACATACTGAAATGCTTTCTCTGAAACACTTTGTCCAGCGTTCAAGTCTGTAACATATATAGTATCATCAGCTACACGAGTACCGTCAGCGTCTACAGCTTCGATTTTGACAGTGTAACTAGCCTTTTCTGAAGCCTTGTTCTTTACGGTAACAGGTAGCTCAGTTGAGTCGATATAGCCATCATTTGTTACTGCAAACTTGCCGATTGTAACATCTACGCTAGTCTCTAGTAGCTTGTCGGTATTAGTGCCGTCAAAGTCATTCATTGACTCATTAATAGAGTTACCTACATCTTCGGCAACTTTACCGTAAAAGGATTGTGTTGCAAGCACTACGACAAATGTCAGAACAGACAGGATTATTGTTGCAATAGCCAATCCCTGACCAACCCTTTTGCCTTTTTTGATTGCTACAAGACCAATAACACCGAATATCAAAGAGACAACGGCAAAAAAGAAGGAGACGTTATTAAAGATAGGGATAGCTGATCCCAATATAGCTAAAATAGCAATGATAAACCCTGCTATCGCAAGTCCTGATTTACGTTCTGTTTTGTCTTTACTCATAACAATCTCCCTTTAGATTTGATTATTAGTTATTATACCTGATTGTCAATAAAAAAGGACAACCATTACAGGTTGTCTAGACTTTTCAAAGCAGGGATGAACCTAACTTCTAGTAACGGTTGCCCATTTCTAAAGTCAGGTATTAAACAGCCCTGCAATGCATTGAAAAATCTAGACAAAGTAATTATAGCATGGTATCAGGTCTCTTTAATATAGGGGTGATACAATGTATAGCAATTCTTGTAGAAGTACAGATTACAACGATGTTTCAGAAAAAAACTTATACAGAATCGCTTACTGTTTCTGGTGGACAAAAGATGAACGACTGTGTATCGCTGAGTAATTTCCGGACCGCCTAAGAAGCGTAAGTAAGCAAGCGGTTACTATAGGTGTCGATATACTGGATATTTATACGATTACTACCAATGTCGTATAATAGAGTTAATGGTTACAGGTAAGAATAAAAAGCATATACCGCCGAAAATAACAGAGCAAGAGCAGACTGAAGAACTAATCACTGTAGTGTTACCGATTATCAGTAGCAACTAAAGCCTCTGCAATCTATATAGTATATGTTCTACTCTAAGCGGGAATGCTACCTGCTACTGTTATAGCTCTCATATAGTGATATATATCCATTAACTCATTACAGATTACGTTCCATTTCGATGTCGCATAGTTCACCATAGAAAGATCGTCACCATTTGGTGGCGTTTTTTCTATAGCGCATTACATGCGAGGGAATTGAACCCGTACGCGGTTCGCTATTGCCCGGCCGCTTGCGGCGACGGCGCAATATACCCTAGTATTACCGGTGGGATCACCATAGCGAAAAGCCCTGCTAGAAGCAGAACTTTTTTATCATTTTTATCTATAGAGCTAACATCGCTCCTAATACGTTAATAATTATTGATCCATTGCCCTAGGACGTCGTGTCATAAATATGGCGCTGACCAGTATCAGGACGATGCCGGCCATAGTTGGCCAAAACACATTACTGCCGGTTTCCGCTAATGTACCATTATCATTTGTCGCTGTATCACCACCTAAGTAATACCCAACATACACAGGATCTACTATGGTACCATTTACTACACCATCTTCATCTAGCTCGCCACCATCTACTAGCTGGTAGCTAACAAGAATGGTGTTGTTTGTTCCCAGGCTAAACGTTGTCTGCTCAGTTATGTCAGTCAATGTACCGCTGTGTGCCTTGTAAGCCCGCAGGTTAGCAAGGTTACTGCTAGTAATAGCTGGTAGTGACGCCGTGGCGTTGCCACTGGCGTTACTCAGGCTAATGCTCACTGTAGCGGCGTCACCATTGCTAGTACAGTCTAGGCTAAAGCCAACTCCACCATACAGTGATACGTCAGCTGGAGCAGTAGCACTAGTTGGAGACAGTAAAGCCACACTCGGTTCTGTAATGTTGTTACAAGCACCAGCAGCCGACAAGCTACCGTTTGCTAACGCTGGAGCGATACCGTTAGGATCAGGGTGAGTAATGCCAGACAACTCAACCGTTGTAGTTGGTAAGTAAGTATAGGCACCGGCAAGCGTAATGGGTGCTTCACCTGGGAAGCTAATAACAACATCTACCACACCAGGACTATGCGCAGGTGCAGTAGCTTTGAGTTGTTTGCCAGATGGGCCGTCTACCAGTTCTACACCAGTCGCAGGAGTGCCGCCGAAGGTGACAGTGGGGGTGTGAACTATGACGTGAGTGGTGTCGATTGGGGTTGGGGTGGTGCGCTGAGTGGTGGTGCCGTCGCCGAGTTGAGACCAATCGTTCATCCCCCAGGCATATGCTGTGGCATCGTCGGTAAGGGCTAGCGATTGAAATTCACCTGTGCCTATGGCTACTACCGTATGATTACTTAGGGCTGTTACAAGTGTTGGTGTATTACGTTTAGTGGTAGTGCCATCACCAAGCTGACCGTACCCGTTCCAACCCCATGCGTAAACAGCCCCAGAATTGGTCAAGGCTAGGGAATGATCGATACCCGCTAGAACTGTTGTAATTGTTTGGTTACTTAGCGACGGAACTAGAGTCGGGGTAGATCTATTCGTTGTAGTTCCATCTCCCAGCTGACCGGAGGAGTTGTCGCCCCAAGCGTAAATAGTGCCCTCATCTGTCAGTGCCAAGGAATGATACCATCCTCCGGCCGAAACAGACTTAAATGTATGCCCGTCAAGGTCTGTGACTAGAGTGGGTGACAAACGTTGAGTCGTTGTACCATCTCCTAGTTGTCCTTCCATGTTGCTACCCCAGGAATAAACATCACCCGTAGCTGTAGTAGCAAGAGAGTGATAGCCACCAGCGGAAATGGAGACTACATTCTGGCCGCTTAGATTCGTTATAGGTGTGGGTGTGTGACGATCTGTAGCGGTACCATCCCCCAGTTGACCATCCCCGTTCCCGCCCCACGCATACAGTGCACCCGTATCAGTAGTAGCGAGGGAGTGGTAGCTACCAGCGGAAATAGAAACAATAGTTTGGCCGCTTAACCCCGCAACCAGGGTGGGAGTTGTTCGGTTAACTGTGCTACCGTCGCCTAGCTGGCCATAGCCATTGTCGCCCCACGCGTAGACTTGCCCGGCACTAGTCAGGCCGAGGGAGTGATATCCGCTGGCCGCCACTTGCACGAACGAAGCCTGTAGCTCCCCGTCAAACGTCACTTCCGTACCACCAACACTCGAACCGGAGTTAGCAGACAGCCCCGTAATACTGCTTTGGGCAGTTGCAGGCAGGGATAGGAGTGGTGTACAGGCTATTGCAAATGCACTGATAGTCATGACACCACGACGGATAGTCTGGCGTAGCCTTTGTGTTGCGGTTAGGTTATGAGTAGCACTGCGCCCAGTCAGGGTGCGCTTACTTCTTGCTAGTAGTTTTAACATACTATTTGAAACTCCTTTTGTTGGTGTTTAATATATTCCAAATCGTCACCTACTCCCATTTGTCTCTAAAACTCCAAGTCATAAGACATATAGTTATTAAAAGTATAGTGTTTATGGTTGGGGGAGTTAAGCGGGTATTGTTTGACTAGAATACTCATAAGCGTTATAGTAAAAGACAATTGTTTGGTGCGAGCAGGCAATAACTAGAAAAAAACAGGAGATTAGTTCATGGGGCTGTTCGTATTTAGATTTAATAACTTTTTTGTATCACGGAAAGACATAATATAAAACGATGACTAGATTTGGCATTTTTGCTGTTGCCTGCGTAACATTAGTCTCTGCTATTGTTGGACCAACCGTATCTTCTTTGCCCGGTGATATCGAGTGGCAAAGAGCAAATCCGGTTGAAGAAAAGTTGTTTGGTAGTGTTGTTGTCGATGCTTCAGAAAACGGGGGCGTGTTACTGTCTGGTGATCTATCGTCTGGTGAGGTTTATTTATCTAGAGATGCCGGTGTCTCGTGGCAACACCAAGAAAGCCTAGGGGTTAAGCAATGGGTTTCGGTAGCTGTTTCGGCGGATGGTATGCATCTCGCAGCGGCTGCTTGGGCAAAAAACATATTTACTTCTAGCGATGGCGGAGAGACATGGAAAGAGCACGTAGAGCTAGGGCCGCGTTATTAGCAGGCACTGGCGTTCTCGTCAAGTAGTAACAAATTAGTGGCCGCTGGGGTGTTGGGTTACCTATATCAGTCTGGAGACTCAGGGGAAACTTGGACGGAGATTACTAGCGCTGGTTCAAGAGAGTGGAATAGCGTAGCTGTTTCGGCCGATGGGTCAAAAATAATCGCTTCAGATAGGGCGGGATACATACACACATCTAGCGATGGCGGGTCTTCCTGGATTCAGCGAACCAGTGCTGGCTCACGGGCATGGAGTGGAGTTGCTGCATCTGCAGATGGCACTAAGATGGCGGCAGCCGCTGCTGGTGGCGGAGTATACCTTTCCGTAGACAGCGGTACGTCATGGGTAACTCAGTCAACGCTGGGTACTAAACAGTGGTCTTCTGTATCGATGTCCGCCGACGGCGCTAAGCTGGCTGTAGTAGCAAATAGCTACACTATCGATGCCTACAGTGTTTACTTGTCGGCTAACTTCGGTAGTTCGTGGACGCCATGGCGAGTAGATAATCAATACGGCAATCTTCAGGACGTCGTCTATTCGCGTGACGGGTCCAGCCTAATCGTAGCAGGCAATGGGGTGAGTATTTCAAGAGACGGCGGTGATACTTGGTCGTTACAGTATACTCTATCATCTGCGGTCTACTGGCAGTCGGTCGCTTCTTCAGACGACGCGAGTAAGCTAGTTGCCGTAGTGAATGGAGGATATATACATACTTCGTCGGACTCTGGATTAACGTGGGCTAGTCATGGAGATGCCGGAAAGCGAAATTGGCTGTCGGTCGCTTCATCATCGGATGGTATGCGCTTAATGGCGGTTTCAGGTTATGGAGATGTATATATATCTGTTGATTCTGGTGTATCTTGGCAAGCTAAAAATATTGTTGGTGCTTCAGGGTTGTCTAGTATTGCTACCTCTTCGAACGGAAGAGTAATATTAACTTCGGCTAGCAGGAATAGTGGAGTATTCATGTCTCAGGACGGAGGAGACACATGGAGCGTGGTGCCTGGACTGAGCGCGACCGGGGACTGGTCTAACCTGGCAGTATCTAGAGACGGCAATACCATGGTGGCCGCAGACTCTCAAGGTACTGGTGGCTATGAGGGCTATGCATATGTATCTCATGACGGTGGCTTAACCTGGCAAGAGCAGACAAGTTTAGGCATGCGGTATTGGCAAGATTGGGTAAGTGGTGATATCACAATTTCTGATGATGGCCAGACCATGGCCTTGGTCGATTATTATGGTAGCGATATTAATGATTGGGACGGTGGCTATGTTTACCTAACTAAGAACGGGGGGACGGATTGGCAGGCTATAAGCGAGCTAGGATTTAAAGAATGGGCATCTTCGGCCGTATCTGCAGATGGAGCGGATATAGCTGTCGTGTCAAATGACGGCAGTATTTACGCGTCTAATGATAGTGGGAATACTTGGTCAGAGCAATATAGTGGCATTGGTTCGCCGCGTAATTTGAGGTCTGTAGCCTCATCCGCTGATGGCTCTAGGTTAGTAACCGCCGCGAGTCAGAACGGTGTATATGTGGGAGCTAAAGAAGGCGTGGCCACGGCTTCATTTAATTTGACATCGCTGCTATCGGGATCTCAAGGAGCAACCGACACGGCTATTGTCGGTGCTCGGTTAAATATTACATCAGAAACTTGCTATACTCTTGACGAATCTAGTATTTCAACTCTCGACCCGTCTGGCGTGACAAAGCCGATAGATAATATGACCTTGATTGGTGGAATAGCCTTTAATATCAATTGTGTGAGCCCTGGAGGATCTTCGGCGGCGGATATTGTACTAGATGCTAATTATGCCGACCTGGCTAGATTGCGGGCATATAAGAGAGATGGCTCGACATTGCTAAATATTACCGACCAGGTAGTCATTCACAATCAAGAAGTGGACGGTGAGATTCACACTCAAATTAGCTACTCCCTAACAGATGGAGGCGCCTTCGATGAGGATGGTATCGTCAACGGAACTATAGTCGATCCAATATACATAGGATTGATGAATGAAGACCTAGCCCCCTCCCCTGTTGGCGAAGATGATAAATTATTAGCGGACACGGGCATGGATATTCGTATATCTATGGTTACGGCCGTATCTATGTTGGTGGGCAGTGTAGTATTGATTGTTGCAGTCCATCGATCACGAGTGAATACTTGAGACACTAACCTCTATTTTCAATATGCACTAAAATATTGTTTCTCACTTACATTTTGCTACAGCCCGCTCTAATTACTGTAGTTTATTCGAGTTAATATACCTAAATCTTCTCATAGACCATAAGGATATTGACAAAAAATAAATTATGTGCTAATATTTAAGCATAGGCTAATGTTCGAGCTTATGTGGAACCAAGTAAGAGGAGAAATTATCATATGAAAAGGTTTATTTTTCCAGTAGTAGCTATTGTTGCGATGGCTGTAACTGGTATAATCGCGTCGAGTCCAGTTAGCGCAACAAGGAATTCATCAAGCTGTCTTGACCCTAAAAGCTTACGAAGTTTCGAGGCATCAATTAAAAACCGTTCATCCGGAACGATTACCACTAAAGATGGTCGCCCGCTCTGCTCTGATGTAGAAATGACACTAGCCAGTATGTCAGTTCCCGATACTTGGGATCGAAAAGGCTGGAACAAAACCGCTATCCCTCAAGCTCTTTTCGCAGATACAAAGTTTACTTTTCCTGGTGGTAAATCAAATCATAAGATGACTATCACTGTTAACGCCGTTAGTGAATGTAAAAATTCTCAAACAGATTTCTATCTAGCGCCTAGTTACCAGAGCATTACTACGCTAACGGGCGATGACGAGCGAAATATAGTGGGTGTATTGTTTGCTGGCAAGAAATGCGAAGAGTCAAAGCCAGAACCAAGGGATATTGAAGTCTGCCGGTTATCGGACAAGAAGTATCCAGTGACTATTAAAGAAAGTGATTTTGATAGTAAAAAATATTCGAAGAACGCAAAAGACTGCGATAAAACTCCAGTTACTCCAGAAAAGCCAGAAGAGCCAAAGCAACCCGAACAACCAGTTGAAGAATTGCCCAAAACTGGCGCGATCAGCACAATTAGCGGACTATTCGGCATCGGTTCCCTGACAGGTGTAGCTTATGGCTACTTGAGAAGCCGTCGATCGCTTTAAGAAAAGATCATTTCAATAAAATTAACCCGTTTCAAGCGGGTTTATCTTATTATAGATAATTTATCCCTCAAGCCTCTTGATGATGTCAAGGAGTTTGCGCGGAGTTATGTCGGTTTTGATGAGATAGCCATCGACCCGACGAGATAATTCCACTCGATTGAAACCTTCTTGCTCGAAATTAGTCATAATGATAATTTTGCTATTCGGGATTAAATCTTCTTCGCCGTTAACTGGCCTAAGCGTATCAAGTATTTGATCACCACGTTTTTCAGGAAGCATTAAATCAAGAATAATTAAATCAAATTGTTGGTTCTTGGCAGCAACTAGGCCGTCATTGCCATCGACTACCCAAGTCACCGAATAGCCTGCTCCCTGAAGACTTCTGACATACATTTCGCCTATGAATTGGTCGTCTTCGATACATAAAATTGTCTTAATACTCATGAGTTTGTCCTTTCTGCTAATTAACTTCGGTACATCGAGTGATTATCTATCCACGTGTTTCCTCTGTTTGTGATCAGTTGGCTGTTCAGCTGGTTATCTTCGAGAAGCTTATCTTTTACTGTATCATAAACCGGTAAAGTAAAGGAGAATGTTGACCCCTCATTTTCTCGACTACGAACAGAAATCGTCCCGCCGTGGGACTCGATATAGGCACGACAGATATAAAGCCCGATACCAGTCCCCGCCACAGTTTCCCTGGAGCGATGGGATCTGTAGAACTTCTTGAATAGATTTTTTACAACACTGGACGGCATACCAATGCCGTTATCACTCACAGAAACCTCAATAAAATCACCCTTAGCAGAGGCGTTAATAGCAATTATCCCTCCTTCAAAGCTATACTTGATAGCGTTGTCAATTAGGTTATTGAATACTTCGCTGATACTGCCTCTGTCAGCAGCGACCGTCGGTAAATCTTTAGGGATATTGACGGTTAGT
The DNA here is from genome assembly GCA_964549705.1 of uncultured Candidatus Saccharibacteria bacterium. Lineage (GTDB taxonomy): Bacteria > Patescibacteriota > Saccharimonadia > Saccharimonadales > Saccharimonadaceae > Nanosynbacter. The sequence continues at coordinate 61,349 of CAZJUX010000001.1, forward strand.
GGCCTGTGTTGAGTTGATGCGCGAAGCTCAGTGTCTTCGGCTATTGATTGATAAATTGCGGCGACAGTGTCTTCAGCTAAATAGACTTGGAGGTGATTTTGGTCATATTTGGCCACATTTAAAATATTGTTGATATAAGAGGACAAGCGGTTGGCTGATACAACTAGTCTGCTTAGGACTTGCTTCTCGTCTTCGTTCAACCGGTCGCTGAGATCTTCATCTAGCACGTCAAGATAGCCCTGGATAACAGTGATTGGCCCCCGTAATTCATGCGCCGCGAAGGCAATAAAATCTAAGTCTCTCTCCTCAGGGATGTATTTACTCGATTTGTCAAAGGTAAAGATGATTGTTTCTCCAGGCGAGCTTTTTTGAAATGAAGCGAAGACATCATAGATTCTCTGCTTTTTGATTAATTCTCGCTTAACATGAACTCTCTGCCAAGATCTTTCGGCGGAAATTTTCGTATTTTTGATTTCTGATAGCCAAGATAATATTGTTTGGTCGTCAAGAAAATCGAGAGCTATTTGCGGAGCTCCATCGACGTCGCTAGTCACGGGAGCTGATTTATTGGCATAGACGATTTTCATCTCCGAATCTAATACAATCACCCCATTTATGGTATGATCAAGAGCTGTTTCGACAATCGACGGCTCCCGGTCTGTCTGGTCGTTAAGGTTGGCATTGAAATCCGTTTCGTAAATTATATCCAGCACTTGCTTCAAGCCAGTTTGTTCAAAGCTTTTGGCATTAGAATTGGGTGGAGTCGTAGCGGTTGGCTCATTGATTTTGAACGATATCGCCGCCAAGATCTCCTGGAGCGGTTTAGTAATCACGAGAACCAATGTTATCGAGGCAAAAGCACTAATCGCCATAGCTATCAAAACACCGATATATAAGACTGGACTGTGCCAGCTCTCCCCTGCTAACAAGATGGCAGAGCCAGCTAGGAGCCCAGATATGGCTGAAATAATAAACATCACTACAAAACTTAGGCGCCGATAATAGCGCGAAAAAACTTTAGTGCCAATATCAATCGGTTTTACTGCCACGAAACACTCCCCGTTTGAGTGATAGCGGCTATCCAGGTTTGGCCACGGGCTAACTTAACTGGAGCACCGTCTTGACCTATTAGCTCTAGGGGCTCTGACATGCTTTTTTTGTGCCACGTTGCTGGGGTGGCTGTACCGTTTTGGAAGATAGTGGCCTTGCCACTGCCTGTAGTCGTAATATCTTCGTAGCCATCTGGTCCTCCTCTAGAGCTGGTCGTCATTTCGAGAGCAATTACTACATTTGGCGATATCTGCCCACCTTCTCGGTCGTTGTGAGCTGAGCCTGCCAGGAGTCGATCATAAGAGTTTGTTGATTGGTTGTAACTATAGCTAGTATTGAATAACCAGCTACTGAAATTTAATTGGATCGAGGTGGCATTTGGTTCACTGGCTGGCTTGCCGTCGACTCTGGGGAAGCTAGTAAAGCTAGATGAGGTCCAGCCTTTTGATTGGCTAAGTTCGTCTAGTTTAGCGCCAGAGGTGTAAACGTTGTGGGGTGCGAATCTATCGGTCGATCTCCAATAGGCTCCAGAGTTAAAGAACTGGTCAGCATCTCGATAGCTACCATTACCGACTTCCTGGAGGGCGTTATAACTACCACCAACATGGGCAATCGACGCCTGATATGGTGCCGCCCAGTTTAGGTAATAGCAGCGTAGGCTACGGACTGGTCCGATTAATTCTGGCTTTTCCCCCTGGAATACAGCTAAAAACCGGGTTATTCCGCCTTCAGCGACAGCTTCATAAACAACCCCTGCCCGCTTAAGGCCTGACTGCGGACGAGCATCGGGGCTATTCTCGATCATTACTGCAGTAACTGGAAAATTGACGTACGACTGATCACTCACTTCAATTCCAGTTAGTAATGAATAGAATTTTTCAGGCGGTTTAGGCTTAGGCTTTGGGGTAGAAATTGAGAAGATCGGGTTATCTGCGGGTTGTTTGAGGTAGAGGTAGCTCAAAAACGCTCCGCAAGCTAAGTTAGCTGCAGTGATAATAATTAGTGCAATTTGATGTTTTTTGACCCACTGTCTAAATTTCGTAAAACGATGAGTTTTTTTGGTTTCTAGACCAATGTTATTCATGATGACAGTATACCATAAGCGCTATGCTGTTTTATAGTGATGTTAGTCTTTTCAGGGTCGTGTTTCGACCGAGCAATTCAAGGGTATCGGGCAATTGTGGACTAAACGGCGCCCAGGTGGTGACAATTCGTATTAAACCAAATAAAATAGCTGGCTTTTGCTGGGTTTTTTCAAGCAATGTATTAAGCGAGCCCTGGATATTAATAGCCGTCCAGTCGGATATAGCAGATAATTCTGAGATAGATATTTCTAGAATCTGGCGGATTTGCTCCAGGCTAAGTTGGTTTAGTTGTTTGTTGCTAGAAATCAGCTCTAAATTTGGTTTTGGCTCTTCGAAAAAGAAATCAGTTAAGGCTGGAAGGTCCTTGAGGGTTTTTAGCCGATCTTGAGCAAGAGAGAGAACCTGCTGCCTATATTCTGGGGTATGATTAAGAGAATTTCGAGACCAGAAAGGTTCAGCAAAGCTATTTAGTTTATCGGCCGAAAGTTGTCTGATGAAGTGACCATTCATCCAAAGTAACCGTTTTTCATCAAAGCGCGCTCCTGATTTCTGGACTCGAGATAAGCTGAACTTCTCGACCAATTCAGCCATTGTCCAGACCTCCTGCTCTGAGCCGTCATTCCACCCGAGAGTTGCGATGAAGCTATTGAGGGTTTCGGGTAAGTAGCCATCAGCAATATACTCTAAGACGTCCTTGGCGCCATCTCGTTTGCTCAACTTTTTATTGCCAGTGGCATTTAAAACATGTGGTAAGTGTGCGAAAATTGGTCTTTCTAGTTCAAGTGCTTCGTAGAGTGTTAGGAAATTTGGCATACTAGAGATAAATTCTTGTCCTCTGATGACGTGGCTGATATTCATCTCTGCGTCATCGATGATGTGCGCGAAATTGTAAGTTGGGTAACCGTCAGACTTAATCAAAATAAAATCATCGACAACCTCGGGGCTAGTCGTGATATCTCCCATGACTTCATCGTGATAGGTAAAACTTTTCGGGGTTGTCTTTAGTCTTAATGGTTGAGAGCCGTCCCAAATGGGTGGGTTATTCGGTCGATAGTCTCTATAAACGAAAGCACGCTTATTTTGCTTGGAGCTGTCTCGAAAGGCCTGAATCTCTTGAGGCGTGTAAGGGTCGGCATAGGCTAGGCCCTTGTCTATCAGCTGTTTGGCAAATTTAAGATAAATATCAAGTCTTTCGGATTGGGTGTATGGACCATAACTCCCACCGATGTCTGGACCTTCGTCACAATCGAGTGCCAAAGCCTTTAAGCTAGCTATAAGATGCGCTTTGCTCCCTTCGACCTCCCTTGCCCTATCGGTATCCTCTACACGTAAAATAAATTGGCCACCGGCTTGTTTGGCAACAAGATAGGCGAATAAAGCTGTGCGAATACCACCAACATGCAAGAAACCAGTCGGGCTTGGCGCAAAACGTGTTCGAACCTCTTTCATGAATATTTATTATATCACGGTAAGCTACATACTGGTGGCAATACGTTGGATTTGGCTGCTTGATAGTGGGGCATCGCCTTCCAGGGTATAGAGAACACCTCCGTTGACCCAAGCAGCGTTATTGTCATAGGTGTAGATAGTTAATCCGTTAGACTGAGTGATAATTGCATTCTGGTTTTTTGAATCGACATATTGTCTGACGGCTGACGAATCCCAATTGCTTTTTTGTTGCGTCAGAGTGTATGACTGGTTGCCGTCGGCGTAGGCAAATTTCATCGATACTTCACCATTTTTTAGGGCGATTGGCCCACTTAAGGTATAGCCATTTGGTTGGTAGTTAGGGTATTTGGCATTAACCCCTGATTGGATAGAGGCCATTCGGATGGAAATGTTTGGCATACTCAGAAAAGTTAAATATCCGCCGAGGAGCATGATAGCTAACCCAGCTGGCAATATTTTTGACCAACCAGAGAAAAACTTTTTATGTGATTTAGATCTAGCTGAGCTAATTTTTTGTGAGTTTATATCTTGCTGGAGCACTCTATGTATGGCTTCGTTTTTCAATTCTCGTGCGGGTTTAGGGCTATTTTTGGATAGTAAACTAGATTCCTGCGTATTTTGCATCGCTAGTTTCTGTTGCTTGAATCGTTTGTTGCGTGGGGCAGAAAAATCTATTTGCTTACCCTTGATTCTCTCTATTATTGGGTGGGGCTGAGCTGGTCGGTCGATTTGGGTGGGAGTTTGTTGCGGTTGGATTGCGGGGGTAGATTTTTGGGTGGCAAAATGGTTAATTTTTGCAAAATCTTTAGAGCCAATTGACTTGAGCACAGCTTGATGGTCATTTATGGCATATTTCGGTCGAGGCGTATGACGTCGACTAAGGGTTGTTGATGATTGAGTGTATGACTGGTGGATAGATTTGGTTTTGATACCTCGAGTTGGCCGAGGGTCTGTAGATGCTTGATCTTCTAAATCGCTTAACTGTGTGTTGCCTATAGGCAGGCCAGTTATAGTATCGTATGCTCGGTTGTTTATGATGATAAATTGTTTATTCACCTGAAATATTCCCCCATCTAAAACACATTACCCTAGTGCTTAATGTAGATTGTATAATTAGTTTATGTTTTTTACAACCCCCTAGGACGTGATATAATTTACTCCAGAGTCATGCAGAATAGACAACAGGATAAACACCGTATTCAACGACGAATTGCCGTCTATGTCTTTATGGTGCTTGCAGTTCTAGTTATGGTGCCTGTATCTATAGCACTAATGCTTGGTTATCGATTTGACTTTGGTAGTCGAGAAATTTCTCGAACAGGGCTGGTCCAGTACGATTCTTCTCCTAGAGGTGCTAGTGTTTTTGCTGATGATAGACGAATTGGCACAACTTTGATGAAAAATGTTGTTCAGCCTGGCGAAAGGCGATTTTCAGTGAGGTTATCTGGTTACCGAGACTGGGATAAAACTTTGATAATTAAACCAGATACAGTGACTAATCTAGACTATATTCGACTCGTGCCAATTAAACTAAATACCGTATTAGTGACGGAACTGGTCGGTCTTAAGATGTCGAAGTTCTCAAGCAGTGGTAGATATATGGTCGGCATTTCAGCTGATAAGGACGGTCTACTTAGTATAGTCTGGGGTGATTTGCGTAGTAGCACCAATCCGGTTTTTACAAGTAAACCGATAGGCACTTCCCTATTTAAAGATTATCAAGCAGGAACAATTAACCAGTTCGAGATAGTCACTTGGGATGCGACTGAACGATTTGTCCTAATTAAATATATAGATAGTAGCGATTCGAGTAATATAAAGTGGCTAAGATTGGATCGGGATAGGCCTGATGAGTTGCTGGATATATCCTCAATGGTTGGCTTAAAGATTAAGAAAACAGTCTTCAATAACTCGAATGAACTGTATATTCTTCAGGATAATGGCGATTTGCGATTAGTTATGCTCGATAGTTCGGTAATTTCTCGGCCATTAATTTCACAGATTAATAACTTCTCGGTCAATCAGTCAACTGGGGCAATAGTTTTCACGAGCCAGACTGAAACCGATTGGACAGTTGGTGTATGGAAAAAAGATTGGTTGAGCGCGCAAACTCTGGAAACTGTTCCTAAAACAGCGCAAACTAAGCCGATCGAGGCCATGTCATCGAGGTACTACAATAAAGACACAGTCATAACTTCTACTAGCCAGGGCGTGCGGATCTATCGTGGAGTAATGCCTGGCTCCGATGGACTGGTCCTAGATTCGTTAAAATTAGTCAAGGTTTTAGTTGAGGGCGAACAAGCACAAGGGACTTCGGTTAGCGGAAATGGTCGGTTCGTAATCACACAAGTCGATGGCGAGATGGTTAGTTATGATATCGAGAGATCGTCAACGTCAGTTGTCCCAGATTTGTTAATGGCTGGTCTATCTGGTTGGCTGGATGATTTTCACCTATGGTCTATTGATGACGATAGCCAGTTATCAATTATGGAATTTGACGGTGCAAATCGACAGGTCTTATTCCCCTTGAGAGGCGGTAGCTTCGGAGTAGTTTTGTCAAGTGACGGTAGATTTATTTATTACTTCGATGAATCAGACAATTCGGTTGTGCTCAAGAAACTGTCAATGACCGTCAACGGGTCTAATTAGCTGATCATTTTTGACCGAACAATAGTTCTAGTAGTGTTGGCGATGGCTTGCCAGGTATAGTCGATGATTCTGGTGCACTGCTGTTAGCCTTGGCAGTTGGTGCGCCAGATGGGTTCGGACTGATTTGTTCGGCGAAAACTAACAATCTTTTTTCGGCCGTGCCGAGCGGCACGCAACTAATTAATGTCAGCATGGGTTTACTAGTATTTAATTGGATGCGATTGACCTCGTTTGGCATAACTACTTCGGTGCTTGTGACGGCGTAGGTATATCTCTTCCCTTCGAAGTTCATATAAATGACGTCGCCTTCGACTAATTTTTCGTTTTGAGCGAAGACGAATTTATAATCACCTGGCGCAAAAGCGTCGTTGCTAGAGTGGGCCGCAAAGACGGCGTTACCTACTTGTCCAGGTGTAGCGTTGGCTCCAGGGATGGAGAAGTGGGCAACCCCTTTTTCCATTGCAGACATCTGCGATTTATAGTCTGGCCCAATACCATAGACGACAGGGGCGTTAACATTAATCTTTGGGATAATCATTTTTGGTTCAAGGCTGACATTAACCTCTGTGGTTGGGTCGACGATGATATTTTGTGGGTCGATGTTACCAGGTGAAGTATAAGCAGCAACTGCACCAAGAAAGGCTCGGTTGTATTGTAGAAATACAAAAATTAACAAAACAGCTAGTCCAGCGATAATCGGCGTGAAATGTCGTGACTTTTTGACACTTTCGGTGCTTTGGCTAACTTTATCACGAATTTTTTCTCGAAGTTCTTGCATGGCATCTTTTCGGGTCAATGATGAGCTAAGTGAACCAATCGGCATAGGCTTGCTTTGATTAAAACCTAGTATATTAGTAGTTTCTGGTTGCTGATTCGTCTGGGATACGGGTAGATGATCGATATAATATCGTTCGTAATACATTTGATAGTACTTTTGCCAAGCACTATGGTATTGCTTCCATTGATCCTCAGTTATTTGGGGTGCTGTTTTTGTTTGTCTGTTGAACTGTGTGGGTTGATTGGAATTAGCTGGATCTTTTGTCGTTGTGTTTTCCGGGGGGGCTGTCCTTAGCCCATGAGATGATGCTGAAAATTGGGTTGTTTCAGGTCTGGGTCGAGGGCTTGCTTCTTCTGTAGTTGGCTTGGGTCGGCTAACTGTTGACTGTTGAACTGGGTTAACTGCGGGTGTCGTATGAGGCGCTGACGTATCCGATTTGCCTGAGTATATTTCATCGATTTGACCACGGATAACGTTTGTCGCAGCATTTTGGGCAGAAGAACTAGAATCGGAGGTCGTCGACGACGTCCCTAGCCCAGAGTTTGATTGATTGTTTAATGGGTTCATGCTAGATTATTACCTAATTCTATTATACAATAGTCGAGTAGTTTACAAAACTATCGGAGCGCTCTCTTGTGCCGCGGTGGCGGAATCGGTAGACGCGCTAGACTCAAAATCTGGTGCCCTTATGGGCGTGCCGGTTCAAGTCCGGCTCGCGGTACCAGAGATCGCTCCGTGATTAGGTGATTAATAGAACGACTAGGCCAATTAGACAGGCTAGCAGTAGATAGATAGTGGTCGGGATAATTAGTTTACGAATAATTAGCCCTTCGCGGTGGGTTAGCCCAACGACAACACTCGCCGAGACAACGTTATGGATAGCGATAGTATTGCCAGCTGCCGCTCCAGCCATTTGGAGCGCTAAGACACTAATATATGGTAACCCAGCATCTATAGCTATGCTGTATTGGACGGGCGACATGGTTAATGTTGAAACGGTGGAACTGCCGGCGATAAATGCGCCGATTGCTCCAAGAACCGGTGCAACCATTAGCCATAGGTCACCAAAAATACCAGCTAGTGCTTGACCGATAAAAATCGGCATAGCGACGAGATCAAGGCCATTATGCCCAGAGTTAATAAAGATTTGAACCATAATAAGCGTTGGAACCAATGACATTAGAGCCATCGAGGTGGTAGAGAGAGCTTTTTTGGTCGAAGTTCTAATCGTTTTTAGCGAATGGTTTATCAGTAAGCTGGCGCTTAACGCCCCTATTAGAAGGATAACTCCTGGAGAATAAAGAATCGGCCAACTTGATGAAATCCCTTCAATACCTAGAATACTCGTCCAGCCAGCGTCTAATATTGATAAGAGGAGTTCTTTGATGCCCGGAATAGACCTAGTAATTAATAACAATAATATGACAATTACATACGGCAACCAGGCTTTCCAGATGAGTATATAACTGACATCTTGTGGAACTGTTTCGTTGACTATGTCAGGGTTTGCATGATGCCGCCAGATATTTTTGGGGATCAAGAAGTTAAGCCTGGCGCTGATAGCTGCTACTGCTAGGCTGATTGCTCCGGCTGTAATAGAAGTAAACTCAGGTCCGATAATCCGAACTGCTAAGAAGGCACTGATTGAATAAATAGCTCCGATAAATAGCGCCCAAGGAGCAATTTCTTTCAGCGCGATAATTTTCTGGCGTTTGCTTTGTTTTCCAAACATAAAAATAAGAACCGTTACCAGCCCAAGAGGTAATAGCGTACCAATGACTAAGTCGAATAGTGCAACGGTTGCGCCAACTGAAGATACTAGTTCTGCTGAATAAATAGGGACATTCTCCAGACCGATGATTAATGGGGTGCCAACAGCACCAAAAGTACAGGCTACAGTATCACCCAGTAGTGCTAAAACAGCTGATGTTAGCGGGTGGAAGCCGAGCACTATCAGTAGAGGAGCGGCAATAATTGACGGAGTGCCAAAACCCGAGATACCCTCGATCAGTGAGATGAAGCAAAAAGCAACGAGAATCGTTAGAACCCGCATATCTTGAGATAGAGCATAAAGCCCAAGCTTGATTCTCTCTAGAGCGCCAGTTGATTCTAGAACCTTTAGTAGGGTTATTGCGCCGAATAAGATTAAGCCGATAGTCAAAGACCGATGAATACCTTGGATGACCGACGCGCCGATGGCCAGTGGCGTCATTTGCCAAACTGCACTAGCGATTAAGCCGACAGCTAGTGCGCTAATGCTCATGCCTAATCGTGCGGGCTGGCGGAAGACAACAACGAGGAGTAATGGTAACCAGATGGCAACTAGAGCTATGAATAACATAGGCCTATTGTATCATCATCTTAGACGTCTAATCTAAGAGACTAGCTTCTGGATAAACTTGTAGCAATTGCTTGCAGTGGCTGGTTTAGTGACCATAGTAGATAACAGGCCGAGCGAGTAGCAACTTGCCCGCGCCAGATTAGCATCGGCTCAGTCCAGTCTTGAGTGATAACCTCTCCTTCTCTCGACAAAATAATCTTTCCGTTGTGAAATGTTACTATAGTAATTGGATAAGTGATGGTAAATTTATGTAAAGTCTCGACGAGCTGAACTAATTGCATACTGAAAGTTAAAATCTTTGGATAATAGACGGATTGAAGTAATCGCTGAACTTGAGCAAATGACAAAACCAGGTGGACTTTAGGATTATCAATAATTTCAGGAAAACTGTTTTGGACTAAATCGATAGCGTCGCGCGTGAGTACAATTGGCTTAGGGGAACTTTTGATAATTTCTTCGTAAAGAATGGCGGTCTGGCTATTTTTGCCAGCATCGCCGATGAATAACAGTACGTCAGCCCAATTGGCTAGCGACTTAAGTTCCGAGATAGCATCTGCTCCGAGTCCGCCAGACTGGGTGCTAGCACCAAATTGAACATCTTCGATAACCGAAGGCACGGTCTTCCTGAGAGCGTCAGGAAGCAACACGCGCGCCTCCCCTGCCCCAGTTGTGCGGGCAAGCTGGTAGCTTTCGGCCACAGCTATAAAACTAAGTTTGTTGCCACCTACAATACCAAGTTTGCCGGCTTGACTAGCTCTTTCGGGTCGGTTCCACTCGATATCGGGAAATAGCGGGCTAGAGGACGTCTGTTTTTGCCAGTACGATAGATCCATTGGGTTCTGCCTTGAGGTGGTATGCTAGGTTTTTGCGCTCGATAACAATTGGCCAGGAATTATTTTTGGCTTCTTCTAGAAGCTCTATTGTTGGGTTAAAGGCAATTGGCTTTTCGACGAGCTTTAGGACATCGATATCTGACTTAGTATCGCCGATAGCGAGACTATCTAGCCAGGTTAAATTATGTTCCTTGACAAGGCTATTTAGTATTTCAGCCTTGTGGCCATAGGTCGGTCGAGAAACCTTGCCCGTAAATACGTCGCCATTTCGTTCATAGACTGCACCGATTGCAATATCAAAGTCGTATAATGCGCAAAACCTGCCAATTAGTTCTTGCTGTGAACCGGAGATAGCAATAATCGTGTAGCCCTGAGCTTTCATGTCGTTGAGTAGCTTTAGGGTGTAGCGGTGAACCTTGTGGCCAGTACTTTCGACGACCGCGACACAGGCGGCCTCAAACACGTCAGTTTTCATCCCTGGTAGGCTATTAAGCAAAACATCGTTCATCAGCGTCGCCTCGTATTTTTCAAAGCTTGATCGGTTGCCTCGCCATTCGTGCCAGGCGTCGTTGAGCAAGCCGTAGCCCTGAATGACTCGGAGGTCTGTTAATTCTTGAACCAATGAATGGAATAATTGCCAACGATACAGGGTTCCATCAATATCGAAAACTGCAAACTTCTTCATAAGTTAATTATAGCATTAAAAATGACTCAAACTTTGGGTTATAATAGCTATATAGTGAATCGATTGCATATAAATAATCGCTCAAAGAAATGGCTCCTCCTGGTTGGTCTGGCCACTTTACTATTATCGGGTTTGATTACTTGGTGGCTTCTTCGCCCTCAATCAGCTAATCAGCCGACTACACAAACAAAAAATCAGCCTGTCGAAGAGCCCGCCAAGACCGATAATACAAAGTCAAAACAGGAGCTAGTTTTTTCAGCAATGGGCGACATGCTGGCGCATGACTCGATTGTCAATCAGGCAAAAACTACCGATGGCTATAATTTTATTCCTTACTTCGCGCAAATTCAAACAGTTATCTCGGGTAGTGATGTGGTTTTTTGTAATCCAGAGACTCCTGCCGCTGGCGCAAGGTTTGGCGTTAGCGGTTACCCGACCTTTAACGCACCAATTGAATTTTCAAGGGATTTAAACAAGGTAGGTTGTAACTTGATAAACTTTGCAACTAATCATATCGCAGACAAGGGGCAAGAAGCTATCAATATAACGCTCGATGAGTGGCAAAAACTTCAGCCTTTGGCGGTCGCTGGTGCAAACCGTAACCCGGCAGACCAGCAACGGATTAGCTATTTTGAAAAAAATGGGCTGAAAGTCGCTTTCTTGGCCTTTGCTGATTTCAGTAACGCTCAGCCCCCTGCTAGCTATAGCTTGAACAACTATCATGACAAGAATCTTGTGACAAAATTGATGACTGAGGCACGGCAAAATGCTGATTTCGTCGTTATTTCGGCTCACTGGGGTACGGAAGATTCGCACCAAGTTAATACTGACCAGATGCAAACCGCTCAAGCAATGGCAGACCTGGGGGCGGATGTGATTATCGGCACTGGACCACATGTTTTGCAAAAAGTTTCGATGCTCCCCAGGCCTGATGGTGGCGAGACTTTAGTTTGGTATTCTATTGGCAACATGCTGTCGAGTCAACTGCAGACGGATGAGTTAACTGGTGGGATAGCTAAGTTTAATCTATCGAAAAATGACGGAAAAACTGAGATTTCCGAGATAGCGTTTGTGCCAACTTTTATGAGCTATGAATGGTCAGCTAGCGATCGTGCAAACAGCCTATTGCACACACGGAGTAATCTGAAGCTACAGTTGCTAAAAAATGCCCAGAATGAGACTAAGTTATTTGGCGTAACAGTCGAAGAAAGATTCGACAAAGTCAAGCAATGGCTTGGTTCTGAAGTTAGTCTTTCGATTGAGCTTTAGCTAGGTAGGGCTCAGCTTCATCAAGTGTCAATCCCGACTCGTTTAGTGCCTTGGCTAAGTCGTTGCCGACATATCGAAAATGCCATGGCTCGTAGATGAAATCAGTTATGCCGTCTTTGCCTCGAGGATAGCGGAGAATAAAACCATATTTTGAACTATTTGCGGATAACCATTTGCCTGCTCCTGTTTCACCAAAGCACTCCTCAAGATAGCAGTGTCGATCTAAAGTGGCGATGTCCATGACTAGCCCTGTTTGATGCTCGCTATAACCTGGTTTGGCGCTGAAAGTGTCAGCCGATTCTTGTCCATACAAGCGTGAATAGTTGCTGTAGTATATATTTTGCTGTTCATAACTCCGCCAGCCACTACCTATCTGTAGATCAAAGCCTGCCAGCTTGGCATCAGCGAACATTCTTTCAGTTTCGGACATTATGTCGGCGCGGATTGATCGCTCGTCTGTTGATTTATCAGTTCTCGAGGGGACAGTAGCAATTTGGATATTTGTCGGTCGGTAATGAAGGTCATTAAAAGGGTAATTTTTGTTAACTAAGCGCCATAAGTGGTTGTCAGCTCGGTAATCTCCTTCGAGCGCCGTAAAAGGCGCAGTGTTTGGCAGGCTGACTAGGCTTGATTTAGGTTCAGGTTTAGGTTTAGACTCGGGCACTATAGGACTAATTTCAACCTCCGCTGGCTTGATCAACGTAGTTGATTGTTCTGGGGACAGTAGTTTGTAGAATTTAATCGAAAGAACAGCCACCAGAATGATAGCAGGGATAATTATGAGTAATTGTCTTGATTTATTTTTATTAGCGATTTTCATCATATATCTACTTCTATACTCACTGGGCAGTGGTCACTCCCCATCTGTTCAGGGTGAATTTGCGGATTTGATACGCTGTTGATAATTTCTCGACTAGCCAGCCAATAATCAATTCGCCAGCCGACATTTCGGGCTCGAGCGTTCGCCCAGTGCGTCCACCACGAGTAAGCATTAGTTTTGTCTGGATATCGGTGGCGAAAAGTATCAATAAAGCCTGCATCGAGGAAGTTTTGGAAGCCTTGACGCTCTTTGTCGGTGAAGCCATGCTTGCCGATATTTTGTTTAGGATTAGCTAGGTCGATTTCTTGATGAGCAACGTTGAGGTCGCCGCAAAATAGAACCGGCTTTTGTCGCTCGAGTGATAAAATATGCTCAGTAAAAGCTGGGTCCCATTGTTTGTGCCTTAGTTCCAGCCTTGATAAGTCGCCTTTTGAGTTTGGTGTGTAGACGGTAACGACCCAGAAACTATCAAATTCCGCAGAAATCACCCTGCCCTCTTTTTCTGGGTTGCCATAACTATCGTCTAATTGGTAATTTTCGGAAATCTTGTCAGTGAAGCCGTTGATGACCGATAGTGGCTTAACTCTAGAGAAAATCGCCGTTCCGCTATAGCCAGGCTTGTCAGCGCTGTTCCAGTATTCTTCGTATTCAGGCAGATCAACTTCGGCCTGCCCTTGTTTAGCTTTGGTTTCTTGTAGGCAAATAATATCAGGATTGTATGTTTGAACGAACTTAGTGAACTCGCCCTTGTTGATAACTGCTCGAATACCATTCACGTTCCAGGAAAAAAGCTTCATGAGATAATTATAGACTATTGACATAATTACTATACTGTGATATCATATATTTATGGTAAAAGTTCATTATAGTTCAAGGCAAACAAGTGGTAACAGGGTAGGAAATTATCGTAAGCCTACTAACAAAGCCGAGAGGAAGCCTGATATTGATGTAAAGTACGCCTTGGATGGGGAAGCTTGCGATGCACTATGTGGAAATCAAACTAGCCATGAACTTCGATGAGGGTCTGGATATGGCCGAAGGGGCACTTGATAAAGAACAGTAGACGGAAGAAACTAACCTATAAATGATATAGTTATATCTATGAGTCATTATCACTGGTTGGCGATAAGTGCGTAGATCTATAGTTCAGCTGTATGACAAATGGCTTGAGGATTTCGAATTTCAGGCACTCGAGGTGGCTGGTATTTCAACAGCTATCTATTCGACGCCAGTGTCCGACAAGCGGGAGACGGCTCTGTTTGTTCACGGGGTTAACGGTAACTCTTATGGGCTAATCCCGCTTGCCTATGAATTGAGAGACAAATTCAATATAGTGCTGGTTGATTTGCCCTCACATGGCAAAAGCCAAAATATATCAAAAGATATCTGGGAAAAGCTCAATATTTGGTCGGAAAGTCTAATCGACTCACTCGACAGTATAGGCGTCAAGGTAGATTGTGTATTGGCACATTCTTTTGGTTGTTATCTGGTGCCGAAGATGAGTTTTGAAAAAACGTGGCTAATCAATCCTCCAGCGAAGCTTAAGAATATAACGGCGCTTTATGCTCGCTTGGCGTATCAGACTAGAGCGGTTGTCCTGCCTTTGTATAATTTTCAATGGTTTGAACAAATTCGTCGACGATACATGATACAGGCTCAAGCTGGCTTAGTTACTCAACGCCTGAATTGGTCTCTGGATAAGGGAGTGGCGGACAAATACCAGCTACTTTGTCAGGTAACTATGATGAAAGAAGTCTTGTCTCATAAAGATATGTTTAGCAAAGATTATCATGCTTACGGGGTGGTTGTATCGAGAAAAGATGCCGTTGTCGAGCCTGACCTTGGAACTATTTCAGCTGATAGATTATTGATAATCGATAGCGGTCATTTATCGGTCGCGGAATCACCAGAGCTGGTTGCTAGCTTTATTCAGAAATAAGACCCTTCGCGGAACTAGACCCGCTGACATAGAATAACGATATGTTAATATAGTGAATGTGACTAATAATAAAATCACAGTGAACATGGTTTCCGAGAGCGAATTCACAGTTAAGGGCCATGGCGTTCATACAGCGTTCAAAGAGATGACTAATGCCCTGGCTTTGCGTCCAGATATAGATATTGAAGTTAATTCAAAGAGAAAGTCTGACATAGTTCATATACATACAGTAGGACCCTATTCATTATTGAAATTAAACTATAGGTACGGCAAAAAGGTTGTCTCGGCTCATATAATCCCTGATAGCTTAATTGGTTCGATAGTCTTGGCTAAATACTGGCGAAGTATTGCTAAGAGTTGGCTTAAGTTTTTTTATGGTAAGGCTGATATAGTTCTGGCTTGCTCTGGGATGGTTCGTGATGATTTGGTGAATAACCTCGGGTTGACTAATGTTGATGTTCTCTATAATACCGTCCGCATGAACCGTTACGAGTGGACGCCCGAAGAAAGACGACAGGTTCGTCAATCCCTAGGAATACCTGAAGGTACTTTCGTAGTAGTTGGTAATGGTCAGGTGCAGCCAAGAAAAAAGATTGACACTTTTATCGAGATGGCAAAATCCAAGCCGGATACTCAATTTTTCTGGGTTGGCGGTATGCCATTTAAGGCAGCGGCAGCTGACGGGGCAAATATGCAAAGAATGATTGATTCAGCGCCCAAAAACTTAACTTTTACTGGGGTTATCCCGCTTGAGGATGTTCGAAAATACTATTTGGCGGCTGACGCATTCGTTTTGCCGTCTATCCAAGAAAACCACCCAATGTGCGTTCTGGAGGCGGCAGGAGCTGGCTTGCCAATAATCTTGCGAGATATCTCAGAATATAACGATACTTTCAAGGGCAACGTTTTGATGGCCAAGGACGATCAGGGTTTCGTCGCGTTACTAGATTCGCTCGAGAAAGACATATTGCTTAGAGAAGAATATCAAGAAAAAGCAAAAAATATCGCTAAGCGATTTGATAGCAAAACTGGTGCTGAATTGGTTGTTGGATTTTATCGAAAATTGCTTAACGATTAGTTATTTAGCTGAAATTATCAGGGTTTGATAAGATTCCACTGACGTGAGTGTTGCCCCCAGCTACCATCGAATGAGTGTTGCCGTTTATCATAACCTGTCGTATATTAAGCTCGGGTTTTATCTGGGCAATATCTTCAAGAATTTTCATAATATCATCTGGGTTATTCAGTTCGCTAAACTCAGGCGAATTAATCTGTAGAGTGCTAACATTTCCGCTTTTAGCTAGCTTTTCCAGGTCAGCATACAGCCCACCCTTGCCCATAGCAATCGGCTGACTGATAAGTGTTTGACCGATAGCTCTTAGGCTCATTTGGAGAATAGACTCTAGCGTCTTTTTGTCATTTTCCATTTGGGCTTTTTTGCCTGTGTTGTTTTTGCATTCATTTAAGTAGTGTTTTGTGTGCTCACCTTCTTTAATCATAAAACGGTCGACTATGCCTGCCAGCCCCAATCTGTGAGAGCCAGGCGGATCAGTAACTGATAAGAATTCGAACCCTGTATCACTTGACGTGGCTGCGCCAATTAGCGCTCGTCCGCCCATAGAATAGCCAATGCCTCGGATTAGGCTGAAGTCCGCTAGAACTCGCTCGATGTCGTTAGCGATTATTTCTCCGTAAGGCATAAATGAACCGCTTTTTTTCATCTCCTTCATGGCGCTACGGGGTATTGGTTCCGATCTACCCTTGCCAGGATTATTGATTACCAAGATAGCATGCTTAGGATTGTTGCCGGCAATATGCCCGAGTTCCGCTAAGGCTACATCTGTGCGAAAATCACCACCCCAGCCCATAGTAACCATAATGATATTGCCTGAATCGTTCACTTCCTCTGGGTAATGGATAGCGTATTCTGTCCGTCCTTCGACACCTGACTTCAAACCATCTAATGTGAGTGGCCTAAAACCGTAATTTGGGCTGATTCTTAAATTAGTCTCGTGCCTATCTAGTCGGCGTTCTGCAACCGGCTTTCTTACGGTAATCTCCAGCGGGTCAGTTGAATAGCTGATGTGACTAGGCTTTTTCTCCATAGTGTATATTATATATTAGTTTGCATAATAAGTCAATTAGTGTATAATCAATCCTATTGATGCGTATCGGCCTTTTTACAGACACCTACCATCCAACAATTAACGGTATCACATTCGTTGTTGAGTCGCTGAAGAGAAATCTTGAAGCGATCGGTCACGAGGTGTTTATTTTTTGCCCTGCGAGAACTGTTATGCCAGAGACGCCAGCGCGCCGAGCGTTTCATGACGACGAGCATATTATTCGTTTCCCAAGCGTTAAAAGTGGTTTTTTTGATGATTTTGATATAACACTATTCTTTCCACCAGTTATTTTGAGAAAAATAAAGGAACTTGATTTGGACGTAATCCATATCTTTACACCATCGCAAGTTGGGTTGTTAGGTATCAATGCGGCGGTTAAATATAAAATCCCTCTAGTCGCCCAGCATAGTACTGATATTTATGAGTTCGTCGATCACTACCCGTCGGTATTGCCTGGTGCGTTGGCGCTTGTGGGCGTAGTCTTTCCGATGAGTGTTAAGCTAAATGGTCAAGACTTGAAAGAGATTGCTAAGCTGTATGTACCTAGACGTGGAGCGACGAAGTGGAATAAGGATATTATTGCCAAGGCTATAACGATGCTCTACAGTAAAGCCGATGCGGTGATTGCTCTGAGCCGTAAAAGTTATGACCAGCTAAAGTCATGGCAGGACGATAACTATAGTTATGCGATGTATTTGATGCCGAACGGTGTTAACGCTATTCCAAAGCCATCAAAGCAAGAGATTCATGATTTTAGAAACACCTGGGGACTGAAGCAAAGTGATGAGATATTTGGTTTTGTCGGACGATTAGGTGAGGAGAAAAACCTCGACATTTTAATTGAAGCGATGGATTTGGTCGGTAAGGCTAGACTAAAGGCAAAGTTATTATTTGTCGGCGATTTCGATTACCGAGAGACACTAGAGGAGCATGCATCAAAGTCTAAATATTCTGATCGAATCGTCTTTACGGGTGCTATGCCTAGGTGCGATTTGGGCGTAGCTTATGAAGCTCTTGATGTTTTCGCTTTTCCTTCTATTAAAGACACACAAGGCTGGGTGCTTCATGAGGCGACACACGCCAAAAAACCGGTCGTGATGATTGATAGGGATTTGTCAGAAGTTGTAGAAGATGGCATAAATGGCTATATCGTTGACAACTCTGCGGAAGATTTTGCCAATAAAGTGATAGAATTACTGAAAAGTCCGACAAAACGACAGAAATTTGGTCTAGAAAGCAAGCGTTTGGCTGCTAGATTCACTGAGCGTAGACAAATTCGAAAACTAGAAAATCTCTATCTAAAAATTACTTCTGATAAATAATTCTCTTTGCGTCTCTTGATTGATCACGTTGTTTGATGGCTTGGCGTTTATCATATAGCTTCTTGCCCTTGGCACTAGCAATGACAACCTTGATGAATTTGCCACTTGTCAAAACCTTGGTCGGTACTATCGTCATACCCTGTTGCTTAATGGATTGGAGGCGATTAAACTGCTTTCGACTAATTAGTAATTTGCGAGCTGTCGTATCTACTGTACGCGCGTTTATTTGACCACGAACATTTTGGTTGAGGGATATGCTGGCGTTGTTGAGCCAGAGCTCATTATTCCTGATGCCAACAAAGGCTCCTTTGAGCTGAATGTGGCCATTTCTCACAGCGCGGACTTCTGGTCCAGTTAGGACTATGCCTGCGACGATTTCTTCGCCCAGTTCATAATCAAACTTTGCCCGTCGATTGACTATCGACGGGGCGAGTGGCTTAGCTTGTGTTTTATTTTTGACCATAGGTATATTTTAACAGAGAAAACCAAAGTTTATTTGGAAAAAAGACAAGTAGGGCTCAGTTAGTCATCTAGTAGGTTATTTTTTCTGAGAGAATCTTCTAGTTTTGGACGATCAAATCCGAGGATAAGTTCACCAGAGATATCTGTAACTGGAACGCCTTGAAAATTGCCACCGTTCTTGTTGAGTAATTCTTCTTTGGCCGAAGGATCCGCCTCAATGTCTTTGGCTATAAAATCAACACCAAGCTTCTTGAGCCACTCCATCTCAGTATGGCAAAAGGCGCACCAACTCGTGGAGTAGACAATCACCTTAGTATCTCGATGACTATTGGTTGTATCTTCACTCATAAATTTAAACCTCCTGAAATGTTAATTATAACCATTTTATCATAATTTATTGCTAAACTGCTTATTCTAATGTATACTTCAAAATAATATGAGGAGATTTGACCACGGCTACACCCTACCCTCTGTTATGATTTTGTCGGTAGTCATGTTCGCCCTCTTGACCGTTTCTCTCCAGCTTGTCGGGGCTTCTTCTACCGCCCTTCGGGATCAGTACTACGAACAATTAGCCAGAGAAGCTTCCGAAGCTGGCATTGCTCATGCCGAAGCCTGCGTCAAACAATATGGAGCGATAGGCTGGTCTGACGCTAACCCGCTTAAGCCATCAACAAATTGTAACGGCATCACAATATCTGGGCTAGACGACTTTGTATCAAAGCAGGGTCACTTCCAGGCAACTTATTCAATCGGGAAGCCTTCTGGAAAGCCAGGTAATCATAAATATACCGTAAATGGTGCAACAAATCTCACGTCAAGCTCAGGCAGTGTCTATAAATCTTTAAGTGGTAATGTGTCATATGACAGTCGAAATGCGGCTACGCCCAAGATAACTGGTGGTGCT
Source organism: uncultured Candidatus Saccharibacteria bacterium (assembly GCA_964549705.1). Classification (GTDB taxonomy): domain Bacteria; phylum Patescibacteriota; class Saccharimonadia; order Saccharimonadales; family Saccharimonadaceae; genus Nanosynbacter. The sequence goes on from CAZJUX010000001.1 coordinate 81,064, forward strand.
GGCTGGGGTCAAGGACCAGGCCACATAAACATATATAAGTCAATAAACGGTGATATATATGGTTTTGGAGAAAATGGATCGGGTCAGATTAACAACCCGAAATCGCCATCTGCTGTTACAAAACCAGAAAAAATGATCTTGCCCAGTGGGGCTATCCCTGTGTCTAAAGTGCAGACATCTGGCCAAGGTGCAAGTTTCCTATGTATTATCGGTGATGATCAGCAGGCATATTGCCGTGGCTCGGGAGCATGGCTGAGTAACCAGTGGACAAAGGTAGGCTTTAATATCGCTGATCCTAGCGGGATGAAGGTGTATGATATGGCTCTAAATGGATATGGTGATGATGTTATTTGCGTAATTGCTGGTAAAACTATTACAGACAGACAGGTATATTGTGGCGGTACTAATGATTTTGGCATGTTCGGGGATGGGATAGCTAATCCAATAGTTGGGGGAGAAGAGATACCAAGAGAAGTTCCAATCAGCTCGATGGTTAAGTTTAATTTACCAGCCGGTAAAACAGCGAAATCGGTCGATGCTAAAAGCACTAATGTCTGTGTCATAACCAATGACGACAATTTCTTGTACTGTTCGGGCAATAGCGACAATGGTCAGATTGCCAAGACATGGCAGGAAAATAACTATACCCCAGTCCAGTATCAGATACCAAAACGTGGTAGCGTGGACCGTAAAGTGAGAGACGTGTTTCTCTCCCCACACTCTTGGAGCTCCACGATTATGGTTCTAGCAACAGACGGAACGATGTGGGCGGCGGGAAATAAGGAGTGGGGATCATTCGGAACTAGTGAAGAAAGTGGCGTGACTGGATCGAATGATGCTAAATTGTGGGGTAGCTCAAACACTAACTGGGATGGAGATAACGCAACAGGTGGGTCGATCAAGGCATCATCGGGCAAGTGTCTGGACAATAATAACAATTGGCTAAACAATGGCAATAAAGTGCAGATATGGAGCTGTGATACTAGCACTAGTGCTCAAAAGTGGTTTTTGCTTGATAACCAGGATCATACTTTTACTATATGGTTACCAGGAAAACGTGGTGTACCGACCAACTATTGTTTAGATTTGAATAGCGGGATAGCAGAGAATAATAGACCAGTCACACTATACTCCTGCAATGGTTCTCCCGCGCAACAATGGATACTTGATTCTACAAACAATTCCATTAGGTCCAAAGTCAATAGTAACTATTGTCTGGATATACCTGGTGGGTCGAGCACTAACGGCGTAGCGATTCAGCTTTATAGTTGTAATAACTCCGATGCACAAAAATTCACTATCGATAGCCGAGCTATACCATGGCGGAATGGCATAGCCTTGAATTATACCTTTTGTGGGTTGAGAGATGATGAATATGGTGGAGTGTGGTGCGCTGGTAAAAACTACAGCACTGACTTAGAAGAAACACCGTGGTCGGACGTGGATTATAATTATTGTATCGCTAGCGCAAATCCTAAGACGTTGAGAAACGATGTTGGCGGGATGCCCCCTGGGACCAAGATCGACTTATCAAGGTTTTCTGATGAATGGAAGTACCAGATAGACTCACTAATGTTTATTGCTACTGACGGCCAAGTGTATGGAGCGGGCAGAAACGTACATGGCAAACTTGGGAACGATGGGCTAGGAAATCCAACCTATAAGTATATGCAATGCGCCTTCAGGAGATATATTTTACCAGCCGGGGTGAATGCCGAGGATATATCGGCCCGCGATGAGTTCAGTGCTTTTGTCCTCGGTGACAATGGCCGTATTTATGCGTCTGGATTAAATACAGTCGGTCAGTTAGGCAACGACTCAACAACTAATGCAATCAAGCCAGTCGAGTCTAAAATCCCCCCCGGTATGGGCTATTCCTACTAGTTAGGTGCCATCCATTACAGACTAGGCAATGATAGATACCTAGCTCCAGCCCCTGCTGAGATAACTCTCTGAGCTCCAGCCCCCTATTAGCAATATTCTCGGTTGCGTAACGTATTTTTAATTGGCAAACTGAAATATGTTGATTATTCCTGTAGGTGGCCGAGTGGTCTCTATTGGCAGAAGCTCTTTGACGTTTGGGATAGTTTTTTCGTGGCATAATTCTCTAGACATTATAGGGTAAAAGATGATATATTAGAACTAATGGAGAGTAAACAGCCAGTTTCTGGTGGCCAAAAGTCTACCGAAGTCGAAACAATCAAAGTACTGATGAGTACAATCGGCGACACTACTTGGCGTATGTTCGTGCCAAGCGTTGGCTTTACCCTATTAGGCGTTTATTTAGATGAGAAATTTCAGACGAGCCCTTGGTTGATGATAATTGGCGTATTAATTGGGTTCTTAGGCGCTTTTTTATTGGTCAGAGAACAGATAGGTCGACCAAAAAAGACAAGGAAGACTACCAATGATTAGTTCGTTTGCTAGCGCCGGTCCGCACATTTCAATCAAGGCTGAAGAAATAGTTGAAGTTTTTGGAGTTGGTATAACAAATTCATTTCTGCTGGGCATTATTGGCTTGGTGTTCTTAGTTTGGTTGTTATTGAGAACTGGTGCTGCCGCAAAGGGCGAGAAAAAATCTAATCTAGCTACTCGCCTGATTACTTGGGTTTTTGAAGGGCTGTATGGCACAGTTAAACAAGTCATTCCAGACGAGAGATGGGCAAAGCGAGTAGCTCCATTAGTCATCACGATGTTCTTTTTTGTCATCGCGCAATACTGGTTGGGGCTGCTGCCGGTAGTCGGGCCAATCACGGTTAATAGGGTTCCTATATTCCGCAGTATGGTAGCAGATCTAAATATGACGTTTGCCTTAGCTATTATCACAATTGCCGCGGCTCAAGTTTACGCATTCAAATACCTAGGCTTTAAAGGAAACTTGGGTAGATATTTCATCAACCCGCTAAAGGATCCAATAATGACATTCGTTGGTATACTTGAGTTAGTAGCAGAAATGTCACGTTTACTTGGACTAAGCTTCCGTCTGTTCGGCAATGTTTTGGCTGGTGAGGTGCTACTGATTATGATTGCTTATCTATCGCAGTTTATCTCACCAGTCGCCCTTCAGCCATTTTACATTTTTGAGCTGTTTATTGGCGGGGTCCAGGCTTACATATTCTTTATGCTTTCAGTCGTGTTTATCTCGCTCGGTCTGTCACATCATGGCGAGAATCAAGAAGAAGACCACTCCCCTGCCCTGCCCGATAACATGGTGGAGGATGGCAATCAATTATTAGGTAAAAATTAAATTTAAGGAGAAATAATAAAATGGAATCAATGGCATTTGCACTTACATACGCTATCCCAGCAGGATTCGCCGCAGTTGGCGCAGGTCTTGTCGGTATGGCAGCGATGAACGCAGCTGGAAGAAATCCAGAGAAAATTAATGACCTTCGAACTTTGATGATTTTGGGTATTTCATTTATCGACGCTCTAGCAATCATCGGTTTCGTTGTAGCTATCGTCGGTAAAGTTATGTAATCATCTCGGAAGGGTTTTGTGAAATATTTATTATTACAAGCACAGAATTTGGCGAGCACAGCTCAGCCTAATGGTGACTTGATGTCATCACTCGGTATCGACTGGGCGCTTTTGGGATACCAGACCTTAGCCTTTTTACTACTATTGTTAATCCTGAAAAGGTTTGTTTATCCGCCACTCTTGAATATGCTAGACAAGCGTGACGAGTTAATTAAAGCTAGTGCTGATGCCGCGATGCAGGCCGAGCAACAAGCGTCCGAGGCCGAGGCTAGGACTGCGGAAATGGTTGCTAGGGCTAGGCAAGATGCGGCTGAGATAGTCGAGACAGCTAAGCAGGAAGCGGTTGAGGTGGCTAGTTTAATCCACGAGAAGGCCGAGGCTAGAGCGGAAGCGTTAATCGTCTCGGCTCGTGATGAGCTAAGCAAGGAAGTCGAAAGTGCCAAAAAATTACTCAAGCAAGAAACAATAGAACTAGTGGCTTTAGCTACGGGAAAAGTTTTAGAAGAGAAAATTGACACCAAACAAGATATCCAATTAATCGAGAAGGTGATACGGGGTATTAGCTGATGCTAGGTCATTTGTCTCGTCGGAAGTTGTCATCTTATGTCGCCAGACAGTTGATAATGGATAATCGACAGATTATTGATGAGTTGGCGGCGCTATTGATTGATGAGAATAGAGAACGCGAAGCTGATTTGCTGGTTAAGGATATCGAGAGTCAATTGGCAGAGCAAGGAGTTATGGTGGTTACGGTTGAGTCAGCGCACGAGATAAATGGTTCACTCAGAGATAATATCAAGGATATGTTCCCCGGAACAAAAGTATTTATTCGAGAGATTATTGATCCTGAGTTGATTGCGGGCTGCCGGATTACTACTCCGTCGCAGGTTGTAGATCAAACTGTAGCGAATAAGTTAAATAAGCTAAAGACGATGAAGGTATAAAAGGAGGAAGATGAGCAAGATATCGGTGACAGAATTGTCGAAAGAATTGCGTGGTGCGATTGCTCGCCTCGAAGGTTCCGAGGGACTTGAGGATGTCGGCGTCGTAGTTCGTGTTGGTGACGGTGTGGCGTGGGTTCACGGATTGAGTAAGGCTGGGGCTAGTGAAGTCCTAGAAATTGAAACAGAATCAGGTCCTGTCGAAGCCTTTGCCTTAAATCTCATGGAAGATGAAATCGGTGCAGTGATTCTGGGTGGCGAAACGAGTGTTAGTGCTGGTGCGAGGGTTACTCGAAAAGGCGCGGTGCTGGATGTGCCAGTTGGTGAAGAGCTACTCGGTAGAGTAGTCGATCCGTTGGGTCGTCCGCTTGATGGTGGGCCGGAGATTAAAACTAAAAAGCGTGGGCTAATAGAACGTCCAGCTATCGGTGTCATGGGTCGAAAATCAGTCCACGAACCACTGATGACTGGAGTTATGGCGATAGATGCGATGTTCCCAATCGGTCGCGGACAGCGAGAATTGATTATTGGCGACCGTCAAACTGGTAAGACCGCTTTAACGATCGATACGATGATTAACCAAGCCAAGCAAAAAACTGGAGTGATCAATGTTTATGTCGCAATTGGACAAAAATTATCAAAAATTACACGACTAGTTGACCGACTCAAGGAAGAGGGCGTGATGGAGCAGACAATAGTTGTGGCGACTAGCCCATCTGACTCAGCATCATTGCTCTATCTGGCGCCTTATGCTGGGACGGCTATGGGTGAGTATTTCCGCGATAAGGGTGAGCACGCCCTAATGATTTACGATGATCTAACTAAGCACGCTGTGGCTTACCGACAGATGTCACTGTTACTTCGTCGCCCACCGGGACGCGAGGCATATCCTGGTGATGTTTTTTATCTACACTCTCGACTGCTTGAGCGATCAGCGAAGCTGTCTGACGCGCTAGGTGGCGGGTCGTTGACGGCTCTGCCGATTATCGAAACTCAGGCGGGTGATATATCAGCTTATATTCCGACCAATGTTATTTCTATCACTGACGGTCAGATATTTCTCGAAACGGACTTGTTCTACCAAGGTATTCGCCCAGCTATCTCTGCAGGCTTGTCGGTCTCTCGTGTCGGTGGTGCGGCTCAGACCAAGGCGGTTAAGTCGGTTGGTGGTAATTTGAAACTTGGGCTCAGTCAGTTCCGCGAATTGGCTGCTTTTGCTCAATTTGGCTCAGACCTTGATAGTGCGACGAAGGCGCAAATCGATCGAGGACAACGCTTGACTGAATTGTTGAAGCAACCACAGTATCAACCAATGAGTGTCTGGGAGCAATTCGTGTCGATCCGTGCTGTCACTAGTGGTGAATTCGATGAAGTACCAGTTTCTTTAATTAAAGAAGCTCAAAGCGCACTACTCTCTAGAATATTGAGGGATCACAAGGAAGCTATGCTTGAGCTCGATAAGGGTGATAAGCCAGACGAGAAAACTCTTAAAACGATTGATGATGTAACAAAAAAGGTCGCCAAGGGGTTCGAGGGATAATAGATGGCTAGCACTCGACAATTAAAGACTCGAATTCGTTCAGTTAGTAGTACTAAGCAGATTACCAAGGCGATGCAGATGGTAGCAGCCAGTAAGATGCGTCGAGCGCAGGAAGCGACCAAGGCTTCAGCTCCTTATGCTCGGGCCGGTAATGATTTACTGATGAATCTAGCAAGTCGAGCTAATGCTAGTCAGCACCCTTTGTTTGTCAGACGACACTTCAAAAAGCGACTAATTATTTTGATAGCTTCTGACAAGGGTTTGGCGGGAGCGTTTAACTCAAACGTATTCAAAAGATACTTAGAGCTACATCGAACAGACGATGATCGTGGGATTACGAGCGTGACATTGTCTGTTGGTAGAAAGGCTTCGCAGTTTGTAACTAGACTAAAGGACGTTGAAGTGATAGGCTCTTATGACGAATTGACGGATAACCCCTCGGGAATTGCTTTTCGAACAATACTAAACGTAGCGACTGATATGTATATTAAACAGGAAATCGATGTCGTATCAGTCGTTTATACGGATTTTGTAAGTAGTATTACCCAGACAGCCGAGCTAATGCGTCTTCTCCCTGCTGGAACAACTGTCGCTTCAAACCCAGAGGAAGTGGAGATGTCAGCCAAGGAAATTAAGTATGAACCAGATACCACAGTCGTCCTAGATGCCGTGGCGACTCGTATGGTTGGCGCTCGGCTATTTCAGGCACTGCTTGATTCACGGGCTTCGGAGCATAGTATGAGGATGTTGGCGATGAAAAATGCAACCGACAACGCTTCCGACCTGATAGAAGACTTGACGCTAGCGATGAACAAAGCTAGACAAGGTGCAATCACCCAAGAGCTTTCAGAGATCTCAGGTGGCGTGGAGGCGATAGGGTGAGTGAAATATCAAATAATTTATTGTCGGGTCCTGAACAGGAAGAAACTTTAGGCGTCCTTTCTCGAGCACTCGCAAACTTAATCAGACATAGGAGATGGAATAATGACTAAAGATAAAGGGAAAATTATACAAATTGTTGGCGTGGTGGTTGATGTCGAGTTCGGCGACGAAGCGAAACTACCAGCTATCTACGATGCACTACATGTAGAAAATAACGGCGGGACTTTGGTACTAGAGGTGGCCCAGCATCTTGACGAGCATATTGTCAGAGCGATTGCATTGTCAAGCACCGATGGCTTGGCTCGTGGGGTTGAGGTTGAATCCACAGGCTCGCCTATCCGAGTACCAGTTGGCAAAGAAACTCAAGGCCGAATGTTTAATGTGATCGGTCAGGCGATCGACGAGAAGCCTCAGCCAAAGGGCGAAACATCACCAATTCACCGTTCGGCTCCCGGGCTAACCGAGCAGGCTAATAAAACAGAGCTACTTGAAACTGGTATTAAGGTTGTTGATTTAATTGCACCTCTTACCAAAGGCGGTAAAGCTGGCTTATTCGCTGGTGCTGGTGTCGGTAAAACAGTGCTAATCACCGAACTTATTAATAACATCGCTAAATTCCATTCCGGTAACTCGGTATTTGCTGGAGTTGGTGAGCGAACTCGCGAAGGAAATGATCTCTATTATGAGATGGAAGAGGCTGGCGTGCTAGATAAAACATCACTTGTCTTTGGTCAGATGAATGAGCCACCTGGCGCAAGGCTCAGGGTTGCTCTGTCGGGTCTGACTATGGCCGAGGCGTTCCGCGATGAAGGCAAAGATGTCTTGTTGTTCATAGACAATATCTTTCGCTTTACTCAGGCTGGTTCTGAAGTGTCTGCCCTGCTCGGCCGATTGCCGTCAGCTGTCGGATACCAGCCGAATCTCCAGCAGGAAATGGGTGCTCTCCAGGAGAGAATTACTTCAACCAAAAAAGGCTCAATTACTTCGGTCCAGGCAGTCTATGTGCCAGCAGACGACTTAACCGACCCTGCTCCCGCGACAACTTTTGCTCATCTCGATGCAACAATTGTGATGAACCGTGCTCTGACGGAAATCGGTATTTATCCAGCTGTCGATGTGCTCGATAGTAGTTCAAGCGCACTTGACCCAGAGGTTGTTGGCGAGAAGCATTACCGGGTAGCTCGTGAAGTCCAGCGAGTTCTACAACAATACAAAGAGCTCCAAGACATTATAGCTATTCTCGGCATGGAAGAGTTGTCAGAGGATCAGAAGCAAACTGTCGCCCGAGCTCGACGAATTCAGAGGTTTTTGGCGCAACCATTCCACGTTGCCCAGAAGTTTACTGGAGACCCAGGGGTCTACGTAAAATTAGAGGACACTATCCAAGATGCGTCAGATATACTAGAAGGTAAGTATGATGACAAGCCAGAAAATTGGTTCTATATGGTTCAGGGGACTTTGCGAGACCAGTTGGCTAATGAAAAGAAATCAACCAAAAAGGCTAAATAATGAATTTTCAGCTAATAACTCTAACAGGGGTAAAGCTAGACCAAACGATTTATTCTGCGACAATTCCTACAATAGATGGCGAGATATCCGTTTTCCCGAGTCACGAGCCACTAGTTACGCTAGCTAGGTCCGGTGTAATCGCTGTAACTTTCGAAAAAGACGGAGACGAGATTGAGTACTTTGCTATTTCTGGTGGAGTGATTGAGATTTCGCAGGAAAAAATTAGGATTTTAGTAGATGAGGCTGATCACGGTGATGAGATTATCGAAGCTGAGTCTAAATTAGCCCTTGAAAGGGCGATAAAACTCCGTGACGAAACCGATGACCAAGTCGAACGCGAGAAGGCTCATCAGTTAATTGATAGGCACATGGTTAGGCTTAAGGTCGCCGACTTACAGAGGCGGAAGAGGAAGCACTAAACTCTACCCAAGACCTGTCGAGCTTCTGCAGTTGAACTGGTCTGCATTAGTTCATTCCGAAGTTCTTTTGCCCCATCAAAATCACGAATATAAATCTTGAAAAATCGTTTCAATGTTTCATACGGTCGTCCTAGTTCGGGTTGCCAACGGTCGAATAAATCTAAATGATAAAACAAGAGATCAGATAGCTCTTTATCGGGGTGGTCTTTTTTGGGTTGATTAGCAAAACAGAATTGATCATTGAACACACCGCGCCCAATCATTATTCCGTCCACACCTGGGTATCGAGCTATTAAGTCTAGCCCGTGCTGACGATTGAGGATATCTCCGTTTATAGTCAGAAGAGTTTGTGAAGAGACTTCATCTCTGAGTTTTATAATTTCTGGTATTAGATCAAAGTGCGCTGGGACTTTACTCATTTCTTTCTTTGTTCTTAGATGAATGGTTAAGTTAGCGATGTTTTGTTCGAGTAATATGCGTAGCCAATCTCGCCACTCCTCTGTTGAGGTATACCCAAGACGAGTCTTGACGCTGACGGGTAAATCGGCAACCTTGGCAGACTTAATGGACTGGATAGCAATATCAGGTTTACGAATTAGCGCCGAACCACCAGATTTAATGGCTGATTTAGCTGGGCATCCCATGTTGATATCGATGCCGTGGAATCCGAGTTCTCGGCAGTGGACAGCGAGATATTCTAGATCCCCTGGTTCACCACCCCAAATTTGAGCGACTATTGGTTGTTCGTTGTCGACTTTGATGAGTCGCCCACCGATGGCTTTTTGACCAGCATGAACCCAACCAGTAGCGTTAGTGAATTCACTAAACCAAACGTCTGGGGGGCTTGCTCGGGCAATAACCTGGCGGAAAACTACATCAGTCACGGCTTCCATCGGTGCTAAGACAAAAAATGGTTTTGGTAGTTCTTTCCAGAAGTTATTTGATGCCATCTATGAGATCCTTCTCGAATAGCTTGATGCCGTTGATATCTTTAGGATACTGTTCGATAGCAGGTAGATCTAGACTAATAATTTTTTGATAAACTGCATTAATCAATAGCTTAAACTCTTCAAGTTCATCTTGGATGAATTCGCTTTCTAGGCTCAAGATATCGTTAGTTCCCCGCTCTGGCTCGACAAACTGTAATCTTCCGCCTGTCCAACGATACTTGGCATAATTACGAGAGTTCGCGAGCAATAGCTGATAAAACATTAGTTGTTGGCGATATTGGTGAAGTTTAACTTTTTCATAATCGCTTGAGCCTTTCCAGTCCCTAACTGGCTTGCCTGTTTTGTAGTCAGTGACAAAGATTTCTTGCTTTTTGGCGTCTATTTCAATTAAGTCTAGTTTGCCAGTTAGCTTGGCGTCACCAATTACTACACCTTGGCTAGCGAGATTGAGCTCGGTGGTTTGATTTTGCTTGAAGGATTTTTCCTTAGTTTGTATGAATATATTCAAGGCACTGCTTCCTCTGGTGCTGAGTTCTACAAAATCTTTTTCGGATAATCCTAGCCCTGCGAGGTGTTGTTGGAACTTTTCAACGATACTGTCTATTGTTGGCAGCTTGCCGTCGATAACCATAAGACTATGCACGTACTGAAGCGCCTGGTGAATTGCCGTGCCATAGTTCGCTTGGGGTGTCCTTGCTTGAGGAAATTGTAGCAGATTGTTGAGCAGGAACACTTGAGGTCCACCTTTGCTAACGTTGAGAAAGTTATTTAGATGAGTGGCGGATAATTTATAATCTTCTAACTTAGGAGCTATTAGAGATTTGAGTTCTGGCGTTATCGGACTGGCCAAGCGAGTACGCCAGTCAATTTCCAGAGCCTGAACAGTTGCATTTATCCCCTCTTCTCCAGGATGTTTAGTGACCCGTTGATCGCTCAAGAAGCTAGCTAATAAATCCTTTTTATTACTCTCCGTCGTAGCGCTGTAACTGATATTTAAAGTTTGTCTAGCGCGTGTCATCGCCACAAAGAATAACCGGATCTGCTCGTCATAGCCTCCACTGGCTTGTTCGAGAGGTAAATTCGCTGGATATTTAATCGAACGAGACTTGCTTTTTGCGTTTTCGCCCCATTGGCTATCGGTCGCGTTAATGATGAATACGTGCTTGAATTCAAGCCCTTTCGCTCCGTGTGTACTGAGCAGGTTAACTTGTCCTTTTTGATGGTTAACTCGTCTTCTGACCGTCATCAGTCTCTCGCCCATCTCGTGGTATAGATCAATAAATGATACGAAATTATCTAGAGTCGGCGTGATTGTCACGAAATGCTCCCTGATTTTATCGCGAATTGTGCGCAGTGCCTCAAGGGCGTCGAGATATGTACTAGGATTATTTGCCAAATTATCAGTGGAAAAATAGTAATTATATAGTGTTGGTATATTCTCACTGGTCTGAATGCCCAGCAGATGATCTAGCTGTGCCTCAAGTGGCTCCTCGGATTTCGCATAAGAGATATCGATTAGCCAATCAGCTAGCGATTTAAAGGTGGGGTTGGCCAGCATATTTTCAAGCCAGAATGACCGATTGCGATAGGCACTTAAACTCAGTTTCCAGATATCTCGAGCGTGGTAGCTAAAGGCTGGGTGGGCGATGATTTCTGGCAGTAATGAGTTAGCCAAATCTTGATTATTACTTCGAATAGACAAAACAACTCTGGCTAATTTCTCTAGACTTTTGACGACTTCGTGGTCAAGCGCATCATCTCGCTTTTCATAATTGACAGACAACCCTTCAAGGCTAAAGTAGGGTAACAGTTCGACTAATTGGTAATGTTTTCTAGCCAAGACAGCGATATCTTCTGGCTGAGTTCCTTGATTGATTAGGCTAGAAATGTTTTTCGTGAGGCAGGTTTTTTCTTCGTCTGGAGTTTGATATTCGTGAATTTCGACTTTGGTGTTGGTTGACGTAAACCACGGTGTTAACTCCTTAGAGAGATCCTCTATGGAGTTTTCGAGTCGGTTTTCTCCCCGTGTAATTACTGAGCGTGAAATGTCGAGAATATCCTTGGTTGAGCGGTAATTGTCAGTCAGAATAATTACTTTTGGGTCATCGAAATGTTCTCGAAAACGCTGGATGTTGCCGATATCTGCTCCCTGAAAACTGTAAATTGCTTGATCGTCATCGCCGACCACCATTACATTGGTTGACTCTTTGTTGGCTATTGAAAACAATAGTCGAAGTTGAGCTAGATTAGTGTCTTGAAACTCGTCGACCATGATATATTGGAATTTTTCCTGGATATTTGCCATGAGGTCTGGATGTTTTTCGACCGCTTTAATCACATTTAAAATCATGTCGTCGTAATCATACAGCATTTTTTCTCGCATAGCTTGATTATATTTTTCGTATAGTTCTATAGCCGCAAGCAATTTATCAACGTTCTGTGAGTCGTTTAAGACGGTATTTTTACGAACATCTTTTTTGCACCAAGCGTTTTTCCAGGCAGTGATTGAGTTAGTTTTTCCTGAATTAATCGCTTCTGATGAGGCAGAGGCGATTGAAGATGCGATAATCTCGGCATATGACGCTACACCTACAGGCAGGCTGTTCTGTTGAATTGTTGATGCCTTTAGAGCTAGTTCGGCAAACTGAGGTATAGTATGGCTGGAGATTCTATTGGCGAAAATCTCAGAAATATCAGGGTTTAGTTGGCTGATAACTTTTTGGTTTGATGCGACAACGCTCTTAAGTTGCTCTGGCGTTAAGCCACTCTTCTTAAACTCCGTAATCATTGAGCTGACGGCTCTTTGGTGGACAAATTCATCATAAAATTTCGCAGCTAATGGGTGAGAATATTCAAGTTCTTCAAATAACTGACGAATAGTTTGAAAGCGAGCTATTTCATCGGCGGGCTTGAAGTCGCTACCTTGAAAGAAGAACTCCCGATTTTGATTTATTATTTCAACGCCAAAACTATGAAAAGTATGGATAGCTATCTTATATGCGGACTCGCCGATTATCTGTTTTAGTCTGTCGCGCATGTTGGCTGAAGCATTGTCTGTAAAGGTCAAGCAAAGTATGCTTGACGGTTGTGTATCGGTTTTATCTAGGATATTGGCTGCTCTCATGCCGAGGAGTTCGGTCTTGCCGGTTCCAGGGCCTGCGATTACTAGAAGGTTTTGTGAAAGTTCCTGAACAGCCGACAGTTGATTTTTATTCAATTTACTTAGACGCGTTTGAAAATCCATATCTCTAGTATACTCAAGTTAGGGGAAAAATGATAAAATACATGATATGGTAAAAGCGACTTTTGATGAGGTAGCACTAGAACGAGTGGTTCAGGATAGGTTTGGGTTTAATGCCGAGGTAGGCTCAATAGTTCTCCACAAAGTAAGCGTTGGGCCAACTGCTTTAGCCACAGTTTATCTAACAAAGAAGAAACAACTCCTATTATTTATTGAGGCAACTTCTCCGTTGCTACTAGCAGATGTCAAAAAAATAGTTAATCGTATGGGTTTAAGATCTGGGTTATACTTACCACCAAGAGGTTTACCGGGCTATTTCGACGATGTTGGGCGGCAGAAGTTTCTCGAAGTTTTTCCAGGTCGGTCTCATGTTTCGGACGAAGACATTATATTCTATAGAACTTTGGCGCCATATAACCCTGCTCTAGTGATGATCTCTGAAGTTAAGAATGGCGAAATCTATCAATTTGATTCTGATTTTCGTGGCAACTGGCGAGTCGCAACAAAGTTTACTTATCGACGGATTCGCACTAGCTAATGGGCGACTACCTATCAATAATTAAGCGTAATTTATTCACGCCTATAGTCATCGCGATTCTTTTGTTGGCCGGGGCTTTGCTCTACGTCGGAGAAAACCGTGACGCTTGGTTTGTTTCAACAGTAATAATTCTGAATTCGATTATTGCTATGATTCAAGAATTTAGGGCAAAATCTGCTTTAAGAAAACTGGAGTTAATTAGTGCCCCAAAAGCAAAGTTGATCAAAAACGGCGAGACAGTAGAGGTGGATTACGCTAGTTTAGCGGTCGGTGATGAGGTAGAGATCATGGCTGGCGATGATGTGCCAGCCGATATGGACCTAGTAGTTAGTCGCGGGCTAGAGGTTGATGAAAGTATGTTGACAGGAGAGTCAATCGCTGTCGATAAAGCGATTAGTGAGACTGTCTTTGCTGGAACGGCTGTGGTTGCTGGCGAGGCGCGTGGCAAAGTCGTTGCGGTTGGTATCAAGACAAAGGCTGGTAAGATCGGGGCTGTGCTGAAAAGATATAAGCCTGAAGCGACTCCTTTACAGAAAGCTATTCAGAAAGCAATTAGTTGGCTAACCTTTGGGGCGATAGGCCTAGCTGTTTTGATTATCATGGTCTATTATTTCTCGGGCTATGACGCAACAAAAATATTGAAAACTATTACTTCTTCAGCGGTTTCAATTGTCCCAGAGGGGTTGTTATTAGCAAGCTCATTATTACTGGCCTTTGGCTCGATTAACCTAGCGCGGGCAAAGGTCTTGCCGCAGAAGTTATCAGCCGTCGAAGCAATGGCACTACTTGATTTACTCTGCGTAGATAAAACAGGCACCTTGACTGAAGATGAGATTACTCTAGAGAGCGTCGAAGCTTTTGGCAAGGTCGATGAGCGGGAGTTAAGCCGACTGGCTTTTGTAGTCGCAAAAGAAGCTAGTGGTGGAAATTCTACTGGCAAGGCGATAATTGATGGCCTAAATAAGCCTGATGACTATATGATGATTGATGCTATGGCATTTTCATCTGTCCGAAAGATGAGTGCGGTTCGGTTTGAGTTGAACGGTAAAACAAGAACAATCTTTATGGGAGCCCCTGAATTGGTATCAAAGATGATTGCCGTTGACGAAGAAACATTAGCGCGTATCGATGGTTGGGCGGCAGAAGGCAAGCGAGTTTTATTGCTAGCCGAATCAAGCGATAAGTTGTCTTTTCTCAAGGAGATCAAAGATATTGAGGGTGCTGTCTTGGGTGCCATTATATTAACCAATAACCTTAGGTCGGGCGTTCAAAAAACCGTCAGTTTTCTACAAGAGCACGGAGTTGAGGTGAAAGTCATAAGTGGTGACAACCCAAGAACAGTTCAGTATATTGCAACTCAAGCAGGCATAAATAACCCCGACAAAGTTACTACTGGCGTAGCTTTGGCTGGATTGGGCAAAAAACCGTTCGAGAAAGTGGCTGACGAAATGACGATTTTTGCGCGCGTCTTGCCAGAGCAAAAAGAGAGATTAGTGAAATATTATCGTAGTGAAAAGTTATTTACAGGCATGGTTGGTGACGGAGTCAATGATGCGTTAGCGCTCAAAAGTGCCGATTTAGGGGTGGCGATGTTTGCTGGTGCGCCAGTTTCTCGACGCGTATCAGATATAATTTTATTAAATAATTCTTTCAATTCACTACCATTAGGTATGAATTTAGGCAATCGAATCATGCAAGCAATTGAAATAATTGCTACGCTTTTCTTCCATAAGATCATTTTTAGTGTCGTTCTATTGCTCGGAACAATGGTTTTGGGTATGGTTTATCCATTTGAGCCGCGACATATAACGTTTATGAATATATTTTTGGTAACTATGCCAACGATTATGTGGACTTTGTTCCCGCCCATGCCTCGTCACCGAGTGAATCCAAGGAAGTTCTGGCGAGAAACATTATTTTCAGTAGCTCCTATTGCGCTAATTACAGGCTTGACTGCTCTATTTACTTACTGGGCGATGTCGGTTATATATTACGATCAACCGCTCCACGTATCGACCATGACGGTCTTAGTAATGACGTTTTTCGGTGTATATATGGTATTTCTGGTCGATAAGATGTTCCGGATCTCCATCACTAAGCGGACAAAGAGAGCCAGATTGTTATACCTAGCTGGCGTATTATTTGTTGTATTAACTAGTTTCAGCATAGGTTTCCTGAGAGACTTCTTCGACTTTAGTGCCCCGACTGTTTGGATATTATGGCCAGCATTAGCGATTATTGTTCTTGCGGCAATGCTACAGTGGCAAATTACGGCACAGATTGGTGCGAAATACAGAGAATCGACAACGGAGGACTAATTAATTCTTCTATCGAGAACAACCAGATTTTCTATATGGGGAGTTCTAGGGAAGAAATTATAGCCTTGCTGATGAACCATTTGATACCTGTCAGTTAACAAGGCTATGTCTCTTGCTTGGGTGGCTGGGTTGCAGCTTAAGTAAATAATTCGTGGCGGTGATTTCTTCAACAATTCATAGATGACATTTTGATGCAGGCCAGCCCTAGGTGGATCGACTATAATCTGATGTTTGTCTGATATGTAGTTCGTCGATAGCTCGCTTGGTGCCAGGACTGGTGTGGCATTTTTACCGAGTCTGATAATATTTTGTTTCATCTCGGCTACGGAATGCTCATCGACTTCAATCAAAGTCGTTTCGGGCGATCCGATAGTTAAGCCAATCGTCCCTACCCCGCTATAGAAATCTAGTAATGGTAAGTTTTTGTCTACCCAGAAAGACATATCAGTCAATGCCTTTTCATAGACTGGCAGGTTAATTTGGAAAAAACTCTCGGCAGGATAATTGAACGAAATATCTAGGATTTTGTCTGATAGCGTAGTCTTGCCGAATAACCTTAGCCTTTCCGTGATGACGCTGGCTGGGCTTTTGGGGTTGCTATAGATAATCTCTCCACCTTTTGCATCTAGTAGCTGAGCTTCGCTGTCGTCGATAAAGTTAGTATTTTTTTCTTTGACATAGAGTTGCCAGACACAATTGCCTTGTTGGTCGCAGCGAATCAACAAAGTCTTCAGCTGTCTAGCGGAAACAGTTTTTGCGCGTAATATATCACGTATTTGCCTTGCGAGTAGATTAATTGTGTTGTTGGCTAAGCTACTACCATCTACGATTATTTTGCCCCTCGATCCGCGTTTATAAAAAGCTAAATCCAGACTGTCTAGACCGCTCGCCGAGTCTGTTTCGCTATACCAGCTGAACTCTAATTTGTTTCGATAATTAAGCTTATTTCCGTCTGTCAACACCGATGGGCTATCTGGTAACTTGATATCGTGTAACTCAAAGGCTTGGTTAATTAACTCAGCTTTTTGCTGTTGTTCGAATCGGAAGTCCATAATTTGCCAGGGGCTAGTCGACAAATAGCTGGCTTGGTCGATTGGTTCTATGCGGTTCTGGCTTGGTGACAAGATATCTGTCACAATTCCTTCGATTAACTTAGATTTTTTCTTCGTAACCTTGATATTAACCGTCTCGCCTGGTAGCCCGCCCCAGATGAAGGCCTTTTTGCCACTTGGAAGAGTAGCGATTGTTTGTCCTCCGCCAACTATTTTGTCTAACTTTATATTTTGTATCTCCATTTAGATTAATTATACGATATTACATGTCGTTCAGCTAACAGTAGATATGGCAGATAATGGTGTGATATAATTAGTATCGGTTCAATACCTATATTTTGGGGTGTCGCCAAGTGGTAAGGCACATGGTTTTGGTCCATGCATTCGGGGGTTCGAATCCCTCCACCCCAGCCAAGACTTGCGTTAAACAATATATTATTACATAGTGCTGTAATCACAATCTGTTTTGACATAATAATATCATTCTCATTTTAACTGTTATTTTGCATCACTACTATTAGTAATAGATTGAAGGGAGTTCGCTATGAATAAAAAGTTAGTCGCTATTATAATGGCAGTTATTAGTCTATTAGGATTGGTTATATTTAGGCCGAAATCTACGTGCGATGCATCAAGTAAGGACTGCTATCAATCAGACCAGCCACAAACCAAGCAATCAAAGGCAGATATAGTTCAAAGCGAATTAAAAGGGAGCAAGGCTCTACTTGTTGACGTTAGAGAGCCAGATGAATTCGCCACTGGTCATGCCGAAAATTCTAAGAACATACCGCTTAGTGACATTAAAGAAGGTAAATTAACCGAAGTTGATAAAAACAAGAAAATATATGTTTACTGTAGGAGTGGTAAGCGTGCCGGAGTTGCAAAAGAATCTCTTGAGGAGAGAGGCTACGCTAATGTCGAAAACTTAGGTGGTCTTTCGGATTGGCAATCTACGGGTGGAAGAGTCTTAAAATAAGCACGAACCAGCCCATTTGTCATACTACATCAACCAGGACATCTGAGATACAACTTTAGCCCTAGAGACTTTTTCTCAGCATTAAATATATTCTTTCACGATCTCTAGAGATTGACAATGTTGATCGGTAGTCTCCGTCTTGCCACGTGATTTTTCCGTCTTTTTCGTCATAGCTGTATCCGGGTTTGTTTCTGAACTGGTTTGGTAGCTAGAACAGTGTTGCGCGCTTATACCCGCCAAATATCTATTTTTTTAATCACCAATCTTCGGGCAAAACTTCCCTATCGCCAAAGAGGCTCTAATTCTCTTCTAAGTTATCTATTCTAGGCTAGCGTCAATATCACCCATGTCGATAGACTCGTCGATGTCGATCGCATTGACGGCATCCTCTGCGGCCTGCAAATCGTCTTTGCTGTTTACCGCGGGTAGGGTCATTTCGACTGATGTGCTATCGCTAGCGTTCGTGTCGGTAGGGCTGTCTGTCGCCTGTCTGCTGAAGATATTCCAGCCAACCAAACCGATTATCGCAATAACCGCAAGTACAATTATTATTTCTACTACTGAAAAACCCTTGTTATTCTTATTCATTGCTCGTTCCTTCCGTAGCCGATGCTGAGCGCATAGAGCTAATCAAATCAACCAACTCCGTTCGGTATTGTTTTAATGTGTCCTTTACTCCTTGACCAGCTAAGCGGTCGCCCTCTAGCCTATCAGCTGTTTTTGCGTCAGCACAGTCAACCTCAGACTGCTCCCTTGTTTGAAGTGCTTTCATTTGGTTGGACGTCTGCTGTCGCGTAAGCTCAAGTTGCTGGATACTTTGTTCAAAATCGGCAATAGTCAGCTGACCATTCACGTAGAATGCAACGACGCGGTCATACATAGCATCCAGGCCTTTCTTTACTGACTCAGCTCCTTGATACATCGACTGAGTAGATGTTTGTAAGCGTGTGCGTTTTTGCTCGCACACTTCTTGGCGCACTTTTAGCGACGTATTTTCAGCCTTATTTTTTATTTGTGCCGTAATATCAGAAACACTGTTCGCTTGCCGACCGGCTTGTTGCGTCGCTTTATCGACAATCGATTCTACGACTTTTCGATCCCGTTCTGGCTGGGCAGTGTTATTTTGAGCACCATTCTGACCGTTAGCTCGCTGGGCGAATACTACAGAAGGTAGTGCCGTGAGAGCTAGCGCAAAGACAGCTATCGTCAATAATGTTATTTTTTTCATCAAAAATCCTTTCTTTATGATTAGATGTAACCATGTACTTAATAATAAGCTATAGCATTAATAATTCCAACATAAATATTGCAACGCATACAGCTGACACTTTAAGTAAACCTCCAAGCAAAATCTTAGTATGTAAATGTGATAAAATAATGAAATAAACACATATGCTGTGCTGTATTACATATAGCAACTAATTAGGGAGTACTCTCATAAACTACAAATCATTTAAAAATAATTGGCCTTACATCCTTGTTTCGGTGTTAGTACCGATGGTTATCGTATCAGTAGCGTGGGCCCTTGCCGAGAATAAACGCGCGAACGAACTTAGTACTAAAAATACCAGAAGCAATAACCAGAGTCAGGCAGATACTAAAACTCGTCTTGAAGATCACGGCATCACATCATTAGAGTCAACTCAAGCAAGCAATAACCAGGCAACTGCCGACGACCTATTGTATCTCATAGAGGAAGAGAAGCTCGCTCATGACGTTTATCAGTCAATGTACGATAAATGGGGCTCTCGAATATTCAACAATATCAAGAACAGTGAAGTATCTCATCAAGATATGTTATTTGCTGTCATGAACAGTCGCGGTCTTCCCGATCCGCGCAAAAGCGAATTAGGTAAATTCATCAACCCAGATTTACAAGTCCTCTATGATAAGCTCATAACTCAAGGCAATCAAAGCCAGACCGAAGCATTTAAAGTTGGCGTGATGATCGAAGAGATAGATATCGCCGATCTGAAGAAAATGCACGACAATCTGGACGCCAAGGATACAGATGTCAAGGCGGTGCTTGAAAACTTACTAAGCGGTTCAGAAAACCACCTACGTGCATTCAATCGTCAGGTCAGTAGATAATCTGAGATAATGTAAGTATGGCTAGCGATAAAATAGATAATCCTGACGAACTAATAGTTGCCAAGGTGATATCCGGCGATATTGACATTTATGCCGAAATTATTTCCCGCTATGAAGCAAAATTGCACCGTTACGTTACGTATCTGATTCACAATCAAACCATTGCCGATGATGTAGTGCAAGACACTTTTATTAAAGCCTATCAAAACCTAAGGGGGTTTAATCCGAAATATAAATTTTCGTCGTGGATCTATCGTATTGCACACAACGAAGCTATGAACGCTATCAAAAAAGAGCGTCATCTTAGCGATAACGATATCGAGAAGATGCCAGATACTGGCTACGACCACAATATCGATGAGTTGATGGATAGTGAATTTCTTAGAGAGCAAGTCCACGGATGCCTAGATAGGCTTGATCCGAAATACCGAGAAGTAATTCAGCTCATTTACTTTGAACATATGAAATACGACGAAGCTAGTGACATTCTTCAGGTGCCGACTTCTACGATTGGAGTATGGTTGTCGAGAGCGAAGAGTCGGCTCAAAGAGATATGTAATCAAAGAGGAGTAAAACGGTGAAAAAACAAACTTCAACCGATATCAAAGCATCTGTCATGGATCAGATAAAAAGCGGTAAGGTACATATGAGACCGCGCTCATATTATACTTTGCTCGGTCTGGCTTCCGCTGGAGCGGTATTGTTGGCTGGGATAGCTATTGCCTACCTCTTGAGTATCGTCTTTTTCTGGATCCGTATCTTGGTTGCGGACACTATGGCTTACGGCGCACGAGCTAACTTGAGCGAATCGATCTCCTCATTCCCTTGGTGGGTTGTCGTTCTGGCATTATTGTTTTTGACATTAGCCATAATGCTCGTGCGAAAACAAGGCAGAATGTATAAGCATAAAACAGGCACAATAATACTATTTATTATTGTTTGCTCGTTATTTCTTGGGCTTGGGATGTCTTATCTAAATATCGGGAGCTCACATACAACAGGTCCATTAAATAAACCAGGGCAAGGTCAGGGGCGAGGTTGGCAGCAAGATAGATTGAAATAATTTTAGAGACTCAGTTGTATTACATATGCAAACATAAGTAAAAAGGAGATTAGCAATATGAAAAAGTTATTAACAATTGGATTCGCAGTATTGGCTGTCGCTGGCATTGTCGGCGTAAGTGGCCTGAGCGCTTCAGCACTCAACGGTCAAGGCAATGACGCAGGGACTACGGCTGGGTCTCGTCAGGGCAATGGATACCAGTCATCGCTTGAATCGCGCGCAAAGGTCGTCGGAATGAGCGTCGAGGATCTAAAGAAAGCGCTTGAAGATAGGACTATGTCGCAAATTGCCAAAGAAAAAGGCATGACAGAGTCTGATTTCAGATCAAAGATGGTTGAAGCGGCAAAAGCTCGCTGGGAAGCTCGCGGACTAAGCAAAGAGGAAATCGACAAGCGAACGGCCGAACGCGAGAAGCGTCATGCCGCTAACTCCGCTGACCACGAGTGGGGTATCGGTGGGGGTAGCCGTCAGGGCGGATATAGCCGAATCCGTTAATCAACACTTTAACTTAAAAAATCCCCTCAATATTGAGGGGATTTTTGCGCTCACTAGTTAGTATGAGTCGTCTGCGAGACGCACGCGAGACATTTCTTTTTTGTGTTTTAATAAAATCATCGTTAGAACAATTGCAATGATGGCACTTGCGAACAACACAACTGACGTGATGATAACAGCAAGAGTTTTGACATCTAGATTGTATGTGCTATCAGTTGAAGACCCTATGTTTGCTCGGGCAATTCGTGACAGTTCTGGAGCAAGATAATTAGCTGGGTAGGCGCGCTTGACTTTGTCGAACTGCTCAAGCGCTAGCCTGTAGTTGCCTTCTTCGTAGGCATTGATACCCTTTTCCCAGTCAGTTGTGATTGTCCCCTCCTGCCTTAAATCTATATTATTTCTGAGAACTAAATCGTGAATATCACTTATGTCTCGAACAGAGCCATTGCCAAAGCATTTTTTGTCGTTGCAGTCCATTGTTCCATAGGTGACTATCCCAATTTGTTCACCTTTTGTATTAAAAGCTGGACCACCGCTATTTCCTGGGGCGATTTGAACGCTAGTCTGAAGGATTCGTCCGCCGTATTCTTTGCCGTCATAAACTGTTAGAACCGTTCCTTGAGTGATTGTTGGTACTGTCTGCCATTGATCGGTCTTGATATTATTATCAACAAACCCAGGATAGCCAATAACCGTCATTTTATCGCCAAGTTGGGCTGACGATCCCGCAGTTAGTCTGATAGTTGGGAAATAGCCCTTGGTCTTCAGGATTGCTACATCTGACGAAGTAAAAGTCCCTTCTCCTCGTAATGCTTTTGCAGAGGTAGTGGCATCATAGTTTTTATCGATAAGAGTGGCTTTCAGGACAGTGTTGTTATAAGCGATAGAATTATTATCATTCAGGCGGATAGGCTCGTTACTAGTCTGTATGCCGTACGCGTAATTATCTTTCTCGATTTTGATATTTTCTTCACCAATAACCAACGGTAACTGAGCGACCGCCTGTCTAGCTGACGGGTTGTTGTTTTGCAGGTCCTTAATGAAAGATGAGTGCTGCAGACTAGTTATCTTGCCTTGATCAAGCAAAAAGTCTAATACAATTTTTATCGTATCTAGTGTTGTTAGCGAATTGGCGAGTAAGGCTAAATTATCAATAGTTACAACGTGTCCGTTAGTTGCGATATTGCCATCGCTTGAAATAAATGACCCACTACCTACCCCAGCAGAACAATTTTCAGGTAGCTCGACTTTTTTTGTTTCCCCGACTAAGACAGGTACCCCACATCGAACTGTTAATATACGAACGACGGCGGGTTGATTGCGGAGCACCACTGAAAATATCGAATCTTTATCGAGCTCCTTGGGTATATTTGCTGTGTCTTCAGGTAAATCCGTGGTAGATGCTAGAGAGGCTGAGCTTTTACTGTTGACCCCAAGTAGGCTATCATCCACAGCTTCGAATGAAAGAGTGGCGATTATTTTCTCATACTCTGTAGTTAATGTTGGATTAGCAGTAGAATTATAGATGGTCGCCCAATAAGGGCGATCGTTCTGAACAACAGAGTATATCTTTGTCTCTGACGCAGAGGTAACGCCGTACCTGGAATTATCATGAATTAGTCGTACAACTTGAAACTTGGTGCCATTAATATCAACATCTTTGGCATCAGTGATGACGGTTCTGTCATCTTTATTATATTGAGCAAGATATTCGGTCAGTAACACTTGTTTGTTTTCTAGGTACCCAGGTTTATCCTTAAATTTTTCCCAGAAGCTTTTGCGAATATTAGTACTCAAGGTGAGGCGCGAGCTGAAGAACTCCGAATCATTGTCTTTTGATCTAATATTGATGATACTATACGGACGTTTTTCGTCTAGTTCATCATTTTGGAATTCTTCATAAATAATTTTATCAGCGGTTGTCTCCTTGGCGTTAGTGACTTGACCCGAGATAGATAGCAAAGTAGGGTCAAAAGTGAAAGAAAACCCAAGACTTGATGTGATTTTCTTTTGCTGGGGAGTTGTAGTGACGCCACTTTTTGACAATTCATCTGTTAGCGATGATAGACGCTCCTCTGTTGATGCGTCATTCTGCCGAGGACTAATCAGCAATAAAGCTATCGTAGTAATTGAAATTATTATAACTATGCCGACAGATATTAGGCTTATGACTATCCAGTTCTTTTGCTTTTGAGGTGCAGTTGGAGTGCCATTATTGGACGGCAACTGTGGCGGTATGATCGGTGGCTGTTCCATATCTATAATTTATCTGCTAATTCTTGAGCTGGTTTAGCTAATTCTTTAATGTTGCTGGCAATTTCTTCATAATCTTTCTTTAACGCCTCGTAGGATGAGAAGAATTCTTCGGTTGTTGTCTCCATTTTGGCTCCAGCTGCCATAAAGCTATCCCGATCATTCGACATAAGTGATGTTTCAAAATCATTTATGTTAGTACACATCGACTTTGTAGCTGACAGGACTTCTGATAAATGTGTCTGGCTTTTTTCTGGAAGTTTAGCCTCTTCTGCTGATTCTACCATTTTATTACAGGTATTTGACAAATTACTAAGGATAGACTTAGCAGTATCTAAGCTGTTACCTCTAGAGTAGAAGCTATAGAGCTCTGTATATAAAATCTCACTATCTTTAGAGAAGCTTGTATAGAAATTATACAAGCCGACATATAGTTCAGCTTCATTACTCGTTTGAGATATGATAGAGTCGGTTTTTTGAGCGATAGTCTGTGCCGCTTTGTATTTAGTGCTCAAGTTGCCGAGAAATACGGATTCTAGAACTGGCTTTTTGATATTCTCAATTTCTTTGATGATTTCCTCAGGGGAACTGCTAGAGCCCGAAACTGCATCTGCTACGTCACTTAGATAGGTCTTTAGCGATGATGAATATGTATTGGCGGCTGAATTGGCGTTGTTGATAGACACTAGCGCGGTTACCGCTGTCGCAACTGCCAATATAGCAACAATAGCAAGGGTAACCCAAAGCCAGGTTAGACCGCGCTTCTTTGGGGCGATAGCGTTATAAGTATTTTGGACAGGCATTGGCTGTTGCGTGGCGAAGGTCTGTGAAAATTGGCCTACTGGTTGTTGATTTTGCTCAGTTGGCAATGGAGTAGTGTTAGGGTTGATTGGTGAATAGTTCATAGGCACAGGGTTGGGGGTGGACGGAACAGGCGTAGAGTTGTCTGTCGGAGGGGCAGTAATTGATGGGTATGGGCTATCTGGTTGAGGCGGCTGGCTGTTTTGGTCATCCTGACTGTTTTGATTGTCCATGGCTTTGTAATATTCTCCCTTATGCTTATAATCATTACTTTACTAGCTCTATTTACTCCTGTCAATAAGAATAATTTAGCTATTATACAATAATTTTGGACATATATCTTGACAAAAATTGTCGTGTATGATATCATATTGATTGAAGGTAATATAGGAGTTTTTGAAATGAGCATTGCGAGATATTCGTTGAAGAAGTTAGTGCCAGGCGCATTAGTAGTAGGTTTGCTTATAGCATCACCTGTTACTTATGCAACAAATAAGTTGCCAAATGGTACGGCCAATAATAAAATCAATCAGGCGAATATATGTAGCCTTAAGATTGGCGTATTGATTGATCGTTCAAACTCTATCCGTAACGATAGCGAACAAAACCCACAATATATTAGGAACGCTGTCGGTGAAATCGCTTCTGGCCTTAAAGGAACCGATAGTCAAATGGCGGTCTGGAGTTTTGGAACTAAAGCGACTGGTTACCAGGGCAAGAATATTATCATTGGCAATAATGGCACAGATAAGTCAAAAACAGCTGCTAGTATCAAGCTTTCAGATTATCCTGGTGTTGGGTTTACTAGCTTGAAAGATCAGAGTGGTGTGACTGCTATCAAGAATACGGTTAACTTGATACCGTTTTCTACAGATAAACTTAGCGCCCAGAACTCTTCTTTGGCAGAGCGAGAGGTTGGATGGACTAACTGGCAAGCGGCATTAATTGAGTCAAACGCGAGTGGCAGTAAGCCAGCGCAGGCCGATATAGTATTCATGATTACTGATGGAACCCCTACTCTACCGCGTGATTTTCATGCTGAGCCAACAACCGATCCATTAGACAAAAATCAGATTGCTCGTCAAGCGGTAGTCAGCGGTGTTCAGGCAGCTGATAGCGTTAAGAAGAGCGCTGCTAAAACACGAATTGTGGCTATCGGTGTGGGCGACGTCATGAAAACGGATGATGGCATCGATAATCTTAAGCGTATCAGCGGCGGTCTATCAAACGCCAAGCAAAACGATGATTACTATTTGGTTAATGGTTTTTCTGATCTAGGTAGCGAATTAAATAAGGCGATAAAGCAAGCTTGCGACGAAAAGCCAATTACAAAACCAACCCCTCAGCCAAAACCTACTCCTGCCCCAGAACAACCAGCGGAGCTACCTAAAACTGGTATGACGGAGACAATATTGTCTGGCGCAACTGGTTTAGGCGCACTAACTTATGTAGCGTTACTCTATCGAAGAAGCCGTTCACTATAGTATTGAGCCCCTAAAAATCATAAACACCTCTATTAACGGAGGTGTTTATGATTTAATTGATAGTAATCTTGTCGAAAAATTACAATACATTGTGAATTTATATTAAAATCATCGCTTATATTATGGTGAAAATTATAGGGGCATAGCTCAACTGGCTATGCTATACTTATTTGGTGATGACCACTAAGAAAATAGTCGTAGATATTCAAGATTTTTCTATGAAGTTTGGTGAAAAGACAGTAGTTCATAACTTGAGCTTCCAGGTCTATCAGGGTGAAATTTTTGGCTTTCTGGGTAGCAACGGCTCGGGTAAAACAACTACACTTCGTGCGCTACTTGGCTTGTATGAGCCAGAGTCGGGCAGATTAATAATAGACAACGAACCCTACTCCGTAGATGGTGGTGTCAGCCTCGGGTATTTGCCAGAAGAAAGAGGACTTTACAGGAAAGAAAAAGTGTTAGACGTAATGGTTTACTTCGGTCAACTCAAGGGCATGGTTCGTCAGGATGCCCAGCAATTTAGCCTAGATTATCTCGAGAGGGTTGATTTAGCGGATAAAGCCAATCTACAGATCGGTAAGTTGTCGGGCGGTCAACAACAAAAGATTCAACTTGGCATCACAATCATGAATAACCCTAAGTTATTGATTTTAGACGAGCCAACGAAGGGTTTTGACCCAGTCAATCGTCGACTATTGATGAATATTATTGAAGAACATAGACAGCTTGGCGCAACAATTATTTACGTTACCCACCAGATGGAAGAAGTTGAGAGGCTGTGTGATAGACTGATTATGCTCAAGGATGGCCAATCCGTAGCTTATGGGACTATAGCTGACATCAAGAAGCAGTATAAGAAAGAAAGCCTCGACGATATATTTGTTGAAATTTATGGCGGAGAAATTTCGGAGTCCAACCAATGAATAAGCTCCATAATCTAGGGGTAGTTGTTAGGTTTGAGATTGTTAGAAACCTTAAGAAAATTAGTTTTTGGGCTTTTGCTTTAGGATTTCCGATACTCATGATTGCAATTTTTGGCGTAGTATTCCTGGCGGATCAAGCCACGGAGAATGCCGCCAGCAACCTAGTGGATCAAAAATTTAGTATAGTAATTACTGACGAATCAAAGATAATAAATCAAACTCTGATAGATTCATTTGGAGCAAAGCAGGTTGATTCGCATGAACAGGGTGTCAATAGCGTTAAGAATGGCGAGGTTGACGCATATTTTTATTATCCAGCTGATTTAACTAAACAAAAAGTTGAGATTTATGCTCAAGACGTCGGTTTGTTTAATAACGGACGTTATGAGGCGGTGGCCAATACCCTACTCCATCAGTCGGTTGCGGATAGAGTAGAGCCAGTTTATCAATCAGTACTGCAGAATAATATTAAAACTGATGTAGCCACATTCAGAGATGGGGCGGAATATGATGGTCTCAAGGAAATGGTCCTCCCTGGTTTATTTCTGATACTATTCTACTTTATGATTGCATTCTTCGGCAACCAAATGTTAAACAGCACTGTCGAAGAAAAAGAGAATCGAACTATTGAGATGCTACTGACGTCTGTTCAGGCGACAACCTTAATAGTCGGTAAAATTATCTCGACTGCCCTATTAGCAATTATCCAGGGAGCGATAATTATCCTTCCTTTGGTCATGCTTTATCTTTTGAAAGGTGATCAGCTCGGCTTGATTGACATGGATTTATCTAATTTACCAGTCGATCTATCTCGTATACTATTGGCAGTTGGAATTTTTATCACTGGATTTATGATGTTTTCGGGATTTTTAGTAATTGCTGGTTCTGTTATGCCGACAGCCAAAGAAGCATCGCAGTGGTTAACAGTCATAATTATGCTGGTTTTTGCCCCACTATATGGTGCGCCAATGTTTATTTCGTATCCTGATGTAACGATTGTTAAATTCCTTAGTCTGTTCCCGCTAACATCGCCAGTACCATTACTTCTTAGGAACGCGGTTGGAAATATTTCTGTTGAAGAAACGATATTAGGTATTTTGTTTCTATTAATTACTGGGATAATAGTAGTTATTCTGGGGGTCAGAGCTTTCCGGATTGGGGCGATGCAGTACGATAGCAGATTATCGCTATCAGCTTTGAGGTCTAAACGACGAGGAGGTGACATATAATTATGAAACTACAAATCGATATCAATACAAAAACATTTGTCAGGTTCTGGCTGGTTGTCATTGGTTTTGGCCTGATTGGGTGGTTTATTTATGCCACTAGCCCAGTTTTGTTGATACTCGGCGTTGCGTTGTTCCTGGCTCTGGCACTAAATAAGCCAGTATCATTTATCGCTAATCGCCTACCCAACAGGAGTCGCTTTAGTGCGACTGTTATCGCTTTTACGTCAGTTGTTGTCTTGCTCGGAGCGATAATTTGGTTTGTAGTCCCTCCATTAGTCCAACAATCTGCGAAATTTGCTGAAACGCTCCCCCAGCTAGTCGATCAGGCTGATAACCAGTGGGTAGCATTAAATGATTTTATTGACAAAAACAATCTCAGGAGTCAAGTTGATACCGCTTTAAACAACCTGAAGAAGGAATCCTCTAATTGGACGACTAGTGTCGGTGGTAGCATTATTAATAGTGTTGGCTCAATAGCGACATTTCTAGTGTCGATGTTCTTGGTGTTAGTTTTGACGTTTCTGATTCTACTCGAGGGGCCTACGTGGATGAATAGAGTCTGGAGTCTTTACACTGATGACCAAAAAATGAAACACCATCGACGACTGGTTAATAGAATTTATTCAGTAATAACTGGTTATATCAACGGACAATTAACCGTTTCATTAATCGGAGCGGTTGCTTCGGGCTTAACGGTGTTTATAATTGGGCTCATTATTTCTAACGTACCGACGACTTTGGCTATGCCGACTATCCTAATGGTCTTTTTGTTTACTCTTATACCGATGTTCGGCGCAACAATCGCTGGCGTGTTAGTATCTCTTATGTTGGTATTAAATAACGCCACTGCAGCGATTATTTACGTGATATTCTTTGTGATTTATCAGCAAATCGAAAATAATCTAATCTCACCAGCGATTCAAGCTAAGAAAGTCGAATTGTCGGCTTTAGCAATCTTGGTATCTGTTACTATGGGGGTTTATGTTGCGGGCGTGTTTGGTGGAGTTATCGCTATACCTATCGCCGGGACGATAAAGATATTGCTTGAAGAGTACTTGCAAAGTAGAAAAGACCAGAAAAAAACAGAAAAATTCTCCTTCGAACAATTGAAGAAGAAAATTACCAATAAATAGGTGTTTGGCTAATCGCTATATTGCCAGATGTATCCACCCGGAGTGTCCTTGATGGCAATTCGTCGTTCTGCGAGCTGATCACGAACGGAGTCAGACTTGATCCAATCTTGTTGATCGCGAGCAATCTTTCTTTGGATAATCAGTCTCTTGTCGTCCTCCGATATATCGGGTGTATTATTAATAATTTCTAATCCTGTCAATTCGTCGATAGTGCTTAGGAATTTAACAAACGACGAACGGTGGATTTTATCGAGTGGAGTCAAATCTACTTTCGACAAAGCCTTGTCGATTAAAGCTACCGCACCTGGTGTATCTAGATTGTTTTCGAGTTGTTCAATAAGTAGTTTGTTGACAGTATGAAAGGATAAAAAATCGTCGCCGTCGTCTTTATCGTCATCATCGGTTATCGTATCATGGATTTGATGACGCAAGACAGCGTAGTTACGCCAATTATGTAGTCGATTGTGAGCGGAGGCCAGATTGTCCCAGCTAAAGTTTCCTTCAGTTTGAAAATGTTTTTCCAGAACGAATAATTTAAAATCCATTGGAGAGAACCCTCGAGCGATTATTTGCGACAAAGTGTAGATATTGCCAACCGATTTAGACATTTTTTGGCCATCTGCCTTGAGGTGATTATTATGTAGCCAGAGCCTAGAGAATTGTTTACCAGTTATGCTTTCTGTCTGGGCGATCTCATTTGTGTGATGAACAGGTATATGATCAATTCCTCCGGTATGAATATCTATCTGGTCGCCTAGAGTCTGTTGAGCTATTACGCTACATTCCAGGTGCCAGCCGGGGAAACCTTTGCCCCACGGGCTATCCCACTCCATATCACGTTTTTTATCAGTCGGTGATAGTTTCCAGATTGCAAAATCAGTAATATTTTTTTTGCCATCGGATTTAACCCTTGCGCCAGCGTCCAGTCCGCTGATATCTAGTCTCGCCAGCTTGCCATAATTATCTAGTTTTGATGTGTCAAAATACAATCCGTCACCGGGGATAATGTAAGTCAAATTATTTTTTTCTAGTTTCTTTGCAAACTCAATTTGTTGTTCGATTAAATCCGTCGCTCTAATTAGATGATTTGGGCGAATAAGCTTCAAAATATTGAACGCTTCATCGTCAACAATATTGATATATTTTTGGGCAACTCCCCATGCCGTTAATCCTTCTCGACGAGCACCTTTTTCTAATTTATCTTCGCCAGTATCTTCGTCACTAGTTAGATGCCCAACATCAGTAATGTTTTGCGTGTGTTCTATATCATAGCCCTCATAGTTTAATAGGCGGACTAAAATATCCCAATAAATGTATCCAGTCCAGTTACCTACATGAGGTTGGTCGTATACTGTTAGGCCACAAGTATAGATTTTCACTGTGTTGTCGATAGGGCTGAATTCTTCTACTTGGCGTGAAAGTGTATTGTAGAGTTTAATCATCTAGGTTCTCCAATGCTTTATGTGTAGCATCAACTATTTCTCGGATAGCCGTCTCGTATTGTTCGTAAATTCTAAAACCTGCGGCGAACAGGTGCCCACCACCGCCAAAGAATCCAGCAATTGTCTCTGCGACTGGCGCATTCGTCAGAAGTTTGCCTGTTAATTTACCATCTGGGTATGTCTTGATGGCAATTGATACTTCGACTCCGAGGACTAATCTCATCTCTTCTAGGACTAGTACGCTTGGGTTATATCTATCGCTGTAATTTTGAATATCTTCGAACGGGATATGGATCAAAGCTAATCGACCATCGAGAAAGTATTCTATCCTTTGAATCAGAGCGCCTTTATACTCAAGTATCTCGGCAGGTTTCTTCATAAATTCACGACGACGCATTTCGATATCATAATTTGACGCCCCGAGCTTGATTAATTCTCCCGCTATAAAGAAGCTATCCGCTGTTACACTGTCTGTCGATAATCCTCGACTATCACTCATTAGTGCTACTAGTAGGCTATCGGCACAGCGTTGGCTGATAGGCCAATTGAGTTGCTTGGCGATACGATAAATAACCTCACTACTACTGCTAGCTGGTTCGTTTACTAGTAGATTGTCAAATGATAGAGTGCTTTCAGTCGGGTGATGGTCAATGACGATAACAGGCTTAGACTCTAGTGCGTGCCGAACTCCGGGTTTTGCTAAAGTCTTAGACAGTAAAATCTCAGCCGTTGTGTCTACGATTATGTATAAATCTGCTCTAGTGTTGAATTCGTGATTCACCTTATCCCAGCCAGAGACATAGCGCAAATATTTTGGTAATTCTACCGGGCAATGAAGCTCGATAGACTTGCCTAAGTCATATAATATCTCATCTAGTGCCATACTTGATCCTAGACTATCTCCGTCAGGGTTCTCGGCCTGAATTATAACTATTCTTTGAGAGTTGCCTACGAGGGTATTAAGTTTTTCGTACATCTGTAATGATTATATCACGCCAGGACTGTCCACAGGTTCGGCTTATATCGCTCGCCTACCCTCTAGAGCATGAGATAAGGTTATTTGATCTGCATACTCTAAGTCGACACCAACTGGGATGCCTCGGGCTAAACGAGTAATCATAATGTCTATACCTGCTTCTTTGATAAATTTTTGCAAATAAAGAGCAGTCGACTCACCTTCTACTGAGGCGTTTGTTGCAATAATTACTTCTTCAACTTGGTCTTTCTTTAATCTATTGATAAGTTCTGGTATATGCAATTGTTCTGGCCCGATGCCATCGATTGGCGATATCGCTCCCCCAAGTACGTGATACGTGCCAGAATATTGATTGGTTTTTTCGATTGCCACAATATCAAGCGGTTCTTCGACTACGGCAACTAGTTTTTTGTTGCGTGATTTATCGACATAAAGGCTAGACATCTCTTCGTCATTATTGATTAATGCAAAAGTGGCCGGACAAGTCTTTATGCTGGGGTGTAGATTTTCCAGAGCTTCGGCGAGCGTTAGCGCTTGTTTTTTGTTATGTTTCAAAATTGCGTAAGCATAGCGCTCGGCTGTTCTGGCGCCAACTCCAGGAAGACCGCCTAGCTCATCAATTAGTCGTAGAAGTGCTTTTGGAAGAATCTGTTTCATCTATTTGATTAAAACGGCAGATTGCCCAACCCGCCCATGAGAGGCTTCATAGTCTCTGCAGCAACTTCTTGAGCTTTGGCTAGCCCATCGCGAACTGCAATTTCTATCCAGTGCTCTAGTTGTTCTATGTCATCAAGATCAACCTGCTCGGGATTTATTTTAACTGACTTTATCTTTAGTTCGCCAGTAATTTGAACTATTACTGCACCGTCGCCTGCTTCAACTTCGATGATTTCCTTGCCTAATTGCTTCTGTGCTTTTCTGAGTTGCTGAAGCATCTTCATTTGATCTAAAGCCATATATTCTCCTGTTTTCTTAGTCCCTTTAATTATAGCTTATTTCGTCGATATATCATAGACGTAGAAGCGGTCGGCTTGTTCACGACGACCGTTATTAATTATTCTTGAAAGCCGAGCATTAGTTGGTATAACGAAGTTAGACTTTGCCTGGTGGCTAACTATGATTTGTGTTGATTCTGCTTGGGGTTTATCTGAAATAACCATACCTAAATTGTTATATTTTATTAGTGTTGCGTAAATCGGACGCTCATCTTCATCGACAGTTAATACAACATCATTTCCTGCCTTATGTTTAGCAAGTAAGATCAGATCAGTATTGTATTGATAAACCGCTTCTGGCAAGTGGCGATAGCTATTTATGAAAGTGTCTAGGCCAGTCAAAGTCATTGTGCTAATCATGGCTATTATCATCGCTAAGCCAGTTCCTCTGGCATATGGGTTTTTTGGAAACAGTTTATACCATTCGCGCAGTAATGTTTCCATGCCAACGGCCAATAGAACAAAGGCTGGGACGGTCATTATCGGGTTTAGGCTCGGGTCTATGACAAGTAGTGGCAAGGCTAGAGCCGACCAGGCAATAATCATATATGACCTAGCCGATTGGCAGTTTCTCAGAGTTTGGATAAAACCAAATAGAATAATGATTAGCACACCAAAGTCCATTAGGGGCGTGATTTGGCCATTGATCGTTGTTAGATCTGGTAGTAGGTATGACGTTAATAGAACTTTAATGTTTTCAGTGATAGATAGCGGTAAGTTACTTAGCCCGATAATTTCCATTAAGAAATCATGAGAGATGAATGTAAAATATAAAATTGGCATAGCCAAAACACAAAAAATTAATGTAGCAGGAATCCATTGATGTAGATATTTTCGTCTCAATATGAAGTGTCGAGTGTGAGGATGAACTATAGCAACTGTGATTAGGCCTAGGTTAATAAACCAAAAATATGGCGTGAATAGGCTGAGGCCAATTGCGATTGATAGACATATTTTCCAGATTTTACCCCATCTTACCTTCTGAAAGATAAGACTAGCAAACAGGAGTATGAGCAGTGAATATAAGATATATAGTATTTGAGGGGTGAAGCTTTGGGCGGCAAACGAGAATTGTCCGCTTGATACTATCAATATCAGGGAGAGAATTGATACGCTTGGTTTGAACCAGCGTCTGAGTAAAAAAAAGATTGCTACAGCCGAAGCTATGGCTAGGATTATTGCGGGTAATTTAATTGTTAAAATTGATACGCCAAAAACTGAGAATATGGCTGCTTGCAGTAGATGGAGGGGGAGGTTTGCTACGGCTAAACTAGACAGATCAGAGAAGTCTAACCGATCTGTTATGCCGACCATGTCTATTTCGCCCTGGGTCAAACCGCCTGGCAATAAGAGACTAGCTATGACTAAATAAAGCGCAAATATTGTTACTAGAAAACCGTAGCCGATAAAATATCGATGTCGGTAGAGAAATAAATCTGCTGGCTCTCTAGTTTTCACTGTATTTATTCTAGCACAAAGCCTAATGTTTATTGTCAAGGGACATAAATCTGAGCCGTTCTGGGTGGAAGTAAAGTTGGATTTTGCCAGTCGGCCCGTTACGGTGCTTAGATACAATTAGCTCAGTTATGTTTTTTACTTCAGGGTTATCGGGTTCGTAATAACCGGGGCGATAGATAAATGCAACCAGATCGGCATCTTGCTCGATAGAGCCTGATTCTCTGAGGTCGCTAAGCTGTGGAATTGGTGGCGTTCGACTTTCTACAGATCGGCTGAGCTGGCTAAGAGCGATTAGTGGCACGTTTAATTCACGCGCGATAAGTTTGAGTCCTCTCGAAATCTCTGACACTTCTTGTACACGATTTCCGCCGTGGTTGGTCGCGGTTTGCATTAGCTGTAGGTAGTCGACAATAATCAGTCCAAGTGGTTCTTCGTGATGTTTCCGCCTAGCCTTGGTGCGCATCTCGAGAACACTTAGGCTCGGCGTGTCATCAATAAAAATTGACGCTTCTGCTAGTTCCCCGGATGCCTCACTTAGTTTCATGAAATCCTCGTCAGTTAATTTGCCTGTTCGGATACTCCACGAATCAACATTGGCTGCATCAGCCAGCATGCGATCGACCAGTTGTTCCTTGCTCATTTCAAGACTAAAAAATAGAACAGGCTTCTTCTCTATCGTTGCGACGTTATAGGCGATATTAGTAACCAAAGTGGTTTTACCCATAGATGGTCGGGCGGCCAAAATGATTAGGTCTGAGCGCTGAAACCCAGCGGTCATGTTATCGAGGTCGCGATAACCAGTACGAATTCCGCGAAGCTCACCCTTGTTCTTGTGAAGCTCTTCAATCCTATCAAAGCTGTCCATTAAAATTTCTTCGATACTAGTTAAGTCTTGTTTTAGCGATTGATCGGAAACGCTAAATATTTCAGCTTCGGCTTTTTCGAGTAATTCTTGGGTTGTAGTTGATTCATCATAACCCAGTTCAGCTATCTCAGAGCTAGCGTGAATTAAACGACGCCTAACTGCTTTTTGGGCAACCATTTCGGCATAAGCAGAGGCATGAGCGGATGTCGGAACATAATTAGTTAAGCTTGTTAAGTATGTCGAGCCGCCGATGATATCTAGTTCTTGTTTCTTATTTAATTCCTCGGTTAAAGTTAAGAGGTCAACTGGACGATGCTTCTCAAATAGTCTCAACATCGCCATATAAATAAACTCATGATTTTTATCATAAAAGTCATTTGGATGAACAATTTCTATAGCATCAGCGAGTGTATTTTCGTCAATTAACACAGCCCCAAGTAAGCTCTTTTCTGCGTCTAGGTTTTGCGGGGGGATTTTTCCAGCGCTAGTGTTGATTGATTTCTTTCTATCTGTCATATACTCTCCAAATTAAGTTCTTCACCGCCGCCCATCATTGCCATCACGTTAGCCACATCAGGGCTGGTTGGTTCGACGCTCCCCTTTTTTATGACAACGTCAATGCCATCTAAGTTATTCGTTTTTAGAACTTGCTTAATAAGTGAATGGTTCTTGCTGTCTTCGAGTTTTTTTCTATCAAGCTCTCGGTTGGTGAATATTGTCAAGGTTTTACCCGAGAAGCTGTGCCTGCTTTTTTGAAGTAGTGTGTAGAGCATTATTGAATGTGGCTTAACCTTGTCGATTAAATTCTTCCAGTCAAACTTTGTTAATTTATCGGCGCTTTGTTCTTGGGGTGTTTCAGATTGAACAATAGATGACTCTATTGGTCGCTGGGATTTGCTAGAATCAGTCCCAGCCTTTTTAATGGGTTTTGTGGCATATTTATTGGTTGGTGGTTTCTCTGGGGTCGGGGTGATTTTTATTTTATCCTGGGGCGACAGGTTGCTGGGTTGAGCTGATCCCTGCCCTATTAAAGTGGTCATCAGCTTTAGTTCTGGATACGGGTGCCTAATTGCCTCAATTAAATCAGAAATAATATTTGTTAGCCTCGGGAAATTAGCCAGTCTTGTCCTCGCCTCGTTAAGTAGCTGGCTGATTATAGTTCGAGAATCAACGCCGGATAATTCAAGAGAATCCAGGATCGAAATAATTTCTTTGTGGTTTCCTGCCATAGACGAGTCAAGTAGTTGAGCGATAATTTCAGAACTAACTAGGCCGAGGTTTTTGGCAACCAACTCTCTAGTTAGTGGGGTTTTTTCATCAACCAGGGCTGATAATTGGTCAAGTAGGCTTAGGCTATCGCGGAACCCTCCACGAGACTGTTTAGCGATTAATTGAGCAGCTTCTTCATCTAAGACGAAACCTTCGAGTTTGGCTATTTCAATCAGACGAGGCGCAATAACCGCTTCGGCAATTGGGTGAAAATAATAATGCTGAACACGACTTATGATGGTTGCTGGCAATTTATCAACATCGGTAGTAGCCAGGATGAAAACTACATGACTAGGTGGCTCTTCGAGCGTCTTAAGGAGTGCATTAAAAGCAGATTTGGATAACATGTGAACTTCATCGATTATATAAACTTTGTATTTTGCAATCGATGGAGCAACTTGAGCTTTGTCACGTAATTCTCGAATATTATCTACACCGCTGTTGCTAGCAGCATCAATCTCTATGATGTCAAGATGCGAGTTTTCTCCATCATAAGGTAGCTGGTTGATTTCGTGAGCCAATATACGCGCTACACTTGTTTTGCCTGTTCCACGGGGCCCAGTCAACAAATAGGCATGAGAAATAATTCCTCTTTCAAGCGATTTTTTCAAGATTGCGATGACGTGATCTTGGCCTAAAACCTCATCTAGGTTCTTACTTCGGTATTTTCTATATAATGCTAGTCTCACACTCTCCCCTATTCATATCTATTGTAGCAAATTATAGGGGATAACTAAACTAGAGAGATGCTTCAACAGCTGCCCAGGTGGCGTCTAGGTTGTCTTCAGGAACGATAATAGTGACTTGGTCACCAATATTGAGGCGAAAATAAGTTACACTTGCCAGTAGGATGCGATATTCGTGGCCTCCAGCCTCAACGTAATAGATGCCTTCGTGCTGGACTAGTGTGCCGATGATTTGTCTTCGCGGAACAGGACCGATTTGCTTATAGATGAATCCGCCGTCGTCAGCAATGGTAAGCTTCAGGATATCACCCTCTACAAGTTTTGATTTTGATGCATAGTTAGCTGATATCGGATAATTTTTTCCATCGGGTCCAAGCATCATTTGGCCATCAAATATACCTTCGATTACTTTCCCGCCGACTTCTTCATTTGAACCTTTGGAGCTAACAATTTGGTCATCATCGCCTAGCACACTCATCAATAACTCTTTCGCTGCCGCTAAATTTGTTTCTGCCTCTTGGATAAGTGACCGTAGCCGTCTAACTTGTTTTTCTGGTAACTCTGACATATGGTTCTCGCATTCCTTTGTCTATTTTTAGTTAATCCTAGAATCATATATACCATACCTTGACATCAACTTCAAGATTTTAGCGGAAATAATCAGATCTTTCCACAGCCACAACAGACATCGTGACTAAAACGTTGCTAATTTTACTCTTGCAATATTAATACCGCCCATGTATAGGCGGTATATAATTGGTTAACAAATTGGTCTGGTGTGCGCCCGTAACTAGACTAGCTCGACTGTAGCGCCTGCTTCTTCTAGTTTAGCTTTAGCTTCATCGGCTTCGTCTTTGGAAACTTTCTCTTTGACGGGTGCTGGAGCGCCGTCTACGATAGCTTTAGCTTCGCCGAGTCCTAGGCCAGTAAGTTCTTTAACAGCTTTGATGACTGCGACTTTTTGAGAACCTGCATCCTTCAGGGTTACAGTAAACTCAGTTTTTTCATCAGCTTGAGCTGCGTCGGCGCCTGCGGCTGGTCCAGCAACTGCGATAGCTGCTGCAGCAGGCTCGATACCGTACTCGTCTTTTAATAGGTTCTTTAGTTCGTTAACCTCAAGAACAGTAAGCTTTACTAGTTCTTCGGCTAGTTTCTTAATATCTGCCATAATTATTGTATTCCTCTTCAAATTTATCAATTAATATTAATTGGTTGCCTTGGCTTCGATGCCGTCAAGTAGCCCATGTAGATTACCAGATAGTGCATTAACCGTGTCATGAACTGGTGACAATAGTTGAGCCACCACTTCAGCGATGAGTTGATTCTTGCTTGGCAAGGTTGCAAGTGCTTTTGCTTCATCTGCATTCAGTGCCAGGCCGTCGCTCGAGAAGCCACCCGCCAATTGGAGCAAAGGGTTGTCTTTTGCGAAGTTATTCAAAACTTGCGCTGATGCGACTTCATCCTGGTCGCTAAAGGCGTAGACTAGCTGTCCTTCCAGGGAATCGTTATTAGTCGTCTTGAAAGCGTCGGTTTGGCTCATTGCTACCCTAACGAGGCGGTTTTTAACGACTTTTATAACCACTCCTGCTTCACGTGCAGACTTCCTGAGTTGTTGAAGTTCTGTAACTGAGATGCCTGAATATTGGGCAAAAGCTATCCCCTTGGAGCTTGACAATAAATCATTTAACTCGGCAACCAAAGATTGTTTTTTATCGCGTGAAATTGCCATAAAATCCTTTCTGGTTGATTTGATATAGACCAATTTGTTAAGGTTCGGTAACGGAGAATCAGATAACTTTTGAAAATAAAAAAGGTCTTTGATTCTCGCACTACCAAAGACACTTCGAATATAGATTCGCATCCCTAGGTGGCATTTTTCGCTCAAACTTTGTTTGATCGCCACTGTCTTTGGTAATGTTCACTTATCACTCTAGCACAAATG
>CAZJUX010000002.1:0-68945 GCA_964549705.1 uncultured Candidatus Saccharibacteria bacterium
ACTAGCCGGAGCCAATCAGAAGTGATTTGAGCAAGCAAGGTGTTTTAGTTTTTATATGCTACCATGAATGTATGGTTAAAAGTCCAGAAAAAACACAACGCCTAACTGAGGTTAGTACTGTATTAGTGGTTATTGCGCACATAGTGCTGGCTCTAGGTATTATAATGGTATTTAGTTGGCCACTTTTTGGGCTTGCGTTTGGTTTTGTGGCTGCCATATTATATATTTCTTTGCTAGTCATTGCTGAAGTATTTCGGAAGATGGCGACGCCTCAGATTGTCGATCCAGGTTTAGATTCTAGGACGCTAAGAAGGAGAAAGATATTTCGCATAGTGCGTTATGCCATCCTTGCGCTTCTTGGGGCGCTAATAATAATTTCTTACGCAAAGTCTGCACTTAAATAAATACTAGAGTCTGTATGTGATTTACAAAGTTTGTTCACTAGTCGAAACTGGCGAGGAGCCGACAAAGAAAGATGAAGACGATGAAGAAAAAGGGAACAAATAGTTCAAACTGAAATTATCACGCCAAGTCTGGTTTTATCAAGGCTATAAATCCTAGAAGATATTTTATTGCTGTTTTGGTTGTTTCGGTAGCATCCACGTGAATACAAAACCTAGGGTGATAATAACTGCTGCGATGCCAAAAGTAACCTTGCTGGCTTCAATCATAGCTTTCTGTGCGGAGTCTCCTAGTGCCTTTGTGGATGGATTTGCTTGTAGGTACGGAATGGTTACGCCAGCCGTGTCGGTGACAGATTTTACAGCCTTTTGCTGCACTTCAACAGGCGCCTTGCTGGTTGCTGCCAAGTTTGTAGCTGTCGCACTGCCAAGTGATCCGATAAGAACTGCACCCAGTATGGCAACACCTAAAGCCGAGCCGATTTGCCTGAAAGTACTCTGTAGGCCCGATGCTTGGCCGGATTGCGCCGACGGTATATCTGCAAGAATAACACTTGTAAGTTGAGCGGATGCCATCCCTACCCCAACACCGTACATAAAGAGCCATAGGGCGATCAGCCAGCCATTGGCTGAAGCAGTAATGGTTATTGCTAGTCCTGCAATCGCAATTACTTCGAGCCCTAGTCCGATCTGGACGACGGTTCTGCCACCAAATCTACGTGTAAGTTGTGGTGTCATGCTAGATATTAGGAATGTCCCCAAAGCCAGCGAAACGATCAGCCAGCCTGTAGCAAGAGCTGTGTATCCGAGTGAGTTTTGGAGCAGTAGAGGTAGTGTAAAGAGCAGTCCAAATTCGCCAAGAGCCACGATGAGTGCCGCCATCGACCCATATCGAAAAGATTTGACTTTGAGCAATCGAAAATCAACCAATACTGGCTTATTTTGACGTGTTCGAACAGTTTGGTATCGAACAAAGATGCTCGTAAGGATTAATCCAGCAGCAAGAGCAATAGGCACCGGTGAGATTGCGCCAGAGTCTTGTAGCCACCATCCATACTTCTGGCTCTCTATGAGTGCAAATACTATTGCACCGAGTCCGAATGCCGATAGTAATGAAGCTAGGTAATCAAGCCTCCTTGGTGCTGTGTCGTCACGCGTTTCGGGTAGAAATCTCATAGTTAGCCATATAATGAGCAGTCCAACAGGGATATTTATCCAAAATGCCCAGTGTCAGCTGTAGTATGTCGTTAGCCAGCTTCCTAATAGTGGTCCAAGTGCCGCCATGCCACCAATAGTTGAGCCCCAAACCGCGAAGGCGATAGCTCGCTCTCTGCCTTGATAGATTGCGTTGAGGGTTGCGAGTGTAGCTG
Source organism: uncultured Candidatus Saccharibacteria bacterium (assembly GCA_964549705.1). Lineage (GTDB taxonomy): Bacteria > Patescibacteriota > Saccharimonadia > Saccharimonadales > Saccharimonadaceae > Nanosynbacter. Next base: position 1,772 of record CAZJUX010000002.1, read on the forward strand.
GCATAATCATGGCAGCACCTATTCCTTGTAGTAGCCTGGCTGTCACTAGCCATTCGCCGTTAGCAGACAAACCCGTGGCAATACTTGCCATAACGAAGACTATCATTCCGTACAAAAACATCTTGCGACGGCCATGCAAATCACCAAGTTTGCCAGACGTAATAAGTAGCGCGGCAAAGACCAATGAATATATGGCGTTCGTCCATTCGGCTTGAGTAACGCTAAGGCGTAAGTCTCCGATAATAACGGGAAGTGCCACGTTGATGACTGTAGCATCCATAATGATGAGTGAAATACCCAGCGCTACGGCAATGAGTGGTAGCCAGTGTGATCCTGTAGTGTTAGACGAGGCGACTCTAGATTTTGTTCGATTCATATCTTTATACTATCAGATATTACGTTTGTGAGATACGAGCATAGTACTCTTTTATGTTGCTAATTTTTGACCTCGACAATACGTTAATTGATAATAATGCTAATACTGAAGTTGCATTTGAGACAATGCTAACAGTAGTCGATGAGTGGGTCGACTTCACTATATTTATCAATATCATGGTTCGTCATGTCACTGGCAAACTTATCGGCAGCTTCCGCGCCAAAGAATTGTTTATAGTTTTCATGGTTGATGACGCCAATTTGATCCTTTACTCTGGAGTACTGAGAAAAAAGCTCAACGGAATCAGGGGTTTTATTTTTCGCTTTGCGGTTTCGTAAATGTGAGTGTCCGATTGGCATCGGGTAATTTAGAGTGTGTTATTGCAGAACCTGTTGGTGTTCGCTTGAACGAAGCTCCTCCGATTAGCCGTCTTTGTCCATTCATATCCTCATACCGCGCACTAGCGGCTTTGACTTCCTCATCCGCATTTGCGGTGTGCCTAGTTATATCCTCATTCAGCCGACCCATAAGCTCCTCATAGAGACTATCCGACGGGAGACCATTAGCTCGGTTCAGCAGCTGATAATAGTCATAATAGTCTTGTGGTAGTTTGCCCTTACGAACGAGATGCCATAAAGCACCCAACTCTTCACGAATCGACTTTTGTGCTAGAATACGGTCAATATGAGGCGCGAAATTTTCGTCATTGCCGTAGCCAATAATTTCAAAAATATTTAAGGCTAAATTTGCTAATCTTCTATATTGTGCGGCCTTGTTGCGATATTCATATTCGGCTCTTGCTATAAACATTGCCTTTTGTGGGTCTTTTATGATATTATTACCGCTTTGGCCGTTGGCCTCTAGCCATTCGGCGTATGTTTCGTCGGTAAACAGCACTGATTTATCCCCGTTCGTTTTATTAGGTGCATTCTTTGGTACCTCTGCCATAGTTATTCCTTCCAGTAGAATTAATTCTAATATTATTAGCATTTTATCATACAATCGATAAATAGTCAAGTATGCTGTTTAGGCTTTAACTAATTTGGCCGTATCGGCGCTGAATAGCGCTACCTCGAGTAAGCTACGGAGAAAATTTATTCAACTACGGGTAGATTTTCAACAGTAGTACCAAGTGCCCGAGCTAGTCGCTCAATCTGTTGGAATTTGCAGTACTTTATAGGCTGATCGCTGGCATCGTAGATGCGATAATAATGCTCGTAGTGTACAATCTGACCCTGAAAGTTTTTGGCAGTCGTTGGTTGGTCGATGCGTTTAATAACCCATCCATCATGTTGGGCGGACAGGATTCGTTTAATCTTAGCATAGTGATTAAACGGCATAGCCTACCAGCCCAACGCGCCCACTATGAGAACCATGGTTATGACAAAGCCGGTGGTTAAATTCAGCCAGATGAATCGACGCCAGCCCTTGTTTGTGGAGGCGGATGTTTTGTCGGTGACATTTAGATAAGGGATGACATTTAATGCGTACGACAAACTAACTAGACCTACCAGAGCCACCAAAGCCCCTTGCAAAGCGAGAGTGGCACTAGCGACAATATAGAGAACAAATACTAAGCGAGTTGTTGTTCTAGCTCCAAAGATAGTTGCGATCGAGGCTAACTTACCTTCTCGATCAGGAATAACATCCTGAACTGCGCCAAAAGCGTGACTGGCTGCCCCCCACACAAAGAAGGCAATGACATATGGCCAATATGTTGCTTCGAAGCCCGTTATGCTCATCGCGTAAACCATCGGGCCGACGAAGTGTAAACTACTGGTAGCCGAGTCTAGTATGGGCACTTCCTTGAACCGCAGTCCCTTTATGGAATATGCGATAACTAAAAACACTACTAACGCCAAGATGGTGTTTGTGAGTAGAGAGCCACTCATGAGCAGGTAGACGAGGAACGGGAGGTTTAGGGTGATTGACGAAATGATAATTAGCGGATGCATGGATTTTTGTTCTTTGGCTCCTTCGATGCCACCTTTGCGCGGATTGAGCATGTCCGAATCGTAGTCGAACACATCGTTAATGCCGTACATTAGTAGGTTGTAGGGGATCAAAAAGTAAAACACGCCCGACCAGAACACAGGATCAAGCGAACCGCCAGTTACTAGGTATGCGGCCCCGAAAGGGAAGGCTGTGTTCAGCCAAGAAATGGGCCGTGATATAAGGGCAAGACTTTTTAGTTTGCTAAGCATTTTTTCCTCCTATTTTATCCCATATATTTGGGATGATAACGACTGCTAAAATTGCATACATGAAATCTTCGATTGGTGCCAGTCCGATCACCAAGCCGGAAATCTTGCCTGTATCATATGCAACGATACCAGCGGTGATGATTAGTGAGTCAAATATGGCCGTAGACACAACTAATATTGCTAGTAACAGTATCATTGTTCTGTTCCAGGATAGGCTTTTAAGTGATTTAAGCACCAACAGGCAGACAGCCATAAAAAAAAGATTGAGTATTAAATACGTCGCCATTTAGTTTCTCCAAATCGATACAATACAAGCGTAAAGTAGCACAGGAAGCTTATAAATAACAACTCTTCTATTGGGAATTCAGGACCGAGGTATAGGCCACTCATGTAGTGGGATTGGCCACTAAAGAATATACCCAGAGCAATACCAAACACGTCCCAGACAATGAATACCGCCACGCCGATTAATATGGTAATAAGAGCTCTCTTTTTGTCGTAAAAGAGAGCTAGTTTGTAACGCCAATCAAGAGTCGCTATGCCAGCCATGCTAAAAAGAATCGTCACGAGATAGAGGTATTGCACTATAGTTCATCTTTCTGGAGCGGTCCTGCAGCGCGGTTATCGACTATTTGTTTGTAGACTAATTGAGCGCTAATCAGGCACATCGGAAGTCCGATGCCTGGCAGTGTGCCAGCACCAACATAATAAAGATTTTTTACCTTACGGCTTTTGTTTGGTGTTCGGAAGATAACACTTTGTCTAAGCAAATGGGACTCACCGCTAAAGGCATTGAACTCCCAGGCGTTGTATTGTTGGCTAAAATCAGCTGGGCCAAAAATGTTGCGCTCAACAATGCGCTCCGCTAAGTCTGGGATCTTGGCGACGGTCGCAAGTGTAGCTATCGACCTGTCGGCCAAATCATTTTGCTGGTTATCATCAAGTTCCACTCCAGCTGGTATAGGTATGAGGAAAAATAAATTTTCGTGTCCTTCGGGAGCGAGAGATGGATCGGTTTTAGTGGGGTTGCAGACATATATTGATGCGTTTTCGGGCACTACCTTGTTCTCGTAAATATCCCTAAAGTTTCCACGCCAATCATCGACAAAAAATAAATTGTGGTGTTTGAGGTCTGGCAACTCTCCCTTTATACCGACTGAGACTAACAACGCCCCTGGACCTGGTTGCCGTTTGTCCCAGTACTTTTGAGGAAAGCTTTGGTGTTGGGGTGCAAGTAGTTTAGTCTCAGTGTGGTGCAAGTCAGCATTAGAAATGATGATATCGGCTCGAGCTTCGCTACCGTCATCTAGCCTGATGCCAAATGCAGTGCAATTTTCAACCAAAATCTCTTTTACAGGCGCGTCGAATTGATATTTAACTGCGAGATTTTCACCGAGCGCTTTCATGTCATCAGCAAGAGTAATCATACCTCGACGCGGGTAATAGACCCCGCTGACGAAGTCGAGGTGGCTCATCAGTGTGTAGATTGCTGGAGCTTGAAAAGGCGAGCTGCCTAAAAACACCATGTGATACTCGAGTAGCTGTTTAAGCCTTTGATCTTTGAAAAACTTTGAGACATAGCTGTCAAGATGCTGTATAGTCAGACTCAACATACTCAAGGAGTTCTTAATGATGGGCCAGCGAAATACATCTCGAAACCTCTGAAAATTATTGTAGAGGAAGTATTTAACAGCAAGTTTGTAGGCTAGACTGCTTTTTCTCACGTAGCGCTCAAGTGCCATACCAGCTCCTGGCTCGATCGCTTCAAATAAATGCTTGTCTTGTTTGACACTTCCCTGAATAACTAGCGGATCGGCATGCTCAAAGTAGACATTGTAGCCAGGCTGAAATCTAACTAGGTCGAGGCGTTTTTCGGCTGATTGGTCGAACAATTGATAGTATTGCTCGAACACCTCAGGCATTAAGTACCAGGAGGGACCAACGTCAAACGTGTAGCCATTTTGCTTTTTAATAGCAATTCGTCCGCCAGCTTCGCTGTTCTTTTCATAGATAGTTACCTCGTAGCCAGCTTTTGCTAGGATGTTCGCTGTAGCCATGCCACCGTAGCCCGCACCAATAATTATCGCAGTTTTTTTCATCTTAAAACAAACCTCCTGATCAATAGTATAAGCTTGAGGGTATCAGATATCCTAATCCGAGCGGTTTTAATTGTACTAACGTCGGCTCTCTTTAGCTTTGCGAACAAGGCTTGATAATAGTCGTAGCTCAGCATCGATGCTACTCTTGCGCCTTTTGGTAGTTTTTTGAGAGCTTCAAGAGCGGTTGAAAAATCTTTTTCGATGTCGGATTCGATAAGTTGTTTCTGCTTGTTGTTGAATGAATTGAACTCTATGTTTGGAAAATAAACCCTCTTTAGTCTAGCGTTGTCATCACGCATATCTCGGAGGAAATTGATTTTTTGATAGGCCGCACCGAGCGCTCGTGCTCCATCTGATAGTTCTTGGTAGCGTGACATGTCTCCAGTTACAAATACCTTTAGGCACATTAAGCCGATTACTTCTGCCGAACCGTAGATATACTGTCGATACAGAGTGTCGTCATAGGTATGCGGAGCTAAGTCGGCACGCATACTGGCGAAGAAGGGGCGTGTTAACTCTGATCCGAAACTATACTTTCTTGCGCAGATAGCAAAAGCTTGTACGATAGGGTTTGAGCTGTACCCACCAGCCATGGATCTCTCAGTGTCATGCTCAAGTTCGTCAAGTAGCACGCTAGCGTCGTCGCCCATGTAAGTATCTACAATCTCATCGGCAACCCGAACTAAACCGTAGATAGCATAAATGTGCGGGCGAATATTTCGGCTAAAAAGACGACTACTCATACCAAATGATGTCGAGTACCGAAGAGTCAAGTGCCTACTTATCTCATAGGCAATTTTATTATATAGCTCCACTACGACGACCGGTTTGTTACCCAGCTAATTATTTGTTCAAGTAACTGGCTCTTGTCTTGCTCTAAATTAAGCTTTGCTAGTGATTGTCGCGATAGATCGGTGTAGTGGGTAATACGCTGCTCGGTTGCGTAACGTGCGCCCGAGGACTCGAGCAAAAGCTTGGCGGCTTCAATTTCACTATGCGAAGCATCGGCGTTGCCGAAAGCTTTCATGAAAACTGCTCTATCAGCTGTCGAGAATAATTTGAAGGCTTTTTCTACCATAAAAGTTCGCTTGCCTTCAGCGATATCGCTAATATTTGATTTGCCAGTTTTCTTTTCATCACCAAAAACGCCTAAAATATCATCTGTGAATTGAAACGCAACACCTAGAGCGATAGCAAAGTCACGAAGATCCGATAGTTGATCGGACTCAGCGCCTGCCAAGCTTGCGCCCGTAAGAAGTGGAGGCACAAATGAGTAACTGGCTGTCTTGTAGATGGCAACTTTCAGCGCATCGCCCTGCTTATATGGCATAAAACTGAGTTCAAAATCGAGCAACTGTCCTGCTGCTACCTCAAAGATTCCGTTACTCAGCAGACGTTGCGCTGTAGCGATAGATTTGCGTGGTAGCTCGCTGGAAGCAATGAGTTGGTGTGCCCCCGAAAGCATGAGATCGCCAGCAATAATTGCTGCGCTGTTAGCAAAATGTATTAAATCTTCGGCGGATGAGGCACGACTGCAGTAAGTTTGTCTGTATTGGCCGGCGATATTTGCCACGCCGTATCGGATATAGTCACGATCGATTACGTCGTCATGAATCAATAGTGAAAAGTGTAATAATTCCTGCGCTGCTGCAATTGGCATGATTTGCTTCGGGCTCGACCCACCAAATGCCTCATACGACAGCAGGGTCATTTTAGGTCTGAGACGTTTTCCGCCAGACTGAATAAGTGAATAAAGAGCTTTCCATAATCTTTCATAAGTAGGGTCTATTGTCGCTGCGTCTTTTATAGATCGCTCAAAGAAACTATTAATTACTGAGTCTATTGTTGATAGCGAACCCTGCTGTGCGGAATGAGGGTGCATATTTCATAATTATAGTGTAGGCTCCGCACTATAACAATAAGTAAGACTAATGTTAAGCTGTTGTCCTTGCACTCGATTGACCCTAATAGATAAAGGTTGCTACAATATACATATGTTTTTAGCCATCAATGAAATGATTAAAGAGAAATCTAGGTTTGTTCTGATAGCCTTTGTTATTATACTAGTTAGTTACCTAGTATTCTTCCTGACGGCATTAGCCTATGGACTGGCCATTAGCTACACTAACGCTATCGACAAGTGGGATGCTAGCGGTATCATTCTAAGTAAATCTTCAAACGACAATATCGCTCGTTCGCTACTTTATGAAACTGATTACAAAAATATATTAAGCAGAGATGTTGCGCCACTGGGTGTTAGTTCTGCTACAGTTCAGATTGGTGAGACTGAAGACGTTGCTTTGTTCGGTGTTGATACCGGTAGTTTTTTGGCTCCGTCGGTTGTATCAGGTCGGGGTATCCAGTCTGATAGCGAAGTAGTCGTGAGCGATGAGCTCGAAAAACTTGGGTTGAGCGTTGGTGGGGAGTTTAAACTTGAGGGCGACGATACTAACTACACTATTGTTGGCTTTGTGAGTGATGCAACATTTCAGACTTCACCTGTAGTCTACATGGGGTTAGAAAATTGGCGCGTTGCTACGAGCCAGGTTCTAGGGATGTCATCTATGCGAGATGATACTACGATTAGTGCCCTGGTTACACTTGACCAAGAAGCTGATGGCTACAGTAATGAGCGAATGGGCTGGCAGACAATTCAAGACTTTTCTTTTGCGCTACCAGGCTACCAAGCGCAAGTACTAACCTTTAGTCTGATGATCGGTTTCCTCATTGGTATCGCGGCTTTCGTTTTGGCTATATTCATTTATATTTTAACAATGCAAAAAAAGAGTATTTTTGGAGTTTTGAAAGCCGAAGGCATATCCAGTTCTTATATCGGGAGATCGGTCATGGTTCAGGTTCTAGTGCTATCATCAATCGGCTTAGCGACTGGGATAGCCCTAGCTATGCTAACTGGCTTTCTTTTGGCAGACAAGGTGCCGTTTGCTGTAAACCTGTTCTTTTTCATCGGTATTGCGGTTATATTCCTGGCTTGTGCGGTTATTGGTGGTATAGCATCTGTTAGGTCTGTTGTAAAAATAGACCCAGTCGAGGCAATCGGCTAGCATGAACCAAAACGAAACAATATTAGAGCTGAAGAATGTAGGTCGTCAGTTTATCCAGGGCAGTAAAAAAGTTATCGCTCTGGCTGAAACTAATTTTTCAATTAAGGCTGGTGAGTTCGCAGCTATAATTGGTCCGTCTGGCTCTGGAAAAAGCACATTCCTGACGATTGCTGGTGGGCTCAGGAACCCTTCCGAGGGATCTGTGATAGTCGATAACATCGACATTACCAAGCTCTCCGTAAAAGAGCTGTCTAAAATAAGGCTGTCAAAGATAGGGTTTATATTGCAGAACTCTAATTTAGTACCATATTTATCAGTCGAAAAACAGCTAAAACTAATAGACAAAGCGTCTGGCCGAGAAGAGCAGTCTGATTCAATTAAAAAATTGCTCAAAACTCTTGGAGTATACGGATTACGTCGGAAATATCCAAGCGATTTATCTGGCGGTGAGCGACAGCGTGTAGCAATCGCCAAGGTACTTTATGGATCTTCAACTTTGATACTGGCCGATGAACCAACGGCTAGCTTGGACAGCACTAAGGCGTTCGAGGTAGTCGGGCTGTTGGCAGATGAAACTCACAAACGTAGCAAGGCAACGATCATGGTAACTCATGACGAGAGATTATTGAAATATTGTGACTCAGTTTACGAAATGCACGATGGCGTGCTAAGCAAGCGCCTTGTAAAAGAAATTCCACTGCAAAAAACCGTAAATAACAAACTTGCTAATCGCATAGGTTAACCGTTATAGCCTTGAGCTGATTTCAAAAAACTGTATATAATGTGAATATGGGATTATTTGATACAGCTATACATAGATGGTTGCGTATCCCTTATTCACTTCATGTTCGAAAAAAGAGACTACGGAAGAGTAACTCCGTAACTTATATTTTTATCCACGGGCTTGGTGATACGGGCGAACTTTGGGATCCGTTACTTAAAAAACTCCCAGAGAACGTGAACTATGTAACGTTAGACTTGCTGGGATTTGGCGATTCAAAAAAGCCAGAGTGGGCACGCTACAATACTACGGTGCAGGCGCGTAGTCTACTGATGACTTACACTAGGTTAAGGATAGCCGGGGATGTCGTGATAATCGGGCATTCACTAGGTGGTCTGGTAGCTGTTGAATTCGCAAGACGATACCCGTTGCACGCGAAAAAATTGGTATTATGCTCGCCTCCAATTTATGATTCGGAATTCAGCCCGAAAACGAGAAAAATTCATCAAGATACTTTAACCCATTTATATAAAGATTTATCCAAGAACCCCAGTTTGGTGATGAATGCCTACGCTATAGGTAGAAGATTGCGGATAATCAACCAGAGCTTGAAGGTTACTCCAGAGACTTTACCGGCGTTTATGTCTAGCCTGCAAGCGAGTATTGTCAACCAAAATACCCTAAAGTTGATAGGCGGTCTTGAGTTGCCGATTGTGATTATTGATGGGGCATTTGATGTCCTGACAATTCATCAAGTACTTCAGGATATTGCCAAGAATAACGAAAATATTCAATTAATAACTATTAATGCTTCGCATACGATTAATAACACCTATATCGGTAAAATACTCAAGGTCTTGAATGATTCTAGGCAGAAATAGATAGATACTTCGTTGGGCATAATTACTTCGACTGAGGGGCTCGGCTGGTGAGAGATACGTTAGTTTGTTTTAGTATGCCAGCACAGGAACTTATGGATTTCGGAGCTGACAATAGGGATAACAAATCCGATGAGTGAGAGAGATATTAGGTGTGACGTTTCGACTTGTGTTAGACGGAATATTTCTCTAGCCGGAGTCAAAAGAACAATTGCCTGTAGAATAAAAGATATAATAAACCCGATATAAAAACTCTTGTTCATTACTCTTAGGTGTTTGAAAATTGATTCGTGGTCTGATCTTGCCGCGAAAGCGCTACCCCATTGACTAGCTACTAAAGCGATAAACGCTGTTGTCTGGGCGTATTGATGGCCAAATTTATCTGAGAAGAATATGAAAGTGACTAGTGTCAGGCCTGCAATCGTTAGAGCCATAATGATCGTGCGGATGACCATTGTCCGATTGAGAATCGGAGCGTCGGGCTTGAGAGGATTTTGTTTCATGATACCTTTTTCTGCTGGCTCTAGCCCGAGAGGTAAAACCATTGAGGTATCAGTAACGAGGTTGACCCAGAGTATTTGGACAGCCTCAAGTGGCAAGGTCGCTCGAACTTTGCTCTATATGGCTAGCCGATTTGGTTCAGTTTTTGGCGCACAATCTACTTCGTCCCATCTGAAAATTACCCAGCAAGAAATAGCTAATTTACTGGGATTAAGCCGAGAAACTGCTAGCGCTGAGTTGAGAAATCTTGAATTAAAAAAACTAATTAGCCACACGCGGAAGAACTATACGATTTACACACAGAAGATCGAAGAATACGTCGAGAACCAAGAATAACAGGTGTTAGATTGCCAAAATTGGCACTCTTGACATGAGAGTGCCAACTATTTATAATGAAGCTAGAAGCTTTTTTGCTTCTCCAATATCAACTAATAATAAAAAGGGGATAATATGAACAATTTAGTGCGATGGGATCCATTTGCGGAGCTTTCGGCTCTGCAAAAACAACTTTTTGGCGATGATTGGGTGTCACCTATGAAAGGGGTAAATATTCCGACAACAGATGTGTATATGAAAGATGGTAATCTAGTCATTGAAGCGCATCTACCGAACTTTGACCAGAAAGATGTCACTATCGAGATCGAGAATGGGGCTCTTGTTATTAGCGCAGAACGTCACGAGAAAGAAGAGGATAAGGCTAAAAAATATGTTGTTCGTGAGAGCTCAAGTAGCTTTTACAGGCGTGTTGCTTTGCCTAAGCGAGCCGATGCTGACAAGGTTGGTGCTCATCTCGAAGATGGCGTACTAAAAGTTAGTGTACCGCTCACACCACTGCCTGAGCCAAAGAAAATCAGTATTTCTGAGAAAAAGAAATAATCTCGGGCTGAAGCATATTAAAGGGGTCTTAAATGACCTCTTTAATTTATTGCATTTGTTTGGATATATCTTGAATCGTCTCGGCGCTAGCTGCGCCTTCGCGGAATATTTGGATTTTACCAGTTCCATCAAAGCCGATAATTGTTGATGGCTCACGGTTTGATAATTCCCCGCCGTCGACATAAAAGTTAACGCTATCACCGAAATACTCTTTCGCCATTTCGATATTAGTGGCGCTTGGGGTGCTCGGTGGATTCGCGCTGGTGGTCATTAGTGGTCCAGTTTTCGATAGTAGGTCGAGTAGTTCAGAGCTATTTGGTATGCGTACTGCTAGCGAATTTAGATCCTTCTTTATATAACTGGCTACTCCCTCAGCGTTCAAGACAAAACTAATCGGGCCAGGCCAAAATTTTGTCATTAATTTTAGATCTTCTCGCGAGAAGCCAAGAACTTCTAGCTGTTTGATGCTCGAAGCGATGATGGTTCCTGGTTGGCGCTTTCGTTTTTTTAAACTATACATTTTGGAAATAGCTGGCTCGGAACTAGCCGCCCCAGCTAAGCCATAGATAGTATCGGTCGGTATAATACCAACCATGCCATCATTAATTATCTTAGCTAATTCAGGGTCTGTAACTGATATGAAATCTTTCATGCCTATTGATTATAACAGTGTATAATAATAGATGAATAGCCTAGAGGCACAAAGCACGATAGGAGGGGTATAGTGAAACGAAAAAAAAGTCTGATAGTGGTGACTACTAGTGCTGTAATTATCGCGGCTATGCTGGCAGGGGCTTACTGGATGCTTAATAAGCTATCGTCTGGCGGCGAGCAAGTGGCTTCTGTTGTTAGTATGATTCAAAAACAGCATGAGGCGGAGGGAAAATTTGAACTGTCTGGCCATTCGTTAGATGAGCCAAAAGTGATAGTTAACCCTTATGATAATTCACCACTAACAGCACTGGTGGCATTTGAAACTAAATCCGAGGTTGCACCAACGGTGACTATCAGGGGCAGGGATGATCTTAGTTCTTTTAGCCATGAGTTTGAAGCGTCAAAAATCCACTATCTGCCAATTTATGGTCTGTATCCGGGGCAGACTAACCAGGTTGAGATTATAGCAGGTGATGAGACTAAGATTATCGATATAACGACCGATCAGTTGCCTGACAATATGATTCTGCCGATAGAGTTAACAGCTCAAAAAGATAAGCTTTCTAATGAATTATATTTCTTCTCGCCATCAAGTGCGGGTGGCTACACGGTTGCTTATGATGTCAACGGTGATGTTAGATGGTATCTGACCGAACGGGCAACTTGGAAAATTGGCAGACTGGCCAATGGCCACTTGCTGATTAGTACTGATAGACTGGTCAACCCGCCGTATTATACTACTGGACTATATGAAATGGATTTACTGGGAAAAGTCTACATAGAATATAGTTTAGAGGGTGGTTATCACCACGATTATTACGAGATGGAGAGGGGAAATTTGTTGATTGCTTCGGATGACTTTACTAGTGAAGCGGGCACGGTTGAGGATATCGTCGTCGAGATGGATCGCCAGACCGGAGAGATTGTTAAGCGATTCGATTTGAAAGAACTCCTCAACACCGAAGACGGGAAGAGTGAGAGTTGGACGGACTATGACTGGTTCCATAATAATTCAGTTTGGTATGACAAACGAACAAACTCGATTACTCTTTCTGGGAGGCATCAAGATGCGGTAATTAATATTGATTATGATGACGGTAAGCTTAATTGGATTATTGGTGATCCAACAAATTGGAGCGAGGCCTACCAGAAGTATTTCTTTAAGCCAGTAGGTGATTTGGAGTGGCAGTGGAGCCAGCATGCGGCGATGATTACACCCGAGGGTTATGTATTTATCTTGGACAATGGTAACAATAAGTCAAAAATTAAAGATAACTATACACCAGCTAGTGAGAGTTATACCAGAGGTGTGATTTATAAGATTGACACAGAAAAGATGACAATCGAACAGGTTTGGCAATACGGTAAGGAGCGAGGGAGCGAGTTCTATTCCCCATATATATCCGACGTAGACTACTTGAAATCCGGCCATTATATCGTCCATTCTGGCGGAATCGTTTACAAAGATGGGCAGATTCAAAATACTCCCGCAGGATTGGCTGGCGCTGACAAGCTAGTTTCGGATACGGTTGAACTGATAAATGACGAAGTGGTGTTTGAGCTAAAGTTGCCAACGAATAACTATCGGGTAGAAAAAATGAGCCTCTACGCGACCAACGAGAATTTCCGGCTCGGTCAGGCCGAACGGTTTGGTTCACTCGGCAAAACCCCAACTACCACTGAGAAAACTGGCTTTATTTTGTCGAGCATCCAGCCAGGCGATGTGTTTAGTACATATGATATCAGGCTAGAAAGAGAAGTGGATCGATTAGTGTTTAGTGGTCGGTTCAAGAAGGATGACGAAGTGAAGGTGATTCTCCACCAAGGGATGCAACAGCTGTCTTACGACGTTCGAGTGAGTAAGAAACCTTACACGGCGCTATGTGTCGATATTTTTACCGATGAAGAGAAAGAAAAAGGCTTGTTAGTCACTAAATATTTCAACGCCGAGGGTCTTAGCGGTAAATATTCGCTGTTTGTGGAAATTAATGGACGTCTGTATAACACAGATAAGTTTGTGAGATTTTAATTGTGAAAAAACATCGAGCCTTATCTATATCTGCGGCCATTATCTTGGTAGTTATATCTGGAATGTTGTTTATTAAATATTCTAAATCGGCAGATGGTGGCCATCCAGGTAGCTCAGTGCAAAATCAGACAAAAGGTAAATCGCTTAATCGGTATTCTAATATCAAGGATATCTCGTTTTCCGATAGCAAAATAAATCTCTATCTGTTCTGGGGCGACGGCTGTGGTTATTGTGAGAGTTTAATTAGCTTTCTAGAGAATATTGATAAAGAGTATAGTAATAAATACAACATTTACTTATTTGAGGTTTGGAAAAACCTCGATAACCGTCAAACTATGGATCAATACGCTGAAGAATCTGGCTATAAGCCGTCGGGAGTGCCGTTTTTGATAGTCGGTAAAAAAGCATTTTCTGGGTTTAGCCCGTCGATGGAGCAGAAAATTAAAGATACGATTAATTCAGAGTTCGATAGCCGTCTTGAGAAAAACCCATTAACTGATTTTATACAAAACGATAGTTCACAGTAGCTTTAATCAACCACGAAAGGATGAATATGTCTCTACCGGAAACTAAAGATATTACAGAAACAAGTATTTGGCAAAAGCTGAACGCTTTGGCCACCAGCCAGCTATCATTGAGGGATTTGTTCGCTCAAGATATCGGTAGGGGTAAGTTGTTGACGGTTCAGGCGGGGGAAATGTATCTAGACTATTCAAAAAATCAGCTAGATAAGATGGTCTTGAGCGCGTTATTTCAACTAGCTAGAGAGGCGCGGGTTGAGGATTGGCGAGAAGCTATGTTTAGCGGTCAAAAAATTAACACAACAGAAAATCGGGCGGTTTTACACACAGCCCTTAGACGACCGGCTAGCGACGTAGTTTTGGTTGATGGCGAGAACATTATGCTGAAGATTCACCAAGTTCTGGGCGAGATGGCTGATTTTACGAGAAGTGTTCACAGTGGCGATTGGCGAGGATACACAGGCAAAATGATCAAAAATATCGTTAATATCGGGATTGGTGGCTCTGATTTAGGTCCAGTTATGGTTGTCGAATCATTGAAATATTATACTCGGAGGGACATGAATTATTATTTTGTCTCCAATATAGATGGCACGCAAATCACTGAGGCTTTGCATGGTATTGACCCAGCAGAGACGTTATTTTTAGTGGCGAGCAAGACATTCACGACCGATGAAACGATGACTAATGCTCGCACGGCTCGTAAATGGCTGATAGAGGCTCTAGGGAGCGAGCAAGCAGTAGCCAACCACTTTGTGGCTATATCGACAAATACAGAAGAAGTTCGAAAGTTTGGCATCGATCCAGCAAATATGTTCGAATTCTGGGATTGGGTTGGTGGCAGGTATTCACTTGATAGCGCAATTGGCTTATCGATTATGTTGGCGATTGGCGAAGATAATTTTCGCGAGTTACTAGCAGGAATGAATGATATAGATATTCACTTTCAACAGGCGCCACTTGAACAGAATATGCCAGTCATTTTGGCTTTAATTGGTATCTGGAATAGTAATTTTCTAGATTATGAGTCGGAGGCAATCTTGCCTTATGATCAATATCTCCATCGGTTTTCGGCTTATTTTCAGCAAGGGAATATGGAGAGCAACGGCAAGCAGGTTCGACGCGATGGAAGCCCAGTTGATTTAACAACTGGCCCAATTATTTGGGGTGAACCTGGAACAAATGGTCAGCATGCGTTTTATCAACTGTTGCACCAGGGCACTCGCAAGGTCGCCTGTGATTTTATCGGCTTTATCAATTCGCTTAATAATCCAGATGACGAGGGGACGCATCATCGCAAGCTAACTGCTAATTTATTAGCCCAGACTCAAGCCTTAGCTTTTGGCAAAACAGCCGATGAAGTTCGAGCTGAAGGTGTGCCAGAGGAACTTGTCCCGCATAAGGTATTCCCAGGCAACCGACCATCTAATACTCTGTTGATAACCAAGTTGACGCCTCGTTCACTCGGCCAGCTGATCGCTCTCTATGAACATAAAATCTTTGTTCAAGGGGTGATTTGGGGGATAAATAGTTTTGATCAGTGGGGCGTTGAACTGGGCAAGGTGTTAGCGAGAAATATCGATCAGGCGCTAGATAATGGCTCTGACTTGAAGGTGGCGGATAGCTCAACCGAGGAAATGATGGCTTATGTTCGTCAGAAACTCGAATGATTTCAGGTAGCTTCGACTATCTGAGCCAATCTTCTGAGCCATTGATGATAGTGCCAGCAGGGATCTCGCCTGCGATGAGCCGTTCAGCAACAGGCATTTCGAAGTGATTGGCAATTAAGCGCTTAACTGGTCGAGCCCCAAATAGCGGGTTGTAGTCAGCTAATAATAATTGTTCGATAAGTTGGTCGGGCACTTCAAATTTGATCTGTTGCGAGGCTAGTTGTTGTTCGAGCTTGATAATTTCTCGTTTAGCGAGAGTAATTAATTGAGGCACTGCTAAAGGTTGGTAAACTAGGATCGCGTCAAATCGATTAATGAACTCGGGGCGAAAATTCGATAACAAAATCGGCATTAGGTTTTTCTTAACAAAACTTTGGCTAGATATATCAATCCCTTGGCTGGTGGCAGAAACAATTTCTTGGCTACCGATGTTTGATGTCGCTAGCACCATAGTATGGGTGAAATCTATCGTTTCGCCACTGGAGTCAGTTAACCGCCCATCGTCTAGGAGTTGCAGAAAAACATCGAATAATTTAGCGTGGGCTTTTTCAATCTCGTCTAGTAAGACTAGCGATGACGGTTGCCTCTTGACGGCGCTTGTTAATTGACCACCTTCTTCATAACCGACATAGCCTGGTGGCGAGCCAGTTAGTCTTATAGCACTATGGGCTTCACTGAACTCACTCATATCTAATCGGACTAGCGCTTTGGGGTTTTCATAGACAATTGACGTCAGAGCTTTGGCGGTCTCGGTCTTGCCAACGCCAGACGGTCCGAGGAGGAGAAATGAGCTACGGGGACGATGAGTATCTCCAAGCCCCAATTCATTTTTGATAATTGACCGAGTAATAACTTTCAAAGCTTTAGTTTGTCCGATAACATGCTCATTTAATTTCTTTTCAAGTGAAGCTAAGTGGGCGTTACCTTTGTTCTTTAGGCTTGAAACAGGGATTTTTTCACGCTCAGCGATAAACAGCTTGATATCTTCAGTGGTAATCTGCTTTTTTCCATCGAATATCGCTTTGACGGCGACGTCCTCAATCAGTCTCAGGCCTATATCAGGCAGAGAGCGGCCATGATTGTAGCGGTTGGTGAGGAGGATAACCTCGTCTATAGTTTTTTCGTCAACCAAGACGCCTTGGTTTGTAAATGCTTGGTGGAGGATACCCTTGATATCCGACCGACTTAATTCCTCAATTTCCAGCCGCGTGAGCAATCTACCAAAAGTATAGTCGCCTTGAAAAGTTTTATCGTAGGCCGTTTTTGTCATGCTAACAACTAGACGAATGTTTGGAATATCGGCAATCATCTGGAGCAAGCTAACAGTTTGCTCGAGACGCACTGGATCGTTGACCGCTAGTAATTGAATATCTTCGATGACGATAATAGCTCCTGGAAGGTCGGTGAGATTTGTGCGGATAGCTTGGTAGCAGGCTTGAATGCTATCACCAGCCACTAATAGATTTAGAATCGGGTTTATATCAAGCTCATACATCTTGCCGGGCAGAACGGGGATAGCCTCATCGGCGACTGCTTGAGCTAGCATAGTTATGAGGCTACTTTTTCCGATACCTGGTTCGCCAATAATTACGGCGTGGTGATGGTTCGGTTTGAGCAAAATCTGGGCTAACCTCCTAAGTTCGGTTTCACGACCAGAAATAGGCGGTGCATTCTTCGACCTAGAAACTAGATTGAGGAATTTAATTGATACTTCACTCATGCGGCAGCCCTCGTGGTCAAGGGTTTATTGGCTCGTCTATTATTCTTCTTCTTTCTTCTGTCATGGGAGAATATTGCCGATATGTCGCCGTATTCATGGGGAAATTGTTGGCTCAATGGCTTAGACCCTTGTTCCCAATTAGCTATTGTTTGTTGGTTAGGGGTTGTTTGGAGGGTGGAAACAATTAAATCACCGTAATCATGATCAGCTGTTATTTCTTGCTGGACAGGCTGTCGTCTCACCTCTGAACGCCTCGCATTTAATCGGTCTAAGCCAAGTTTTGCG
The DNA here is from genome assembly GCA_964549705.1 of uncultured Candidatus Saccharibacteria bacterium. Classification (GTDB taxonomy): domain Bacteria; phylum Patescibacteriota; class Saccharimonadia; order Saccharimonadales; family Saccharimonadaceae; genus Nanosynbacter. The sequence goes on from CAZJUX010000002.1 coordinate 19,368, forward strand.
TTTGCCACTTTGGGTGCCGTGACGCGAGTTTCAGGATGCTGTCCTACAGTGGTTTGGTCGTAGACAATTTGCTCGGCTTGTTTTTCTGTAGGACTGGGTTCCACATGTGGCTGAGCAACAACTTGCTCGGTAGCTCCATCGTTATACTCGGTAGAAGTGATTGCAATTTCAGCAGGCTGAACTGAATCGTTAGCGACAGATTGTACTTCTTGGACTACGATTTTTTCGTCAACTTGACCAGCTGTTTCAGTTTCGGCTTGAGTAACTTTATTCGTCGTTTCGCTGATTTTGTTGTTGGTAGATAATTTACCAATTACACCAATAACGTTTGTCGCAGCGGTTTTTGATCTGACGACATCGCTGAGTTTGTCAGCCACTACTCGTTCTCTATTTACTACGAGCTGTCTGGCTACTTCTTTAGTTTGCTGATCAGAATCGATCTCACTTTGCTTAATTATTGTTGGCGAAGTAGCCGATGATTCTGATATGGGCAGAAATAGTTCGTCAACTAGAGAGGGACCCCGGGGATCATCGCCATCTTCCGGTGGGGGGGTAGTGTCTGTCAAGGTGATCTCGTTTACCTCATCTACACTGGCGGGCTCAACAGGTGCTGTCTCAGATTCAGTTTGCAGAGCTTCTGCGATTCTTGTTTCTATTAGTCTTGGATTGGATTGCTTCTCGTCCCCTGAAGCAATGCTGTTTTCGGTTGATTCGGCTGAAGCAGTATTGTCATCGGTTTCTTTATCGGTAGTTGGGATCCTAGAATCATTACTAGCCTCAATAGGATGACCACCAGCTATTCCGGTTTCCCTGGATTCTGGCTCTTCTATCTCAATTAACAGTTCAGACGATAAGTCAAAGGGCAGCCGACCATTGCTGTCGATATCCCCCGGCGTAAAGACTTGAACAGAATAATGCTTTTCTATCTGTCCTTTATCGTTTACCTCAGTCTTGAATAAGACCTTGGCCTCTTGGGGTTTCAGGGTCGCTTTCATTTCGGCTATAGCTTGTTCTTGATTACCATCCTTAATTATAAGTTCGTGCTTTTCTTCATCCATTAAATCGGTATTATCGATTTCGTCGGCAGGGAACATACGTCCGTTGCTATCAATAATGTATTTGCATACTTGAGTTCGCTGTTCGGTATCATGGGTCTCATGGCTTGTCGCGGGAGCTTTGCGGGGTCGTTCACCCTCGAAGACGACCACTGCTGTCTCTGTGTCCGTGTCGCCAACAGAGTCTTCATAGGAAGTAGTCAAATCCAAGTTTTCCTGGGGTGTTTCAGAAGAGAGAGCATCGTAGGCACCAAGATCAACAGTAGATACACTCGTCTCCATTTAACTCCTCTCCTTGTAATCATTTGTCGAGAGGGCGTTGAAATAAGGCTTAACTCTTTGACGCGAAGATTACGTTATAGGTGAGATGGTTTTCTGACTTTACAGTTGCGCGACAGTGAGGGAATCTCGCCCTACTTGCCCAAAACTCGACCAATTGATAATTGTATATATAATCTTACACCAAAACAGATGAGCAGATTGTGATATATGTCACTAATACTAGTATAATGTCTATAAAAAACGCTATATATAGCGTTGTAATAATAACTATAAGCACTAAATATGAGGTGGATGGTGTTTTGTTGTAATTAAGACTTGTCAAATGTGACATATGTCATATAGTGTTTACGTTGGCTTGATATACACTACATGTAGCGCTAAAACGTCTAGCAAAAATAGGCAAACATATAAAATTTTTAGGAGGGTAATGTGTCAAAAGTAACTGAAGCATCAACTGAAGATGTCAGATTAGAGGACAAAACGGGTATTTATGTTTATAAAAAACAAATTAAAGAAATCCAGAAGCGTGATGGCAGTGTCGTTAAATTCAGCGTAGACAAGATTGAGCAAGCCGTCAAGAAAGCTTTCGCAGAAACCAAAGAAGGTGAAGACCGAGACTCTAAGTATATTGCGCATCGAGTGAATACTGAGTTGATGCGTGTCGCTAGTGCTTATAAAACATTCATACCAAGCGTTGAAGCAGTCCAAGATGAGGTTGAGCGACAGCTGATGCTGGCAGGGTTTACCGAGACGGCCAAGGCCTATATTTTATATCGTCAGGAGCGTTCCAAAAACAGAGTCGATGAATCTATGATCACCCCAGAGCTCCGCAAGCAGGTTGCTGACAGTTCAAAATACTTTAAATCATCATACCAAGAATTCATTTTTTATCAGTTCTATGCTCGCTGGAGAGATGATTTGGGTCGACGCGAGACTTGGGTTGAGGCAATTGACAGATTCATGGAATATATGAAAAAGCGCCTTGGCGACAAGCTAACTAAAGAGGAGTACTCGGAGGTTCGGGAGGGGATCTTGAACCAAGAAGTTAACCCGTCAATGCGTTTGCTCTGGTCGGCTGGCGATGCTGCTGATGCGACCGACGTAGTCGCTTACAACTGTGCCTATATCGCACCAACTAATTGGCAAGATTTGGCAGAAATCATGTATGTCTCAATGTGTGGCGCAGGTTGCGGATTCACTGTAGAGCCAGAAAACGTTGAAAAATTCCCCCAGATTCAGCGCCAAAACGGCAAATCTAAGCCCGCAATAGTGGTCAAGGATAGCAAAGAGGGTTGGGCTGACGCTTTCGCTGAGGCTTGTGGCGTTTGGGCAAGTGGCTATGACGTCGAAATTGATTACTCAGAGCTCCGTCCAGCTGGCGCAAGGTTGCTAACTATGGGCGGTCGTTCGTCTGGTCCCGAGCCACTTAGGGAGTTGATGCAGTTTACCCGTAGTAAGATGCTGACTCGACAAGGTAGACGCTTAACTACACTTGACCTGCATGACATTATTTGTCAGATTGGTCTAATTGTTGTCGCTGGTGGCGTGCGTCGTTCGGCACTAATTTCTTTGTCATCGCTTGATGATAAGGCGATGCGTGACTCTAAAAAAGGCGCTTTCTGGCAGACAGAAGGTCAGCGTTCTATGGCAAATAACTCGGCCGTTTATGAAGCTAAGCCAGCTGCCAGTGAGTTTTTAGAGGAGTGGACAGCATTAGTCTCTTCGGGAAGTGGCGAAAGAGGTATCTTCAATCGAGGTGGCCTAGAGAAGCAATTACCAAAAAGACGCTGGGAGAAGCTCAAGGGCCAGTCGCAGGTTGGCGTCAACCCATGTGGTGAAATTTACTTGCGTTCAAAACAATTCTGTAACTTGACTTCAATCGTCGTTAGACCAGACGACGATATGGAAAACCTGAAGCGCAAGATGAGACTAGCAACAATCTTGGGCACTTATCAAGCAACCTTGACTAACTTTGGCTACCTATCCAAGGAATGGCATGATAACTGCGAAGAGGAGCAGTTACTAGGTGTATCAATAACGGGCTATTATGACAACGAAATAGTACGAAATGACGAGAACCTAGAAAGTCTACGCGACGAAGCAGTCAAGGTCAACAAGGTCTACGCAAAGAGGTTTGGCAAAAACGCTTCAACTGCAATTACTTGCGTTAAGCCTCACGGTAATTCAGGGCAATTACTCGGTGTTGGCTCGGGTATGCACCCATGGTTTTCTAAATACTATATTCGCAGGGTTAGAATTAGTGTTAACGATCCACTATTAAAATTGGCTGAGGAGCAAGGCGTGCCAATCTTCCCAGAAGTCGGCTACACCAAGGGTACAACCACAACAATGGTGATGGAATTCCCTGTTAAAGCACCTGAAGGGGCTGTTGTTTCGAGAGATGTTTCAGCCTTAGAAATGCTCAACGAGTGGAAGCGATTGAAAGAGCATTTTACCGAGCATAACCCATCTGTGACTATTTACTCGGGCGATGATGAATGGATGAAGATTGCTAACTTTGTCTATGATAACTGGGATATCGTCGGAGGTCTTTCGTTCTTGCCACGAACCGATCACGTCTACAAGCTAGCTCCATACGAGGAAATCACTAAGGAAGAATACGAAGAGCGATTCAAAAAACTTGGTAAAATTGATTTTTCTCGCCTGTCTATCTATGAGCACAACGACCAAACGATTGGCGCAAAAGAGCTTGCCTGTGTCGGTGGGGTTTGCGAAGTATAAATAAGTAGTGAAAGTTAAAAGAGCTAGTCGGATCTGACTAGCTCTTTTTGGTTAACTTTCTTTCTTTTTCTTTGGCTTCTTAGTTTCACGCTTGGGTCGATCGTTATTTTTTGGCATAACAACATCCTTTCACCTAAATTTTATAGTTTTGCTTGGATGAGCAACTGCTGTTACATAATTATATAATCCCCTTAATTATATGAGGTATATTATACTACACCTAGATTCACTGTAAAAAAGGATAAACAACAGCTATAATGAATTATAGATATAACAAGTGGGTAAGGAGGGGCTATGACACAGAAGCAAGGACTTTATAGACTACCAAAAGAAGGAGTGATCGCTGGTGTTGCTAGTGGATTTGCAAAGTATTTCTCTATCGACGTAACACTGATGCGCCTGATCTTTATCGGCGCGCTATTGCTAACTAATGGCTTGGCAGTGCTGACATACTTGGTGCTCGCAGTTATCATGCCAACACCTGACAAAACATCCGAAAACGAAAAGATAGGCGACAAAATAGAAAACTTAGCGGAAGAAGTCAAAACTAGTGGTCGAGCACAAAATCTCGGTAGCTATGTCGGAGTCGGATTGATCGTAGTAGGTGCGTGGCTATTAGCGGGCCAATTCTTTCCGGAATTAGCGCAGATCAAGTGGAGCGTGCTATGGCCAAGTCTGGTTATTGTTACTGGTGTTTTGATAATCGTAAGGAGTAGAAAATAATGAGTAAGCAAGAAAAAACAGTCCCTGAGATAGTTGGAGTAGCACCAACTAAAACCGCTCGAAGATGGAATATCGGTAGTGTGTTCTGGGGTTTGCTATTCGTGCTAGTTGGCGTCCTGCTACTGCTGGGCAACCTAGGGCTTGTTGCCATTAATCTCGCCAATATCTGGCAGTTGTGGCCGGTGCTAATCATCGGCGCTGGGCTGTCGCTCTTGTCATTACGTGGCTGGCTGGGCGGGCTAGTTTCGTTTGTGGCGGCAGTCGCATTATTGGGCCTAGTAGCTTTTGCATTAGTCGATAACCCGATTTACCCTAATTCATTTGGCTCCAAAGCTCAAACGACAATTCTTTCAGACACCGCTGATCAAGCGAAGAAATTGCAAATAACTATCGATACCGGAGCTGCTGATATCACACTCTCGTCTAGCCGAGAGCGACGCGGGGTTGAGGCGAGGCAAGAGAGTAATCGCTTGCGTCTCGTAAAAAAGACGGAGACCAAGGGCGACACTCGCCATGTATCATTCTCGACTGAATCGACAGGGGGGCTCTGGCTAGGTAACGTGACGAATAACCTCGGGGTTGATTTGACGCGTTCCCTGCCAGTTGCGCTTAATATAAATACAGGGGCTACGAACGTTAGAGGAGACCTGTCGCAAGTACGATTAACTTCACTCGATATAGACACAGGGGCGAGCTCAGTTGATTTGCGACTTGGCGTGCTTGAGAGACGACAGGAAATTTCACTTGACGCTGGCGCCAGCAGTATTACGCTCTATATCCCAAAACAAGCTGGTGTGCGGCGGGTAGATTCTAATAATGGGCTGACTAACAAGGAATTCAGGGGGCTGGATAAGGTCTCTGACTCTCGCTACGAGTCTTCTGGTTTTGATGACGCTGAAAAGCAAATCATTATCCGAACCAACCTCGGTGTAACGGACTTTCAGATTAAGCGGTATTAAGACCCAAGAAACTCAGCGCTAGAACTTCCCTAGCTTCAAGCTGTAATCTATACTCAGCCTGGTTGGGCTCTATTACGCAAACACATCAGATAGTCCGCGCAAAAATAAACAAAGTCTGCCGTTTTGGACTAAGCATGATTTGGCTTGAGGGGTTCAGTAAATTATTTCAGGCACCGAAATATACGATGAGTTATGGTGAGCTGATTTGCTAGGAATAAAGCTAAACGATCATTTGGTAACTGCAAAAAAAATAGCTACATCCGAATCATCTAGCCGGAACCAACTGTGTATTACGATGGATTAAAAAGTTTGCTTATGGCTTCTGTCTTGTGTAGAATCAAGCTATGGTCATTAAACTAAAAGGGCGGGCGAAGTCAGGCTTTACTCTGGTTGAAATTTTGATTGTGATTGTTGTTGTTGCAATACTGGCAACAATTGGCATAGCATCGTACGTTGGAGTTAGACAGTCGGCGACGAAAGCTGTAGTGATAGATAACCTACGGTAGGCCTCTTCGGCAGTGGAAATAAATTATCTCTCAAAGAAAAGTGAGTTGCCTGATGGCGTGGCGCTGACTGAGATACCTAACTTATACCTTCCAAGCCCAGGGGTAGTGACTAAGATTTATCAGCAACCAAAAATTAAATATAACAACCTGACGACGGTTCAGAACGCGGTCTTATTCCAGTCACTCTGCTCTGATTTGTCTAACGAGTATAGGCCAGATGCGAGCGATTTGGTTTATGGCGAAGGCAGGGATCAGGGCAACAACAAAGTTAAATACCTCTGGGGGCCGAGTCTTTGTAATGTCTATAATAAAGATAGAATCCAGTTTAACACCTCCTGGGGTTTTGCTGGTGGTCAATTGATTATACTAGTGTCAAGGGCTAACTTCATAAATTTTATCAATAGCATAAACAATACCAATAGCTATTTCCCAGATGCGACGCATGTCGCCAAACAGTACTATCAAACAACTCTCGAGCGGTTCGAGAGTCAAGGAGGGGTGTTTCCGATAGCAACATTTTGGGACAGTTGGTGCCAGACTGGTCAGTCATGGTGTACAGCTAAAGAGGTCTTGCCTGAGGTTGTCGCTACCGAAAGTAACACAGGATATTACTGCCTGGAATCTTATCACGAAAACTACCCAGAGATGGTTTACAAATTAACTTCCGATAGCCAATCGCCAGAACCCGGTGGATGTTAGGCAATGACGTTGGCCAACAGATAGTTAGTAGTCTTGAGTCTCGTAATAGTGTGTCCCCTCAAGGAAGCCGAAACCTTGTCCTCTGGCTAGATTGATGATTTCTTCCATTGATGAGCGGAATACTTTTTCTTTTTGCAACACTTCGTCAATAGATAGCCATTCGTTATGATGTCCTTCCATGTCTGTGATTAATTCGCCCTGAGGGTTTGTGCCGTGAATAACAGTAAAGAACTTGTCTTCCAGCAGTATATCAGTCTCTTTTTTACGATCGATTTTGTGCTGTAACCCTGAAACTCGCAAATCTGCAGTTAGGCCAGTCTCTTCTTTTAGCTCTCTCGCACCAGCCTCAGTTACCTTTTCTCCCCAGCTAATTTTGCCGGTTGGCAGAGACCAGAACCCGTAGTAAGGTTGTTTCAACCGTTCTTGGAACAACAGCCTTCCGTCGCCTTTCTCAATTGCCAGCAAGACCGATAATTTGGGCTGTTTTTCGATAGTGTTTTTCTCTGTATCGAGTCGGTTGGCATACTCTTTGCCGAGCGTAGACAAAGAATATTTGCTGTCTGCTTCTTTTTGCACAAAGCCAAGTTGGACTAACCGCGCTATATGAAATTTGAAATGAGCGCTGTCTAGCCCGGTAGGCTTTTGTAACTCGGCGAAACTAGCTGATGGGTGAAACAGTAATTCCCTCAAGATAGTTGTCTGGGCTGGATGAATGTCTACTTTGTGGCTCATGATCTCTCCTATTAGTGATTCTAGGAAATATTATAGGCTCCAAATTATGAAATACTAGGGAAACAGGCTTCCCTGAATATGCTACTAAGTCCTTTTTGAGTTATGTAGTGGTATAATCATTATGAATTTGGGGGACACTAATTGCGGATAATTTCTTTGAATCTATGGTATGGCGAGAAGCCTGATGCAATCAGGGAGTATATAGCTAAGCATGTAGGGCAAACTGATGTTTTCTGTTTCCAAGAGACGAAGGGGGCTGAAGCCGTGCTCGACAATTCGATTAGTGCTGAGGATTTTAATCTTAAAGAAATGCGAAAAAACACTAATGAAGATTACAGCTTGTGAACATATACAAGACATGAGTTAGAGATAATATCTACGACGGAACTTCTCGGGGATTTTTTCGAGGCTGGATCAGCTCTAGCCATAGAGCTGATGGTTAATCGAGATCCATTTGTGATAGTTAACATACATGGCGCACCACGGCCAGGTGATAAACTGGATACACCAAGTCGCATCAAACAATCTGAGTCTATTATTGAATTCCTGGGCAGTAAGCGTGACGTCCAGAAGATTATTTGCGGTGATTTTAATTTGATGCCATCAACCTACAGCGTGGAGATATTTGAGAATTTTGGTTATCGGAATTTGATAAAAGACTATCGTATAGCGACCACCCGTAACGAACTTGCTTGGGCTAAACACCCTAACAATAAGCAGCTTTTTGCTGACTATGCTTTTGTGTCAGAGGGCGTTGGGGTTAATCAGTTTACTGTTCCGAATGTCTTTGTTTCAGATCATTTGCCGATGATTCTAGACTTTGACTTAATTTAATAGTAAATCAGAACTTGGTGATAGGAACACGGTTGAGATTTTGCCGGCACAGTTAAATGATAATGAAATAACCTTATTATTGTCCGATCTGCCAATTATCGAGTTCTCAGGGAAATAATTAGCGTAAAAACCATTCCGGTAAGAATCGATCATACTTTGAGGTAAACTAAAGTCCCAGTCGTGAGCGTTGCTTATGAAACCAGAAATGTCGCTAACTGCTTGGCTAGGCGTGCGATTACCTATCCCCTCTGAAGCTGAGAGAATTACTGAGACGGGAGTTGCTAAATGACCCTCTAGAGCGGCGGTATTTTTCGAGGTGATTGAAGCTATGATGTTCTCTACCGCATTGCTATTAGGTGCTATGCAGATGGGCTTATTAATTTCGCCGCTGTTGCTTGCCTGAGTTTGTGATTTTTCGAGGTTTTTGATTTTGGCTTCCAGCTCGGTAATCCTGTTCGATTTGTCGGCTAGCTCTTTAGTAAATTTAGAGTTTTGGTAGTAAATAATAACACCAGTAGTAGCGATGGCTAGAATGGTCGCTGCGATGAAGGACCATTTAGCTGAAGTCTTTTTCTTGATGATGTTTTGGCTATCGTTCACTGAGGATCCTCCTCTTTAAACACCACTCTGTAGTAATCGCCCACGCTAATTCCCTAGCTCATAGCGAAATATTAAGACCCTGTAATTTATAAGACATACATACCTCATTTGTTACATATCCACCTATCATTATACTCTTCTTCGCGACGAACTTGCTATAATTGAGGCATGGTGTTCGAAGATTACCAAAAAAAAGAGTCGGTTGTCGTGGTGTATACGGGAGAAGGCAAGGGTAAAACTAGTGCTGGTCTCGGGTTGATGGTGCGTGCGCTTGGATATCACCAAAAAGTTGCTTTTATCCAATTTATCAAATCGTGGGACACGGGTGAGAGAAAATTTATTCAGCAAATAATGCCACATCTCAATAATCAGCTGACATATTATGGTGGTGGCAGGGGTTTTTACCGAGCAGGAGAGCTATCGGCTAAAGATGTCTCAGATGACGAGCATCGTCAATCGGCTCAGGAAACATTTAGTTTCGCACTGGAACAAGTATCATCAGGAGAGTTTGATTTAGTGGTTTGTGATGAAATAAACAATGCGGTGCACGATGGGTTGCTCGACGAAAGTGCCTTGACAAAATTGTTTGATTCTCGGCATAAGTGGACAAATCTTTGTTTGACGGGACGGAATTTTTCTGACGGTTTTTTGAACAGAGCGGATATAGTGACCGATATGACTAAAGTGAAGCACCATTTTGACGCTAAATTCTTAGCAAACAAGGGGGTAGACTACTGATATGGGTCTTGGCCAATTGGACAATCGTGAGGATAACTCAATTGATAAATTGAGACAGTTTTTCGAATATTTTCCTGAGCGTATTATTGAGCAGGGCGAGAATTTTATCCAGGCGGGCGAAGATTCACCGGTTTTTTTGATGTTTGAGGGAAAAGCGATGCAATATCATATCTCAGATAAGGGAGATAAGTTATTACTTTGTTATTATCAGGCAGGCGATTTACTCTCTCATTCTGAAACCGTGAATGGACTAGCGCCAGCTTTTTATGCGGAAGCAATTGAGAGATCAGTTGTGCGGATAGCGCCTCGGTTTGAGTTTCGCCAGTTTCTAGAGGGGAGCAAAGATGCTTTACTGGCGGTATTGAAACAGGTCAGCCGAGATGAGCACAATCTGAAAGTGCGCTTATCGTCGGCTATGGGGGGTGGCGCCGAGGGGCGAGTGCTACAGGAGCTGATAATTATTCAAGGTCAACTCGAGGGAGAAGGTGGGAGAATATGCATAACCGAAGCAGTTCTGGCATCTCAAACAGGTCTTGCTAGGGAGACGGTTAATCGAGCACTGAAGCGACTATCGATGAAGGGTGCGATTCGGCGACCAAGGCGCGGTTGTATTGAGCTTGTAGGTTGATGGAATCCCCGAAAACACAGATCTAACTCATGCGGTGGACCAATAAAAGATAAGTCAACGGACAAATATCGTTGTATATTAAGACAATAGTGAACACTGGTGATGACAGAAACAAAGACCGCTAATCTTGTGCGGATTAGTCGTTAGGCTGTGTGTAAAATATTTGGCATAGTTTTATCTATAGTTATACGATAGCCAGTTCGGTGGCTACAGGTTAAATCTACTTACCCTCAACTTTAATTAAATCAAAGTTACCAATCAGTGGTAAGCGTTTCATTGAACCTTGAAGGGCGCCGACCAGTCCCATGATAAATAACACTAAAGTAAATATTCCGCCGATGGGTGCGATAATGAACCAGCCAAGAATAGGTATAATTGATCCGACCGTACCAACGACAATACCAGCTAATAACAGTAATAGCCCTTGATTGGCGTGGAACATGGCGAATTCACTTTTTGGATGAGTTATCATCGGCACAAAGAACAATATACCGACATAGGCGATTGCGGCGATGACCTTTAAATTATCAATATCTTCTATATTATTTGTTGGTGGCACTGGAGCTTCTGCTGGGTTTGTGTCGCCTTCAGTTTGTGATTTGTTATCGTCTACCATATAAACCTCCTGGTTAATGATAAATCAATAATAATACTGTTTACTAAGATAATCTAGGGGCTGCTGATACTCTAAGCTGAAATAATTCCTTTTAGCTCAACAATAATGTCGTCTTTTTCGCTGACGATCACGTCATCAGAGTTTGCTAAAAGGCTAAAACTTGGCTACAATTAAGCACAATGGCTACAATTTTTCAGAGGTGGGCTAATGTCTGTCGCTCGGCTTTAACCGGTATTTGGTTTGTTCTGAAAAGGCCTAAATGGTTGATTCTAGCACTGACTTTATCATTTATTCTCTCTTTAATTATCTATTTTTCGATAAACAACGGCTTCTACTGGCCACTATTAGCTTCGAGCCTATCAATTGGCAACAAGCTATCGGTATTTGGAATGATGATTAGCGGTATGGTGACGAGTTATGGAGCCGGCTTGAATGGAGCTCTGCTTTTAATTGTTTCACTTCTTCAAGGCTTAGCGATAGCTATTTTGATCTATACTATTCGCAAAAACCACCAGTTAGACGCAGGAATCGCTGGTCGAAGTGGTGTAGCTTTAGCGCTGGCGACGCTAGGGTTAGGTTGTGTGCCATGTGGGACATCACTGTTGGTGCCAGTTATGACGATAATCTTCTCTTCTTCGGCGCCTGCATTGATTGGGGCGGCCAACTCACTGATACTTGTAGGGGCGTTGGTTCTGACGGTCTATTCTCTTTATAAAACTGGCCTTGTTGCCTACAAGTACTACCAAGCGGGGGGATAAATCATGAACGGAGGTAGCATCATTAAATGGACATTACTAGGACTGGGCGGCGTGCTCTTGGTCGCTTTATTTATTTTTAATGCTAATAATAAGCCAGTGAATACTCATATGCAAGATTACCCCTGGAACGGATCGATGGTGTTTGGATCGGCGGAAGCCCCGAACAGAGTGGTCGAGTATTCAGACTATTTTTGCGAGTTCTGTGCTTATTTTAATGAACAGGCTAGTTCTACTAAGTTCAAGGAGAAATATATCGACTCAGGAAAGCTTAGCTTAGAGACAAGGGTTATTACAGTGTTGAGCGCTATGTCACCTAATACTGAGCAGGGGGCTGATTCAGCATATTGCGCTGCCGATCAGGGCAAATTCGTTGAATATTCTAATCACTTAGTGCCTAGAATTAGAAAGGATTTCTTCGAAAAGAACATCGGTACAAAAAGTAGTGGCAAACCTATCGAGAAGTTGCCAGTGACTTATTTCGAGCAATCTGCAAAAGCAGTCGATATGGATAACGATAAATTCGTCAGATGTGTAGTAGAGCGGACCCATAAAGATGAAATTTCCAAGAACACCCGAAGGGCTATCAATATTGGCGTGCAAGGCTTACCGACAGTTGTAGTTAACGATTATGTGACTTCTGGGTTTGGCAATGGCTGGCAAGGCTTTGAGATGACCCTGAAGGCCGGCGGTGTAGACACGGACTAGCCGTAAATAAACTAATATTCTGAGTTGGCACTCTTGCTAAGAGAGTGCCAATTAGCTATAATTGTAGTGTAGGTTAAGAGCCTATCTTAATAGAAAAATGGAGGTTGTTATGACGCCAGATAATGAAACTAAGAAGCCATTAGAGCATTTTGGACAAGACTTTACTGCGTTAGCTCGAGAAGGTAAGCTCGATCCAGTGATTGGAAGAGACGACGAGATTCGTCGAACAATGCAGGTTTTAAGCCGTCGTAATAAAAATAACCCCGTTTTGATCGGCGAACCAGGTGTTGGGAAAACAGCTATTGTCGAAGGCTTAGCTCAAAGAATAGTCAAAGGTGACGTGCCGAGTAGCCTAAAGGACCGACGGTTAATCGGTTTAGATATTGGAGCTTTGATAGCTGGCGCCAGTTTTCAGGGTGAGTTCGAAAAGAGGTTAAAAGCAGTCCTCAAAGAGGTCGAGGACGCTACTGGCGAAATAATCTTGTTTATCGATGAAATTCACCTAATTGTGGGAGCTGGTAAAACTAATGGTGCAATGGACGCCGCTCAGCTGCTAAAACCCATGATGGCTCGCGGAAAGCTCCATCTGATTGGTGCTACAACGCTCAACGAATATCGGCAATATATCGAAAAGGATACCGCCCTAGAGAGACGAATGCAGCCAGTCTATGTAGGCGAACCAAGCTTAGATGATACGATAGCGATCCTGCGTGGCTTACAGGAGAAATATGAAGTTCACCATGGCGTAAAGATACTTGATGAAGCAATCATCGCCGCAGCTCGGTTGAGCGACCGGTATATTACTGAAAGATTCTTGCCTGATAAGGCGGTTGACTTAATTGACGAAGCAACAAGTGCGCTGAAAATGCAACTAGACTCAAAGCCAATTGAGCTAGATAAACTAGAGCGACAGATTATCCAACTACAGATCGAACAAGAGGCTTTGAAGAAAGATAGATCAGAATCTGCCAAGGAACGTAAGCAGGATATTGAGCAACAAATTGCTAATCTCCAGCAAAAAGCAGGCTCTTTGGAGGAGGCCTGGACTAAAGAGAAAGAGCTGATAGATCAGCTCAATCAGGCTAATGAGAAATTAGAAAAGAAGAAATCAGAACTAGACGTAGCAGAAAGGGAAGGTGATTTGTCGTCAGCTGGTCGAATTAAATATGGTGAAATACCTGAACTAGAGAAGCAACTGATTAATTTGCGCTCTCTGCTAGATAATACCCCAGCCGATAAAAGACAGCTCCGCGACCAAGTATCAGCCGACGATATCGCTGGTGTGGTTGCTCGTTGGACTGGCGTTCCCCTTGATCGGCTAAAGGAGAGCGAAACAGATAAATTGTCGCACCTTGAGGACGAACTTCACAGGCGTATTATTGGTCAAGACCGAGCCGTTAACGCAGTGGCTAATGCGATCCGACGTTCTAGGGCTGGTATAGGGGATCAAAATCGACCAATCGGCTCGTTTATGTTTCTTGGCCCAACTGGTGTTGGCAAGACCGAATTAGCAAAGAGTCTGGCTTTGGCGATGTTTGATGATGAACGAGCAATGATTCGGATAGATATGAGCGAGTATATGGAACAACATGCCGTGTCGAGGCTAATTGGTTCTCCTCCAGGCTATGTCGGCTACGACCAAGGAGGGCAATTGACAGAAGCGGTTAGGCGACGTCCATATTCGATTATCCTATTCGATGAGGTCGAAAAGGCGCATCCAGACGTATTTAATGTTTTACTTCAAGTGTTAGATGACGGACGTTTGACTGATGGTCAGGGACGAACGGTGGATTTTTCGAACACGGTGATTATTATGACTAGCAATCTAGGATCAAAGTATATCCAGGCCTGGGATGGGCAGAATTTTACGAATCTCGAAAACGTTTTATCGGCAGAACTAATAAGACATTTTAGGCCAGAGCTTATTAACCGGATTGATGATATCGTAATTTTTGATCGAGTCAAGCCTGAGAATATGCGAGAGATTGTCGAAATTCAATTAGGTAGGGTACTAGAGCAACTTGAGAGCAATAAGCATATCAAAGTTGAGATGAGCGACAGAGCTAAGGAGGAGTTGGCTCAACAGGGTTATGACCAATCATTCGGAGCAAGGCCGTTAAAACGAGTTATCCAGAAAAAGATTCTTGATGAGTTGGCCAAGATGATAATAGACAAGAAGGTAGAAGAAGGTTCACGAGTTACTATTGGCTACAAAGATGGTAAGTTTCAGTTCAGCTCGTTAAATTAACTAGTTGAAGAGTTTGTGCCAGATATGATATCATAAGCTTAAGTATAATTGGGTTAGGGGAGGATACTAATGCTTGATCGTGGTTCAGCACGAACGCCAAGGCAATATAATAATCAGCGGGTGGCACAACAGCCAGAGCCAACGACGCATCGTAGTTCTTCGTCAGAACCGCCAACTGGTAATTTGGAGTACAAAACACCAGAACCTAGGCGACCGATAGGGTCAAATAAAAAACTAGGGTTGACTATATGGATTATAGCGGTAGTAATAGTTGTTATTGTAGCTGTGACTGGTTGCCTAATTTACTCAAAATCAGCCAATTATGACATAGGCATCGATAAGGATAAGTATCAAGCGGTCTTTCTAGCTGGCGGTCAGGTTTATTTTGGCCGAATGGAGGTGGTTGACGGCGATTATCTGAAGTTGATTGATGTATTTTATCCTCAACTTAGCGCCACTAGTCAGGATAGTTCTACAGGTGATTCGGATAATATCAATAACGTCAGCGATAACTCTAGTAGTAGTTTAAAGCTAACAAAGTTGGGTGGTGAGATCCACGGGCCAGAAGACAAAATGGTCATTAACCGTCAACAGGTGCTGTTTATCGAGAACCTTAAACCTGACAGTAAAGTAGTCCAGTTGATAAAAGACCACAAACTCGGTAACAAATAATTACCAGAATATGACAAGTATCCAAAACAACCCTTCTATAGAGTCTAGCTCAACCTCGAAAAAGACAGCCAAGAAGCCGGCCATTCGTCTATCGCCAATTCGGGTCGTTATCTATATATTGCTTACTCTGGGGGCGGTAGCTGGCGTAGCTTTTGCATTTCTAGGCAACCAGCCGATGCTAAATAAGCAGGTTTTTTCAGAAGCAGACTTTCCTGTTTATGTACCAAAACGTGTGCCGTCTGGTTATCGGCTCAATAAAGAATCCGTATCAGCTACTAGCGAGGTGGTTAGCTATGCTTTGGTCGATGATCAAGTTGATAATTCTTTTACGATAACAGTTCAGCCAACACCGGGACGGTTTAGTATGACACAGCTTGTAGATGGGGGGCAGGTCAAGAGCTATCAGACATCATCGGGCACTCTATACGACCTGACTACTAATAAGTCGTATCAATATCTTCTCGATACCGGAGACACATTAGTGTTTATCACCTCTAAAAATGCGACAGATATTGCAACAGTTAAATCTATCGCCGAGAATTTGACCAGAGTCGACTAGTATCACTGGACTATTTGGAGTATGCCAAATGAGCCAGGTCGAACAGTTACTTCGTTGGCTGACTCTGACTTAACTCTCAACTTGAAATCACCTGCATCTTCGCCCGTCTCGATATAGCCCTCCATATTAGAGGAGAAGTATCTGCCTAGGTCATCTGCTCCGTTTGTGGTGGCGCTAGCATCGCCTACTCCGCAATATGATCCCCAGTGCCCAGGGGAGGTGGAACTAGTGGTGGCGGTCGTATTGACGCACCAGTTGCTGGTGGTTAGGTTGGTCGGGCCAGTCACGCCGAAGCCTACGCCAGTTGTAGAATTAGCTGATTCGTGAATAATTATAAACTTATAATAGTATTTCGTGTTTGGTGCTAAGGCAAATGAAAGATCAGTCACATTTACAGGGGTCGTTGTCGAATTAGATGTCGAGGTTGAGACAGTTTTTGATATCGGCAAAGGCGTGATGCAATCCTTCCAGCTATTAACTTCGTAACAACGGAATTTACCTACATGGCCGTTATAATACATAGCACCTTCAGTACCTGTCGGGTCATTAGCGCTAGTTTTTTTGTCGAGCACTAGCGTAGCTGTTCCTTCGCTGGCTGATCCGATCTCGATCCGCTTATCGGATGAATTGACATTCAGTAAACTCTCGCCAGTGGAATCTTGGATTTGAAAAGTGGATAAGCTATCTTGCTGAGCTTTAACTCCTAAATCACCCTCGATAGAGGTATCTTGGCCGATTATTACCTCTGTGGCTCGACTACCGCCCCAGTCTTGGAGCTGGGCGAGGAAGTGGGCGATATTATTGCCTTAATTCCAGGAGTGTTGAGCGAGGGGGCGATTCATACGCAAATTTCGACTAACGCTAGCGGTGGAGCCACGATCCATTTGAAGAGCAACGCTACAGATTGTGGAGGCTTGATCAGAGCCGGTGAGCCAACAGCCTGTGATATATTGCCGGCGCTGGACGGTGGGCTGGATAAGGACGCAAATGAGGGAAAATTTGGTGTCAAAACAGCTGACGCAACTGATACGCCTAGCGTTGGAGCCAGTGGAATATTCGCACCCGTTTCTGGTTCATTCTATAATAAAAACACTTACGCCTTCAATTTCTTGACAGGTAATATTACTGGGGTGACGAGTGCTTTTGGCGACCCATTTCTAGATACAGCTGGCGCACCTGCTAACAACAAGAATATGGTATTAACTTTCGGTGTGACAGTTGGTAGCGGTACGCCAGCTGGGTCTTATTCGGCGGATATCGGCTTAATAGCAGTAGGCAAATTTTAATCTTATATACTAATCAACAATCGAAGGGCAGAAAAGTAGTATGAAGAAAGTCGTCATAATATTTGCGATAACTATCGCTCTAGGTGGGATTTTTGGCGGTGTTTTGTCAGTTAGCGCAGACAATGATTTGACGGCCAACACACTAAAAGTGACACCGCTAAGAACAGATATAGTAAGTGACCCAGGAGGCACGGCATCTGCCAAGATTATAGTTACCAACCCAAGCAATCAAGATATTGAAGTTAAACCTATCCAAAACGACTTTGTTGCTGGAGACGAAGGCGGTAACCCCGCAATTATTTTAGATGAAAATCAATTTGTCCCAACACGTAGCCTTAAAAGGTTTCTTGGGCCACTCGATAATTTTACTATTTCTGCTAGCACATCGCAGACGATCGAAGTAGTGATAAATGTCCCAGAAGATGCTCGGCCAGGAGGCTATTTTGGCGCTATTCGATTTGCGCCTGTTGATCCAGACAGTGGTGGCCAGGTAAATATGAGCGCTAGTATCGCTTCTATTATCTTACTTACCGTCAATGGTTATGTCCCAGAAAAAATGGACTTAACAAACTTCGATATTGAACAGAAGGGTAGTGTCATCGGTAATTTTGTTATTGACTCAGCTGATTTAGTTATCTCATCACGTTTTAAAAATGATAGCAATATTCAACTAGCACCGTTCGGCAAGATATCAGTTAAAAAGGGCGGACTAGTTGTCTATGAAACTGACTTCAATAACAAAGATCCTAAAAGTATGGTATTGCCCGACAGCGCTCGGCAGTGGGATACATCGCTTGATGGTTTGGATAATTTCGGCAAGTACACTGTACAAGCGACTTTCACTTATGGTGCTAAGAACCAGACGATTGAGGTGGAGCGCTCGTTTTGGCTAATTCCTTTGTTCGTCTTGATTAGTGGTATAGTTGGTATTTTGGTAGTTGTGGGGTTGACCGCGAACATCATTATAACTATCTCTAGGCGCAGAAGGCGCATATCATTTTAGTTATAAAATATTAGAAAAGACAAAGTGTAAATTACTTATTCCCTAACTGGAGCATTATGTTATTTTCGTAAAAAAGTGAACGTTTGGATAATTCACCATTTAATTCTGCCATTCCGCCGTAGATTTCAACTAGCGTAGGTTTTTCAGAAAAAAGGTTTGTTCCTAAGCCCAACCTGTCGCCATCAATGATTACCCCCATGGCAGCTAATGTCGTTGGGTAAATATCCATCGATGTGAATAGTCGATTAACTTTCGAGATTGGCTCCACCGCAGGATTGATAAATGCGTTGTATATAGTTCGATTGTAGTTAGGATCGCTAATCTTCTCGTCATAATAAGGAGTCTGCATCCCTAGGTGATCACCAGTGATAATAATTGTAGTATTGTTCGCAAATGGCTGGCTTTGTATCCAGCTGACAAATTCCCCAACTTGGTTTGACGAGCAGGCGTAAACGTTATCGTATTTGTTTGGGTAGTTAGTCTGACAAGTCTCGTCCAAATATCCATCAGTAAAGTGGGTATCGGCTGTCAGCATCTGGAGATTAAACGGCCTGGTATCTGCCGATAAGAGAGTTATCTCGTTTTTCGCAAACTCAAATAATTTCTTGTCTTCATATCCCCACCATACCGTATAGTCTTCATCTATTAGCCTAGTTTCTTTAGCATAGCCATAATCCTTGATCGTGTAATTGCCATGCTGAGAAAAAAATTTGTCACGACCACCAAAACTAGCCACTGAGCCGATCATCAGTGTCTGGTTATAGTTTTCCTTTTGTAATATTTCGCCCAGTGTATAAGCTCCTGGCAAGAATTGCCTGAAGTCACCCATATTGTTGCCGTTACCACCCAGAATATTGTTCCTCAGAGGTATTCCACCTGATTGAGCTACCAACGCCGCCACGGTCCAAGTCGTTCCGCTAGCTGGCAATATGCCGCCTATCCCCGAAGGTAGATTACTAAAGGAAACATTTTTGGGGTCTAGTGCGATAGATTCAAGCTCTGGCGTGAGAGATTCCTCAAGTTGTCCACCGTGCTCGCGAGACATTAACGTATTTTCCATTGATTCCAGATAGATATATACTAAATTACGTTTTTTTTCTGGAAAAATAAGCGTGGCGGATTCAGGATTAACGTAATGTTCTTCAAATATCCTGCTTGTGGCTGAAAGCGATTTTATATAGCCGTAAACACCAAAACTGCTAAGCAGAAGCCACAAGGAAACTGATAATATGATAATGGCATAAACTAACTTCAATTTAAGGGATATATTTGATGGGTTAAGGGTGGTTAGTTTTTTGCGGCCTAGAAATGATAAATTCAACCTAATTAAAATACGATTGCGATAAAAATCTACCACTGGCAATAACAGGATAAAGAACACGATCCCTAGAAATAGTAAATTATCTTGAACAGTTTCGAATAGGCTATTTGACTGACCGTCGACACCGTTGAAGAAATAAAAAATTATTTCTTCGATTCTAGCGTCAGTAAAATGAAGATTTTTATATCTAGAGGCGGTTAAGAAAATTGCTGATATGAACAACAGAATATAAACAATGGTTTTACCGAGAAATCGACGTTTTGGCTTAGGGATTAGTCTCTTTGTCATTGCGCTTAACTTCTATCGATATGGATTGTTCTATCAAATTTACTACGAAAGGTAAAACAAAAGAAAATATTGCGGATATAATTAAATAGAATATAAACAATTTACCCTCGAATGAGACCGATCTGTTCATTATTAGCTCTATGACCATGTAGCTACATAAGTTTATGAACAAAGAGAAAACACCATAGGAGAAAAATAGTTTTCGGGTAGACAAATTATCTCGATGCAGATGATTGTAGAAACCGATGGCCACTAGGGCTGGTGCGAGCAGGGCAATTAGACTCTGCATTTAATCTCCATCCATCTAATTAACATGAAAATATTATAGCAAAAGTCGTTATGATAATAAAGGCTCTGGTTGACAATAAGGAGCTAGGTTTGTTACTATTACCGTTGTGCCTAGCGCCGAAAGAGCAATTTATGGTCGAATGGCTCTAGGATACTTATAAAATAAGGAGTTAATCACATGCCAATCGCAATCAACTTTGTGTCGTCAAGACGCAAAAAGATCGCAGTGGATGTGGTGCCAGCAGAGTGGCAAACATATATTGCACAATAACTAATAATTTAGTTAAGCAGTGTATTTGCCGAATCTATAAAAATAAAGACCACCCTATGGCACCAGGGTGGTCTTTCGTATTTCGTAAAGTGAGTGAAGCTATTCTGTTTCGTTAGCTGGGATTTCAATGCCTGCCTTGTCGAGTTCCTTCTTGACAGCTTCTTCTATGTAATTTCCGGCCTTAGCTTCGAGTATCTCGCCGTTCAAATAGAAGGTTGGAGTGGCGACAACTCCCATGGTACGACCAATCGCATAATCAAAATTAATCTTCTGCGAGACTTCTGGGCTTGCCATAGTCTCAGAAAATTTAGTTTCATCAAGTCCAAGGTCTCGGGCGTATTCGGTAAAGACTTTAGTTCGGTTCTTTAGATCGGCTTGAGCCCAAGAATCCTGGTTTTTATAGATTAAATCATGCATTTGCCAGAATTTACCTTGCTGGCCGGCTGCTTCAGCCACTGCCGCAGCCGCCCTGGTATTTGGATGAGAATTAGAGATAGGGAAGTTGCGAAAAACTAGGACGATGTGATCTTGATATTTCTCAGCTACTCTTCGGGCTTCAGGCGCTGCCGTTCGGCAACCAGGGCACTGATAGTCACCGTATTCGATCAAGATGATTTTAGATTTTTCGTTACCAAATATACGATCGCCGATTTGACCGTTTCGCTCTTCACCTTTGATGATATTTGTCATCTGCTCCTTAGTGATGTCCGATATATCGAGTTTATTCTGCGACGACATATAAATAGCGCTACCTAGTATAGCTAAGATTATTATGCTGAATACAATCCAGGCTGTTTTATTCATGAGATTCACTCCCCCTTGATAGAGAATTATAGCATAAACTAGGTTATAATATTAATCATGACTATCGTGCTCTATGCCATGTTGAGCTTCTTGTTAATGTTAGCGCTAGTCCTGTTGGGAGTTGGTCCAGAAAGCCCAGAAGTTAGTCAGTTTGAGCTAAAACGCAGGGCGAAAGCTGATAACAAGTTTGCTCAATTAAATTATGACAGGGTTAAATTTCAGCAGGATTTATTATCTATAAGGCTTGCTTCAACCATCACTACGATTATTTGTATAGCAACAATTTTGTTTATTCTTTATGGATGGCTAAATGGGTTTCTGCTCTCACTACTGTTACTTATTATTTTAATCAATCTATCAAGACTGAAAATTGCCAATACGGTTGTCAATTCTCTATACCGTCGAGTAGAGGTTAGACTAGTTCTATTTATAAAAAATAATCCGAATATCGTTAGGCTATTCCGCTTGAATTTGCCAGATAATAGAGATAGACCTATCAATTCCCTAGATGAGCTTAGTTATCTTATCAGTCAGGCAAAATCCATTCTCACTGCAGAGGAAAAGAGTTTGATAAAGAATGCCCTAGCGTTAAACGACCAAGCTATTTCATCAACAATGGTAGTCCGAGACAAGATTCCAACTATTAAGCACAGTGAAGTCCTTGGCCCTTTGGTGCTAAATGATCTACATAAGACGGGTGAAAGACTATTTTTAGTTATCGATAGTGACTTAGATCATGTGCTGGGGACGATTGATATCAGCGACCAGTTGATTGTTGATGGCCAGTCTGAAACAAAGAGGGCGGGCGATATTATGAGTAAGAATATAATAAAAGTCGATGTCAAGTCTTCTGTAAAGCGGGTTCTACTGGAGCTAATCGATTCACAGGTGCAATTGGCTATAGTGATGGATGGTAAAAAGACCAAGGGTATTGTTTATCTGCGAGACTTGGTTTATCAATTATTCGGCCGGGATTAGTGATAGCCTACTCATACCTATGCTATAATAACAGATATGAAAAATCGTGTATTAGCTGAATCGACTTCTGAGTTATTGGGGCAGATCATAACGTTAGCGGGGTGGGTTCACTCTAGACGTGATCACGGAGGAGTAATATTTATAGATTTGCGGGACCACACGGGGCTTGTCCAACTGGTTGTTAATCCCGAACAAAAACAGGCTTTCAAGATAGCCGAATCACTGCGTGATGAGTTTGTGATAAAAGTCGTCGGTTCGGTCCGAGCTCGAGGCGACGGTCTGGAAAATCCAAATATCAAGTCTGGTTCAGTTGAAGTTCTCGCCGATA
The DNA here is from genome assembly GCA_964549705.1 of uncultured Candidatus Saccharibacteria bacterium. Taxonomy (GTDB): domain Bacteria; phylum Patescibacteriota; class Saccharimonadia; order Saccharimonadales; family Saccharimonadaceae; genus Nanosynbacter. The sequence goes on from CAZJUX010000002.1 coordinate 41,991, forward strand.
GTATCATAGTCCTGAATAAAGCAGATACCTTACCTATCCAGCCGTTCGCCGAAGCACAAGCAAATGAAGAATTACGTTTAAAATATCGTTTCCTGGACCTGCGACGTAACAAAATGCAACAGATGCTCAAGAAACGAGCGGAAATGCTTACATTTATTCGGCACTTTATGGAGCAGAATGATTTTACAGAGATATCAACTCCAATTTTAGCTAATTCCAGCCCAGAAGGAGCGAGAGATTTTTTGATTCCGTCTCGTCTACAGCAGGGCAAGTTTTACGCTTTACCGCAAGCACCTCAGCAATTTAAGCAACTATTGATGGTTGGAGGCATTAATCGGTACTATCAATTAGCGGCGTGTTTTCGGGATGAAGACCCTAGAGCTGATCGGCTCTATGGTGAGTTCTACCAGTTAGATCTTGAAATGAGCTTTGTTGAAGATGGGGCGGAAGTGCGAAAAACCATGGATCCACTAATCAGGCAATTGGTAACGAAATTCGCTGATAAACAGCTGGTGTTTGATGAGACACCAAGTTTAACTCATCAAGAAGCGATGGAGCGATACGGTTCTGATAAGCCTGATTTGCGATTTGGCATGGAGTTGGTTGATCTGACTGATGTTTTTTCTACAACAGAATTTAGCGTTTTCAAAAACGCTGAGATTGTTAAGGCGATTTGCGTTAAAAATGGCGTTAGTTTAAGCAGGAAGCAGATTGATCAATTTACCGATATAGCCAGAAGTGAAGGTGCCGGTGGGCTAGCTTATATCGCCTATGAAGACAATCAGCTAAAATCGCCAATCGTCAAATTTTTGTCGGAGATCGAACTTAGTCATATCCAGCAAAAAACCAATGCTGAAAATGGCGATGTAATATTTTTCGGTGCCGACAAACGTAAGACAGTCAACAGGGTCTTAGGTAGATTGCGTAACGAATTCGCTGAACACTTCGGGCTCAAAGACCCAAACAAAGTTGCTTTGGCGTGGATCGTAGACTTTCCATTTTACGAATGGGATGAAGCCAAGAAAAGAATTGATTTTGGCCATAACCCATTTTCAATGCCAAAAGGCGGTTTGGATACGCTTGAGCGAGCTCAAACAGATCAAGAAAAGCTCGATATTATAGCCGACCAATACGACATGACTATGAATGGCTATGAGGTCTGTTCGGGTGGAGTTAGAAATCATAATCCCGAAGTGCTATATAAGGCATTCGGTTTGTTAGGGTATGATGAGAGCTATGTTAATCAGAAATTTGGGGCGATGATCGAGGCTTTCAAGTTTGGCGCACCACCACATGCTGGTTGCGCTTTTGGTGTTGACCGTATACTGATGGAACTGCTGAATGAGTCTAACATTCGTGAGATTATTGCGTTTCCAAAAAATGGTTCAGGCGTAGATTTGATGATGGGCTCGCCAAGTTTTGTCGACCAGGCTCAACTGGATGAGCTCGGCGTGATGAGCTCACAAGCAGAATAATTTTTTGCCGAACGGGTAAATATAGATACCACTTCATGATATAATATTGATAGGATAAACATCACCGAAAGGATAACCATGCAGGATCTACAAACAGTAATTACTCTATTGACGGTTATCGTAACTCTATTAAGCATTGGTAATTTGGTATTGCTGGGGGTTATTATAGCTCTACTACTAAAGATTAGAGGTATCGCCAACCAAGCAGGGAAGACAATTTCTAACATATCGAAAGTAACAGAGTGGCTCTCGCCTACCAAAGTTTACGAGGAGATTGCTAGCTTATTTAAGAATAAAGGAGGAAAAGAATAATGAAAAAAGTATTAACTGTTATAGGTGCTGCTCTAGCAGGATTGGCCGCAGGAGTTTTAGCTGCACCAAAAAGTGGCAAGGAGACTAGGCAAGACATAAAAAACAAAGTTGATGAGTTCAAGAACGTTGCTGATAAGAAAGCTTCACAGACAAAGGATGCCGCCAAAGATAGTGCTAAGTCGATTAGAACTGGTGCTCAGCGTGTTGGCGAAGTAGCTTCTGAGACTGCTCATGAAGTTCGAGAGAATGTCGGTAAACACTTTAAGTAAGCTTTAAGTTGGCTGCTAAATAGCCTGATGCCTATGAATGGTAGATTTGTACTATTTGTTTCCGTTACAGTTATATCATTGTCTTTGATGATAGGCTTAACTACGCTTGCTCAAGAGCCAGTCCCGCAGGAAAGTCTAGCGAAAATTGATGATATCGAATCACGTTGCGACGTGATTTTGACGGACTTAAGACAGCTTCATACTAATGATTCACTAACTCGAGTTAACCTAGGCCAAACCTATAACAGGATATCTCTTCGGCTAATGGCTAGGCTAAATAGTAGATTGGCGCTAGCCCGTATGGATAGCGCAAACTTCGTCACAATAGCGAATGAATTCAATGTTTCCAGGGCGCATTTCTCGGAAGCCTATAATAAGTATGAATCATCCTTATCGTCGCTAACAAAGATAGATTGTCGCAAAAAGCCGATTGAATTTTATGAACAACTTATCATGACCCGCCAGATGAGGGCAGAAATGTCCACCAAAGCAAGCCAGCTAAACAGTCTAATCGCCGAATATAGAGTCAATGTAGAGCAACTAAGACACGACTTGGCCTCGCGAGGGTGATATGAAGAGCCGTATAGTTGATACCATTAAACAATTTAAGCTCCAAGTATTTCTGGGTTCGGTTATAGTTATTTCGTTAGTCCTTGCGAATGCCTCGATGAGCTTGTACTATTCGACTAATGCCTATCAGCTCGATTTGAGCCGCCCAGAGTATATCAAGGTTCGTTCGGAGATTGACAAGGACCCTAAGGACACGGATAGCTTTAGTGAGCAGGGGCCAATTGATCAAGAGACGCTTGATGATTTTTTGAATAGAATTGAGGCCGAGGAACGCAAAGCGACTGATTCTAAGGCCTTTCAGAACGATGTTCTGAGTGACGAACAATTAGGTATCGAAACCAATAGTAGCCAATAACCTGGATTACGCTAAAGAGACATTTTTTTCTTTGAATTCGTTGATTAATCGTCTGCGCATTTCGGAAGTGACCGACCATTGATCGGACGGCTGGGTTCTTCCTGCTATTACAACAGTTGTCGATTTGCCACTAATTTCAGCGATAGACACGAACTTAAGGGGCTTGATAATCTTTTTTTGCCAAGACTTATCTTGCGCCAGATCTTCACCAACTTGATTAATGACTTTAGTAATTTCGTCGATATCACCAGAACTATCAATTTCGATATTAAACCTAGATACACTGTAGTCCATTGTTTTGTTCACTACCCGCTGGATGGTGCCGTTTGGGATATAATGAACATTGCCATCTTCGTCTCGTAAAACAGTCGTGCGTGTACCTACTCGCTCAACTTTTCCGCCCGCGCCAGATATCTCAACGACATCACCAACTCGGTATTGGTTCTCGGCGATAATGAATAAGCCCGTAAGAAAATCCTTAACTAGTGATTGCGATCCAAAACCGAGGGCGACACCGATAATTCCAGCGCTAGTCATAATTGGCGATAAATCAACCTTGAATATGTCTTTTAAGATTATGGCGAGTAAGTAACCGATGGCAACCACTTTCCATATACTATGGATAATTTGGAGCAAAGTTTTTTCGCGTTTTTCAGTGTCTTTTTGTGGCCAAGACCGTTGCTTAGCTGTCGAAAGCAGGGCGTTTCTGATTCCCCAGCGGATAGCTATCCATCCTAGATAGTAAATGATAACGGCATTTAATAGTAAGCCGACAACCGTAACCGTTTGGTTGCTAACTATCCATCCTAGATTGTGGTCGATGAGCCAGGTCTCCAAGCCGCCACCACTGATTAAAAAGCTGAGAAAATTGTCCATTATATTTGTAGTATACTTTAGTTAATGATTTATGTCGACCCAGATCAATTTATAATTACCAGGAAACGCAAAAAGTATAAATTTGCGTTATTTGCGAACTCAACCCTATGTTTTGAAATTGAAGAATGGCCCAGCCATCTGATTGATGAAGTTGAGATGGGTGCTGGAACGGGGCTTTTTAGTGTCGAGCTAGCGACTCTTTACCCTGAAAGAAAATTCCTAGCGCTAGATATCAAGGCCGATCGGCTCCAAAAGGGCGCCAGAGAGGCCGAGGCTCGGGGGCTTCAGAATATCTGGTTCGTCAGAGCTAGAGCGGATCAATTAGCTGAGATCGTTGAGCCAAATTCGCTAGCGTCAATCTGGTTAACTTTCCCCGATCCATATCCCAAGAAGCGGTCAACTGGCAGGCGATTAACTCATGCGAATTTTCTGAAAATATATCGGCAGACCTTGTCGTTTGATGGTTGTTTGCAGTTCAAGCACGACAATCTTAGCTTTTTTTGCTGGAGCCTCGAGCAATTAGTAACTGACAAATGGCAAATCGACGAGCTGAGCTTCGATTTGCACAACTCCAGCAAAGAAGACTATACTAAAATTATGACTACCTACGAAAAGAGGTGGGTGGATCAGGGGGCGACAATTAATTATCTGAAGTCGAGATGGGTGGAACAAGGAGGAGATTTATGAAAATCGATAATTATTCAAAGCAAGCGATCGCATCGTTAACCGATGGTCACGCTTACGGCACAATTACGCCGAAGCTGATGGCCCAAGTTCTCGGATTGGTTGGGGAGAGCGGGGAGATAGCTGAGAAATTCAAAAAGATTTTGCGAGATAAACAGGGCAAAATTTCAGAAACAGACCGTCAAGAGACTCTCAAAGAGCTCGGTGATGTCTTGTGGTATGTTAACTCAACAGCACATCTACTCGACTCATCGCTCGAAGAAGTAGCCAAGATGAACAATGAAAAACTGGCTAGTCGTCAGTCTAGGGGTGAAGTCCATGGCTCTGGTGACAATCGCTAAAGTGCCGTGAGTCACGCTGACGCCTATAACAAACGTTTTATCATAAAATCTTGTGCCAATTATGTTACGATAAACATATGCCACATATTCACACGCAAGACGGGCAGCATGATGCCACAGTAAGCCTCTACGTTATCCGCTATGACGCTGATGAGCCATTAGCAATGCTAATTATGCATAAAAACTCAACTCTCTAATGATGCCAGGTGGTCATATCGAACTTGATGAAACTCCGTGGGCTTCAGCGGCTCATGAGATAGAAGAGGAAACGGGTTATACTCTAAAAGATCTGAACATCATGCAACCCAAAGCACGGCTCAAGAGTCTGCCAGGTGTGACAGTGCATCCAGTGCCATTTCTGTCGCAGACACATAGAGTAGTCGGTGAGCATTTCCACTCGGATCTTGGCTATGTCTTGATAGCTGGTAGTGTGCCTAGTTCTGGTCCAGGCGAAGATGAATCAACTGATATCCGCTGGCTGAGCGCAGCTGAGGTTGATTCCCTCCCTGAAGATTTGATAATGCCCAACATTCGCAAAGTATACGCCTATATTTTCAACGATCTTTTGTCGAATGAACAGTGGGAAAAAGTGCCAGCGACTAGCTTTAGTATCTAGCCTTTTTAAATATATACCAATTACTTACGTGCTACTTGTTCTCGCACCCAGCCGTCTATCGATCCAGCCCCCATACAGAGTACTAAGTGACCATCTTCAAGATGTTTTTCGATATTGCTCCATAATTCTTGATTAAATTCAGCGAAGATTAGTTTACTTTTGTCAAGACTATCTGTTAATGATTGAGGTGACAAAATATCAAGATTTGGATCCTCGCGTGACAAATAGGTCGGTAGCCAATAAACCTCATTAGTATTTTTGAACAAGCCGTCGGTATACTGATTGCGGATTTCATATTGACGGATATTCTGGTGCGGTTGATAAACTAGGACTACGCGATTAGATAATTCCTTCGCCATCTGAAGCGTAGCTTTAATCTCATCTGGATGATGGCCATAATCAGAATAAAGGTTATCCGCTAACTTTTCAAAGCGACGATTTGTGCCTGGAAATTTGTTAATGATTTCAAGTAATTTAACTAAACTTAGACCGAGCGGAAGGCTAACGTCGGCTAAGCGAGAAAAGGCATGGCAAGCTAGCCAGGCGTTGCGTCGATTATGCGCTCCCGCTAATTTTATTAGAGTATCAATTGCTGGGTTATCGTTTGCTAGAATATCAAGTTTTTCGGGCTCAGTAGCCCCACCAGTCTGATACAGTCTATCTATGTCTGAGCGGTAAATTATTGTTTCTTGAGATTGCGACAGGAAATCTCGAAAAGCTTGTGAGTAATCTGTCTCTGTCGGGTAAGTATCAACATGGTCGTAGCCGATTGATGTAACCAGCGCCAGATCGGGGTGAAAATGCAAGAAGTTCCGATCGAACTCATCACACTCATAGATGAAATACTTACTTTCGGGATTATACACGCCACTTGATCCAAAATTTATAATGGTTCCAATTGAATAACTAACAGGTATTCTAAGTTGCTGGAATAGCCAAATCAGCATCCCAGTAGTAGTGGTTTTGCCATGCGTACCAGCTACAGCGATTAGCTTGAGATGCTTATCGTCAATAATTTTAGCGATTAACCCATCTCTTTTTGTAGTTGGAATCCCTAGCTTTTTAGCGGTTACGAGCTCAGGATGTTCATTTGTCATTGCACTTGTGTGGACTAGTAGATCGATTGGTGACCGAGCGTGTTCTTTATTTAAATCCCGACCAGTCTGTGTGGCATAAATAGTTACTCCTCGTCCCTCAAGTTGTTCAGTCATCTGGTTAGATTGGGGTTCAGACCCAACGACGTCGTAACCGGCATCAAGGGCAATCTCGGCAAGGGGGCCTATCCCTACTCCTCCTAGCCCTGAAAAATATATTCGCATAGATAGATTATACAACACAATAAGGCAATACACTTGATTTATTAGAAACAATGTGATATAGTGAAAGAGTAACATCATATAAAACAAACATTATGGTCAAAAAATTTCTATCAAACATCTTCTACCGACGAAACCCTTGGCGCAACGCCAGCTTTTCTGAAGTTGGTCAGTTATACGCAGCTAGGTTGATGCGTACAATTGCCGTTAACTTAGGCGCGGCCTTTATGTCAGTCTTTATGCTGAAGCAAGGCTACTCGATTATCGCCGTTTCTTTATTTTGGGCGGCATATTTTGGCTATAAAGTGGTTGCAATGTTGCCACTCGCTCAATTAATTGCTTATATCGGCCCAAAAAAGGCTATTATTGTTTCTAATCTGCTGTATATCCCATCGATGATAGCTTTTATTTTCCTCGAACGATTTGGTCTCCCTGTTCTGATCGTGACTATCTTATTCCAGGGGGCTTCGGCCGCGTTGTATGATATGGGTTATTTTATCAGTTTCTCTCGAGCAAATAACGCTAAAAAAGCTGGCAAGGAAGTAGCGACGATGAATATCGTTGAACAAATCGCCAAAGGCCTCAGCCCGTTAATCGGCGGGCTGTTAGCGATGTTCTTTGACCCTCGTGCCTCGATTGCTACTTCGACAATATTCTTTTTGTTCGCCGCTTGGCCGTTGACTAGAACAGCAGACTCTATGACGACTGGCTTTAGTTTGGCTCCCAAGGGCTTTCCTTGGAAGGATGCATCACGGAGTCTGATGGCTCAGATACCAATAGGTTTTGATGTATTCGCCTCGGGCACAGCTTGGTCATTATTTTTAGCTAGTTTGATATTTACTGCCAGTGGAAATGCTGTTTATGCGGAACTGGGTATGCTAACTTCACTCATCTTAGTGGTTTCGATAGCCTCAACATACGCTTACGGAAAGTTAATTGATAGGCGAGCTGGTGGGCAACTATTGGCGTGGGCGGCCACAGGCAATGTCATTGTCCATGTTTTTCGTGCCTTGTTGAGAACTCCTGTTGCGGCTGTGGGTGCAAACGCTATTAGTGAAGTGATGGTTACTGGCTATTCAATGGCCTTCATGAGGGGCACACTTGATGTTGCTAATAGTACAAAATATAGAGTGTTTTATGCTGGGATGCTTCAGTTGGCGATAAACTTCGGGTTAGTTATCGCATCACTTGCTTTAGCTGGCGTAATGTTACTGCTCGATGCTCGGTCTGGCTTTACGGTATTCTATCTAATAACTGCTCTCGTATCATCGGCAATCATCTTTACTAAATTCAAGATATACAAATAACCATCCAGTTTATGATACAATACCTCTAGAAAGTAACGAGGGTAGGGTGGCAGAGAAGCAACAGGTTCGAACAAAAATTCGTCGGCTGGAACAGATAAAGACCTGGCAGTTGGTTATTTTGTTGATTTTATCTGGTTTTATGTCGGCCACATTTTTGCGGCTCAACAATGTCGGGATGATTGATCGGCGTGATGCAGTTAAGCAAGCAGATGCCGAGGGTGACGAGACGGTGGTTGCCAAGAGATTGTATGATTTGCAACGCTTTGTCGTCTCACATATGAATACCGACCCTGGTTCGATCCCTCTAGAACATTCCTATAAACGAGCCTACGACCGAGCCCTTCAAGAGTTCGAGGCAAAGATTGCTAGTCAGTCAAATAACAATACTGTCGCCGAAGTGAGGGCTTATTGTGACGCGCAGGCACAACAGGGTGGGTGGGGCAGGTACTTTACCTCAGCTGACCCTCGTTATGTTCAATGTATCAATGAAAAGTGGAGCGAATACCCTTCCGCAGAGAATATTAACTATCATTTTCAAGCCCCATCGACCGCACCATATTACCATACTTTTGTTTCTCCTAGGTGGTCGCCAGATTACGCTGGCTGGTCTCTTTTAGTTACGGTGATTATCGCCTTGATTATCGCTGTCAGATTTATCATTTTAGTTATCCTTAGAATACTCTTGAAGCGTAGATACCGACAAGTTTAACGGCTTTTAGTATTGACAGAGGTGTTATAGAGGTAGTAACCTATAAGGGTATAGCAGTAATAGGAGGTATAACCAAATGGCTTACAAACACACTAACTCTAAAGGCGTAACATACTACTTGCATAAAACAGACGTTACTCTTCGCGGTGGCAAAACGCAGACTATCTATTTCTTCGCAAAAGTTGAGAAGAATGACAAGGGCGTCCCAACCGACCTTCCTGAGGGCAAAATTGTTACTGAAAACCCACGTAACGGTTTTCTAACAGTCAAGAAGAAATAAGTTTTTTAAAGACTTGCACCATAAGCTTTTTTGAGATATATTTATATCAAACAAACAGGTGCCCAAAAGCCCCCTAATCGTAGAGAGGGGGCTTTTGTTGTATTGTATACCAAAAAGTGATATAATATACAAATTAGCGAACGGTAATAGCCAACGTTTGAATTTCTTGGCGTAGAGCCAGATGTATAATTTTTACTAAAGTAAAAAGTCTAGGTAATCCCTAGACTTTTTGCCTTGGTTGCGGGGGTAGGATTTGAACCTACGACCTTTTGGTTATGAGCCAAACGAGCTACCAGACTGCTCTACCCCGCGATAACGTGATTGTTAATCATGACCTGGTATATTCTTCCATAACCAACGGCTATGAGCTAGTGATGCAAGAGGAGCTACCAGACTGATCCATCTTGACGCAATCTTTATGATATCACTGCAGTAGTATTTTTGCAAGACCAGTTATATCATTTTGTTAGCAAGCCAGTATTGCTGCCAAGTAAAAACTGCTTCCATTGTTGAAAATTACTTTTGTCGCCTGCTTGGCCTGCTGGTTGATTAGCAATTGGCGCTGTTTCTTTAGAGACCGAGTCGGTCGAGGGGATGATTAGTTGCCGTTCACCAGGGCTGACTAGGCCTAATCGTTTTCTGACGGCAAGGTCAAGATATTCGGAGCTTTCGTAGTACTTAGCGTCGTACTCCAGCAAGGCTACCTGAAGTTTGGCGATTTCGGCCTGCTGGCGTTTCGTATGAACCATGCGCTGTAGTTCGTAGTTTTGTTGCATTGACTGGATCGAGCCCCAAGCCCAACTTAAAGCAATAAAAAACGCCACCGCTATCACTATATTATTTATAGTTAAGTAGTCGCGCTTGAGCCGATATTTAAGCTGACGAATTTTCAGTAATATTTTTTCTAGCATATTGGTGTTGGTTGGTGGGGGTGGCTGGGATTGAACCAGCGACCAACAGGTTATGAGCCCGCTGCTCTAACCGCTGAGCTACACCCCCAATAGATTTTAGTATATAACAAATCAGTTGATTAGAGAAGTTTTCCAGCAGCTATCCGCACAGCTTCAGTCCAGGAAACAAAGCAGTTCGGCGTGCTTATTAGCTGTCTAGCGGTTATACCATGGCGTATAGCTAGAGTTAGTTGGGCAATCATATCGCTAGCGTTTGGAGCGACTATCGTTGCGCCGATGAGCACGCCTCTTTTATTGCTGATTAGCTTAACGAAGCCTGTCTTGTAGTCAGTTATGTTGCTTCGAGCGGTTAAGGTGAGGGGCGCAATGGCTATATTGACCTGCTGATCTCGTCGAGTACAATCGTCTTCAGATAAACCTGTATGGGCAATCTGTGGCTGGGTGAACACGACACTTAGTGCTGGCTGGTCATCAATTTCTAGCATGCTTTGGCTGAGCATATTTTGAGCAGCTGTTCGGCTTTGGGTCAAGACGTTATGGGTTTGGCCATCTGCGTATATAGCGCTACCTGCGCTAAAAATGTGTCTAGCTGAAGTTTGAAGATTTTTATTGACTGAGATGCCGTGGCTATTGTATTTCACGCCAGCGTTTTCTAGGCCAATGTCTGTTACTGGGTCACGACCTTCGGCAACTAAGATTTCATCAACTTTAATTGATTTTTCTTGGCCACCTTTGACGAAAGTTACTTGTTTTTGTAGACCTTCCTTTTGGACGGCGATTACTTTTGCTTGGGTGAAAATTGTCATACCATGCTTATCTTTGGCATCTTTAGCAATCAGCTCGCCTACTTCGCTGTCATATTGGGGCATGATTCGCCTGGCGTTTTCAGAAAGATAAACTTTTGTACCAAAAGCGGAGAACATGTAGGCAATTTCCATGGCGATCGATCTAGAACCGATAACAAACAACGATTTCGGTGGTCTAGTCAAGTTGATAATTGTTTTCGGTGTCTGGTATTGAATATTCTCAATACCTGGGATATTTGGCAAACGCCATTCGGCGCCAGTAGCTATGAGGAATTTACGGGCGGAAAGATGTCGTCTATTGACACTTATCTCGTTTGGGCTGAGGAAGTGAGCACTGCCAGCAAAGACGCTAATACCTTGTTTTTCGAAGTAGCTTCGATTACCGCCGACACCAGTGCGTTTGATGGCAATATCTCGCCAAGCAAGCAACGAAGGGTAGTTGTAGCCAATTGCGCCAGAGCGGAGGCCTAAATGAGCGCTATTTTTGGCAGTTGAGTACACATTTGACGCATGGAGTAGGGCGCCCAATGGTATATCGCCCCAGTTTGGTGATTCGCCGCCGAAGCTACTTTTCTCGATTACAGCAACCTTTTTGCCAGCTCTTGCGAAAACGCTAGCAGCAGGCGAGCCCCCAGCTCCGCTACCGATTACGATGATGTCATAGTCAAATGTTGGTTTTTGCGCCATCTGGTGCTCCTTTTATATGATAGCCTTAATTTGTTCATAGAGATCCGCCGCGTCTTGGTGATATGATCGTAAGTTTCGAAGTGTTTGTCTGCGGATATCACTTGAGGTAATCTCCTGGTGAGTTTCGCACCATTTCATTACGGCAACCGTCACTCTTTTTGCTATATCTTCTGCCTGTCCTTCTGGAGTCCGCACACCTAAGCAAGTAGCTACGATTGAACTGTGTAGTTTTTCTGGGCTGAATTCTTCACTCGGGCGATTACCTTGCTTTATTATATAAACGGCATTTTGATTCACCACAGACCTCCATAGCTGACAAGACCTACTGCTCGGTCAGCAAAGAGGAACAGCGCTAGAACTAATAATCCAGTCCCAGCGCTAAACTGTAAGAATTTCTTGTTCTGTTCGCGCCATTTCTGGAGTTTAGCGGGGCTTTGACCGCCACCGACTAGTGTAGCTACTATTACTAGAGATAACATCGACAGCAGAGTGTAAAGGGCGATACCTATGACTTGCCAAGTTGTATCTGGCAGGGTGATTATCGCAAGTGAAGCGGTGGCCATAGGGGCGATGATGAATAATGCTTCAGCCAAGACACTAGTCGTTCCTAGTGAAAAGGCCTCGGCAGTATGTTTGGTGGCGGAAGTGCGCTTAGCAAGATATTCGGCCATACTCCGCGGGAGCCAAAGCGTCGTACCAGTCTTACTACGTTGGTAATAAAACACGAGGGTAGCGATGCCTAAGCTAATCAACACACCGCAGATAATAGTTGCGGCGAGCTGTTCGCTAGAATCAGTCTGGTTGATGGCAATAGACATATAGTAAACGATTGCGGTCAACATCAGCCCTGTGGCAATCAGTACGCCGAATAAAAAACCATTAATTAATTTGAGTACACGTGCCTGGGAGCTCTTTCGGCCTAGTGAATGGCCACTTAGTAAAGTTAGGACACTGACGCTTAGCTGAAAGCTAGCATGAATTAGTGCTGAAAAGATTATAATTGCTAGAGATGAGATAACTATAGGGGTCATTTTTGTTTAATTTAAGAAAATATATCCTCTAGTAACAGTGTAGCATAAGCTGTTTGATAATTGCAAAGAAAATTAAAATCACGACCGGCTTGGTCGTGATTTTAATTAATGAATAATCTTTTGGTAGCACCGACAAGGATTGAACTTGTGACCTCAGGCTTATGAGTCCTGCGCTCTAACCAGCTGAGCTACGGTGCCATAATTTATAGTGTCATTAACATTATACAACAAATAATTTTACCAGAGGAGAGCTAATCTTTCAACTAAACTTTGGCATTCTAGTCTTTCGCTTGACTTGAGTTATCGGGGGGGGTAAGATAATCATTATTATGCTTAAGTTAACAAACAAACAACAAGGCTTCACGATTGTTGAACTGCTGATAGTTATCGTCATCATTGGTATTTTGGCGGCGATTTCGATTGTGGCTTACAATGGCGTTCAAGACAAGGCGAGGGTGGCGATTGTTCATTCTGATTTGTCCAACGCCAAAAAGGCGTTGATGGCTTATAATGTCGAAAAAGGAAATTACCCGAGTAACACAGCGGAGCTGACGGCGGCTGGAGTAAAAATTAGTAGCACGAAAAATTATGAAGTTCGTCCGAGCTACAATAATTTTTACTATTGTCTCGACAGGATAACGAATGAATTTTCCTTGGGGGCGAGAGCTAATGTTGGGTCTAATCCTTCATATTATATTTCGTCGACGAAGGATATTACACCACAAAGTGGCATTATCAATCACGGGACAACCTGTTCTTTTGCTGGTATAGCCTATTCATCGCCTGACATATATCTAGCAGCTGGGCTTGATGTGTCGGGCGCTCCTTTTGGTTGGCTGACTGTTGGTAACTAGTAGATTTGCTATAATAATATCTACCACGCTATACAAACTGGCCTAGTTGATTCGGCAATAGTGTCACTGGTATTGGTCTATTTATAAAATCGTCTTCGGGTTGATGCTAGAAACGGGCATGAAAACGGGCGAACAATCCTAGGAATCGTTTCTCTAATAACTGACTTTAGGGGATATTATTTATGGATAGTGAAATTTTGTTGAATGAGCGGGTAGAGGTAGTGGCGGTGTTCGGCCGAGGGCTTCAGGCTTGTCGACCTGTTAAATTCCGTCGTGCGAATGGCGGGGAAGTGGTGATTACAAAAATTGGTCTGGGTTATCCGCACGAGCAAGGCTTGCGGATGGTGTGCATTTTTGATGTAACGGACGGGCAGGCGGATTATCGGCTGGAGTTTGATTCGAAGATCTTGGCTTGGCGGCTGACGAGGGAGGCGGATCGTGAGGAATAGAAAGTGTGTTTATGGGGGTTTCTTATGATTTTTATCAGACGGCTTCTCGTCTTGCCTCCCTTGTGCTTACGGCAAGGGAGACTCGGGTTGCAGGTATCTTCTGAAAACAACACGATAGTTTCTCGTAACTTATATATTATTGGATGGAGCAGTGATGACAGAGTATAACAGAGCTAGGCCGATGATTATGCATATCGACCTTAACAGTTGTTTTGCGACCATAGAGCAACAATCTCGACCGATGCTGAGAGATAAGCCAATAGCGATTGTCAATCGTCGGCACCAGAATTCAGCCATCGTGACGGCCAGTTATGAAGCGAAGGCTAGGGGAGTGAAGGTCGGGATGCGAGGATCTACGGCTCGCCTACTCTGCCCTACCCTCATTTTGGTTGAAAGTGACCCACCTAAATATTACTTTGTTTATCGGAAATTAATGGCGATTTTGACGGATTACTCACCTAATATCAAAATGAAAAGTATCGACGAAGGTTTGATTGATTTTAGCCAAAGTCCGCCTAATGTAGCCCAGCGAGATTTGGTGGAGGTGGGCAGGGAAATCAAACAACGCTTGCGAACGGAAGTTGGTGAGTATATGACATGTAATATTGGCATCGGTACCAATCGTTTCTTGGCGAAAATTGTCTCAGGAATAAACAAGCCAGATGGTTTAACTTTGATCGACTGGGCGAGCTTGCGGGAAGTTTATTCTCAGCTAAAGCTAACTGACTTGACGGGCATAGCCAATCAACTAGAGAAACGCTTAAAAGGGGTTGGTATTATGACCCCACTAGAGTTTCTTGACGCTGACGAAAAAACTCTGGTTAAGCTAGTGTTTCGTAGTAAATGCGGTCGGGACTGGCATCGACGGTTACGGGGCTGGGAGGTCGATGATGTCGACGTTGAGCTACAAAGTATTGGTCGGCAGTTCGTACTTGATCAGCGAGGGCTGAGTTACGATGAGACGCTGAGGCGTTTTCATGGTTTGTGCGAAGACGTGGTGGCTAAGTTGCGCCTGCAGGGGGTTAGAGCAAGGGCGGTGAAAATATACGCGAAGACCTATACTCAAGTTAGATGGCATAATTTCACGAGAAGAGATACGGCTTTCGATGATGAGGCGACGCTCTTTGCGCTGGTGTGTCAAATGTTGACGAACGTCCTCCTGCCCGCTTATGAAATTGGTGTAACTTGTTATGACTTGGTGGATAGTGGTAAGTTCCAACCAGACTTATTTGGCGTATCGGAGCAAATTGATAATTTGACTGACGCTATCGATCGCATTAATTTGTTTTGGGGCGATCGGACTATTCATTCAGCCGAGACTTTAGGGCTGAGCAATCAGATGAAGCGCAAGATCTCATTTGGTAGTATAAGGTATTTATAGGGTCCCGCTCTGGTCAAATCGAGATGATGTTATTGCGCTAGTGGTTGAGGCGATGTATAGTAGAGTCATAACTACTAAATGGAGGTGATTTATGGACGAAGTCTCGATGCAGAGCAATCAAAAACCCGAACATCAAACAGCTGGGACGATAGTCTTGCAGTGGCTGACCTATGCTTTCTGGGGCTGGTTGATTATTGGGTTAATTTGGATGTTGGCCCTAGTGCTGACGAACTTTATTTATGAAAATGGCTCATCTGGCGTGATAGATATGTTGCCTTATGCGATTGCTGCGATCTTAGTTCTATTGCCGGCGGCCTTTGTGCTTGATTTCTTTTATCGTCGTCGTGAACCAGTCAAAAAATCTGGCGCAAGCGCGATAATTATGGTGATTCATGCGGTTATTTTCGCCTTGTTTGGTATTGGTGTCTTGATAACATCGATATTCGTTACTCTAAACGCTGTGATTAATGGCAGTTTTTCGGACGGTCAAGCTGTAGCAATCTTTACCCTGTTCGGGGCTACTCTATTGTATGCGATGGCGTTTCTGCGCACCCTACGACCGGCTCAGTTGGCTAAAATACCGATGATTTATGGGATTTCAATGTTGGTCGTATCGATTATTTTACTAATTATAGGTATTGCTGGGCCACTCGCATCGTCGATTCAAACCCGTGATGATAGGCGAATTGAGGAATATTTAAGCAATGTTAATTCGAGCATACAGACATACACTCAAGACAACAACAAGACTCCTGCTTCGCTAGATGATGTACGATTTACTCAAGAAGGCGCCCGAGATTTAGTCAGAGATAACTTAGTGGATTATAGAAGAAATGGCGATGGTCTTAGTGATGGGCGTGGTAGCACAATACATAACTACCAACTTTGCGTAACATATAAGGCAGGCAAAGGTAATAGCGATAATTACCGCGGCGCATCCAATAGGCCTGGCATTTCTGACGAATCGGAGCTTTATGGGCTGGGTTACTATCACCCGAAGGGCGAGGTTTGCTATAAAATGAGAGTGAGCTCTTATGCTAAAGATAGTTTTAAATCAGACATTTATGATTCTGGTAGCTAAACAGCGTCATCGAGCAAAGCAAATCTTCGCTCAACAAAGTTAGCTAATTCATCGCTTGTGCGTTCTCGTTGCCAGGTCGACATCGTTAACCTTTGTTGTTTTTCTAGAAACGATACTAATTCTCGTTCGCCAGCAAATTTGTCAATCATTTTTTTATCCTTTTTGTGTTAGATTAACTATATTTCATATGATAGCACAAATTAGACAAAAAAGCAATAGCTTTGTGTAAAAATGTTTAAAAATTAGTATAATACTTAGCATGAGATTAATTGTGGCAGTTAGTGGTGGTATAGACAGCGTGGTTTTATTGGACGAGCTGGTCAAGAGCGGTCGACATAAATTAGTCGTTGCTCATTTTGATCACGGCATGCGCCCTGATTCCTCGGCAGACGCTCGTTTTGTGGCTGGGCTAGCAAAGCGCTATGGTTTAGATTTCGAGATGAGGCGTGAAGAGTTAGGGCAAGCAAATGAAGAATTGGCACGCTTTAGACGGTATAATTTTTTGTTTGATATGACCGAAAAGTTTAATGCTAGATTAACGACAGCACATCATCTGGATGATTTAATAGAAACAGTGGCGATTAATTTGACTCGAGGCACACGTTGGCGGGGCCTAGCGGGGATGAGCGATCAAAGAATTTGGCGGCCGTTTCTTAGTCGAACAAAAAGCGAACTAAAAGAATACGCTACTTTTCACCAGTTGGAATGGGTTGAAGATGAAACTAATTTAACTGCTATCTATCAAAGAAATCGATTGCGCACTCCCCTGTCTCGGCTTTCTGTGAAAAATAAAAGACTAATTTTTGAACTTTGGCAGAAACAAATTAGCCTAAAAGGTCAGATTACCGAAGAAGTGGATATTTTAGGTGAATTTGTCTCTAATAGATATTTTATGACGATGATAGATGAAGTGGTAGCTAGGGAGTTAATCTATAGCTATATCTTAGCGAGGCATAGAGAATCGCTATTAACCAGCCAGGTAGATTACCTGTTGACGGCGGTCAAAATCGGGCGAGCTGGTACGGTTTGGCAAGTTTCTGGTCAAATACAAGTTAGATTGACTCGTCGAGATGCTATAATAAAGAGAACTGTATAGATTTTGAAAGGATGATTATATTTCATGGTGGCAAAGAGACCTCAAGACGGCGGTAACAAAAAGAAACTTCAGCAAACAGTAAAGTTCGGCCTGTTCTGGGCGATCTTAATATTACTAGGTATAGCTTCTGTTGTTACTTTCCTGCCAAGCGCTAATCTAAATGATGTAACCCTAACCGATGTTGTTCGACGAGCTAACGCGGGAGAGATTACAAAGATTGAGATCCAGGGTAACAATTTGACGGTAACCCCAAAGGGGCAGGACAAGCCGACCGAAAAATCAGTCAAAGACAATGGTAGTATCTGGGAGCAGGGGCTAAAAACGGATGCAAAAGTTGATGTCAACGTTATACCTCCGTCTACGACCAATGAAACTATTTGGAACTTGGCGATTATGATAATTCCGATGGTGGTGATTGTGGCCTTCTTTATGTTTATGATGCGCCAGGCCCAGGGGCAAAATAACCAAGCCATGGGCTTCGGGAAGAGTAAGGCACGTTTGTATGGCGAAGATAAAGAGCGAGTGGTTTTTGATGATATTGCGGGCAACGATAGCGCTAAACAAGATCTTCGAGAGGTCGTCGATTTTCTAAAAAGTCCGAAAAAATACCAGGAATTAGGCGCTAAAATACCAAAAGGTGTGTTGCTTGTTGGTAGCCCAGGAACGGGCAAGACGATGCTAGCTAGAGCAGTCGCAGGTGAAGCGAAAGTTCCATTTTTCTCGATTTCTGGTTCCGAATTCGTCGAGATGTTTGTCGGTGTCGGTGCATCAAGGGTGCGAGATCTGTTTACTAAGGCAAAAAAGAACGCTCCTTGTATTATTTTTATTGACGAAATTGATGCAGTTGGGCGTAGACGTGGTTCGGGTATGGGGGGTGGCCATGATGAGCGTGAGCAAACGTTGAATCAGATTTTGGTTGAGATGGACGGTTTCGATGCAAACGCTAACGTGATAGTTTTGGCGGCTACTAACCGAGCAGATGTGCTCGACCCTGCCCTACTTCGACCAGGGCGCTTTGATAGACGAGTGAATATCATGCTTCCAGAGCGCAAAGATCGTGAGGCTATTTTGAAAGTTCACTTCAAGAATAAGCCTGTCGAAGAAACTGTTAATCTCGATAAACTAGCTGCTAAAACAGCGGGATCATCGGGCGCGGATTTAGCTAATATAGCGAACGAAGCGGCTATAGTTGCTGCGCGTAACGGGCATAAAAAAATCTCTAACGATGATTTGACTGAGGCGTTTGAGAAGGTAGCTATAGGTCCTGAGCGCAAGACGAGGGTGATGAATGATCGTGAAAAAGAACTTACAGCTTATCACGAAGCTGGACATGCTATTGTTGGTCATGTACTGCCCGATTCTGACCCTGTTCACAAAGTTACGATTATTCCTCGCGGAGGAACTGGCGGAGTAACTTGGTTCTTACCGCCTGAAGATAGAAGCTACACAAGTGTCTACGAATTCAAGGATGTTTTAGCTAGAGCTCTGGGCGGGCGAATTGCCGAAAAGTTGCTATACGGAGCAGACGGTATAACAACTGGCGCAGGATCTGACTTGCGTAAAGCGACCGAAATAGCTAGAGAAATGGTTATTGAGCAAGGTATGGGCAAGAAGCTGAGAGATCAAGTTTTCCATGAAGATGACGGCGGTATGATGTTCGATAGAATGGTTCGGGAGAGACCATACTCTGATTCAACTGCTTCCTTGATAGACGAAGAGGTTAAAGATTTTATCAAGGAAGCCGCTGGCAGGTCTGAGATGATTTTGGTTGAAAACCGCAGTTACTTGGATAAGCTAGCCAAAGCATTACTAGAAGAAGAGACTCTAGAAGAAGAGGCTGTTGCTAAGATTCTTGAAGGCACAACCTTGCCGAAGGGAGCCATGCTACACGCATAGAACTCCTCTATGGTACAAGTTCGAAATGTAGTCATGAAGATCAATCGGCGGCTGACTGTAAAGTTAGCCGCTACTCTACTGGCTGGTTCGATGCTACTGTCGAGTTTGCTGGGGTTCTTCCGTGATCGTTTGCTAAATAGTGCCTATATGCCGAACGATGCTCTGGGAATCGCTGGCTACCCAGTTGGGCTCGACTCCTATACCGCAGCTTTCATGGTGCCCGACTTTATGTTCGCTATCTTGGTGTCCGGTGCTTTAAGTGTGACATTTATTCCCGTATTCAACTCACGCTGGGTCAAGGGAGATAAGCGGTCGGCTTGGGAGATTGGCTTTAGTACAATGAATTTTATGGCACTAATTACCCTTGTTGCTAGTATTTTGATAATAATATTTGCCGACCCTCTGATGAGGTATTTGATTGCTCCGGGGCTGAGTGAAGCTGGTCATGAGCTGGCTGTTAGTATGATGAGGGTTATTGCTGTGAACCCATTTATCTTTGCAGTGGCAGCGGTTATCGCTAGTATCCAGCAGGCAGTTGGGCGATTTACTTTTTATGCCTTGGCGCCGATGATTTATAATTTCGGGATTATTATTGGCATAGTTTGGTTTACTGGCGGTATTAATATTTTTGGCTGGCAGGTCTTTGATGGCGGAATTATGGGCGTAGCTCTCGGCGTGGTTCTCGGTTCTATATTGCAATTAATTGTTAGCTCACTAGGCTTGATCGGCCTAGGTTTTGACTATGAATTTGAGATAAAATGGCGCAACAAGGGGTTCCGCAAAGTTCTTCAGCTTCTGCCAGCTCGCTCGGTTGACCAAGGAATGGACTATGTGGTTAGTCTTGTTGAGGTTAACTTAGCGTCACGTATGGCCGACGGGACAATCCGCGCCTATCAACAAGCGTTGACACTTCATATGATGCCAATCAACCTGATTGGAGTAGCGATTTCTAATGCTGCCTTCCCGCAGATGACCGAAAGGCTAGGTGAGGGAAAAGGTGATTTATTTAAGAGTGAGTTAAGGGTGTTGATTCGAGTGGTTATTTGGTTAGCTCTACCAGTGGCAACAATTACTTTCTTCACGCGTGGCTATATCGTGCATTTTATCCGCAACACTGGCGACCCGTTGATGGCTGGGATACTTGGGGCGTTAGCTGTCGCAATATTATTCAGGACTATCTATCATATTACTGTTAGGGTATTTTACGCTCAACAGAATACTAAGACACCATTATATGTATCACTGTTTGCTATAAGTCTAAATATTATTTTGGCGATATTCTTATCTATGGAACTTGATATGGGAGCTTATGGTTTGGCGTGGGCGCAGTCGATAGTAGCGGTAGCTGAGGTGGCGGTTTTGTTTATCGTCTTGAGTAAGCAGATGCCCGGTTTATTTAATCGATCATTTAGTAAAGCGATACTTAAAATGGCTTTATCGGCGGTTGTTGTAGCGGCGGTCTGCTATCTAAGTGTTCGGATCATGCCATTTAGTGATAGTGACAACAGTTTCTTTAGCGCCTTTCCTAAATTTACAGTCATTGTTATACTGAGCTTTATGACCTATGGTGCGATGTCGAAGCTGTTTAAGTTGTCTGAAATGAATCCGATAATGGAAAAGATAGGTAAGTTTATGTTTTCTCGGATAGAAAGCAAGTAGGTGATGGATAAAATTCGAAATTTCTGCATCATCGCTCATATCGACCACGGTAAGTCTACTTTGGCTGATCGCCTAATGGAGTTGACTGGGACAGTCGAGAAACGGGATATGAAATCGCAATTGCTCGATAGCATGGAGCTAGAGCGCGAAAAAGGTATTACTATTAAGTTAACCCCTGTCAGAATGCGTTATAGGGGGTATAATTTGAACTTGATTGATACTCCGGGACACGTTGATTTTAGCTATGAGGTTAGTCGAAGTTTGCAGGCCTGCGAAGGGGCGATATTGGTGGTTGACGCATCGCAAGGCATTCAGGCTCAGACCTTGGCTAATGTTTATTTGGCGATGGAGCAAGACTTGACGATTATACCTGTGTTAAATAAAGTTGATTTACCAGCTGCAGATGTCCCGAGGGTGTCAAGAGAAATAGTGAATCTGCTCGGTTGTGATGAGAATGATATTATAAAAATTTCGGCGAAAACTGGCGAAAATATCGACCAGGTTTTGGCGGAAGTTATCGAGCGCGTTCCTCCGCCGAGCGGAGAACTAGCTAAGCCGACTAGAGCACTGATTTTTGATAGTTATTACGATGATTATCGCGGAGTAGTGCTTTATGTTCGAGTGGTTGATGGCGAGATTAAGAAAAATGACGAAATACACATGATAGCGACTAAGGCTAAGGGGCTAGCGCTTGAAGTTGGTGAGTTAAGTCCCGATATGAAGCCCCTGCCCGCTCTTGAAACTGGTCAAATCGGTTATATCGTTACTAACCTCAAAACCACCCGTGATGCGAGGGTGGGTGATACTGTGACGATGAGGAAGTATTTTGAGTAAGGAGCTTATATGGCGCTGATAAAAATCTATAGTGAACGAAAGAATCTAGACGAGCTAAGAATACATGTAGCGAATTCAATCAAACTAGTGGCTTCTGCGGCGCTAAATGTGCAGGGGGTTGAGACGACACCAGGCAACGTGGAGACGGTTTGTATTGAGGGGCTTGATCTTATCGGTATTGATTTCATCTGTGAGATTATTGCTGTAAGGCGACCAGACGAACAGGCGATCGCCGATAATTTCATTGCTGGGCTGAACCAGATCTATCCAGACAAGCTTTTTAGTGTTTATTTTGTACATATCGATGAGGTTGGCATGAGTAATACGCCTAGGCCAACTAGCGATTGTCGATCGATTTCTATGAACGAGGCGGTGCTAGTAGCAAAGAAGTATCTTGATGAATAGCCAAATAACAGTTGAACCACTACCGGGCTATAAAGATGTCCAACCGTTTGTCTATGCTGGGTTTTTCCCGGTTTCAAATGAGGACTATAATGAGCTGAAAGAGGCGATAGAGAAGCTAAGTTTGAGTGATAGTGCCTTGCAGTTTGAGCCAGAAAATTCGCCAGTACTTGGATTTGGAGTGAGGATTGGATTTTTGGGACTCCTCCATCTTGATATTGTTCGTGAAAGGCTAGAGCGGGAATACAATCTTGACCTAGTTGTAACCAATCCTTCGACAGATTATCAAGTTACCTTAGTGTCTGGCGATGAGCTAAATATTAAGTCCGCCTCTAATTTGCCTGAGGTGACGAAAATTAAAGAAATTCGTGAACCTTGGATAAACGGGGAAATAATTGTGCCACAGAGTTTTGTCGGTGGAGTTATCCAGCTGATAGTTTCGAGGCGAGGACGGCAAAAAAACTTAAGCTATATCGATGAACGAGCTTTAATGTCTTTTGAAGCGCCACTCGCGAACCTGTTAACTGATTTTTACGATCAATTGAAGTCGGTGACATCTGGCTACGG
Organism: uncultured Candidatus Saccharibacteria bacterium; assembly: GCA_964549705.1. Classification (GTDB taxonomy): domain Bacteria; phylum Patescibacteriota; class Saccharimonadia; order Saccharimonadales; family Saccharimonadaceae; genus Nanosynbacter. Next base: position 64,755 of record CAZJUX010000002.1, read on the forward strand.
CTCGTTTAATTATGAACTAGCTGATTATCGGGCGGAAGATTTGGTCAGAGTTGATTTCTATGTTGGTGGCGAAATGGTGGATTCATTATCAATTATGACGCACCGCTCCGAGAGTCAGGGATTGGGACGAGAGGTCGTTAAAAAGCTCAAGGAAGTCGTGCCCCGTCAGAGTTTCCAGGTAAGCTTGCAGGCAGGAATTGGCGGTAAGTTCATCGCTCGCGAGGATATCTCGGCTTATCGCAAGGACGTCACCGCTAAGCTTTACGGCGGTGATGTCAGCAGACGCAAAAAACTACTCGCTAAACAAACAAAGGGCAAAAAGCGCATGAAGAAATTCGGTAATGTTGAAATTCCTAGCGAGGCTTTTGCAGTGATGCTTAAAAGGGACTAGTGTATTATAATAGTTAAATGACAGAAGTAATTCTACAGAATAAAGAAGAGTTTAGAAGACTCTTAAGCAATTATAGAATTTCAGAAGAGAGCTCATCGAAGCTTAGAAGTGTCCAAATGGCAGTATTCAGTGGACTTGCGGCTAGTGGTAGGAACACGGTTATTAATCGACTTTTAGAAACAGGTTTGTATTATTTTTTGATTTCAGATACGACTCGCCCACCGAAGCTTAGAGACGGTAAGATGGAGCAGGACGGAATCAATTATCACTTTGTAACCGAAGAACAATTTCTCGACAATTTGAAAAGCGGGATGGTAATCGAAGCCGAATTAATCCACGAACAACAGGTGTCTGGTACGATGGTCAGTGAAGTGCTTCATGCGGCTAGTTTGAACAAAATTGCTTTAGCCGAAGTTGAATATTTGGGCGCGAACAATATTGCACGTGCCAATCCTGATGCGATTATGATAGGACTAATCCCTCCTGGTTATGATGAGTGGATTCGTCGATTTACCTCAAGAGAAGTAGTTTCCCAAGATGAACTACATAATCGTCTGCGAACTGCGAGAAAAGTACTCCAGAATTTTCTCGATAAGCCATTCTATAAAATATTAGTTAATGACAACCTCAACGAAACAGTTAAAAAAGCTCGGGAAATTATTGAAGAAAACAAATTCAATGAAGAGGAACAGTTGGTTGGTCGTGAGTTGGTTAGCCAGATTCTCGCAGAGCTAGATCGCGAACTAGTGAATTTCTAGCACTCACTTGCTTTGAGTGCTAGAAGTGTGCTATAATGATAGTATGACAGAGCGTCAAGTTGCTATACTGGTGTCGATAATCGAGCAATATGCCGAAATTGCTTCACCTGTCGGTAGCGTTACCCTAGCTAAATTATTTGGCGTATCGAGTGCAACTATCCGTTCAGAGATGGCGCGACTAGAGGAGTTAGAGATGATCAGCCAGCCGTATACAAGCGCTGGACGTATCCCAACTGATAAAGGCTACCGTTTTTATGTCAACCAATTAACTGAACGAGAAGAAGAGCATCGGCTCAGTGGCCGTGATGCTAGGTTGCCAGTCGATCGTAGTGTGAGAACGATTGACGCCAGTGTTCAATATTATGCGAACAGAGCTGACTGTGCTATCCGAAGGGCAGTTGATAGTTTAGTCGAACTGACTCAAAATATGGGGCTAGCTACAATCGGCGACGAACTATATCTCAGCGGAATGAGTAATCTTTTCTCAAACCCCGAGTTTAGGGATACGATGAGTGTCCAAGCTGTAGCTCGATTGATTGATAATCTTGAGCCTTGGCTCCGTGAAACTGCGCCGAATGAACCGCTTAATGTTTATATTGGCAGTGAGAACCCTATCGGTAAATCAAGTGGAGCCAGTCTGATAATCAGTCGCTTCCGCTCACCCTTCTCAAACCATAGTTACATCGGAGTATTAGGGCCAACTAGACAAAGTTACGCTCATGTGATGCGACTCGTCCGTCATACTGGGGCTATGCTTGAAGAAGTTTTGTAGTAAACTGATAACATGACCGCTGCAAAATCACGTAGGGTACAGAAACGACCATCCGAGTTTAATCGTTCAGCGTTCTCAATTATAGCGATAGTTGATCAGGGTTTCTTTATTTTTGCGGGGCTTTCCTCGATATGGCTGGCCTATATAGTATTTCGGGGGGCCATCGACTCAGAAGGCTGGTGGCTAATAGTGACGTTATTTGTGTTGTTTTGGGTATTATCAGCCTATCTAGTCCTGCCTCGTGTTCATAGGATACTTAGTAGCATTTATGTTCCAAACTATTTTATCGGGCGAGCGCGCACATCTGATGGCTTGCTAGGTGATTCGATTAATCTAGCGATAAGAGGCTCGGAGGCGAAGCTCCACCAAACGATGACTCGCGCCGGATGGCGCTTGTCCGACGAAGTAACCCTCAGGTCTGTCTGGAAAATGATTAAGTCGACTATTAGGCGGAGAAGTTACGTAAATGCTCCAGTTTCGGCACTATATTTGTTTGGCCACCGCCATGATTTTTGCTACCAACAGGAGGTTGATGGCAACCCTAGAAAAAGACATCATGTCCGTTTTTGGCGTTGCCCAGAAGGATGGTTATTGCCTGGTGGGCATGAAGTCGACTGGCTAGCATCAGGCGCTTACGATAAGAATATTGGTTTGTCTTTTTTTACCTTTCAATTTACGCATAGAATAGATGAGAATATCGATACCGAGAGAGATTATATCGTCGAAACTGTTAAATCGCTAAATCAGTCTGCCGTAGTTGAGATTATCCGAGGATTTTCGACGGGTTATCACTCGAGGAATGGAGGTGGCGATTGGATAAAAACCGATGGTGATCTAGTTATTTTGAACGTTGGCGGGAACCCAGTTAAGCAAGGTGCGGAATACCGAGACGGAAAAATACTTGATAAAACTAACCAGGAGTTAGACCGAGATCTTGGAGGAGTAGCCAGGCAACTATGGGGAAAACGGCCAATTCAAATTGTGCTAGGTTCAGGGTTAGTAATGGTGACTTTATTAATTTCTATCGTTGGCCTAGTGATAAGTATTCTGAACTGGCCAGGTATCGACCAAGCGATTAGCTTTCATTTAGACATTTTAAGAAAAAGTCCGCTTGACAACTTAATTATTGTCGCCTTATGGTGGACGGTCATTGGTTCCATGCTTGCTAGAATAATAATAGTTGTAGCTGAGTTATTTTTGGTTGTGCGCACTCTGCGGGGCAGTGAACTTGCCAGAATCGGTATTCTGGCTATATCGAGTGTAGTGGTTCTAGGCGAAATAATAAATGCTAGCACTAAAGGGATGGATCTAGCCACGACCAGCTCGTTGATAATTGCCGGTGCTCATATTGTGGTAATCCTGTCGTTCTCATCTGATAGCGCCAGGCGGTTTACGCGCATCGGCAGGACAAATAAAAACTAGCACTCGGTTGTGCCGAGTGCCATTTTTTGTTATAATAAGAGATACAGAATTAATACCTAGAGAGGATTATAACTAATGTCAAAAACCAAGAAACAGACTGAGCTAGAACAACAACTTCAAGAATTGACACTAGACCTACAGCGAACTCGGGCTGATTTTGAAAACTATCGTAAAAGAATTGAAGACGAGAAGCTGGCCAATTTTCAGTCTGGGCAGGAATCGATGATTTCTAAACTATTGCCGATAGTTGATAATGTCGAGCGAGCAGTCAGTCACTTGCCAAAAGACCTAAAAACAAACCCATGGGCTCAAGGGGTTGTGTCTCTTAGAAAAGGCCTAGATAAGGCTCTTGACGAAATTGGCATTACAAAAATAGTTGCGGCACCAAACACCCCATTTGATCCAAATTTACATAATGCGATTTCTGCTGATGAGGCCGACGGAGATCTAGAGATAATCGCCGAAGAGCTTCAAGCTGGCTATTTGTTCAAGAACTCACCGATAAGACACAGTTTAGTGCGGGTAACTAGGGTAGCTAAATCAACAGATAATTCTAGATAAATACCTTCTGCTTTTCATGGCTTACGACTATAATAAGCCTCAGCGGGCCCTAAGCTAAGCAAAAATACTGATTCTATAGCCAACCATGCCATGGAACAACTGGTAGCTCTATTGTCGCGGGCACTAGGCGCAATCCGATAAATGATATGCGAAATGACGCATAGCAGTTTCTTGATTTAGCTGGTTCATAGAGGATGATATAATATACAACATGCTTAAGCTCCCTAACAAGCAACAAGGCTTCACGATTGTTGAACTGCTGATTGTTATCGTTATCATCGGTATCT
>CAZJUX010000003.1:0-49000 GCA_964549705.1 uncultured Candidatus Saccharibacteria bacterium
GGGACACAAGGCTCTTCAGGCCTCTGCTCTACCAACTGAGCTAAAGAGCCACACTTTGAGGTTCTCACGGTGTTTTACGACTGTGCGAGGAAGTCGGCCCGGAACCAATATAAGCACCGACTATATTATTTTACTAAAGTTGTCGCTATCTATCAAGGGTGGTATAATTTCAAAATATGCGGGTGTCGTATAACGGTTATTATGTGACCTTCCCAAGGTTGAGACAGGAGTTCGACTCTCCTCACCCGCACCATTTCAGAACAAAATTAGGAATTGTCGCCATCTAGGGCGACATATTATTTACCAATAAAAAACACAGACTCTCGTCTGATCAATATACATATTCTACTCTTCTCGGCGGTAGAAGGTGATACACGCGTTTGCATAACTACGATTGTCCACCACAACAATTCCCGTTTTGTCTGGTGTACCACCCCTACCTGAATGTGATAATATCATAATTCCACCCACTTTGAGTAGCCCAAAAAGCTTGTGAATTGTGGAAAACTGCGGGCGATGATATGGTGGATCAGCAAAAATCAAATCAAATTCATCTGTATTCGAGGTGTTTAACCAATTATTAACCGTTGTGTTTATTACAATAGATTTTTTTGAAATATCTAAGGAGTCGACGTTTTCTTGTATGATTTTTGAAGCGACTCGATCCGACTCAATAAAAGTCACCTCTCTCGCTCCTCGGCTTAATGCTTCGAGGCCCAGAGCACCACTTCCGGCGAAAGCGTCTAAAACTCGTGCGTCCAATATACTCGTATTTAACATACTAAATATTGCTGATCTCGCTCGCTCGCTCATCGGGTGAGTTGATATTCTATTCGGAGAGATCAAGAATCTACCGCCTAGCTCGCCAGCTACGATTCTAATTCTCATATTTCCACCCATTATTTAGCCGCCAAATAGATGTTAGCCATCCCAAAACAACTGCTCTGATAATTTTAGGCATCAGTTCGTTAGTTGTATCACGAGCTAATCCAGCCGTCCAGCCAGATTTAGCGTAATTTTGATACATCTGAAGGTCATCAATTTCTTTTAGAGATTTTAGAAAAAATTGACGATAACCATGTTCTTTTACAATCTCTATATCCTCAACCCGGGGTATACCTTTTTCAAACCGTCGATAAGCTACGGCACTTGCCACGCCCGCCTCAAAGCCTAAGTGCATTGTCATAGCTCCCTTCGCTCCCCAATATTCCCAGTTATTTCTAATAAATTCTTGAGCTGTATTGCCCTTCATTAATCCCTTCTCCAGGATCGAAGAACGAGTCTCTAGACCCTCACCGTTACGCAATTCTTTCAGGGTCTCCTCTAGAGGGAAATGATGCGCAGGCGTTAAGCCGTCTGTGACAGCATGAGCCATCCAGGCCGACTCAAATGCCGCTCTAGGAATATTATTGGCTTTTAACGCCTTAGCTAGATTGTCAATATGCTGATCAACCTCGTCAAGTAACTGGGTATCATTTGGGTCATCTGGGTTTATGAAATGCCACGGTTCGTCAACTGCAGGGCTCTTCTTTTTTATACCGTCTGGCCCATTTTTACCTTCAAAATGCAGAATTTGTTGTGTTGTCGGAAAATTATGACCTGTAGGTAAAAATGGCTGCAAATGTCTGTGGGCCACCCGATCAATTTTCTGATGAGTGCCCATGACGCGTCCTGATTTCACCCTAAATGTAGTTCCAGAATACATAAGTTAGTTTAAAGTCGTTATCCGTTGATATTTGCTAACAGCCTTTGCTAGATATTTATATTGTAACAGGTTTTGGCCTTCCGCTACAAAACGAGCTGCTTCACCTTGAGCTCGAGCGATCAACTTAGTATCGCCAAGATTTGCTACCTTTAAGTCTAAAGTACCATGCTGAGTCCTGCCGTATATCTCACCAGGGCCTCGTGTTTCTAAATCCACTTCCGCCAGATGAAAGCCATCTTGTGACTTTTCGACTTCTCTCAAGCGAACACTCGGCTTATCATGATTGCTCATCATCAGATAACAGTAGCTCTGGTGGCTACCGCGCCCAACCCTTCCGCGCAATTGATGAAGTTGGCTTAGACCATAATGGTCAGCGTTTTCAATTAACATAACCGTTGCATTTGGAACATTTACCCCTACCTCTATCACAGTCGTACTTACTAAAATACTAATCGCGCCATCAATGAATTGCTTCATTATGCCATCTTTATCAGTCGAGGATAGTCTACCGTGCAATAAACCAACCTTATATTTAGAAAAAACTGTTCTCGAAAGCATATGATATTCTGCTTCGACACTTGCTTTATCGTTATCTGGATTATTATCAATTAACGGACAAACTACATAGACTTGCCTGCCCAGCATTAGCTGGCTTTCTATCCGAACATATAGTTCTGGCCTTGAAGCTGGTGAAAAAATCTTCGTCTCAATCGGCTTTCTCCCTGCCGGGAGTTCGTTGAGTATCGAAATATCCAGCTCGCCATATAAGGTAAGGGCTAGGCTCCTAGGTATTGGAGTAGCGGTCATACTTAGTAGATGGGGCATTTTGTCAGACTTTTCAAGCAAAACCTGTCGTTGTTTGACGCCAAATCGATGCTGTTCATCAATCACTACTAAGCCTAAGTTATGATAGTCGATACCTTTCTGGATTAGAGCATGCGTGCCAACGATAATATCCAGTTCACCACTGCTTAACCTGTCAAGTAGCAATTGGCGAGCTTTGCCCTTTACATTTCCAGTCAGCAAGCCGATTCTAACACCAAACTGACTCAAGATGCTCTCTAAAGTCTCGGCATGCTGAGTCGCTAATATCTCTGTCGGTGCCATAATCGCCGTCTGTAGTCCCGCCTGGGCTACTTGACGCGCTACCAAGCCTGCAACAACTGTCTTGCCCGAGCCGACATCGCCCTGCAATAAGCGATTCATCGGGTAATCTTTTTCGAAATCTTGAAGAATCTGCCAGGCCACGACTCTTTGCGACTTCGTCAATTGATATGGCAGACTATCAACAAATTGTTTGATTGTTGGTTGATTAAATTTAATTTGCCAACCTTTAAGCTTGGTTTGCTCACTCTTATTTAGTTGAGCCGATAGTAGCATGCCAAACAATTCTTCAAAAGCTAAACGTTCCTTTGATTCAGTGATATCGCTTTGGGACGCAGGAAAATGAACTTTCTGAAATGCTTCCGCACGACTCAATAGCTTTTGTCGTTTTACTATCTGTTCCGGTAAAGTTTCGGGCAGGAAAGATAAGATTGGGCGAAGATTATCGATGATGGTGCGATATATCTTTGGCTTAATCCCCTTGACGGATCGGTAAATAGGCACTATCAACTCCGGACTGCCTAAACCTAAGCTTTCCTCGGCTTGCTCAACAGACGGGTTAGTGATCTGGTACTGATCTCTTGACAAGCCAAATTCGCCCGATACTATAAATTGTTTTTCGCTTTTTAACTGGGTCTCGCGGTAAGGTTGATTAAACCAGATAGCCCGTACTTTCCCTGATTCATCAGCCAAAGTCGCCGTAGTGATTCGCATACCTCGACGGACAATACGAGTACTTACAGATTCGCAATAAGCCCTGATGACAACCTTGCCAGGAGATAAGTCCTTAATATTTGAAACAACCGAATAATCATCATAGGCCCTGGGATAAGTCTCGATAAAATCCTCGACTGTCGTTAGGCCAGATGATTTAAGTGCTTCGAATGTCTTCGAACCAACACCTTTAATATTATCAAGTGTTGTGTCTAATCTCATTGATCAACTCTGCTGAGGGCAAGAGCGGAGAAGTCGTCATAGATTTTTTCAATTTTCTGTGATAAATCACCGTAAGTCTGTTCGGGTTCATCAGTCTCCGAATACCATTGGAAATACATCTTAATTTTCGGCTCTGTACCGCTCGGTCTAATACTAATTCGTTTTCGCCGATCTCCAAATTCGAAAACAAAAACATTGCCTGCCGTACAATCAATCTTTTCAACTTCGCCGTTCGCTAATCTTTTCGTTTGTGTACTATAATCTAGCGTTGCTGAAACCTTCTCACCACCGATCTCATTCGGACTATCTTGCCTAAGTGAATCGAGGATTTTTGTCATCGTCTTAAACCCTTCAGCACCGGGGTATTCAATTGGCTTAATCTTCTCAAAATAAACACCGTGCTCCTTGTATAACTCAAACAATCGATCGGTTAGTGTCCTGCCTTCTGTCTTCAGCTCAGCCGCTAGCTCAGCGAGAGCTAACGCCCCAGTTGCCCCGTCTTTGTCCCTGGCGTAATCACCCTTAAGTAGCCCAAAACTCTCTTCGGCACCCATTATGAATTTCTCGTCAACTGCCTGCCTATTTCGAATTACTTCCGCTATATACTTAAAACCGACCAGCAAATTGTCATAGATTTTAACCGAATACTTCGAGGCTATAGCATTCAGTAAATCGGTTGTCACAATAGTTTTGACCAAGAAATGGTTATTGGTTAACTCATTTTTTGATTTCATCTTGCGAATAATATAATCGGCCGCCAGTGAAGCAGATTGGTTGCCAGAAAGATAATACGGTTCACCGTGATGGTTATCAATAACTCCTATTCTGTCTGCATCTGGATCATTAGTTATGGCGATATCAGCCTTGGTCTCAAGCATCAAGTCTACCGCCATCTTGTTGGCTGGAATTTCTTCAGGATTAGCCTTACCACCAGGCACCGTTGGAAAATTACCGTCAGGGATCATCTGCTCTCCGACTGTGACTATATCGGAAAATCCAGCTCTTTGAAGCGTTGGCAAAGCGTTCGTCTGACCGGCTCCATGAAGTGGCGAATAAACAATCTTTATTTCCCTTTTATCACCGACAGATTGCGCGACAGTATTAGCCAGATAAGCCTCGTCCACTTCCTCTCCTATAATCTCTATCAAACCGTCCTGCACCCCTCGATCAAAATCTGGTAAAGCCTTAATTTCACTGATCCTAGCAGCTTCAGCCAGAATACCTTTATCGTGTGGTGATGCCACTTGACCTCCATCGCTCCAGTAAGCCTTAAATCCATTGTCAGCAGGTGGATTATGACTCGCGCTAATAACAACACCTACCGCACAGCCCAGGTGTCGCACAGAAAAACTTAGTTCAGGAGTCGCGCGGAAGTTATCAAAGATATAAGTCTTGAACCCATTAGCTGCCGCTACGCAAGCGGTATACTTACTTAGTTCTGGCGAAGTCAATCTAGTGTCGCAAGCGACGACTAAGCCTTTTGTGGCTGCCTCTGGATCGAAGCTTAGAGCGTATGAGCAAAGCGCTTGCGTAGATTCGCCAATCGTTACCCGATTTATTCGGTTTGAACCAACTCCAGTTGCCCCTCGACGACCAGCCGTTCCAAATTCAATTACTTTATGGAAAGAATCTTCTAGTTCTTGCCATCTCTCATCTATGATCATCTGCTCCACTTCAGAACGATATTCAGCATATTTTTGTCCTGTTAGCCAAAGATTGATGTTTTGATAAGCTGTTTCTGATACCTTGTCTTTCAATATGTCCATACCCTACTCCATAATTAATATAAAATTGTTTTTACCTTTTTTGACAATATGTCGACCCGATAATATTAAATCTTCAGTTTGCTTAATACCGTCAACCGATATAGCACCGGAATCTATCAGGCGTTTTGCCTCGCCATTTGACTGAGCGATTCGACTATCGACTAGCGCAGAGATTAATCCGATATTTGGTTGAACAGATGGTATTTCGTTACCAATCAATTTAATGTCCTGTTCGTCTAGAGTATAAATATCCCCATCACCAAATAACACACTTGTCACTCTTTCTACCGACTCTCGTCGCTGAACACCATGGACGATATCAGTTACCTCGCGAGCCAAGGCCTTTTGCGCCGAGCGAGCTCCAGGGTTAGCCTGATGATTTTCAGCAATCGCTTCGATTGTTGTCTTGTCCAAAGTTGTATAAATCTTCATATAGTCAATCACGCCCTCGTCGTCAACATTTAACCAAAATTGATAAAACTGATAAACGCTAGTTTTCGTTTCATCTAGCCAAACTGCCCCACCTTCAGATTTACCAAATTTTTGGCCAGTAGCTTTGTTGACCACCAAGGGCAACGAATAGACATGAGCTTCGGCTCCTTCTAGCTTACGAATCAAGCTAACGCCAGTGGTTGAATTACCCCATTGATCTGCTCCGCAAAGCTGTAGCGTAACACCATATTCACGGAACAAATGAAGAAAATCATAACCTTGTATCAAAGAATAACTAAATTCAGCATAGCTAATGCCACTACCACCCTCGCCGATTCTGGCTTTGACAAACTCTCGATCCAGCATCTGGGTCATCGAGACGTGCTTGCCAATCTTATGAAGGAACTCAATATAGTTTATGTCGTCAAACCAATCTTGATTATCAACGATTTGAAATTGTCTATTTTCAAACAGGGATTGATATTGAGCGATAATTTTCTGTTTGTTCCTCGCGACGTCATCGGCTTCTCTGATTGCCCTCTCACTTTTCTTTCCGTCTGGATCACCAATCAATCCAGTCGCCCCGCCCACTAAAAGATAGGCCTCGTAGCCATGATCAATAAATAGACGACACATCATCACGGCTGCTAAATTTCCAATCTGCATACTATCGGCACTTGGGTCGATGCCAATATAAAACTTTCTCGTTCCATCGATTTCAGATATATCCGAAAAAGTCATCTGATTATAAAATCCACGCCATTGCAACTCTTCTGATAACTGCACCTAATTTTGCCCCTTTCCTTACTAAGATAATATTATACCAACAAAAAGACTATTTATCACCACTAGACACAGTAGATACCCTTCGTGGTATAATGTTGTTCATATGGGTGAGAGAAATTCAGCTAAGAAGGGCAACAAAAAGCGCACCTCAAGACGCTTAAGTGTATACGCAAACCTTTCAAATAAACGCAAGGCAAAAAAAGATAAATTAGCCAGACAAAAGGCCGAATATCTAGCTAGTCTGCCAAAACACCCTGTCAAAAGGTTTTTTTATCGGCTACACCCCAAAAGAGTCGCCAAGTTCTGGTTCTCTAAACGCGGGCTATTTACCCTACTGAAGGTCGCAGGCGTATCTATATTACTCGCCGTTCTAGTTGTTGGCGGGTTATTTGCTTATTATCGCAAGGATCTTGATAAAATTCGACCTGGTGAAATTGCTAAACGAGTCCAAACTACTGTAACTAAGTATTATGATAAGAACAATGTCCTACTCTGGGAAGACAAAGGAACGGGCAATTATAAGTTGGTTGTTGAGTCAGACCAAATTAGCGACTACTTAAAGAAAGCAACTATCGCAATTGAAGATAAAGATTTCTACAAACACCATGGTATTAGTATTGCAGGGCTAACCAGAGCCATGATTACAAATGCTCAAGGCGGACAGGTTCAGGGAGGCTCAACTTTAACTCAGCAACTTGTCAAGCAAGTGTTCTTCTCGCCAGAAGAAGCGCAAATGCGTGATGCCAAGGGAATCCCCCGAAAGATTAAAGAGATGATTTTGGCAATTGAAGTCGAAAGAATGTATAACAAAGAGCAAATCTTAACTCTCTATCTCAATGAGTCGCCCTATGGGGGGAGACGGAATGGCGCTGAATCAGCTTCTCAGACATACTTCCATAAAAGCGCCAAAGATTTAACCCTTGCCGAAGCATCACTACTAGCGTCTATTCCACAAAATCCATCTGTATTTAACCCATATATTATTGACGGACACCCTATGCTAATTGCCAGACAGCACACCACCTTGGACTACATGGCTGAACAAGGCTACATTACCAAAACTGAGGCTGAGGAGGCAAAAAAGTTCCCGATACTAGATTCACTCCAACCACTCACTGACCAGCTGGAGAATATCAAGGCACCACACTTCGTCTTGATGGTTCGAGATGAACTAGAAAAAGAGCTAGGAAAGGCTATAGTCGGACGGGGTGGCCTTACCGTAAAAACAACTCTCGATTGGCGGATCCAGGAAAAACTTGAGAACGAAATGAAGTCTTTCTTTGATAGCGGTAAACCTGCTGGGGCGAGAATTAGCAACAGTGCTGCAACAGTTGAAGATACTCAAACTGGCCAAATTGTCGCACTAGTTGGTAGTCGTGATTTCGAATACCCTGGTTTTGGTCAAGACAATGCCGCCACTGCCTTCATACAACCAGGTTCAACAATCAAGCCATTCGTCTTTGCTCAATTATTCAAGGATAAAGGACCAGATGTGCAAAATTACGGCAGTGGCACCATCCTCCGTGACGAAAATATTGACAAACTATATGGCGCGAAGCTAAGGAATCACGATAACGCTTTTATGGGCAATCTAACAATTAGACGCTCGTTGGCCTTGTCGCGCAATATACCCGCAGTCAAAGCAATGTATATCAACGGTGTCGAAAATACAATCGATGGAATCAGAGAAATAGGCAATCTTGGGTACTGCCAGCCAGAAGAAGCTGCGGGTGGCCTATTCTTATCATCAGCCATCGGTGCCTGCGGGTCTAGGGAAACAGACCTAGTCAACGCATACAGTACACTCTCTCGTATGGGGACCTATAAGCCATTATCTTCCATACTCGAGGTCAAGAATAACCAGGGTGAAACTCTCAAAAAGTGGAAAGATGAAGGCAAACAAGTCGTCGATCCACAAATCGCTTATATCATTAACGACATATTAGCCGATCAACAAGCTTCAGCTGGTCTTCATGGCTATGGCGTTACGGCCGTCCCAGGTATAAAAACTAGTGTCAAAACCGGAACTTCCGACAAAGACTCTAAGCCAAAGGACCTCTGGATAGCCAGCTATAGCCCCGTTTTAGCCATGGGTATGTGGTTAGGCAACTCAGACACTAGCATTATAGGCTCCGTGAACTCGGCCTTTGGCATGCAGGTAATTCGTGGTGTTATGCAATTCGCCCATCAAGATATTTATGCCAAAGACAGCCGTTGGAATGCAAATATGTGGTATGAAAGACCATCTGGCGTTCAACAGGTCGGAGCGGAACTTTACCCATCGTGGTGGAATAAAAACCAAGGCAAGTCAAACTCGAAAATGGTCTTCGATCGTGTTTCAAGAAAAAAGGCTACTGATTGTACGCCTGAAGGCGCTAAGATAGAACTGCAGGTCACCAAGATAAAAGATCCTATAACGAGTAAAGATGTCTTTACCGCTCCCGATGGTTACGATGCATCCGCCGATGATGACGTTCATAGTTGTGACGACGCTCGCCCAAGCCTATCTAATATCGAAGTTAAGCAATCAAGCAAAAACAAGTATACGATCAGCGTAGACGTATCTAGCGGAACATTCTCCCTAGCAACTATCGATTTCGTAGTCAACGGCAACTCAATAAAGAATTCTGAAATATCGTCCAGCGGAAAACAATCTGTAACGGTCTCAGTAGATAATAATGGCGATAATACCGTTACTGTCAATCTACAGGATGCGGGTTATTACACAGCTAGTGCCAGTGCTAGCTTCAAATCAGATTCTTCTAACGATTAGCTAGTTTGATCAATTCATCTTCGTGTTGAGACTGGGATAAACGCTTCTTGTTATTATTGGCTTGGGGTTTGTTGTCGTTAGATATATGCTGTTCTGGCCTATTTTGGCGAGCTCGGCTTGAACTATTCAATGTGTGGGCAGGACGAGTTTTGCGGCTAGACCCAGAATTAGACTGATGTTGTTTACTATTATTTGCCGTGACGGCCGAAGCGCTAGACCCATTTGCTAGTTTTGCGAACATCATCTTGCCCGCATCTGTCTGTAAGCTTCTAATGATTTCTACTTTTTTATTCTGACCAATATATTTCTTTGCGCCCTCAACCACAGTCATAGTTCCGTCCGGTAGATGACCGACAGCCTGGCCTGACTCTTGGCCAGCACTAGTCAAATCAAGCTCTATAACTTCCCCCGGCAAATGACTCATTCTTAACGATTTAGCAAGCTCATTGATATTCAAAACCTTGACGTCTACTACTTTAGCAACTTTGTTTAAGTTATAGTCGATAGTCATTATTGAAGCGTCTAAGCGCTTAGCCAACAACAGCAACCTTGAATCAACACCCTCATCTGCACGTTCATTATCATCATAAAGCAAGAAGTGAACTCCTAGAATATTCTTTAGCTCATTAACTATATCCATACCCTTTCGTGCTTTCTCTCGCTTCTGACTTTCTGAACCATCTGCTAGTAACTGTAGTTCGCCCAAAACACTCCTTGGGACAATTATCTCGCCTAATAAAAAGCCCGATTTAGCCAATTCGATAATTCTTCCGTCCATCAGAACAGAAGTATCAATTAAAGTTTTGTCGGATTTTTGCCTAGGTGATGCCTCTAGCCGTCGACCCGATAATAGATAAACCTCAAAAATAGCGATAGCCAACATTACGATTATTATTAAATCTAAAATATTTTCCATTTTGTTCCTTTATGTATAATTTTACTGTAAATAGTCCACTAATGCTTGCCTGATATTATTCACGCCCCTAATAAATGGGTCTTTGTGAAAACTTGGCGCAATAGCGAACTTAAAACCTAATTTTTTTGCTTCTTTGACCCGTTGCCCCCAGCTATTTGACGACCTAACCTCGCCACCTAGCCCAACCTCTCCAAATACAACTGCCTCGTCACCTAAATTACGACTTGCTGAAGCACTGGCTATAGCCATCGCCACTGCTAAGTCTGCTGATGGGTCATCAATCCTAAGTCCACCTACTACATTGACATAGATATCCTTATTTGACAACTTCAGTTTTGTTCGCTTTTCCAGTACAGCAATCAGTAAATTTAACCGATTTAAGTCAACCCCACTCGCAGTTCGCTTAGGATAGCCAAAGTTGGTTTCATTGACTAGAGCTTGAATCTCTACTAGCAGAGGGCGGTTTCCTTCAACGGTCGCGAGGACGATTGAGCCATCGGAACTTTGCCGTTCAGCTAAGAGGCTAGCTGAAGGATTCGAAACAATTTGAAGACCGTTATCGAACATTTCAAATATTGCCATTTCTGAAGTTGAACCATAGCGATTTTTCTGTGCCCTAACTGTTCGAAAACCACCATAACGATCACCTTCAAAATTCAGAACAACATCCACTAGGTGCTCAAGTACCTTAGGTCCCGCTATCGAACCCTCCTTGGTGACATGACCAACCAAAATCAATGCCGTGCCCGTTTCTTTGGCTGAACGAATTAGAATGTTCGACGAGTTTGTAATTTGGCTAACTGAACCTGGTGCTGAACTTATCTCCGACAGACTAAGCGTCTGGACTGAGTCAACAACTACCATCTTGTATTTGCCGCTCATAATCGTTACTGCTATATCTTCTGCTTTGTTGCTCGATACTAAACGTAGGTTGCCGAGCATGGATTTGGTAAGCCGAGCCACCCGAGAACTTATTTGGCTAACCGACTCCTCACCGCTCACATATAGCACCGATTCGTCATTACTGGCATGAGCGACAATCTGGGTCAGTAGAGTACTCTTGCCGATACCCGGCTGCCCCGCCAATAGAACTACACCTCCTGGCAGCAGTCCACCACCAAGAACAGCATCCAAGTCGGCAATGCCTGAGCTAATTCGGTTCGCTTCATCTTGATTCTTGGGCTCCGATAGACCAAAGGTCGCTAGCACTTTACCCTTGTCCATACTGCGCGTTAATGTCTTAGTGCCTAAATCAGCCGACATCTGTTCAACCAACGAATTCCACTCACCGCAATTTTCACATTTACCCGACCATTTTTGGGAGGCAACGCCACATTGCTGACAGACAAAGGTAGTTTTGCTCTTTGCCATTAGTCTACAGCCTTCAAGCTATCTAGGCTATTGTTCAGACTCTCTAGGTGCCAGCCCAACTCATTTATTCTACCTACCCTTTGGTTGTATAGATTAATTTTACCCATCAATTCTTGCCTAAGTCTCTCCAGCATTTGCTGTTCAACAATCAAGCTCCCCCTCTCGGAGTTAAATTCTTGCCTATCGCCAAATCCACCTGAACTAGCCCTTTGATTGAAATCATTTGCTAACTGATTATACCGATCTACTCCAGAGGTATACACCGCAGTCAAATTTTCAATTTCTATCTTCATCAGTTCTAGTTCCTGGTTTAAAGAGTCTAGTTCAGCGGTAATATCTTTGAACTTTTTGCTATATTTATTATGTCTATCGACGACTTCTTGGCGATTAACAAAATATTGTCCGTAATATTTCTCCAGCTCATCATCTAGATTAACATACTCCGTGCCAAGTATCGAATGGAGTTCATTACTGCGTGAACCGGGCTGGTGTGTATTGTAATACTCCATCCTTTTTTCTAGATCAGGTGTCTTATTTTTGGAGTAAGCCTGCTCCAATAAATCACCTAAGTTACTTTTCTCCGTCTCATTAAGTCGTGAATAAGCCACATGGAGCATCTCATGAGCCGAGGTTACCTCTTTGCTGCCGTCTAATTCAGTATTTGTAATATCATAGATAAAAATCTGGTTGATATCTGGACGATAACAACCCAATACGGGGTTGCCCTGCTCTAGACGCTGACAATCACTGTTGAACTGCTCTGGACTCTCCAGTACAGGATCAGCTAAGTAGAAATAGAACCGCCCTTTATCCGACATACTACTTCTATCGGCTAAGTCTGCAATCGCTGGGCTGGCCTCGTAGCGAGAAACTGTCCATTGATCAATTATTGATTGTTGATTTAATAAGCCCCAACCAAGCGCCAGCAAGAACCCAACTAAGACAGCCCAACTAAGCAGTGACCGGATTCTTGACATCTACCCTAATCCTTCCTCCTCGGTATTGAATCTCCAGAACACCACCGACCTCTGCTTCACCCGATATCAGAACGTCGCTTAGTGGGTCTCCTATCTCAGATTGAACAGTCCGCCTCAGTGCCCTCGCTCCACGCTTAGAATCGAACCCTAAATTAATCACATGCTTCTTGGCTGACGGTGTAATTTTGAGACTAATTTTTTGATTTTCTATGCTATTTATCATCTCTGTAATTATATTATCAAATATTTTTCCAGCGACTATCTTTGTCAAAGGCTTAAATACGATAATGTTATCAAATCGGCTAATTAACTCTGGCTTCATAAATCGTTCAAGCTCCTGTTTGGCAACTTTCGAGTTATGCTCATGAGACACATTGGCTAGTTCGCGAGACTTTATGGATGGCGCAAAGCCAAGCTCTTCTTCTTGGAGCATCTGTTCTGCGCCGACATTACTAGTCAAGATTACTATTGATTGGCGGAAACTAACTGTTCGACCATGAGAATCAGTCAACTGTCCGTCTTCAAGAATCTGAAGCAATAGGTTTAACACATCGCTATGAGACTTTTCGATTTCATCGAACAGCACTACACTATACGGTTGACGACGAACCCTCTCTAATAAAGTCCCGCCGTCATCATACCCGACATAGCCGGCTGGCGCACCAATTAGTTTGCTAGTAGTGTGTCTTTCGCCAAACTCACTCATGTCAATTTTTATCAAACTATTGTCGCCACCAAAGACTTCTCTTGCTAATATGCGAGCCGTCTCAGTTTTTCCAACACCCGTTGGTCCAAGAAAGATAAATGAGCCAAGCGGACCAGATGAGCGAGCCAATCCGCTTTTTGCCCGCCTAATAGACCGCGCCAAGACACCTGTCGCCTCAGTTTGACCAATAACCAATTTATCTAGCCGTTTTTCCAACCTAGTCAGGCCTCGAAGCTCACTCTTCTTCAGCCTCTCTAGCGGTATATTAGTGATAGCCGATATTGCGCGTCGCAAATAATCCTCCGTTAAATCAGGCAATCCACCGCTATCGGTTGGCAAATCCTTAACTCGATTTTCTAGTTGACTCATCTGAACCTTATATTCAGCGGCCTTCTTATAGTTTGCTGATTCGACAGCAGAATCTATTTTTTTAGATAATTGTCTAATCTGTTGTGCCATTTTCTGACTTCGACTAAGCTTGATTGGTTCGTTGGCTCGAAGCAATGATGACGCCTCGTCGAGCACGTCAATTACTTTATCTGGCAATTGTCTGTCATTTATATAACGCTCGCTCAAATCAACCGCTAACTTCACTAAATCATCGGAAATATTTATTTGATGATGAACTGCTAATTTACGAGCCATAGCTTTTGCCATCTCGCCCGCTGTCTCAGCGGTTGGTTCAGCGACAGTGACTGGCTGGAACCGTCGAGCTAGCGCGGAGTCTTTTTCGATATATTTGCGGTATTCATCGAACGTAGTTGCTCCAATAACTTTTATCTCGCCTCTAGCTAAAGCGGGCTTAAGTGCATTAGCCGCATCCATCGAGCCTTCAGCCGAACCTGTGCCAACCAGCAAGTGTAGTTCGTCAATAAATAATATAATCTCGGGGTGCTTAACGACAGTTGAGATAAGTTTTTGTAGTCTCTCTTCAAATTCACCTCTATATTTGGCGCCAGCTACCAGGGCTGATAAATCTAAGCGCACAATTCGCTTATTCGACAGAGACGATGGCACTTTACGATCGGCGATCCGTTGTGCCAGACCCTCAACAATAGCCGTTTTGCCAACACCAGGCTCACCGATTAGGGCGGGATTACTCTTGGAACGACGGCCTAGCACGGTGATTAATCGATTTACCTCTTGAACTCGACCAACCATAGGATCAAGTAACCCTTCTTCAGCCCGTGATGTTAGATCTATGCCATATTTCTCAAGCATTCGAATCTCACGGGTAGTTGAGCCACTTATCTTAGCCTCACTCGCTGCCTCCGACTGTTGTCTGTCAAAAATATCCTCCAAACTACTGCGAAGTGATACAATATCAACATTGAGGTCCTCTAGCAATCGGGTTGCCCGCGATTCCTGGACTGTCAACATGCTATAGATCAAGTGCTCGGTTCCAAGCTTTTCCTGGCCGTGCTCAATCGCCAGATTCCACGCTATCCGAATAATCTCTATTATATCCCTACTCACCCCGTTGAACGCCACAACTACTGTCAATGCCTGTGGTGTTAACTCCAGCGCATCATGGATTCGCTTATAAGTAATACCTCTATTGGCTAGGATCTGAGCACCCATCGAAGATGATCTTGACAGAATCCCAAGCAGTAGATGTTCAGTACTGACGTAATCTGCCCCACTTTTATGCGCAATCAGACCTGCTTGCTCAAGGCTAGCAAGGGCCGACTCGGTCAAATGACCGTCAAACTTTGCAAAATCGCCTAAGTTGTCCATATTGTTGCCTCCACCTAGTTTTCGTAAACCCAAACAGTTCACACCACCAGTATACACATGGTTAGCACTCTCGTCAATAGAGTGCTAACCATGTCGCTTCCTATTCAGCGACTTCTTCAACGACGCTCATCAAACTATCTTCGATATTCTTTGAAGATTTGGTCTCTTTTTTGGTTGGTTCTTTAACCTCAATGTTTATCTCATAACCGGTCAACCGACTAGCCAGCCGAACATTTTGCCCCGATCGACCAATCGCCACCGAGCGCTGATCATCGGCGACATAGACAATCGCCGTGTGATTTTCTTGGTCTAACCTGACGTTAATCACATCAGCTGGACTCATGGCATTTGAAATAAAGGTGACAGGGTCATCATTGAACTGGACGATATCAATCTTTTCCTGATCGCCAATTTCATTCATTACTGCTTGAACTCTGACGCCACGACCACCGACAAATGTGCCAACTGGATCAACCCCGGGTAAAGCTGAGTGAACCGCGATTTTTGTTCGTCGGCCAGCTTCACGAGCAATTTTCTTAATTTCGACAGCTCCAGTTTCCATTTCTGGCACCTCTTGCCTGAAAAGATACATGATAAAATCTTCACCAGCACGACTCAAGATTAATTGCGGACCCCGACCTTCACGCTCGATCTCCTTGACTAGCACTTTAATCCGTCGGCCAACACTGTAGAACTCACCCTGGATCTGCTCTGCTTGAGGCATAATCCCAACAGCTTTACTGACCTCTATCCGCACCAACCTAGGCTCAACACGTTGAATAGTGCCTGTTACGATTGTGCCTATCTTGTCCTCAAATTCTGCCAAAATAACTTCACGCTCAGCTTCTCGTAATCGTTGAAGTATGACTTGCTTGGCAGTTTGGGCAGCCACACGGCCAAAACTTGTCACCTGATGTTCGTCTATTATTTCTTCGCCAATTTGCGCATTAGCTCTAATCTTCTTAGCATCCTCAAGTGATATTTGCGTCACTTCGCTCTCTAGATCATCTTCTTCTACAATCTCGCGAACAACCGAAACAATTGCAGTTCCATCATTCATATTCAACGATGCTCGGACATTTTGCTCACGCTCACCGTTGTCTCTTCGCCAGGCAGCGGCGATTGCCTGTTCAATCACTGCCAATACCGTTTCCTCTGGTAGATTCTTCTCTTCAGCAATCGTTCTCAGTGATAGACCAAGTTGCTTTATATTTAACTCATCCATATTTACTCTCCTCTTATGCTTTAATTATACATTATTTAGTCTAGTCAGATGAAAAATGCCGACCTTTCGGCCGGACAACTTTATACTACTATTAGATTATAGCACAAACTTTCGCATAACTCAACTATTCCTCTCTGATTGATAGTTTCCTTTCAATGGAGCAATAGGCTTCATTTATCAACAGGTATGTATACCGCCCATTTATCAATCTACGAAGCCTATGCCACCAACTATCCCCCGCTGAGGTCTTTGCTACTAGCTAAAATCGTTATGCTGATGGTCTTGTGGCGCATAATGGCCAACGTCAGCCACTAGCTCAACTAGGCGATTGGAATAGCCCCATTCATTGTCATACCAAACCATAATTTTAGCCAAATTACCGTCTACCACCTTGGTTAACAGCAAATCGACTATACCAGAATGACTATTTCCGATGAAATCTGATGATACTAGTGGTTCATCCGTAACTGCCAGTATACCTTGATAGTAAGCAGTTTCTGAAGCGCGCTTAAACGCCTGGTTAATTTCATCAACTGTTACATCGCGGCTCAACAGAACAGTTACGTCACTTAGGCTGACTACTGGGGTCGGCACACGAATACTCAAGCCGTCAAACTTGCCTTCTAACTGAGGCAAAGTTTTCGTCACAGCGATAGCGGCACCAGTTGTTGTTGGCACAATATTTTCAGCTGCATTACGTCCTTCGCGCAAATCTTTAGCAGGAGCATCTTGTAAGCGCTGGCTAGCGGTATAGCTATGGACGGTTGTCAATAGAGACTTCTGGACACCAAATTCAGCGTCGAGAATAGCCATAACTGCACCCAGACTATTGGTCGTGCAACTGGCGTTACTGACTATTGGCGTAGCGTTTTTGATTTTATCGTCATTTGCCCCGAGCACTACCATATCGATTCCCTCAGACTTAGTTGGGCCACTGATAACAACTCTTTTGGCACCTGCCTCAATATGCTTGCCCGCACCCTCAATATCAGTGAAAAAACCAGTTGATTCAATAACTACATCGACATTCATTTCTCCCCAGGGCAATAACTGAGGTTCTTTCTCCGCCAAAACTCTGACTGATTTGCCATCGATGATGATTGATTGGTCGTCATAGCCTACTTCATGCCCATAAGTGCCGTAGTTACTATCGTGTTTTAGCAAGTAAGCTAAAGTTTTCGTGTCCGTTAAGTCATTTATCGCAACAATCTCCAGATCGCTTCGTTCCCAAGCTATCTTGAATGCGCTACGACCGATCCTGCCGAAACCATTTATCGCTACCCTCGTTGATGACATGTATTCCCTCCCCTTATAGACATTAGCTTTTTACTATAATATCAAAATTACGATACAATATAAATATGACGGGCGAAGAATTATTAGCTCAAGCGGAAACCCGCTATGACAAACAAGGGCTAGCAAAATTAACCAAATCTATCGATTTTGCCACCGAAAAGCACATCGGCCAGCTTAGACAGAGTGGTGAAGGATACATCACTCACCCGCTAAACGTAGCTAGAATTCTCATCGATTGGGAGATGGATATTGATACGATTATTGCTGGCGTCCTCCACGATACAATCGAAGATACCAACACTACAATCGAAGAGCTAGAGAAGAATTTTGATAAAAATGTGGCATTTTTGGTTGATGGCGTCACTAAAGTATCGCAAGCAAGAGCAGGTATGCGCAATCTTGATAGCTATCTGCCAGCGACTAAGGATAATTTAGCCAAATTAATGATTGCCGTCGGCAGAGATATCCGGGTAATTATTATTAAATTAGCCGACCGTCTACACAACATGCAGACCTTGCAATTTATGTCGCCCGAAAAACAGAAGAAAATCGCTCGAGAAACAATCGAAGTTTTTGCGCCATTAGCTGATCGTTTAAACATGGGACGAGTCCGTGTCCAGCTAGAGGAAATAAGTTTCCGTTTCTTGATGCCAAAAGTTTTTAATGACACGAAGTCATTGATGGATAGCCGAATCAAGAAAAGTCAGCGTAAGCTTAATAAAGTTAAGCGAGAAGTTGAGAATAAGCTAAATAGTGAACACTTAGCTTTCAAGATGGACGGACGAGTTAAAAGCGTCTATAGCCTCTACAAGAAACTTGACCGAGTCGGTGATATAGATAAAATATATGATTTAATCGCCCTAAGGATTATTGTTGATGATATTTCGACCTGCTACTTGACGCTAAGCGTTCTCCACGAAATGTACCAGCCTCAATTCGAAAGAATCAAGGATTATATCGCGCAACCAAAGATAAACGGCTACCAAAGCCTTCACACTACTGTCCAAACTCAATCAGGCCAGATTGTCGAATTCCAAATTAGAACTGCAGAAATGCATGACTACGCGGAACGAGGGTTGGCAGCCAGCTTTCATTACAACGAGCAAAAATTAACTGATTCCTACAGAAAAGGTCGTATCGCTGAACTGCCAGCAGATTTATCATGGATCCGTGAGCTCCAAAAAACTGCTTCACGAACTGGGATGAATAAGTCTTTTGATTCAAAAAAGTTCCGTATGGAATTATTCAATGATCGGATATTTGTCTATTCGCCAAAAGGAGATATTTACGATTTACCAGTTGGGGCATACCCGCTAGATTACGCTTACCGCATACACTCAGAATTAGCGGCAAGAGCCAGTGGCTTCATGGTAAATGGCGTCATGAAACCGTTTGACCACAAACTAAAGCACGGTGATGTTATCGAAGTGCTAACTAGTAAAACCGCTAAGCCAAAGGTGGACTGGCGCGAACTGGTTACAACAACTCACGCCAAAGACAAACTCCGCAACCAACTATCCAAACAGGGAGGTATTATCAATCAGCTGACCGGTAGTGTCGCCTCTTTATTTAGCAAAAAGTAGATTATACAGATTGTCGGTTAACTTATTGGTCTTGCCAGCGTGTAATTGCATCAGCAATAACCTGCTTAGCTTCTTCAGCCCCCTCAAAGCCCACAACTACAGTTGAACCTGGCTTCTTGAGATCCTTGTAGTGACTAAAGTGATGCTCGATTTGGCTAATTAGCTGTTTCGGTAAATCATCTAGCGAATTGATAGCGTTGCCAGTATTGCGATCATCGGCTGGCACCGCAATAACCTTGTCGTCCACCTCGCTATCATCAACAAATTTCATTACCCCGATGACCCTAGCCTCGACCACCAGCCCCGTTGTCAACGGCTCGCCGGTAATCAATAACACATCTAACTCGTCACCGTCTTCGTCTAGTGTCTGGGGAATAAATCCGTAATTGGTTGGTTTGGCGAAAATTTTTGGCTCGACTCTATCAAGCTTCATCACCCCTAATCTGCGATCCCATTCTATTTTATGATTTGATCCCTCCGGGATCTCGACTACGACGTTGATCGTGCCATTTTGATAATCTCCAGCATCAAAAACTTGGTTGAAATCTGCCATTATTTTTACTCCTCTCTGGCTTTTTCCTGTAAGTATTCACGAATCATAAGCGCTGCTTCAGCACCTTCACCAACAGCTGATGCTATTTGCATAGTTGCGCCTGAGCGGACATCCCCGCTGGCAAAAACACCAGGAATAGACGTGCGCAATTGACGATCTGTTTCTATATGACCGCCCAAATCAAGTTTGATGGCGCTGCCTTCAAGGAACCCCGTGTTAGGGATTAGCCCAATAAAGACAAATAGCCCATCGCCACCTATAACCGTCTCGATGCCATCTTTTGTTGATTTTACGCCAGCAAATTTGTCATCCTTAATCAACACCTCATCGGTAGTCGCGCCGATATGTAGTGTTATTTTGCCCGCATCGACTTGTTTTTGCAATTCTTTCTGTAAAACTTCACTCGCTCTTAATTTACTCCTTACGAGCATATCAATATGCGACGCATAGCGAGTTAAATAAATCGCCTCTTGAACAGCCGAATTGCCACCACCGACTACCACCAACTGCTTATCGCGATAAAAAGCTCCGTCACAAGTAGCACAATAGTGAACCCCCCTACCATATAATTCTGCCTCACCAGGAACATTGAGCATTCGATGATTACTGCCTGTTGCTATCAAGACTGATTTAGCGAGAATTGGCTTACCATCAATAATAACCTCAATATCATCACCGACCTGCCTCAGACCAGATGCCTCGCCATATTGAATATCTGCGCCGAATCTCTCAGCTTGCTTCTGAAGCTCGTCAGATAGCGCCATACCAGTGATGCCTTTTGAGAAGCCTGGATAATTATCGATCTGATCAGTAATTGCTGCCATTCCGCCGACTGCGCCTTTTTCATAAAGCACAGCTGGAATATATTCACGCGTCAAATATATAGCTGACGTGAGCGCACTTGGTCCAGCACCGATAATAATAACCTCTTTTTTATCCTCCATATCTCTCAAGCTCCTTTTTTACTAATGGTGGCATTTCTGGTCGTGACTCGTCAAATGGCCAGTCTACCGCCATAACAACAAATTTAAGTGGCATATTGGGTTCGATTCCTTGAGTGCCCGACTCTCCATACGCCAAGCTGGCTGGGATAGTCAGCTCACGCACACCACCAATCTTCATGCCAGGCAGGCCGTCTATCCACCCCTTGATTAGCCCACCACTAGACAAGCCGTCAATTTCAATTGGTTCATTCAACTTGCTACCATCTACTGACTGGTCAAATATCTTACCGTCAGGTGTCCAGCCGACATAAAACGCAGCGAATTTTGTCTCGCCGTTAATCTCAATACCAGGGCCAACAAGCAAATCTTCTGATTTCAACTCTACTATACTATCAGCAACAAATGACTCGGCTCGATTGGTGAATTGAGAAAATGTGGGATAATATCTATCACTAATTTTGCCCTTCCATTCGTCTTCAGCCTTAACCCATTGGTTGTATTGCTCGTCCAATGCCGCTTGATCTCGAGCTTCATTGCCTGGTGCTACAACCATTGCGATAAACCCGCCGATTGTCCCAACGAGCATCACCACAGCAATAACCCATATCCCTATTCTCTGGCTTCTTTTCGCCGCCACTTCATACCCCCTCTTGTGTGATTACTATTACATAATTATAGCAAGAACTAGTCATTAGCGCTAATCCCAAACTTAGCCAACTTCTCCTTGCTCGCTCGTCCTGCGGTCTGCTGCAGCCTTAACAAGGTGGCATATATTCCATCTGTCTTAGCTAGCTCTTCAGGCGTTCCAACTTCATCGATTCGACCGTTTCTGATTGTAATTACTCGATCAACTGTTGCGATAGTGCTCAGCCTGTGGGCAATAACGACTGTTGTTCTTCCTTTCATTAATCGCTCCGAGGCTACTTGGACCAGTCTTTCCGACCGACTATCGAGTGCGCTTGTTGCTTCATCGAGAATCAATATCGGAGCGTCTTTCAGAATGGCCCGCGCGATAGCAACCCTTTGTTTTTGGCCACCTGATAACTTCAAGCCTCTTTCGCCAATCTGAGTATTATATCCTCCGTCTAGCTTATCGATGAATTCTTCGGCATTTGCCGACTTGGCTGCTCCAGTAATTTCCGATAAACTAGCTCCTGGTTTTCCATAGGCTATGTTCTCTCTGATAGAGCCTGAAAAAAGGGCTGGATCTTGAAACACCATAGCAATATTCTGCCTGATATCGATTGATTTCATATTAGACACATCTAAATCGTCAATCAATATCCTACCCGACGAAACATCATATAAGCGCATCAGCAAATTTGTAATAGTCGTTTTACCACCCCCACTTTCACTCACAATTGCCACATGTTCGCCTGGTTGAATCACAAAATTAAGATCTTTAAGAATAGGCTTCTCGTCCTGTCCGTAAGCAAAAGTAACGTCTGAGAATTCAATCTTACCCAAGACTTCTCCTTTACCGACCCGCTGAACACCGATCTCAACAACAGGATTCACTCGTAGCGCCTCGAGAACATCCTTACTGCCAGTAACCGCCTTTTGAAAGTTGCCAACTATATAACTCATATTAAACAATGGTGCTCTTAATCCATTTACCAAAGTTATCAACAAGACCATAGTCCCGATTGAAAAATTCATTTGTAAGGTTTGGATAAAAATATACAAAAATATACCAAAAAAAATTACCGATAAAACAATTCCCCTCAAGACGTCCATCTTGTGCCAGTAAATAGATTGTTTATTCGTAACGACAACATTCTTTTGATATCTTTTTGTGAAAAGGTCGTATTCAATCTTTTCACAAATAAAGCTCTTAACAACCCTAATCTGAGAAATCACCTCGGCAAACCGACCACTAGCGATATCGGTTTCGAGATTTTTTTGATTTTGCAGTTTTTGCCATTTTTTGCTTGTCAGAGCCGTCAACCACGCGAATAGCGGATACATGATTATCGTCAAAACAGCTAGCTCCCAGCTATAATACATCGTTATCGAGATAGTAATTATCACCGTAAGTAGCAATTGAAAGAAATTATTAGCAAACACGTTCATAAACGAGCTAAGGTCTGTGATTGCTCGGTTAAGCCGATTAATAATTGTCCCAGTCAACTCATTATCGAAATAACTTTGAGGCAAGCTCAAGAGATGCTTATAGTAAATTGACGACAATTGTTCGGTCAATTTAGCCGCCATCATATCGCCCCAATAACCACCAATATTTCGAATGAGCGTATTAGCAATATCAAAACCAAACAACAATACTACCAGCCAGACCACATACATTACGTCAACCGCTTGGCCACCTATAGCTTCGACCATCAAATTAGTCGCCGCTGAAATTACAAACGGAATAGCAATGCCAGTCAGAGCTACTAGAATCGATGCGATTGTTATGCCAAAATAAAGCGAACCTAACCCACGAGTATAACTCAATATTTCAAAAATTGACTTCATCTTGATTTAATTATACGTCAAGCGATAGATTGTCGACTGCTTTTTTAACAACTTGGCTGACTTTTTCTTGATCTAATACACTACCGTCAAGATCAATATCCTCAGTGATTTTTAAACCAGTTGGACTTTCAGAACTCGACCAGCCATGCACCGTGCTCATTTCTGCGAGTCGATCTAACGAGTACTTGCCAGCGTAAAAACCGTATGCGACAAACTCAACTGGTTTATTCTTCCATTCATGAGCCAGCCAATCGATAGCATTTTTTTGGACACCACTTAACCCATGATTGTATTCTGGCACCGCCATAATCACCGCGTCAGCGTCAGATACTAATTTACTCCACTGCTGAACGTTTTCGTGATCGCTAATAAAGCCCTCTACTGAAGGCGACGTAGGTGCATCAAAAAATGGTAAACTTAATTCTGCCAAATTAGCTCGTTCGGACCTAATCCCTATTCTAGAATTTATTTCTTCCTCGATATACTGGACTACTTTTTGGTTAACGCTATTCGGACGAATGCTTCCAGTAACAACTAGAATTGTTTTCATAAAACCCCCTGTTAAAATATAATTTAATTAATTATTTGATTGATATTTATACCGGCTCGCTCTAATACTCCGCGATTTAACGCATAAAGTTTTTGAGCGCCTCTTTTCTCTTCGAGTAACACCTTACAAGAAACTAATCTCGCAAAATGATGACTCACGGTTGGTTGAGACAAATGCGACAATTGCTGACAGGCCGAAACCAACTGACAACCTTCGACAGGCTTATCAGAAGTTGCCAGTCGCCTAACGATACCTAGACGAACAGCATCGCCTAGGGCACGATAGACTTCTATATTGTCGCTTAAACTTTGGCTCACGATTATATTATATTGAAACATTTCGATATTTCAATATGTTTTTAATAAATGGCCTATCTTTTCTTAAAATAATAGCTAACAGCAATTGCCGCAACTAAGCCAATGCCAACTATATACCAGAAAGTTAATCCTGAATCGATATCAAACGGCAACTTAACGTTCATACCTAGAAGACCAGCCAACATGGTCGGGATAGTCAGCATTACGGTAGCAATAGTCAAGGTGCGCATCGTTTCATTTAAGCGAGTGTCCATAACCGCCCGATAACTGTCTCTGACATTTTGAATTGTCCTGAGAAGCGATTTACTCCGCGCAATCACCTGCTCTAAGTCGATTGATAAATCTTCAATTTCATCCAAATCATCTTCTTGAAACTTCAAACCATTTTTACCGAGTAGTTTTTCTAAAGAAACATTAGTCGGAATCAGCGCATCGAGGTAATCATTCAGTTTGCGTTCATGTTGAACAAGCGAGGCTATTTCCCTTGAGTTGATCTCCGATATATTATCTGTTAATGCTCGAGTTTGGCGGTTGATGTGGGTCACTTGATCCTGATAGCTCTGAGCGATAAAATCTATCATTGTCAGAAATAATCGTCGCCTCAGACCGGTTGCGATAACTGTCTTGTCGATAAATGGCCTCCATAGTTGACTCGAATCATCTCGGCCAACAGTTACCACCATCTGAGAGTTAAGAGCAAATAAAACTGGCGTAGTAAAGTCCAGTAATTCTCCACTAACATCCGGAACCCGAATAATGAAATAAACCCAATCGCCTGAAAACTCTAACCGAGGCACCTCATGAGGGTCGAGAGTATCGTTCAATAAATCCTCATCGACTCCAAGCCCGGCTAAAAACGATTTCTCTTCATCTGTTGGGCTATCACAACGCAACCAATCAATTGGAGAGTTTTCATGCGCCAGACGGAGTTTACCCAAATTATCTGAGGCTAGTCTTTCTATCATAGTTCGTATACCATAGATAGCAATATTCTAGCGCATCTGGCCTGGTTGCATTTCGACTCCATCGAGTCTCTGCTCGTATATCGTTTGTTCTTGAGCGGATTGTTTAAACTGTAAAGACTTTTTTTGGACACCATTATAGGCGTATAGCATCACCGCAAGAAAAACCAAGAACCAGAAAACGGTAGTTATTATACTTATAATAATTCCGATTAATCCAATTGTCCCACTATACCCAGCCTTGCGGGATTTCTTACGACCGATAATCGACACGATTAGACCAGCTATTGAAACAAAAAATGCCAAAATCAACCCGACAATCGAAAGAGTCTTGCCTGGGTCTTCCGCTACAGCTGGCTGAGCCTGAAATGGCGATACTGGCTGGGAGTAATTAGGGATTGACTGTTGTGTGGGCATAGCTGGCTGAGACGGATCCATCGGTTGGAATGACGTAGGTTGTTGGATTGGCGTCGCAGGATCGGCCGGCTGGAATGGAGCTGAAGAATTTGGCTGGCTAGTGTTGAGACTAGGATCGAAGCTAGAACTCGAGTCAGGGGCGGGGCTAGGATTAGAGTTGAAATTTGAATCGCTCGGTTGCATTAATTAACCTTTCTCTGACCTAAAGTCTTAAAGTGTTTATAGTTATAACTATACCACAGAAATTCCTCAGTATGTTATACTAAGTTATGGAAATACAACGACAAATTATCGGCACATCGCTCACTTTTGACGATGTGCTTTTGCTACCGGGCTATTCAGGCTTCGCCCGTTCAGAAGTTAGCCTAGAAACGATATTAACGCCAAAAATCAAACTGAAAGCTCCCTTTGTGTCGGCGCCGATGGACACCGTGACCGAATCAAAGCTAGCTATCGAACTGGGCAAGCTTGGCGGTATCGGTATCATTCACCGTAACCTAACTATTAATGACCAGGCCAAAGAAGTCAAAGCCGTCAAGAAAGCAGGCCAGTTAGTCGGTGCGGCAGTTGGCAGTAGTTCTGGCTACGAGGAACGAGTTAGAGCGCTCGTCGAGGCTGGCGCAAATGTTATACTGGTCGATTCAGCCCACGGCAATTCTCTTAAGGTGATAGAAGCTGTCAAATATATCAAGAAGCAACATAAAATCGAAGTTATAGCTGGCAACATAGCAACCAGTGACGGAGCGAGACGACTAATAGAAGCTGGCGCCGATAGTTTACGTGTCGGTATGGGACCAGGAGCAATTTGCTCAACTCGGATTATTTCTGGCATGGGCGTGCCTCAGTTGAGTGCAATAGTCGAAACTTCAGCTGTCGCCAAACAAGCTGGGATACCAATTATTGCTGATGGCGGAATTGTTTATTCTGGAGATATCGTCAAAGCCTTATCGGCGGGTGCGTCGGCTGTCATGATGGGACGAATGTTCTCTGCTACTCGTGAATCTGTTGGCAAAATCGTCCGCCTAGAAGCCAGTCATGTCCCTAGCCGATTTCAAAGTATCTTGAACGGCTCTAAATACTACGATTTCAAGGAATACCGGGGCATGGGTTCGATTGGAGCGATGAAAAAGGGTCAAGAGATCTCCAGCGAAGACGAGTACCACGGCAAGGATTACCAGAACGATACGTTGATTGCCGAGGGTGTCGAAGGACTTGTTCCCTGTACTGGTTCACTGAAAAGCCTAGTCAAACAACTATCTGGCGGAATCCAGTCGGGCATGTATTACGTTGGCGCAAAAACGATTGACGAGTTATCAGAAATTAGCCAATTTACTCAAATAACGCAAGCCTCTCTAACTGAGAGCCACCCGCACGATTTATTTATCACTAACCCAGGGGAGAATTACGCCTGATGGACTACTACCAATTTATTGACCAACAAATTTCAGATATTCGATTGAAAGTTGGTTCAGCCAAAGCTATCTGTGCTCTATCTGGCGGCGTAGACTCATCAGTTGCTGCCACTCTTGTAGACAAAGCAATCGGTAATCAACAAATTTGTGTGTTCATTAACACTGGTTTGCTCCGCCAAAATGAATTCGAGGAAGTCTTACAGGCCTACAGAGAAATCGGCCTAAACGTCCGAGCTGTCGATGCCAGTCAGCAATTTCTAGGCGAACTGGATGGCGTAAACGACCCCGAAAAAAAGCGAAAAATTATCGGTCGTGAGTTTATTAGAGTTTTCGAAGCCGAAGCTCAAGAGACTACTGGAGTAAAATTTCTAGTCCAAGGAACGATCAAAGCCGATGTGCTTGAATCAGCCGATAAAAATGGCTCTGTCGCTGTCAAATCTCATCATAATGTTGGTGGGCTTCCGAAAGAAATGAACCTTGAACTAATCGAACCACTGCGAGACCTGTTCAAAGACGACGTTCGCAAAGTCGGTGCAAAATTAGGCTTACCTAATTCTATCGTCCAACGTCAGCCGTTTCCAGGACCTGGCCAAGCGATCAGAATCCTCGGCGAAGTAACCGAGGCTAGGCTCAGGATATTGTCCGCCAGCGACATGATAGTTCGCCAGGAAATTGAAGCCTGGGACACCGATCGTCAAGTCTGGCAGTTCTTCGCAGTCCTGCTACCTATCAAATCAGTCGGGATAAAAAACGGTCAAAGAACCTATGGCCAAACGATTGCTATCAGAGCCATCAGCTCAATCGATGCCACTACCGCTAGCTGGTCCAGACTACCGCATGAGCTATTGGCTCGCATGTCCTCCCGTATCACTAGCGAAGTAGCCGAAATCAACCGTGTCGTCTACGATATCACCGATAAACCCCCTGGCACTATCGAATGGGAATAATCGACTATCGATTTATTGATGACTGTCGCCTTATAGCTCTTTGAATTTTGTAGCCATTGTTGGATTATTTTTTGTGAGTCGTTTTACGGTCACGTCCTGGATTTTATTGTTAGCGAGACGCAGGTTATTGTCAGATGACAGCAACTCAGATTTAGTGCGCTCTAGCAATTTGATTGTCCTGTCTATATCCTCGATAGCTGAAGCGAATTTGCGACCAGCAAGATCATAATTTCGCGCAAAACCATCCTTAAACGTTTCGAGATCTTTTTCGAAATTAGTAATATCGATATTTTGACTTTGTAGAGCAGTCAGTTGCTTCTTTGACTCAAGTGTCTTGGTATTAGCACTTTTTAGTAACGACACAAGCGGCAAAAAGAATTGCGGACGAATCACATACATTCTCTCGTACTTATACGAAAGATCTACGATACCACGGTTATAGAGTTCGTTGTCGGCTTCGAGTAGAGTAACCAGTACGGCATATTCTAAGCCTTTTTTATTTCGATCCTTGTCTAGCTTATCGAGATGGCTTTCGACAGTTCTTTTATTTGTCGATACGTCTTGTTCATCTTTCATCTCAAACATTATCGAGATGATTTCAGTTCCGCCTGGTTGGTCATAATCACGGTAGATAAAATCACCCTTAGTCCCCCTGGATTCATCGTCGTCTTTGACGGCTTCATTGTCTTTTTCAAAATATGCGTATGGAAACTGACCAGCCCGCACAGAGTTAAATTCGTTCTGACAATGTTGTTCGAGGTTCTCGCCAACAAGTTTCACTGATAGCTTGGCTTTCATGTCTTTTAGACGCTCAATCGTGTCCTCTCTGTCTTTCAACTGAGTAACATATCTATCCCGCAAAGATACTTCGAGAAGTTGCTTCTCGGCCTCTTTAGCTTTAACATCATTTGTCAACTGATCGCGCTCTTTCTCGAGTTTTGCGACAGCCTCTGTCACTGCCAATTGTTTTTCGGTGGTAGTTGCATTGAGTCGAGCGCGCAATTCAGCTATATCAGCGTCCCGCTTGGCGATGTCCGCTTGCGATACGTTTTTAGCATTCGCCTCGGCTAGTTTCGTAGCCGACTCTCTCTCTTGTTCAAGTGATTTAATTTTCTCCTGTAACTCTTGCTCTTGCAGTTTAGCCTCGAGAACTTTCTCGCGCTCGATAGATTGACGCACTTTTGCAACTTCAGCCTCGAAAGCGTCGTTCTTTATAGAGTTGATTACTCTCGAAATCGTTGATTTATCGATATCCGTCTCATGTATTGACCTTAGGTCAATCAAATCACCTTTCGCGCCGTCTTCTTGTAACACAAGCGTATTTTCGTCTTGGATTGTTACTTTGAGTTTTTTAGCCATATTTTACCTCGCTTCTCTTAACCTATTATACCCCATGTCAAAATGAAGAGAGTTTGCGGATAAAATAAAAATAACTTTGTCTAAAGACATTACAGATTCGGCAGAGGGATACCGGTCTTTTCGGATACCTCGCGTGCCCACTCGACCAGACGGTTGAATTTGGCATCACGAGCGACTTGCTCGACTTCGTTGTCGGTGATTTGGCGAATGAAGTCATCCATGGTGTTAATTAAATGGTCGATACTGTTCTTTGTGGCCATATTCTCTTCAAAGTTCTCCAATCGCCTCTCCATACCGTCAAAACGCTTTCCTATGTATTTAAATAGTTTGTCGAATTGATCGTCTTTCATGACTATATTATACACCCTCCAGGCGAGCGACTCCATAGCTCGGACGCAGGTTTCGATGGGGCCAGTTTGTGATAATTGCTGTCTTGCGGAAATTTAACTGGCAAAGATTAACACCTCTCAGGGGCGAGCCTTATGTAGCTGGCAGGCATTCACCTTTTCAGCAACTCCACAAACTTAATCCCCACGCCGTTTTTGCCACGGGACCAGTCTTTGATTTTTGCGTATCGTCCGTTATGGGCGAAGGGATCGTTGTTTTTACACCCTGGGCATTCATTGACTATTATCTTGTCGGGTTCCCCTAGTAGGGGTAGGCCAGGGACAACTTCTTTGACATGCTTACAGCTCATCGGGACGACGTATTTTAGCCCGTCCATTTGCCAGATGTTCCAGCTGATGATTTCGGCAAATTCTTTTTGAATTTCTAGTGATGGTGCACGATTGGTTTTGAATTTGTGTTTGTAATAATCAATCATCGAATACAGCAGATTTTCGCGTGCGATAAGGATATTATCACCCTGCCATTCATAGCCGTAACTAGCTTTGTAGGCCTCTTTCGCCCAGTATAGCCATGCTTCTTTATCGTTGCAGTATCTCGATACCACCTCTAGCTTTTTATCCAAAAATCCGACACGCACGCCAATCTTTTTGAATTTGCCTTTCGTCAGCGTCGGGTCGTATCGGCTAACGATATATGGGGCTTCGCCGCAAGTAATCTCCAGTTTGAGCATTTTGACATAATCTTGCCATGTGTGATTATCTGGCAAATTCTCACCGATAGACTGGTCTATCGCCGAGTTCATCTCAGCCACGATACTTAGTGGTGTGAACACTTCAGCTTTGTCTTTGGTGCGACGTTTTTGTTCTTCTTTGGATTTGACAGTGCGGGGCTGGATAAGTTTGCCGTATCTGCCAGTAACTAGCTCTGGCTTGATCTGTTTAGTTGGCCAGAAAGAGTCGGATTTTCGCGTCGTTTTTAGATACGAATCAGTCGCCCAGATGATATTTCGTCCAGTATTTCGGTCCTTTAGTAAAATATCAAGTAAGTCCCCTTTTTTCCTAAGGGTATTTTCGAGCACATCCACATCATCTATCGGCACCATATCTATCTAGTATTATACCCTAGTACGTCATCAGCTTAACTAGCAAAAAAAACAATCCTCAAGGGTGAACCTTGTATCCAGTAGAGTTGTTGTTGCATTTAATCATAGTTTGTGCTATATTGATAGCTAGAACGTTGTCTCTTCGCAGATCAAGGTTCTGAGGAAAACTTCGTCGTAGTTTATATACTACACCCAGCGAGGTTTTTTCTTTATTTTGGGCTAAACACTGACATGAAGTACTTATTGCCTTTTGAGTCTTGCTTGACCTGTACGCAGTAAAGCTCACTGTCTTTCGTGATACCGTAAAATCTATACACAAGCTCGTTTTTGCCGTTAGGATTAGGCTTTTCTATAGGTTCGACTTTGGAGTTCTTCAGCAGGTCTATCGCCGCGGCATAATATTTGAGCCTTCGTTTTCTGTCTGCACGTGGCTTTTGGTTAAGGTGCGTCCAGAATAGATCAATAAACACTTTTGACCTATTAAAGTACTCACTTTTGATATACGGGGAACGCTTAGTTGGACGAGAAATATCGTTATGTATTTACCTGGCGGCTCGCTCCACGTCTATATATTTACGACCAGGTATTTTTGAGTATTTTGACTTAAAGACCTTCATGTGTTTATTATACTACTCCATGGCGCGGACGCGGGTTTCGATGAAGTCGATTTCTGTGGTGGAGAGGTTGTATTTGCGGTAGAGTTGTCGGTCGATTTCAGGGATTGATTTGCTGAATTTATGCGTGCTTTAGCTTCGCATTTACGCGGTCAATCAGTTCGTTGCGCTTTTCCATTGATCCTTCAGTAGCTTTTTCTAGGGTTTTCTTATCTTTAAGATACTCAAATAATCTTTCTTGAGTTTTAATATCTTTGCTTCGCTGGCGTTTACTAATGAGTTTCTTGATCATCATTGTCCTTTAGGTTGTCTACAAGTAGTAACTCTGGTGAATTAAATCGATCAAAAGCGTCTATTATCTCTTGGTCGCGCATGATCTCAGTTAGGTTTGCCGACGAAACGATTGCTTTAGTTGTTTTGTTGTTAAACCCTACATAAACAATCTCGGCACCAGCGGACTTGGCGACTCTGAGCGCTGGCAACAAGTCAGTATCAGAGCTTACTAACACCACCCGGTCTACATTTTTAGTCAGGGTATCTTTGACTATGTCTACTGCCATACCCACGTCTACACCTTTTTCTTGCATTCTACGGTCCCTGAACTGACAGTTTTTACATACGTCACTATCGCGTACTTTTAGTTGCCCCGCCTCATTGAAGCGTATCTTCTGTGCATTTAGAGTATTTCGGAGCCTGCGCGCAACATCAGAGAATACAGTGGTCTTTTGCTCGATATCGACACCCATGTCTTTCCGAACGCGGACTTTCGCGCCATAGTATACGATATCAACTCCTTCGCCAAATATCCCCTCCATGATTCCGCGAATATCGATCTTCGTAAGTTCATTCTTGTCTTGAATCTTACCAGCACTAATCAGCACGTCCGAGGCCTTGTATAGGAAATTTTGTCCGTCGATATATATCCGAGCCTGCATGCTTATATTATAGCAAACAAAGAACCTCGACGGGAACTAGTCCAAGTCGAGGCGCTGTAGCTGTATAATAGCACAAGCGATAGATATCTGTCAATTTTTCGAATCAACCAAACCCATCGAATTCGACGGGTTTAACTTTTATTTCCATTGCCTTGGCACGGGCTTCGGTAAAATTAATTTTAGATAAATAAGCGATGGTTGCTGTTATTCTTTTCCCGTAACAAACTGATAGCTAGCATGATTATCCATAGAGGATAGGGGGACATATTTTAACTGATCAACTAATTTATCTATGCTTCCAGCATGAGGGCTGTGCTGATTATTGAAGTAGCTCACTTGGTTGAATTGTTTATTGCCAGTAATCTGAAACCATATATACAAATCTATATCATCGAGAATAGGCTCTGTTGCCTTGAATATGTCTGTGCCTCGTAAGTCGGTCATTATATCGCCATTTCGTAGAGCAATATATCCCCTGATTGCATCGATGAAGTTGGTGTAGTTGAGTTGTGGGTGTGCTGAGGTATAGATAAGAATATGTGGCAGTGAGTGTTCTGGATCTAGCTTCTTCAGTTGTCTTTTCGCAGCATGAATAGCGTCTAATATCTTGTTGTGTACCGTTGCATGCTTGTACCCAAAAGGGGTTGCGTCGTGGTCAAACATAAGAATCGGCGATTTCAGCTCGGATAAGTATCTATGGCCGAACCCTTCAGTGTATCCATCAGGGGTTTGTGCAGTGCTTTCTGGGATGTGCGTATACGCATATTTCCTCTTTTGCAAAAAGTTTTGTAGCACAGCTTCGGCGTCA
This sequence comes from uncultured Candidatus Saccharibacteria bacterium, assembly GCA_964549705.1. Lineage (GTDB taxonomy): Bacteria > Patescibacteriota > Saccharimonadia > Saccharimonadales > Saccharimonadaceae > Nanosynbacter. The sequence goes on from CAZJUX010000003.1 coordinate 33,057, forward strand.
TCAGAACTAATTCTTATTGCGTTCTGAGTCGATTCAGGCTGTACTTTCATGATATGTTCCATGAATCGTATTGCTTCTCTTGCAATAGACTCATCCCAGCCCCCACCAGACTTGCCGATAATATCCGCCATGAGATTATCTCTCAAAGTATTAAAGGGGCTATCGTGATCACTCCGCTTGGTGTGTGAGTACATGTGCTTAAGGCGTTTGTTAAACTCCTTTTTGTCCATTCGTGCTATTCCATAGCCTTGACGCGGGTTTCGATGAAGTCGATTTCTTTTTCATCGAGGTTGTATTTGCGGTAGAGCTGTTGGTCGATTTCGGGGATTGATTGCGACCAGTCGATGTCTGAGTTAGACGTAAAGTCTTGAAGAGGTATAACAGCACCAATGGTTGCGCGCCGATTCGGCTCTTGTATAACTAGCCCTGCAAAGAAGTGTGTTTGTGTATATTTTAAGAATCGTTCACAGTCTTGCTTATCTTCAGACATGTATAAACAAAGTCTACTAGCCCCGCAAGCAGAATTCTGCGGTAGTATTTCGATAAGTTCTTCTGCTCGTCTTAATACATTTTCTATTATTGGGTTTCCTAAAGTTAATTTCTGCTTAGGGTACGCAGACGTCATTATTACCTTATAGAGCCCAATATATTTTTCACCTCTCGGTATCATATTTTTATCTGTCCAGAACTGCTTGGTTCTACCACTAGAGCCAGATTTGTCATTAGCCAGTAGTAATACGGGGTTCTGCCAGTCTGATTTGCTCTGAGACACCTTATTTGGGTTTAGTTCAACAAAATTCGATTCTATGCCAAATAGATTTTTCTTAACAATGCTAGCAAGCTTGTCCCCAGTAAGTTTACTGCTGATGATAGCAAAGTCTGGATTTGGCGTGAGGGACTGCCAGTCCGAGATCTTAACCTCTGCCATTGCGTCTGAGTAAATGCGGTTTGAATATACGAAGCTATCGTGAATAATCGCGTTGTCACGTAGAACGATGGACACACCAGCGGATAGGTTTGCGCCAGTTCCAAAAATTGGCTCAGGCGACTTATCTGTGCGATACCATGCGCGCTTATCACTCGTACCTTCATATGCGTTAACACTAACTGTATGACCATCGCTTAAGATAGTTTGCCCAAGCCCCCCTAGGCTCGATGGCGAATCAAACCAGCCGCCAAAAGGATAAATGAGACTAGTGAGTCTGCCAATCCTATCGGCACCGGCTTGGAAGTGTTGATAAATCCAGCTAGAGTTTCCTTGGGTCTGAGTATCTGACTTACCGGAAGTCTCCTGATACGGCGGATTCCCCACAACTGCTGTAAATTTCATCTCTCCCCATACCTCCTCTGTTACATTTGCTAGTCCATTTGGTTGCTTGATTATCATATTGCCGTGTACGTCATCGGCGAGTAGATTGCGTTCGACGAAATTGCGCTGGTATTTCTTTTTGTCACGCAGGTCGGCGAAGCCAAAGATGTATTCGTGGGTGATGTCGGTCAGTATCTTGGTCGGGGCGAGCCCATAGACTTGGGTGGTGATGATACGCTCGATGTCTTTGTCTTTACTATATCGGTACAATCTTTTGACGATTTCAGTGATGTATTGTCCTGATTTCATCTGCGGATCGAGAAATGTGCTGTGAGGGTTTTTGAATATCAGCGGGTCGGCACTTTCTAGTGCGTCGAGCTGTAGATTGACGACACGTTTGGGAGTAAATATTTGGTTGGTGTCTTGGGGCGGTATGAATTCAAATATATCGCTAGTTTCGTCATCACGGTAGTAAGACTTCAGCTCGTCTTTGCGATCGAGAAATTCTTTGATAGCAGCGTTGAAATTCGGCTCGTTGAAAAACTGGCAATCATCGCGCAGTATACGGAACTGCTCACGAGTGATACCAGCAAGTTCGAGAAATACTTGAGCGTTGACGAACTCGTCGAAGTTGGCGAGCGTGGTGGTCGGCTTGCCATACGCCATCAGAAACATCGGTATAGTGCGGCTAAAGCCACGCAGGCGATCACGTTGTTTCTCTTCTTCGGTTTTGACTTTGGGTTTTTGCTTTTCGATTTCCTCGAGAGCAGTTCTTAGCTCGGTTACACTCTTGCTGGTCGGCTCATCATCGCCATAATCATCTAGGGCTTCACTGACTTGACTTTCGGTGATAATTTCAACGGTTGGTTCACCTGTTTCATCGGTAGTTTGGATTTCGTATTGACGCTCACCAAGTGGTGAGGTGCTGATAGTGATGTTTTCGGGTAAGTTGACGGCTTCTGGGTTGACTTCGGGTTGGTTTTTCTTGACTTTCTTATTCTGCACGGGGTCTAGTAGATTGATTATCGCTGTCGCTTGCTCACGCTTGTCTTTTGGTAGGTTAAATATATTGCCGATATTGAACAATTTATTGCTCATGAAACCATTGTCGACGATATCACGAGCGTCGTAGTAGTGTGGCATCTCGAGAATCTCCGAAGCCTCGAGATATTTCATCGAGCCAGAGCGATCGAGCGAGATGACAGGTAGATAGTTGATTAACTTCCTGATATTTTGCTTGCGTGTGGCGTTGGTACTACGTGTGACATCGAGATTGGCATAATCATCAACAATCTTGAGTATGCGGTCGGGAGCAAAGTCAAAGACATAGCAATCGGTTTTGTTGTAGGTAGTGCCGTCGATTTCGTAGCGCCAAGGATTTTGTGAGCGAAAAGCCGCTTGCAGGTAAAGCGATGGGCTCGAGAGGTTGTTTAGCATCAACACCGCTGTCCATGGAGCTACCGTCACGCCCGTGGTTAATTGCCCACAGCTGAGGGTAATAGTCTTGGTCTGCCAGGGCTTATCGCCAATTTTGCGATGAACCTCTTGCAATGCTTTGTCAGACTTCGGTCGGTCATCGTCGCCGTCGCCAGCTGCCATGATGATTTCATGATCCTTGAAGTAGCTGTGTTGTTTGAGTAGTTTCTTGAGTAATTCAGTCATCTTGACACCACCATACTGAGGTAGTAGCCAAAAAGTATGGCGTAGCTCGTCACGAGTCTTGCTATCAGCAAACGGATAATATTGAGCGGTAGCATCAGCCACGTCGGTATTTTGTTCAGCCGATAGGTTGTCGAGGAATTGATTGATTTCAGCCTCGTGAGTGAACCGCTCGCCATTGTTTTTGAAAAATTCATTGAAGTCGAACGAGAAATCTTCGCTTTTGCAAACATTGCGTAGTTCGGGTGAGAGTTGATAGGTGAAAATGTTTAGCTTCGGCATTTCCGCATATGGGTTTTCGCCATTAGCGTAATCCCAGTTATTTTTACGCTCCTGCTCATCGGCATATGACCAAGTGTAGGTGTTTTTGGCGTTGAAATCTTTGGATACAATTTTCTTAAATGGCGTACCAGACAAGTGAAGAGTAAAGCCAGTATTTAGATGTTCAAACACATCGATAGCCTTGTCAGTTTCTGAGCCTTCGTGAGTCTCGTCGATGATAAATAGATCCCAAGAGGTATCGAACACCCACTGATTGCTCGCTTTGAACTCATGCTCGCTCTTGCCCTTGATGTCGGCAAATGAAATATAGAAAATGAGATGCTCATCGAGGTTACTGGCTAATTGTGCCGAATCAGATTTGCCAAGTGCAGTGTGGATAATATTGTCATTATCATTCTTGAGCTGGTTCTGCTTACTCGAGCCAAATTTGTAATCAGTCGAATCCTTGATCCAGTCGTAATAATCTTTGTGCCAAGAGTCGGAAATAGCTGTGCGCTGAGTGACTATCAGAACTTTTCGGGCTTGAATCTTTTTGGCGAATTCATAGGCGGTCAAGGTTTTACCGAATCGTGGCTTGGCGTTCCAAAGGAATTGATTGATGGTTGATAGATTTGAACCATTGTCTTTGGCGATTTGCCAGCGTTCGTATGTTTCATCGACGGCTTGTTGTTGATTTGGACGGAGCTTGAATTGGGTAGGCCTGTCTTTAAGCTGGGCAAAATCACCGATACAAGAGATACGATTCTCGATAACTTCCTTGATGGCGTTTAATAAATCGCTTTGCTTAAGATAACCAACTGAAAACCACTCGGTACCTTCGTTGCGCGTAAAACCTTTTTTAGTCAAAGCTTCGTGAATATTCGAGTCGGTGAAGTTGTTACCATTTATATCTTGGGCGCTGACTTCATATAAGATTTCAGCTGTAAGACCTGCTGTGTGTGATTGCTCGCGCACCCTAGTGTCTGTTGTCCGGATAGTTTGACCGACTTTTAGCCACCCATCATTAACTTTTTGACCATTGATATCACTGACAGTATAGATATATATCTTGTTGTTATTTATCGCTTGGATTGCGATATTATTGACTAATGCATCGTTGCGATTATACATAAGGATAAACCACCTTCACCGTCTTTATTTTTTTACTCAAATCTTGGCTATTGTCATCGTCATCCCCAAACATAGATATATTATACCCCAAAACAAGCGCAACTAGGCTTTGATGCGCTTACGTGTCCCTTTCTAACCTAGGGATAAGACTCAATAATTATTCCTGCTTCTTGGTGTTTTACTTTTTCTTGCCGTCAATTTGGCCAAGGAAGAAACCCATTCCTGACCACCAGCTATTTGTCTAGAAAAAGTATCCTCCGCATAATCAGTAATTTTCCAGTCGGTGTCCCCTGCGTAAATACCCCGCAACTCCCCTGGTTTAAACATATCTTCACAATTATTTTTTGACTGCGATAGTACGGGATCAACTAAATACCCTTGAACAATATGTAGCCCACCTGGAGCTGTTAAGGACATGAGCGCTTTAACTGTTGGTACTATTTCTTGACTAGGCAGAAGATGAAGAACTCTTGAGGCGATTATGGTATCAAAAAAACCTAGACCAAACTCTCCTCCGATGCCCATCGCGTCCATCATCAAAAAAGTGCAATTTCCTAAACCACGTCTTTGAGCCTTTCTCTTAGCTTTTTCATATTCTTCTTCGCAGTTTGTTATACCGACTACAGTGTGCCCAATTTCCGCTAGCGCTATACTTTTCTCGCCACTACCAATTCCGACATCAAGAATTCTATGTTCAGTCCTCTCGGTCGTCATCGATTCTATGAACCCGTCAACGTAATCAGCCATATCTTTTTATTATATCACAGAATTAAACAAAAGTAAAGCGTTACTGCTATAAACGCCTCAGAATCTGACGCCTAGCCTCAGCGAATCGTCATTTTCCGCTAAGCCAGAGGGATTGTCTTTTTTGAGCACCAAAACTCCTTTTGTCCCTGGGGTCACTCCCGTAAATTCTAACGTAGCAGTCCATGGCACGGGCTGTTCAGTCATCCAATCACCCTGTAGTTGAGCTACTCCTCTGGCGATCTGCTCGCCGCTGGAAGATTCCAGGATAATTGGGAAACTAGCCTCGAATGACCAGTTGCCGGGCACTTTGCCGGTGATTTCGAGTGGGCTAGCGACTTTGATATTGTCCACCCAATTGTTAACCTCGATTTCGACACCGCCACTAGACTGATAGCGACGAGTGGTGAGTAATTGACCGCTATCATCTTCGATAACTTCGGTGAATGTCTGATTTGATTTGGGGTCGTGGCATTGCCGAGGATATGATTCCATGACAGGATTGCCTGCTTCAGCACATGACTCGAACGAATTGACGACTTTTTCGGGTGATTTCTCGTTGAACCATAGCTTATCCCAGCTGACATAAACTAGTAACCCTAGCAGGATGACGATGATTGCGACTAGACTAATTGTTAACCATTTGCTATTTCGATTCATAATACACCTCCTTGGGTATTATTTTACGCTTTGTTTGGGAGATTAAAAGACCTACGCAAGAGTACGGGCTCGAAGTCTTCAGAGGTAGTGATATAATATATCAGATGATAGCCGATATAAACATCACTGAAAAATCTTTTGGCGCCAAACGACTAATGTCTGCTGTGGCTTTTGGTGTAGATGATGGCGAAAAAATTGGTGTTATTGGGCGTAACGGTATCGGAAAATCGACATTATTTGGCATCTTGACTGGAGCGGACACAGATTATACTGGTTCGGTGATTTATCATCGTGGCGTAACAGTTGTTGCCACAGCCCAGGAACACCACAATATCGGCGAGACGACGGTTATGGAATATATCTTGGCAGGTCTACCAGAATACAGCCAGTTGCACCAAATTATCACAACTTATCCAGAAACAATGGCCGATAGCATGCGAAAGATCAACAAATATTCACAGGCGCTAGATCGCTTCGGGCAAAAGGGCTACTATCAAATTGAAGAATTGGTAGCCGAGGAACTCAAAAACTTTCAACTAGAAAGATTTGAAAATCGGCTACTATCTAGCCTGTCTGGGGGGCAAAAACGGATGATAGAAATAGTGAAGATTATGCATAGCGACGCCGACCTAGCATTAATTGATGAGCCGACTAATCACATGGATTATCAATCAAAACAACAATTTATTGATTGGCTTAAGCGTTCAAACCAGGCTATGTTGGTAATTACGCATGATAGAGACGTGCTAAGCGAAGTAGACAGAATTATCGAGTTGACTGATGGCATAGCAAAAAGCTACAAAGGAAATTATAAAGCCTACCTCAAGCAAAATGCCCACAATACTGGCAGTTCTATCACCGAATTCGAGTTGCTCGAGAGACGAAAAGCAAACCTACGAGATAAAGTCATCCAATTCCGCAGACTTAAAGAAAAGGCTCGCGACCCTGATACCATCAAACAATTTAAACGTCGCGAGAACCAAGCTTCAGCAGAGCTCGCAGAGCTTGAAAAAATCGAAAAACCAACTTTTTGGATTGATCAAGGAAATATAGCTAGTCTAAATTACAAAGTTGCCGGTAGTTATGACAAATACAAGGCTCGCAATATCCGACTGGATGTAAAATCCGAATCTTCTCGGAGCAAACATATCCTTGTCGATGCCAAAAATTTGGCTCTTGGATATGGCGATAACCTCCTTTTTGAAGGAATTAATATCGATTTACGCGAGGGAGAAGCAGTTGAACTTCGTGGACGCAATGGAGCTGGTAAGACCACTTTAATTAAACAATTGCTTGGCTTAACGGACAATGTAACGATATTTGACGGAATACTAAAGCTCGATCCGACCGTGAGAGTGGGAATCTATGAACAAGAAATCTCAAAACAATATCTGGATCTACCGCTCGAGGGGGCAATTGAGCGGATGTATCTCGATAAAAAATTACCAATTAGCGAAACTCGGATTCGTCAACTGATGAGCAATTACCTTTTTACTGAAGACGACCGATTAACCAGGCTCTCTGAATTGAGTGGTGGCCAAAAAGCCCGTTTTCAGCTTATCAGTATGCTTGCTAACGAACCCCAGCTACTTATTCTCGACGAGCCAACCAACCATCTCGACTTGCCTAGTATCGAAGAGCTTGAAAACGCCCTAGATAGGTTCACCGGGGCTATTCTCTATGTTAGCCATGATAATTATTTCCGAGACAAAATAGGCGGAGATATTGTGCAGATTGGCTCCATCTAAAAATTAGCTTTCCCAAACTAGCCCTACCCTGCCATAGTGGCCGTTTGTTGCCAAATCTTCATAAATTGGTTTTTTGAGGTTAAGCTTTTCGATTATTCCTCGCGGTGATAAGTCATAGCCCTCAATAGACCTTGACGCACCGTCAACAATAACTGTCGCTTCAACAGGCTGATCATATCCGATAGCATAAGCTAAGCGAACTAGCACTTCGTCTGCCTGAAACTGCTTCAAATAATCGACAGCAATTCTACGCGCCATATAAGCCCCCGAACGGTCGACTTTAGTAGCGTCTTTCCCGCTATATGCTCCGCCACCGATCGGAATGCGCGGTCCATAGTTGTCGACAATCAATTTACGACCCGTTAAGCCAGCGTCAGCCTCGAAACCACCTATCTGCCAATCACCAGCTGGGTTAATATGCAACTCAGGGTTATTGTTGCGGTATTTTATAAAACATGGATTGACTAGTTTAGTTTTTCTTGCCCAATTCTTCACAGCCTCTTCTAACTCTTTTTTGGGTGCTTTCTGAAAACTCGCCACAATTCGATAAAGCTCGTTGCCCCTCAAGGTTATTTGAGTTTTTCCATCATTTGGCCAGATTAGATATAGATAACGGTTCAAGTCTCGAGCTAGCACCAGTTCTAGAGGCAACAAATCCGGTGTTTCACTCGTCGCATAGCCAATCATCACTCCTTGGTCGCCTGCCCCACCTGTATCTACTCCACTAGCTATTTCTGAACTTTGATGAGAAATATTGGCGGTTAGTTCAATATCGCCAACTATTCGTCGCACAACTTCGCTATAATCCACTGTTGACTTACTAGTAATTTCACCTGTAATAAATATCTGGCCGTGGCCACCGACTACTTCGATAGCAGTCCGTGACTCTGGATCCTGTTCGAGATACGCATCGAGCAAGGCATCGGCCAAGCGATCACAAAGTTTATCTGGGTGTTTTGGCGAAACGTATTCAGCCGTACGAAAAGATTGATTCATATCTTTCCCTTTCTATGGGTTGGAAGAAGCACCATTGTCAGTTAGCAAATCCGACTGGTTGCTGGCGGGTCATCGAGCCAATTCTCTATCCGCACTCTGGATAATTTATGTTTTGCTAGTGATTATATTAACATAGAGGTTGAGCTAGAACAACTTTTCGAGATTGTTCATTAAAGGCGACACATCATCACTGGATAGAGTTTTGTCATGGCTCGTCCATTTCAGTCTAAATGTAATCGTTTTTTGCTGTGAACCATCAGCCTGATATATCGAAATCGGCTCGATTGACATATCTAAATCACCTACAGAAGCATTCTGGTAAACTTTGTCGAAAACGTCAGAGTAGTTCGCATCGCTTGGTATGATCAATGACAGGTCTTGTGTAATTGACGGAAAACGGCTCAGTGGTCGATAGCTCGATACAGACATGCTCTGTCTCATCTCTATGAACTTTAACTCAAGTGAAGCAGAGGCTGTATTAGCTGGTAACTTGAATTTTCTCAAAACAGTCTGCTTCAACTCGCCGACTATACCAAAAGAAATGTCGCCTGACTGACTTACGACAAGGGCACTCCTGTTCAAATCAAATGGTGCTAAAATGGGCGACTGACGGTCGTCAACAGCTGGCCGGAAAACTATCGAAATACCTAAATCGTCAAACAATTGATTGACGGCTTGCCTCATCTGATAGAATGATGCGTTACTCTGATTTTTTTTACTAGCATAGACCATATCAACAAGCGTATATTCAACTGGCAGGCCGCCCCCGTCTGTCTCGAAGCGTGTCTTATCGTGGCCTTTGCCTATTTCGTACAAAATAAATTCATCGTAACCCGACTTGATATTCATATGAACCTTGTCGAGCAAACTCGGCAAAACACTTACCCTATAGTACTGTAGTTCTGGACTAAGAGCGTTTGATAATTTATAGGCGATTTCTGGATTTTGACCTGCTTTTTTCAATACATTTTCGTGAACAAAACTATATGTAAGAAGTTCATTCGCACCCAGTCTTTGCATACTCTCGCGGATTCGCTGTTTGACAAGTCTAGTCAAGTTTTTGGCACTCGGTCTTGAGCTACGCATCGGTAATGATTTTGGCAATTTATCAAAACCATAGATCCGACCGACTTCTTCTGCGATATCTTCCGGTAGCTCTATATCAGTTCGCCAATATGGTGCAGTTAACACCAGCTCTTCTGAATCATCGCTCGACGTATTTATTGTAAATTCAGTAAACCGCAAAATATTACCGATTTGAGCGCCAGAAAAATCCGAGCCGAGGACGTTGTTGATTAGGTCTGGGTGAAGTGTTATCGCCTCGTGAACTGATAATTCTGTATTTTTACTCGTTCGAACAGGCAAGTCAGATACAAGGCTCGCCTGTGTTCCAGGCATTGTATCAATAAGTCTCCAAATAACACGGTCACATTGCAAACGCGATTGACCTTTACTGAACCGAGTCACTGCATCAGTAAACAAGCCATGACGCATACTAGTCTTGCGGACAGTATACATGTCAAAATTAGCCACCTCTAGTACTATATTTTTCGTTTCACTAGATATTTCGCTATCTAAGCCACCCATCACACCAGCCAGACCAATCGGGCCACCGCCATCAATTATCACAATATCGGTTTCGTCTAACTTGTATGATTTATCATTTAGCAAGGTTATCGTCTCGCCTTTTTTGGCCATGCGAACACCGATGGTCTTTTCGGCTAATTTGTCGTAATCATAAGCATGGGTTGGCTGGGCAGTCATCAACATAATGTAGTTCGTTAAGTCAACAATGTTATTAATCGACTTCGAGCCCATAGCGGTCAATTGGCATTTCAGCCACATTGGACTTTCGCCCACTTCGATATCTTTCATCGCTACTGCCATAAAGCGAGGCGCATTTTCGGGTGTATCGTTAATAACCTTTAATTCTAGGCCAGTCGCTTCCTTGAATTCTGGGTGAACCCTGAGCCAATCGGGCGTATTAAACCGCGTTTCCGTCCGTCGATCACTAGGCGGAACATCCTGTAGAATCGCAAAAATTTCACGAGCTACACCAATATGGCCAAACAAATCTGGCCGATGAGTAAACATCTTGTTTTCGATATCAATAATCTGGCTATCTAAGCCAAACAAATTAGCGAAACTACCACCGGCTTTATACGACCCATTTTCGGGCAAATCTTTTTCGGTCAATTCAACAATACCGCCATGATCTTCGCCGATGCCTAATTCCTGTGCGCTTGCGAGCATCCCGTTGCTGATTATCCCTCTAAGTTCTCTAGCTCCAAGAACAAATGGCTCTGCGTCGCCAAACGAGCTCGGCACAATAGATTTTGGCGGTAGCCATACCGCCCACATACCCGCATGGACGTTCGGCGCCCCACAAACCACCTGAATAAAACCATTTTCATCACGATCAACACCACTTACCACACCACTATCGTCAATCTTTGTTACACTCAGCTTATCGGCATTTGGATGCTTGACACAATCAACAACCCGAACAATAGTTACGTCTTTGTATTTCTCGCAAAGGTCAATTATCTGCTCAATCTTGCCTAATTTCGCATCAACTACATCCACTAATTTATCTAAAGCTGGTAGCTCAAAACCAACTAACATTTCAACAATTTTCAAATTAACTTTCATCTGATAAATATTATATCATGATACAGAAGAGGTGGAGCCCAACTGATGCTTCTTTAGCCCGGTGATGATATCTTGTCTATGATTCTCGTGTCAGAACTGTCTCAAAAAATCTAGCTTTCCGCTCTCTAGGTGGCGCACATCTTCGATATTTTCTTTCATCATCACTAATCGGTCAATGCCACAACCGAAAGCAAACCCACTATATAGGCTAGGATCGATATCAGCATATCTCAAAACGTTCGGGTGAACCATACCACAACCGAGTAGCTCGATCCAGCCCTCTCCCGAGCAAACCTTGCAGGCCGGGTTTTCACCACCGCAAAACGGACAGCTCAAGGCAAATTCAAAACTTGGTTCAGTAAAAGGGAAATAGAAAGGGTTAACCTTCACATCTAGCTTCCTACCATAATACTCCTGAAGAAACTCTTGCAGGGTGGCGATCAGATTACCGACATTAACGTTCTTGGAAACATAAATACCTTCGACTTGGTAGAAAGTATGCTCGTGTCTTGCGTCAACGTCTTCGTTTCTAAACACTCTGTCTGGAACAATAACAGAAATCGGTCGATCTTCTTCTAAATTTTCTCGATATTTTTTCAACGCTCGGTATTGCATGGTTGAAGTGTGTGCTGGAGCGATAAACTGTTCTCCTTCAGCGTCTAATTCTTCTGTCATGAATGTGTCATAATCGTCGCGAGCTGGATGACCTTTCGGAAAGTTTAAGCTCTCAAACATATGGAACTGATCGTCAATCTCTCTTGATTCTTCGACTTCATACCCCATTCTATAAAAAATATCTGATATTAATTCTATCTCGCGCATCAATGGGTGGGTTGAGCCCTGCGAACTTGGTAGCGGCCGAATGATAGAGTTGTTTATATCAATCGGTGCCGTCACATCAATCGGCCTCAGGGTCGACTGCGATAAACTTGCTTCTCGTATAGCGACCGCCTGCTCTAGCTCACTTTTTAGCCGGTTAATCTTCTGACCAAAATCTTTGCGCTGATCGATTGGCAATTTTGTGATCTCTTGAGACAATTCACGCAATTTTACAGAGCGGAGCACCGATTTAAACTCTAAGCTATTCTCGATAGCGTCTAGCAATTCTATCCTTAATTTATCAAAATCCATCGTTCAACCTACCCCCGCATTTGCATTAAAAATAGGATGACTAATATGATAGCGACGATAATAATTAGCGCCCAGGCCCAATTTACTGGCTTGGATTGCTCAAAGTCATCCAGAAATTTAATATCTTTTGAGCCATCGAAATCAGGTTTGTTTTCTAGCTCCGTTTTTGATGCTTTCGCTCGCAAATCGGCAGCTATCCTCTCCTGCAATTCACTTCGTTTATCTCTCTGATTTAAAAATAGTGCCATATTCTTCAGTATAGCACTAATGTGTTATACTAGTTACTAATTAGTACATAAAGGAGGGAACATGGCTAATAAAAAGACCGCTAAGAAGGTCGCTACTGCTAAGTCTGTACAGTCAAGTAAAACTGTCGCGGCTCCAGCTAAACCGAAAAGAACTGTTGAAACAACAACTACAAAAGTAGTCAGTGCTTCAACAAAAAAGAAAGTTTTCAAATTTAAAAAGTTTGATCCCAAACTACCAGCCAATCTTATAAATATAGTCATGGCTGAGGTTATTGGCACATTCATACTAACCATGGTCGCAGTATCAGCTGTATCATACTTTATGCTACCATTCTACATCGGCCTAGTTTGGGTGTTGATGGTCTTGGCAATTGGCGCGATATCTGGGGCGCACATCAACCCAGCTGTAACCTTTGGCCTCTGGTCAATGCGCAAGCTAAAGACGGCTCTGGTGCCATTTTATTGGGTTGCTCAGTTCTTAGGCGCAATGTCAGCAGTTGTTTTGCTCGGAGCATTGTCAGGTAATACTTTCTCAATTCACTTAGACCATTTCATGGAATTCTCGTGGAGCATATTTGCTTTAGAATTAATTGGCACGGCAGTATTTATGTTTGGAGTTGCAGCGGTCTTGAGCCGTGAAGAGCTAAAAGCAACAAGCAAGGCTATTGGCATCGGCATGGCTCTGACTATCGGAATCGTCGTTACAACTGCACTATTCCCATATATTCAGAGTAATTCTATTGCTAAATACCAAGAGGGACAAGCGGCTCTCACCAATGAAGAAGTTGCCCAGAAAGATGAGCGCACTTACCCACGAGAAGTTTACACCGCTGGGGCAACGCTCAACCCGGCTGTAGCTCTGGCAATCACTGAAAAAACTGACAGCCAACTCCAGGGCAACCCAACTGCTCAAAAAGGCGAAATATCCTACTCACGCCTGAGTGTTGAGGTTATAGTTTCTACGCTGGTTGGCGCAGCTCTAGGTGGTAACCTATTCCTATTGATTAATTATCGCGCACGACAATCATAACCAGCCGATAATATACACTAAGAAAAACTCTCCTGAAATATGGAGAGTTTTTTAATCCTCGAGCTGTGGTTTGTCGACAGTTTCCATATTAGCAGACGATTCCCCGCCAGCTATCTTGATAACATCTCTGTCAATTTTTCCTAACTCTTTGTAGGAACTGTTGTAGTGGCTAACTGTTGTAGAGAGGGATTTGCCCATCTTGTTCAGAAGCTCATCAAACTTCTTGATATGAACACCTAGTAGCCCGACTCTAACCTGAATATCTCTCGCCTGCTCCTCAATCTGGAGGCTACGCAGACCTTGCAGAACTGTCTGTAGATAAGCCAAAAAACTAGTTGGGCTAACGATTATCACACGCTTGTCCCGAAAAGCATATTCAATTAAATCTCTTGAACTACTACCAGTCCCGACGTTACTTATTAACAAATCATAATAAAGAGATTCGCTTGGGATAAACATAAAAGCGAAGTCCATAGTCCCTTCGGCTGGTCGGATATATTTGGCTGTTTCATCAATCCGACCTTTTAAATCATTTTTTACTTTTACCATTAGGGCATCTCGCTCTTTGCCGTCAGCCTCGATCATACGGTTATAGTTTTCTAAGCTAAACTTACTATCGACTGGCAATATCTTGCCCTTGTCAAGAAAAACTACTGCGTCAACAATTTGACCATCCTTAAAGCTGTATTGCATTTGGTACTGAGATGGTGGCAAGACATTATCTAAAACACTCTCTAGGTAGAATTCTCCAAACACCCCTCGTTGTTTAGGGTTAGACAAAACATTCTGTAAAGTCTTTAACTCTGTTGCTACGTCGACTACTCTGCGATTTGTTTCATCCAACTTTGTTACCCGTTCAGTAACATCGGCGATCAGTTTCGCACTTTCAGATAATTGTTTCTGGATCGATGTATTGGTAGCTACGCTATTTTTTTCTAATTTATCGCTAACCGACTCCGACAACTGTTGAACTGACCGACCAAACTCTATCATGTCCGTCTTTAACAATTCGATCGACGTTGTGTTATCGATCAACTTCGGTCGATGTGTCAATAAATATAACAATGCCCCTACGATAAAGACAAGTAGTATAACTATGATTGTAAGAATTATTTCCATACTACTAATGTAGCACGAATCTTATAGCGCTAGCACTATTCTCGCTAAAACCACAAAGATAAACATAGCCAGAATCGCCAAGAAGCTACTTCTAAGTCGATTCAGCCAAAGGACAGCAGAGTATGCTAATAAATAAACTGCAATCGAAATAATCATCGATGCTATCCACATGCCACCTCCCCACACAGGGAGGCCCCACAAAGCTAGTGTCACTGCGAGTACGACCAGTAACGGCCGTCTGGTGCCTGCTACAGCCAGGAGTGGCACCGTCATAATTCCAACCAAAATAGTAGCTATATAGCCTCCCAAAGAGGCACTATTGGCGCAAACTGAAACATTCAAAGACTCACTACTACAAAAAACTGGTGTCAATACCACTCTGTCGAGAATCATAGCCACCAACCAAACCGCAACTCCGCTGGCTATGCCGATTGTAAGTGCTCTAGAAAACATCTTTAGACTGATATAGTATGTATCATTAGATGGCTCTTCTGCAAAAACCTTCGAAAGTATTCCCATAGCTAAATATTACACTATATTGGTTTATTTAGCAATATTATCTTCTGCTAAGTGTTTATGCTTACCCCAACGCAAATACCACACTATCCCAACGAGAGCGATGAGTATACCTCCTATTACATCTAGCGATGTGTGCACTAGCGCCAAAACCCTACCAACTGCAGTCAATAAGGTTATTAGGAGCATAATTACTGCTAAATATCTATTTCTAGTCGAAAACCAAACTGCGAGTGTCAAAAATGCTAAAAAAAGCACATGATCGCTAGGGAAACCAGGGTTATTCAGGTACAGAGCGCCAGGCTCAACTCCAAGTTTTTCAAATGGTCGAAGTACTTCGGGTTGATACAGCCAACCGATAAATTTTGCTAGGCCATAGGTCGTGATACCAGCTCCAAAAATCCGAATCGCCCAATATCTCCATTTCTTCTTTGGAACTGCAAAATAAAATGCGCCGAGCGCAACCAAAACACCGACTATCAGCAAGCCGTCTGCGATGAGTTGAACTATAAAATCCATGATATTTATTATAGCGCACTCTAAGTTACCCGTGAAACGCCCAACTCTTGAAATAAAGTTACATTTTCTCTATAATAACCTTGCTTAGTATTATGTGCTTTGAGCCCCGTCATAGCACCCGAAAAATTCGTCCCATGAGTCCGAGACGACACTAAGCTTAATTCACTGGGGATTCGCCAAGTGGTAAGGCACCAGGTTCTGGTCCTGGCATTCGGGGGTTC
>CAZJUX010000004.1:0-45513 GCA_964549705.1 uncultured Candidatus Saccharibacteria bacterium
CTTTACGTAACGGAGTTAAAACACGGCGCCGCATGGCAAATCTATCAAGGAAGAGCGACACTTAATGTTTGCCATTAGGACGATCAACCTAGACGGGTTTGGCCATTGCGCATGATTGGGTGGCGAGTGAAGTATAAAATAATTTCTTAACCTGCTCTTGCTATAATGGAAACAGTAACTTTATGCGTCTAATATTTACGCGTCTCAAGAAGGAAGAACCATGAAAAAAGAAGAGCTAATCGCATTTTTGCTTGAAGCGAACAGGGCAGGTTATGCCGATGTAACCACAACCGTTACAGATCAGCCAAACGGCGCACACGAAATTGTAGTTAAAAAGGACGGGTGGCTTTTTGTAGATTACTGGTTTGGTGGCGACCCTTTTTCAGGGCAGGAATCTATTACAAAAGACGGCAAAGCAATTTGGGCGATGCAATACAGAGGCCGCGTGGGCGAAGGTTTTGAAGACCGTGCGGATGAAGTGTTTGGATTTCTTAAACAGGCCCTTGGCAAGTGTACGCCAGAAGAGCCCCTACGTGGTCCAAGTAAACACGAGGACAAAAATTGGCGATACGAAAACTCGTGGAGCCATGACCTGTCTGAATTCGAAGGCGTAGAGAAAATATACTATCAGGACAAGCTTGCACATGTCTGCAAGTACATGGGTGGCGTAGTAGATGGTTTTATGTTTAACGCAGAAAACAAAGGGGGAAAGATATGAAGACAATCGGACTAATCGGCGGGATGAGCTGGGAATCTTCGCTTGAATATTATCGAATCATCAATCAGGAAACCAAAAGGTGCCTAGGCGGACTCCATTCTGCAAAAAGTCTTATGTATTCAGTAGATTTTGCAGAGATTGAGGAGTTGCAGCATAAGGGTGACTGGGAAACTGTAACACACATGATGATTAATGCTGCGAAGTATTTAGAAAACGGTGGCGCGGATTTCGTGCTCATTTGTACCAATACAATGCATAAAATGGCGAAGGACGTCGAAAAAGCTATTGCTATCCCCCTACTACACATCGCGGACCCGACGGCGGAGGCTATCAAAGCTCAGGGGCTGACAAAAGTGGCATTGCTTGGTACAAAATACACCATGGAACAAGATTTTTATAAAGGCCGTTTGATTGACAGATTTGGGCTTGGCGTCATAACCCCTAACGACACAGACCGCCAAACCGTACACAATATCATTTACGATGAGCTTTGCCTTGGTGAAATTAAACCAAAGTCTAAACAACAGTTTGTAGAAATAATAAAGCGGCTAGAACGCGATGGTGCACAAGGTATTATTTTAGGCTGCACAGAGATCGGCCTGTTAATCAAGCAAGCCGACGTCACAGTGCCAGTTTTTGACACGACGCAGATTCACGCCATAGCGGCTGTCGGTAAAGCGAACGAATAGACTGATTGAGCTGTGCATGGGTAATGCCGAACACGTAATTACAGAGTCAAGCCTTGAGACAGAAAGGTCATGAATGAAGTCGTGAAGATAGCACGTAGCATGGGGCACGAAGTGATCCACACCCGCCACCTTACGTATAATACCGAGATAAAAGACTCAATGATTCGCTAGGTATTGTTGATGATGGTGATCCATACACCGACGACTGCGGTCTAACTTGGCAACATGTAAAACTGAACCTGGAGAGTCAAGATATTGCGTAAGGCCTAATCGAGCAACGCGGGAACCACACATACTGCAGTTAATTGCTAACAATATCTTGACGGGTTTGACCAGTACGTATAATAATGCAGTACGTGAAGAAAATAATCTATCGGTTAGCTTTGGGTTTGCTGGTATCGAACGAGGGTTAGTAGAACGAAAACAATTTGAAAATGCGGATGCGCTATGTATTCCTCGCTTGAAGAACCACTGATTGACGAGCCCCGTAGCACTCAACTTTCACGGCCAATTAACGAAGTGAAAAATAATATTAGCGCTGGATTTTTACTTATCTGTTATTGAGCTTAATTCTATCGACAACAGACCAAGCAAGGAGTATCCACATAGCGAGCAAGAAGGTGATTGACCAACCACCACCGGGCACGTCGAGAGTTGCGCCAAAAATTATAGTAACACCCGAAAAGATTGCTAAAAGTTCGAGGACAGACAGCAACAGAAGTGATAAAACTCCGATCAATAGCCCGATTTTAGCGACTTTGTTGATTTTATAGAATCGCAACAAATAAAGGACAGCTGATGCCTCTAGAACAACCAGAGCCACCATCAGGGTTATTGCCAAAATTTGTGTCAGCCCCATCGACATCAAAACCTCAGGAAATCTATTGAATGTCCATAGTTGGCTGATTAATAGAACCAACAGATAGCCCGCCATAAACAAGCTTGGATATCCTGTTACCGATTTAGATTTTTTCGCATTTTTTTTGCTATTTACCTTCATAAAATCTAGTATAGCACAATAAATAGTTGTATTTTACGCAATACCTATTGATTTATCTTAATACTAAGCGTAAGCTAGAAATAAGCGAACTTACAAAAACAAACACCAAAAAGTAAAATTCGCTCTACGATATCCACCACAATTCAAAAGGAAGGGGTTACAAGCCCCTTCTTTTTACTTAACTATTTTTTACAATGTTGGTCTGTTGAGTTGCTTAGTCTAAGGGTAATAATCTATGTTCTTGGACGATTGGCGTCTCGCCATTTAGCGATCTCGGCATGATGACCACTCAGAAGCACTTCTGGGACTTTCAAACGATTAAACACGTCCGGACGGGTGTATTGTGGATATTCGAGTGTCTGGCCGTCAGAGAAGCTCTCGTCTTCGGCTGAGCCTTCGCCACCCAAAACACCAGGGATTAGACGAACAATCGAGTCGATTATAGTCATGGCCGGCAACTCCCCTCCCGTTAAAACATAATTGCCAATACTAATCTGCTCATCCACTAGCTCAAGGATCCTTTCATCGACCCCCTCGTATCTACCGCAGATAAAGATATAGCCGTTGCTTGCCTCAGAGTAGTCTTTAGCAAGCTTCTGGCGCCAATATTGGCCTCGAGGACTCATCAGCAAAACCTTAGCTGTTCTATCTCGTTCTTTGGCCTGTTCTACTGCTCGCCAAAGTGGTTCAACCATCAATAGCATGCCGTCACCACCGCCGTATGGCGTATCATCAACTTGCTTTCGAGGGCCTAGACCAAAATCTCGCAAATTTATCGTCGACAACTCAACGATATTATCCTTTTGAGCCTTCCACATCATAGAATTCTCAAATACTCCCGTGAACATCTCGGGGAAAAGAGTGATTACTTGGAACTTTCTCATCTGTTTTATTGTACTAGGTATTGACTATTTTGTCTAGTTATGATATAAACTATAAGATTGTTAGTGCTTAACCTTGTAATATCTAAGCCACTAATCTGATAACCAAAAAACCACCCTATTTTGGGGTGGTTTTTTAGCACAAATAAGGCTCTTAGTGATGAATCACTACTCGCTTAGAGCTCGTTCTCGCAAATTGTCTGTGCTTGAACTGAATTTATTATATATCAAGGTCGTCTAGTTCCGCAAGCTCTTTTCGAGAGTCTTCAGCATAACTTGAACTTTTTTCCACAGTTTCATCTGTTGAATTATCCACATTATCAGCTGAATCATCTACTTGGCTACTCGAACTTGGGCCAGTATAGCCCCCGTCGTTGTTAACTATCTTAAGATTGTATCGAGCATCGTTTTTTGTGCCTAGCGCACGAAGTAATGTCCTCAGACTCTGAGCCGTTCCGCCCCTTTTACCGATAACTCTACCAAGGTCCTCAGGGTTTACTGTTAGTGTTAACAGGACGCCTTTTTCATCAATTGTCCGTTCAACCACTACGTCATCTGGGTTGCCGACGAGAGATTTAACTATATATTCTACGAACTGTTGGTCTATTGTTGACATACTGCCCTCCTGTAATTATCTGTATCACTATTGTAGCATAGATGGTAAAATCAAGCATATGCGTTCAGAGGCTACTTTAATCTTACATAATATCCGCTCAACTCATAACGTTGGGTCGATTTTTCGCACTGCCGAGGGTTTTGGAGTAAAAAAAATTATTATAAGTGGTTGGACTCCCTACCCAAGAACCGCCAATGATCAACGGTTGCCTCATATAGCAGACAAGCTGACTGATCAAATCAGAAAAACTGCCCTAGGCGCAGAAAAACTAGTTCCGTTTGAGTATGTAGATGATATAAATAACTGGATGACTTCTTACGGTAGACCAATTATCGCTCTCGAGCAAGCAGATAATAGCCAGCCGCTAAACCACTTCATGGCTCCCCAAGAATTCGCCCTGTTACTCGGCGAAGAAGTCCATGGCGTACCAGCTGAGCTACTAGAAAAATGCCAATCGATAATTGAAATACCAATGTATGGCGAGAAGGAATCGTTCAACGTCAGTGTTGCGGCTGGCGTCGCACTCTACGGGCTACTAATCAAGTAGCTTAACCGAGACGCAGTCTTCGCCTAGCACCCTTGTGAGACTAATTGTCAAATCCTCACCGACTTCAACACGAAAAGGCAAGCGCATAGCCGACTTGTCACCATCGCCTAGAACCAAGATAACTTCATCTTCGCCTGCATTCTCCCGACAAAGGGATTTTAGGGCAATTAATTTCTCCTGATCACTCGGATCTTTAACATGAAGAAATAATCGCTTCAGGACGACAGGTTTTGGAGAATTTGGCTGATAATCTATTTTTGACCCCGAGAGCGTTGGCACTATACCGGATTTTTTGGCCATATATGTAGCTTTTTTCTGCTGTTTATACTTACTACTAACCTTTGGTGGCGCAATCTTCTCGCCTGTTGACTGATAATCATTGATATGCTCATCATTGATTATACTGATATCATCAGCTATCAGCTTACTCTCGCTGCCAAGGTTACCCTCACGGTCTCTAGCAGAATTTTTACCAGTTACCATAATAATTGTGTCTTGAACCAATTTTGCGCCATGAAGTTCGAACAGATTCGGGAAAACAATAACCTCTCCGATGGCAAACTTATCCTCCAGTGCAACAAAGGCCATTTTCGAGCCACTCTTAGTGACTATTGTCCTAACAGATGAAACAATTCCGCCAACTGTCATCTGTCGACTATCATATTCTGGCACTAACTGACTAAGAGGCTGGGTTTGCTCAGATAGATACAGAGCGTAGGTATCCAATGGGTGCGAGGAGATATAAAGCCCTAAAAGCTCTCGCTCCCAATTTAATCTCTCCTTGTCGGTGTGTTTAGCTGGAGCAGACTGGATATCCAAGGTTGGCATAACCACTGAAACTTCATCACCTAGCGAGCCGAACAAGTCGGTTTGGCCACTAGAGGCTTCTTTCTGAACCTTGTTAGCGAAGCCAATTATTGTATCGAGATTAAACAGGATATCCGATCGATCACCAAGGCTATCGAATGCCCCTGCTTTGACTAGCGACTCCCAGGCCTTGCGGTTAAACTTACTGGTAGATACACGTTTAGCGAAGTTCTCGATTGAACTGAACTTACCATCTTGATCACGAGCTTTCAGTAACTCTTCAACTGCTCCCACGCCGACTCCTTTGACAGCAGCCATACCGAAGCGTATTTGCTTCTTATCTGGCACTACCGCAAACTCTACAAATGATTCATTAATATCTGGGTTAAGCACGTTAATACCCATCACCTGGCATTCTGCGATTTCGATAGCTAATCTATCAGTATTATCTTTATCGCTCGTCATCACTGCAGCCATAAACGCATCTGGGAAATGTGCCTTGAGGTAAGCCGTCCAATAAGCGATTAACCCGTAGCAGGCAGCGTGAGATTTATTGAAACTATAGTTGGCAAATTCTTCGAGTTGATCCCAAAATTTATTGGCTACTTCTGTAGTCGCGCCACTAACTTTGACTGCTCCTTCGATAAATTCAGGCTTAACTTGCTTCATCAAGTCTATCTTCTTCTTGCCTACCGCTTTTCGCAGGGTATCCGCCTGACCACCAGTAAATCCACACCAGTCTTTGGAAATCTGCATGAATTGTTCTTGGTAAATCAAGATTCCATAGGTATTTTTAAGTGAATTTTCTAAGCCCGAATGTAGATACGCTATCTCTTCTTCGCCGTGCTTACGTTTGATGAACGAATCAATAAACTGCATCGGACCCGGTCGATAAAGAGCAACCATAGCGATGATATCATCGAATACGCTCGGCTTTAACTCTCGGAGATATCGCTTCATACCAGCAGATTCTAATTGAAATACGCCAGTTGTATCTCCTCTTTGGAGTAATTTATAAGTCTCCTCGTCATCGAGCGGTAATTCATATAAATTAATGTCTGTCTTATAAACCTTCTTGATGATCCTTAGTGCATTTTTTACGATCGATAAATTACTTAGCCCAAGAAAATCCATTTTTAAGAGCCCTAGTTCTTCGATTGGGCCCATCGGATACTGGGTTGCCACGACACCCTTCTGAGACATTTCAAGCGGAACGTATTTAACTAGGTCGTCGGGAGCAATCACCACGCCAGCCGCATGGACACCGTGCGAGCGGATTGTTCCTTCAAGACGAATAGCGTAGTCAAAAACAGTTTTAGCTGTTGGATTAGTCTCATATTCTTTCTTTAAATCTGGGTCTTCAACCACTGATTTCTTAAGTGGAATGTGGCGACCCTGAACTGGCTGAGGGATTAGCTTTGCCATACGATCAGCTTCACCATATGGCACCTCGAGCACTCTTGCCACGTCACGCACCGCTCCTCGAGCCGCCATCGTGCCGAATGTGCAGATATTAGCGACTCTATCGGAACCATATTTATTGGCGCAATACTCTATCACCTCATCCCGACGAGTGTCCTGGATATCGATGTCAATATCGGGCATCGAAATACGATCAGGATTCAAGAACCTTTCAAATAGCAGGTCATACTTTAACGGATCCAGATCAGTAATTCGTAGCGCATAGGCTATTATCGAGCCTGCCGCCGAACCTCGTCCTGGTCCGAAAATAATCCCCTTATTCTTGCCCCAGTTGATAAAGTCCTGAACAATCAAAAAATAACCGTTATAGCCCATTTTGTCGAGCACATCCAGTTCCATATCGAGCCTATCTAGGTGCTGCTTGGGCAACTGCTCACGCACCTGCTCATCAGTCAAATCATCTACGACATTTTCGTCAATCGACAAATACCGTCTAGCCATGCCCCTATAAACCAAATGATCGAGGTAATCTTTTTCTGACTCACCATTTGGTGTTGTGAACTTTGGAATCAATATCCCCCCTAATTCAATATCGATATCACACCGATCGGCGATTTCTTTAGTGGTAGTAATTATCTCTGGGTGTTCATCGCCCCATCTAGCAATCACATCTCGAGGGTCAGTGACATGCAAGTGAAAATCTCTAAGCGACATCCTTTTTTCATCAGACAAAGAAGCGGCCGTGCCGACACAAAGCAAAATCTCATGCGCCTCTTGATCTTCAGCGTTAATATAATGCGCGTCACTACTGATGACTGTTTTAATATCTAAGTCTTTGGCTAATTGGAAAATATATTGATTTACTTTTTGCTGTTCAGGATATTCATTGTGATCTTGAACCTCTAGATAATATCGGTCGCCAAATACTGATTTATACCAACTGGCAACTTTTTTTGCCCCTTCATAGTCATCGTTTTTAAGAGGTTCACTAACCTCGCCACCGAGGCAAGCGCTCATAGCTATCAAGCCCTCATTGTGATTCTCCAGCAAATCGTGATCAACACGAGGTTTATAGTAGACTCCCTCTAAGTTTGCAGTAGTGCTTAGCTTCATTAAATTTTGATAGCCAACATTATTCATTGCTAAAAGAATCAGATGAAAGCGATTCTTGTCTTTGGCTGGATCACGATCATGGATGGTTCGCGCCGCAACATAAGTCTCAATACCGATTATTGGCTTTATGCCCGCATTCTTTGCCGCCTTGTAAAACTCAATCGCCCCACTAAGCGTGCCGTGATCGGTGATTGCGCAAGCCTCCATGCCTAAATCCTTAACTTGGTTAACAAGCTCTGGTATCTTGGTTAGCCCATCAAGTAGACTGTGGTGCGTGTGATTATGCAGGTGAACAAAATCAGACGGCTTCAAAACAGTCGACTTCGACTCACCTCCACTACTCTTTGTCATTAAGTTTAATTATAGCAAATTTTAGCGTCGTTGTTGCATAGTCTCGGTAAGACGGTTAATGAAATCAGCTAATGGCGGGAAGATATCGCCAAACATACCGAGTGCCCAAACAGTTACAGCGATTAGTAAAGTAGCGCCAAGGACACTACCAAAACCAAAAAACAGCCCTCGGAAAAAATTCATCAGATATATTTGACGGCGTGAACTATGAAAGTCATAAAACAAATCTTCAAGAATAGCTTGACGAGTACTAATTTCACTGTCTTGCTTAATTTTTGAAGTTACTTTGTTCGATATCTGCTTTGTTAGTTTAGTTTGTTTAGCCATTTTTAGAGTCCTATTTTGCTTTTTTGTGACGCACCCGAGATGATATATTCTTGTAAATTGATACCGCCGAGGAAATAACCGACGCTACCGACAAGGCGTTAGATAAATCTCGGTGAACTTGCTGGCTTTCTTTTTGTAGGCGTGAAATTCGCCTAGACAAGCTTACTATCAAAACAAGTATGACCATTGAGCCAATCATTAACAGAGATAGTAGAATAATCAATATTATTACTATAAAATCCATAGTTCCATTATACTCCTAGGCTCTTATTTTTTACTATTCGACCAAGACGCGCAGGTATCACGAATTTCATCAGCATAAGATTCATTATCAATAACATATTTTAAATGAGCGAGGAAATAATTTTTTGGATCGCCCGTAGTCATCCACTGGCCCTTAGACTTAACCACACGAACGTTGCCTTTTTTGGCGACTCGAGTGATCGCATCCACAGTCCATAGCTCATCATCAAGACCAGTATGTTTCGGCTTTAAGTAGTCAAATATTTGAGGAGTCAATAAATATCTGCCGTATGAGGCAAGAGTTGATGGTGCCTTACCAACCTTTGGTTTTTCAACGATATTATCAAGCATTTCACCGTTTTTCAGAGAAACAATGCCGTATTTATCAACTTCTTTTGGAGCGACCTCCTGCGTCATAATTACGCCATCAATTTCTGGTTTCTCCTCAAAAGCCTCAATCATACTCTTGACATCAGATGAACCAAACACGACATCATCGCTATATATTGCAATAAAGGCCTCGTCGTCAGCGATAAAATCTCTAGCACTAACGATTGGCGAACCGTTACCATAGGGCAAAGACGGATCCTGAACAATGACCCGAATTTTTGGAAAATCCAAGACATGGCGGACAACATCGTAGCGTTCTTCTTTTCCCTGAGATTTTAGCTGTTTTCGGACATGATTAACGGCGTTGTTAAAATAATCCTCATAAATCGGCTTGCCTTCCGGTGTAGCTACGATAATGATCTCTCGTATATCAGCTTCGACACACTCCTCTACTACCAACTGGATGATCGGCATGTTACCAATTGGGAGCATACCCTTCGGGATAGTTTTAGCAATAGGCAAATACCGGCTAGCATATCCTGCATCTGTAATAATAGCTTTGGTTGGTCTTCTCATCATTCCCCCTGTTTATACTTTCCTATATTTTACCAATTTACTTAAAATTTTTCCCTAAGGAGCTTCTGCGCTAAAGCTGGGTTGGCTCGCCCTTGAGACTTTTTCATCACCTGGCCTACCAAATAGCCGATGGCCTTTTCCTTTCCAGCCTTGAAATCATTAATAGATGCCTGAGAACTAGGATCAGCCAATACATCTTCAATGACCTGTTTGATAGCGTCTACGTCTGATACTTGAATCATTTTCCTAGTAATTGCCAGCTGCCTTGGACTAGTTGCTCCGCTGAGCAGCAAACTGAACAACTCCTTGGCATTAGTGCTACTAACTTCATCTGACTCAGCCATACTGGCTAGCTCTTCTAAGTCATCGATTTCAGGATAAACGATACTATTGATTGGTTCGCCTTCGGAATCTTCTTGCACTGAAGTACTCGCCGAACTAGCGAACCAGTGCGCCAAACGCTTAGCCAGGCTATCACCTGATTTTTGTTGAATTTTGGTGACCAACTCAGCAAAGTTTTGGTTGGCTAGGAGCGAATTGACGACTGATTTGTCTAGCTTTAGACTAGACCATTTCATCCGATACTCAGCCGGAAGCATCGGTGTCCCTTCTTGGATAGCTCGGATCTCTTCTTTGCCCAGGACAATTGGCGGGATATCTGGATCAGGCATGTAGCGATAATCTTGAGCGTCCTCTTTTGACCGCTGACTAAACGTTTCTTGCTTATCCTCATTCCAGCCACGTGTCTCTTGAACTACTATTTCACCTCTTTCCAGTAAATCAATTTGTCTCTTGAATTCATACTCAGCTGATTTTTCGACACTCCTGAATGAATTAAGGTTCTTTATCTCGGCTCGCTTACCTAACTCTTGTGCGCCTTTTTTGGCAACAGAAATATTGACATCAAATCGCATATTACCATGGTATAAATCACCATTAGTCACTCCAGCAAAGACCATTAAGCGGTGCAGCTCGCTTACATAAGCTCTTGCTCCTTGAGCAGAGTGGATATCGGGCTCTGAAACTACCTCTATAAGAGGAGTACCCGCACGGTTGAGGTCAACCAAAGAGTAACCGTTACTATGTGTTAGTTTACCCGCATCCTCTTCAAGATGAGCATGATGAAGCCGGACCTTAATAAGCGACCCGTCATCGAGCGGAGCTTCAACAAAACCGCCAAGGATAATTGGTTGATACATTTGACTAATCTGATAACCTTTTGGTAAATCTGGATAAAAATAATGTTTTCGATCAAAACGACTAATTTCAGCTATCTCTGAGTTAAGCGCACCTCCCGCCCTGACAGCTAAGCGAACTGCTTCTTGATTTAGCACGGGCAACATCCCAGGTAGTGCCCAGTCTATATAGTGAACACAGCTATTAGGCTCGGCATCTCGAGAATCATTGTCAGCTGGGCTAAAAAGCTTTGTCTTAGTCGCTAGCTGAACATGGCACTCTATGCCAATCGTCATCTCATATTCGTCATATTTACTCATCTATATCGCCCCCAGATCCTTTAAAGCTTGCTTAAACCCTAGCATTGCCTTGTCGTAAACCGTTTTGTCCAGTTTGATATTGGTCTCATGGGCAATCTGGTTGCGAAGCTTATGCGCCGACCAGATTGAGTTAACGTTCGACCAATCCTTGTGTCTAGACTTCAGTCGTTCACCCATAGTCTCGCCTGATACACCAAACTCTTTCATCGCTCGGTCTACAAGTTTGTCTGCTTTGATAACTGCCATCTGCATACTTTCTGGCCTGTCCTTGTCAGCGTCTTGTTTAATTGTTAGCCACTCCGATTGATAAGCATGCTTATTAACCAGAGTACTCTTTGCGCCAGTAACTCGGATTATTACGAATAACACAACTGCAATAATAACAGCTGATAGCAACAAGGCTCCTGATGAATCATGCATTACCCTAAATCCTCCACTTTCGTGGCTACATCAAGCAGAACTTTATCTGTTTCGTAGTTGCTAATCAACTGAACACCGATTGGCAGTCCGCCGCTATCCACGCCATTTGGTACCGAAATAGCTGGGAAGCCAGCCAGTGATGCAGGTGTAGTCAATATATCCGCCAAATACATCTTAATCGGATCGTCGGCTCTTTCTCCCAGCCCAAACGCTGTCGTAGGCGAAACTGGTCCAATCAAAAAATCGTATTTTTCAAAAGCTGCCTGAAACTCGCGAATTAGCAGTGTCCTAACCTTTTGTGCTCGCAGATAATAATCATCGAAAAAGCCAGAAGACAGGACGAAATTACCGATCAAAATCCGTCGCTTATTTTCCAGTTCCAGACCTTCGCTTCTTGAGAGAGTGTATAATTCATCAAGCGTTTTGGCTCTGGTGGAACGATGCCCGTAGCGCACGCCGTCATAACGTGCCATATTTGATGCTATCTCGGCTGATACGACAATATAATAAACAGCTAAACTATGCTTGATTAGTGGCAAATCCACCTCCTCGACAGTATAGCCAAGCCGTTTAAGCTTATCTGCATATCCGATTATTGATTGCCTGACCTCTGATGCTACGCCGTCATCCATGAACTGCTGGATAATCCCAACTTTTTGCTTAGAAAAACTATAAGGCTTATCCCAGAAGTCTGTGCGTGAGGTTGAATCTTTTGCGTCTAACCCAGACATAACACTCATCACCAGTTCGGCATCTGACGCAGTTGTCGCAAAACAACCAATCGTGTCTGTGCTAGATGCCATAGCTACTACACCAAACCTGCTAACTGTGCCATAGGTTGGCTTGATCCCAACCACGCCGTTAAAACTAGCCGGCTGACGGATTGATCCTCCTGTATCCGACCCTAAGGCGAATGGCGCAATTCCCAAGGCAACACTCACCGCAGACCCGCCCGAAGAACCTCCAGCCACTTTCGTCTGATCAAACGCGTTTTTGGTTGGGCCGAAAGCAGAGTTCTCTGTCGAACCACCATGCGCAAAAGCATCTAAATTGGCTTTGCCAATACAAATAGCGCCTTCTGCTTCGAGTCTTTCAATAGCTTCAGCCTGAATTGGTGCTTCAAAATTCTTGAGCATCTTACTAGAGGCAGTTGTTGAACCATCAAATGCCAGGAAGTTGTCTTTGACTACAAACGGCACCCCCCTCAGCCGTCCAGTTAACACTCCTGAGTCAACCAACTTAGCTCTCTCGATCGCCCGTTCCTCGGTCAAATGTAAAAGAGCATTATAATTTTTTAGACTTTTTGCTCTATCAATTGCCTGTTGAACATTATCAACCGCTGAACGTCCTATATAATAGTCTATTCCGTGCATTATAAGACCTTTGGCACCTTGATTTGATTATCCAATGAATCTGGAGAAGAGCTCATTAACTTCTCCCGAATACCCAACACTGATACGATATCGTCCGCTCGCTGAATATTAGCCATATTACCAATCTGATAGGTAGGCTCAACCCCCTCTATATCCAATTGGCTAAGGCTATCGATATACTCGACAATCCCATCTAGCTCACTTCTGAGTGACACAATCTGCTTATCCGATAAATCAAGCCCACTTAAACTTGCCAAGTGTTGGACGTCACTTGTAGAAAATTTTGTCATAGGCCTATTATACTCTAAAACACAGAAATTTTCTCTGACAATTTACCATAGCTACATTTTTGACTTGATCTCTGTTATCAAATCGCGAAGTTCGGCTGCTCGCTCGAATTCAAGATTTTGAGCAGACATCTCCATCTGCGCCGACAAATCTTTAATGAGATGGCCATATTCATCCTTGGGAATCTTTTTAAGATCAATTTTCGGTTTTTTATCAGATTCTTTCTGAGGTATAATGGCTCGCAATCCTTCGTCGATTCTTTTTTGAACTGAACGTGGCGTTATGCCATGCTTAGTATTGTAGGCTTGCTGAATCTCTCGGCGCCTAGCCGTCTCTTCAATCGCGCGTTTCATCGATCCTGTCATGACATTGGCATACATCAAAACTCGACCCTCTTCGTGTCGAGCGGCTCGTCCCATGGTCTGGATTAGCGCGCTATCGGAACGCAAAAAGCCTTCTTTGTCCGCATCCATGATTGCCACTAGACTAACTTCCGGCAAATCTAAACCCTCACGAAGTAAATTTATTCCGACCAGAACATCAAACACCCCTTCACGAAGTTGTCGTAAGATATCACCTCGCTCTAGTGTATCAATTTCACTATGTAAATAAGCTGTTTTAATACCATTATCCTCAAGAAAACTACTCAGGTCTTCAGCCATGCGCTTCGTTAGAGTCGTCACCAAAACCCGTTGTTTCCTTTTAGCCCGTTCATTAATTTCATAAATCAAATCATCGACCTGTCCTTCGGTCGGCCTCACTTCAACCAACGGATCAATCAATCCAGTAGGTCGGATTACCTGCTCGGCAGGCTTTGGTGAATGGTTTAATTCATATTCACCTGGTGTAGCTGATACATAAATAGCCTGGTTGATATGCTGATAAAATTCATCAAATCGAAGAGGCCGGTTATCTAAAGCACTCGGTAAACGGAAGCCATAGTCGACCAAAACCTCTTTCCGCGCCCTATCACCGTTATACATCCCCCGGATTTGCGGCAATGTCATATGGCTCTCATCTACTAAAAGCAACCAGTCATCCGGGAAGTAGTCAATCAATGTTGCAGGTTGTTCGCCTGGCTCTCGATCGGTCAAATAGCGAGAATAGTTCTCAATCCCCTTGACAAACCCTGTTTCTTTGAGCATCTCTAGGTCAAACTTGGTTCGCTGGCTCAGTCGTTGAGCTTCCAGATATTTATCGTGTTCTTCAAAAAACTTCAGTCTACTCTCAAACTCCTTTTCGATGCCTTCGATGGCATGGTCTAATCTGTCCTTTGGTGTCGCGTAATGACTAGAGGGGAAAATCATTACTTCGCTTAAATCCTCTAATATCTCACCTGTTAATGGATCGAATCTAGTAATCCTTTCTACTTGATCGCCAAAAAACTCTAGTCTGAAGGCCGTCTCAGAACCTGCTGGAAAAGTATCAACTACATCACCGCGCACTCGGAAATTACCTCGCGAGAAATCAATATCGTTCCTCTTGTACTGTATATCTGTCAGTAAGCGGATGAACTTTGCTTGATTTCGTTTTTCGCCAGCCTTTATTGAAATCGCCATTTGAGCATAAACGTCCGGTGAACCAATACCGTAGATACAACTGACACTAGCCACAATTATTGTATCTCGTCTAGTTAATAGCGCCGTCGTGGCTGAATGACGCAGTCGGTCTATTTCTTCGTTAATCTTCGAATCTTTTTCGATATATGTATCACTCGAAGCAATATACGCTTCAGGTTGGTAATAGTCGAAGTAGCTAACAAAATAATGAACCTCATTTTCGGGGAAAAAATCCTTAAACTCAGAAAACAACTGCGCGGCCAATGTTTTATTATGAGCAATCACTAGTGTTGGAACGTTGCGATTAGCGATGATATTCGCCATTGTAAAAGTTTTACCCGACCCTGTTACCCCCAATAAAGTCTGCTCCCGTTCACCCTGTTCTAGCCCACCAATCAACTGAGCAATCGCTCGAGGCTGATCACCAGTCGGCTGGTAATCTGAAGACAGGGTAAACTTACTCATCTTCTCATTTTACTATTTTTCAAACAAATTATCTAATAATGAACGCTAGCGATAATATCAAAAGCCTCTCTGAAATTTTGGATCTCTAACTCCTTCTTGGCTTCATCAAGTGAACTGAAATCTTGATAGCCACCGCTAGGGTTGCTACCAGATGTCGTTGTCAGGCTGAATAGACCACGTTCAACTATGGGTTTATTATATGCTATAACGTTTCGATCATTTAATAGACCAGCAAATGCTCTATCACAATAATGCGCTTCGGTTTTGCCTATTAAATCATTACTGGCTGTCAAGGTTATATTTGGTGTAAAAAACTGACCATCGGTAGTGATTACAGCTAGAACGTGAGCTTGATCTTGTTTATTTATTTTTTCATCAGAATATCCTGATAAGCTTGTCGGTTTATCGTTGATAATATAGGTCTTTCCTGGAGAATCGGGGTCACAAGACCCGCCTATACTATTGATACCTGTTCGAAGATAAACTAATAATTCACCATCTGGACTGGTTAGAGTAACCCAGTCAGTACTCGTCGGTTTCTCAGCGGAATCATCCTCATCCGTAACCGAACCATCAGTAAAATATTCATTTCGCTTAATTTCCTTGATATCAACCTGCCAACTTTCTGGAACATATAGGCAAAGTTTTTCAATTATTGCGCAAACCTCCCTTAGTCTGTCACTATCAACCGATTGCTGGTCTGCACCTGCCATTGAGACGTTATTACTAGTTGATTCCTCAGGAAGAGTCGCAGCCTAACTAAACAATATTACAACTAGGCCAATAGATACGATGGTTAAAATAACAACTGTAGCTATTAACGAAATAATTAATTTTTTGTTTGATTTCGGAGGTGGTGGCGAAGCAATAGACTGAGTCTGTTCAGCCTGGTTGATCTGCGGTTGCAGACTTACCTCAGATGATGGCGTAAGGTCGTTGATCTCTTCATTTTCTCGCATATTCGCTTGTTAACCCCCGTTTTGTTGCAAGTCTGTAACGCTTGTGCTATAATGTATAATATAAAGTAATTTAGACAAACACAATAATAAGAGAATATAGAAAAATGCAAACCACAGTTCAATCATCATGTATACCCAGAGAACTTCAGCTCCAGGCATCGATGCTCCGACTAAGGACAGTTAGTGACCAAATCGAAGCTGGTTATAAGGTTCTTAGAAAATACCACAAAACTGTCACCGTTTTTGGGTCTGCTCGACTCCCAGAATCAGATAAATTTTATCAACAAGCTAGAGAATTTGGCGGAATGTTAGCTAATCGACGTTATGCAGTCGTAACAGGTGGCGGACCGGGGATTATGGAAGCAGCCAACCGTGGAGCATTTGAGGCGGGCGGCGATTCTATTGGTTTCAATATAATCCTCCCTCACGAACAGTCTCTGAATCAATACACAACTGAGGAACTATCGTTCAACCATTTTGCTCCAAGAAAAATCGTCATGACAATGATGGCTGATGCTTACGTTTATTTTCCAGGAGGCTTTGGCTCGCTAGATGAACTATCAGAGATACTAACACTCATCCAAACTGGAAAAACCCAACCAGCCCCAGTTATACTAGTTGGCTCAGAATTCTGGCACAGAATAGATGTCTTTTTCACGGAAACGATGGATGAAAATTTCGCTACGATTTCGCCTGATGACAAGCATCTCTATATGATTACTGATAATTTGGACGAAGCAATAGCGAGAATCGAAGCGAACGACACCTACTGCGGGCACTAAGCCTAGTCTAATCTTTTTCTATCCAGCAAATTCCACCCGCACAAACGACACGCTCAACCGCTTGATCGTTAGTCTTTGGATGTTTTTTATAACGACGCATTATCTCGTAACCAAGTCCACGCCTAGCTGATTCGACACGTTGTCTTTCCAGGGGTAGTTCATGATGATAGTTCTCAATAACATCTTCGCGATTGAATGATATAATTTGCCCGCCAATTTCAGCAATTAGCCAATCGTCTATCAATAATTCTCGGCCTGCTGATATCGAGGCCTTCAAGGCCTGATACGTCTCAATAGCAGTAGCGGAATTAACATCTAACCCCAGAACTCGCATAATCATATGCGCTCGGTGCATAATATCGGCCAATAATCGGACGTCGCTATCATCTCTGACCATCCTCTGAAGATCCATCAGAGCAATCTGGGTCATCCGATCTCCGTCAAGAAGTCGGAGCAACTTCGACATTAGAACGGCCTTTCGTCTATTGGCATAGCGTGTAATTTAGCTTCTCTCTGTAAAATACCTGTTTTCGCGCCGATTTTTGCAACTACTGCGCTCGAATTCGCACTAGCGAACAGCACGGCATCTTTGAGCGATGAGCCAGTCGCCCATTTAACCAAAAAGCCTGAGGCAAAAGCGTCACCTGCTCCTGTCCGATCTTTCGACATAGCGTCCTCATACATACCTGCTCGAACGATAGTTCTGCCATCACTGGCTATTGACCCATTAGTGCCGTCAGTTATGATAATAGTTGGCACTAGATTTACACCTCTGCGCACCAATCCCTCAAGATCATCGCCTGACACCAAGAGTTTCGTCTCATCACGGTTAACACTCAGGACGTCGACATCTTCTAGTAAGCCCAGTAGTTCTTCTCTCTTAGACAATTCGCCCTTGCCTGGATTAAAACAAATCTTAATTCCTAGCCCACGTGCTTCCGTAAAGATTCTATCTAACGCCTTCATATTACCGGCTAAACTTGAGACATATAGCCAGTCAGCTCGAGAATCTGTCAACGAAAAATTACTTGATTGATAATGAGTCGACGCTCCTCTATAGGTCAAAATTGTTCTTTCGCCATTTGGCGCTAATAACAAGACCGAATAACCAGTATTGTAGTGCGGGCTAACCTGGACAAATTGAGTCCCAACGCCCTCTCGGTCAAGATCTGCCAAAACTGCTTGTCCAGCAGGATCGTCGCCAATTACTCCCATGAACTCGGCCTCATGACCCTGTCGGGCGAAAGTAACCGAAGCGTTAGTTGCGCCACCGCCAGTCGAAAAGAATATACTATTGACATCGGCTTTAGACCCAAGTTCTAATTTAGTAAAGCAGTGTTCAGGGTTTTCGCAAACAGGCTTCAGGGCGTCTGAATGCCTGAGATAAACGTCTTGAATCCCTGCTCCGATTGACACAAATCGCACAGCTAGACTACCATCTTTCCAGCGCTACCAAAGGCTTGCATTTTTTCTTCAACAACCGCTTGGACTGCGTCATACACAGCGGGCATAATTTTGAGAATCGCGTATTCACTTGGATTGTCTGCCAAAACTTTTTCGAGTGTCGTTCGGAAAGCATAACGTAAATCTGAGTTGATATTTATCTTACCAACACCAATTTTAGCGGCTTTTCCAAAATACTCTAGTGGCGTACCCGAGCCACCATGAAGGCTGATTTGGCAAGATATTGCTTGGCGAATTCTTTCAAGTAACTCTAGGTCGAGCTCCTTAGGCACAGGGTATCGGCCATGAAGATTGCCCACCGCTGCCGCGAAAGTATCAATACCCGTCTTCTCAACAAACTGGCTAGCACCCTCTGGGGTTGAAAAAGTCTTTTTGATTTCTTCGTAGTCAAATGCTTCAGTATGTAAATTAGAACTGCCGCCGAAATAGTGTGGTTCACTTTCGACCATCGCACCAGTGAAACGAGCATATTCTACAATTTCACGAGTTTTATTGATGATTTCTTCATCACCTGCATCGTGATTAGCTTGAGAGATATCAATATGGATAAATTCGTAGCCAGCATCAATTGCTCGCTTGCAATCCTCGACCGTTGGGCTATGATCAAGATTGAGATACATCTCTATGCCGTATTCGATTTTGTAGTTATCGACCATATCACGAACATTCTCTAGGCCTAAGCTCTTGACTTCGCCGTCAGACACTTCGACAAGTACGGGAGAGTTTAATTTCTGAGCGGCTCGCGCTATGGCTACTAAAGTCTCTTGATTATCAATATTAAATGCGCCAACAGCAAAGTGTTGTTCTCTAGCACGTTGCATCAAGTGTCTCGCTCGAACCGTATTGTCACGAATTTGTCTAATTGTTAAGCCCATAATCCCACCTATTTTATTGTTCCTATTGTCTTATTTTATCATAAACTTTTTAGACAACTCGACTATATTGCGATAATTTAAACCATATTTGTCGAACAATTCACCAGCACTCCCGGATTCGCCAAATTTATCATAAACGCCTACTCGCTTGACTGGCAGCGGAATAGTCTCTGCCACCAGCTCCGCTATGCTCGAACCAAAGCCTCCCGCGGCCTGAGCTTCTTCAAGGGTAATTGCCCGGCCACACTTTTCGATGCTAGCCAAGATCGTCTTCGTATCCAAGGGCTTTATAGTCGGCACGTGGACTACCTCGGCACGAATACCAATCTTTGATAGTTCCCATGATGCCAGCAATAGTTGATAGGTCATTGTCCCAGTGCCCAGCAAACAAATATCACTTCCTTCGTTCAAAACATATGCTCGACCAATTTCGAAAGTAGCTCCTGGGTTAGTCCAGATTGGTGTTTTTTCTCGAGCCAAGCGCACATAATTCGGGCTATTATCACTTGACATCGCTTCAGCCATCTTGAATGCCTCGCGCCCGTCTCCTGGAGCCAGAACCACCATATTCGGCAGAACTCGCATCAAGGCGATATCTTCTAGCATCTGGTGAGTTGCCCCGTCTGGACCTACATTCAGACCAGCATGCGAACCAACAATCTTAACAGGCTGGTCGTTTATACAAACCGTTGTCCTGATTTGCTCCCAATTACGACCTGGGCTGAACGCCGAATAACTGCCGGCAAAAGGCACAAAACCCATCGACGCAATTCCGCTAGCAACAGTTACTAGGTTTTGCTCTGCTACACCAACTTCAACATAACGATTACCGAGCTCTCTTTGAAAAGCACCGAAACCGACACTATCTGCCAAATCCGCGCTAAGCGCCACAATCCGCTCATCTCGACGCGCTACCTCAACGAGCCCACGTCCGAAACCAAGCCTAGTTGCTTCTTGCTGGCTAACGTCAAGCCAATTCTCGGCTAAGTAATTCATTAGCAAGACTCCATTCTGCCGTGTATTGATTGTAGCGCCTCGAGAGCCTTTTTGGCCTGCTCGTCGTCTGGTGCCTTGCCGTGCCAGTGGTAATCTGATTCCATGAAATCTACACCTTTGCCCGGAACAATGTGCGCAATAATGACACTAGGCTTCCCCTCAGTCGCTCGCGCTAGAGTAGCGGCATTCATAATACTATCCATGTTATGACCATCAATTTCCTGAACGTGCCAGCCAAAACTTGTCCATTTTTCTGATAAATTTTCGAGAGGCATGATTTCTTCAGTACTTCCGCTAATTTGAATGTAATTTCGATCAACAATCGCTATCAACTGATCCAGTTTATACTTAGCGGCAAATAAAACAGCCTCCCATATGTTACCCTCATCAAGTTCTCCATCACCAAGCGTGCAATAAATAAACCTGTGTGGCTGAGGTCTCAAATATTTTAGAGCGTAAGCCATACCCGATGCTTGGCTAAGCCCGGAACCAAGTGGTCCGCTAGTCGTCTCTAGACCCGGGACTAGCCGTCTCTCGGGGTGACCCTGAAGTGGACTACCTAATTTGCGCAATCCTTTCATCTCCTTTCTATCAAAGAAGCCTCTCTCAGCCAGTACCGCATATAGAGCTGGCGCATAGTGGCCATTACTCATCACGAAAATATCTCGATCTCCCCAACTTGGTTCGTCAGGTCGGATATTCAAAATGTTAAAGTATAGAGCAACTAAAACATCCGTCATACCTAATGGACCAGCAGAGTGTCCGCTGCCAGCATGATTGAGGCTTTCAATAATTAGCTGTCGAACCAGGGTTGCCTTTTGTTCTAGCTGGCAAATGGTTAAAGCGCCCATCTCTCACTACCCCAAGACGCCAGTTCGACTAATTTCTTGTTGTAATCGGTTGAAAACCTCTTTTGGGTTAGTTGCTTTTTGAATTGCACCGCCGACATTCAAGACATCGACTCCTCCCTGGACTAGACTATAGGCATTTTCAGCCAAAACGCCACCATCCCAGCCTATTTCAATATTTGAATTAATCGACTTGACTAAACGAATTTTCTCTAACTGCATCATGCTAGCAGTACCGCCAAAACGTCCGAGTTCTCCACTGAAGATCAGGATATGTTCTGCTTGCTTGATCATCTCTTCGACCGTACTCGGCACTGTTGGCTTCAGCAAAGCTAACCCGGCTCGAATATTAGCCTGCTTAATTTGCCGAAGAGCCGCCACGACGTCATCTGAAGCCTCAGCGTGAACTATGATTGTCCGTGGTCGCAAAGCAATAAGCCTAGGCACATACTCCGACAAATTATTGACCATAGCGTGAATATCTACCGTCCAGCCCTCTGGTGCCCATAACTCTTCGATTGGAACGGTTAAGACTGGAGCGAATTCGCCATCACTAATATCAATGTGGACTAGCTCGGCAAAACCAGAGATGCGCTCAACCTGTTCCCTGTAGCGCTCAGCATTTTCTGCCAAAATAGTTGGCGCAATTGTCGCACTCATCCTAGTTCATCCATCTGAGCATTACGTCGAACAAACCTAGGCGCATCAGCAAAAGGAGTGTTTAGCCACGTTTCGACAATTCCCTTCCAGGCGCTCTCATCATTTTCTAAAACACGAGCCGGCAAGCACAGAACATTCGAGTTATTGTCATTCCTAGTCATTTTAGCTTCAAATGCATCCCAGATAACACTAGCTCTTATGCCACGGAAACGATTAGCCGACATACACATCCCCTGCCCGCCGCCACAGATCAAAATAGCTCGTGGGTCAGCACTCCCATCTGCGATAACTCTCAAAGAGGCTGCTTGAGCAAACTGCGGGAAATCATCATCAGGATTGAGCTCACGCCCACCAACATCTTCAACGGCATAGCCATTTTTTGCTAGATAAGCAAATAGCTTCTCTTTCAAGTGAAAGCCTCGATGATCTGAGCCCAAGTAAATCTTCATATATAGCTAAGTATAAGCTGTTTAGCTCAATCAGGCAAGCGACCCAGTACACTTCACTAGTATATTTTTGATAGTCATTTTCTCGGGATCTGTCATCCAAAGTCGATACTTGACTTTGACGGCCACCTGCCTAGCGACATATTGGCATCGAAATGGTTTGTTAGGTGGCAACCACGTTGATGCATCGCCATCACCCTTCTGCTGGTTGGTCGAGCCATCAACAGCCAACAAATTCAGCGGATCATTGGCTAATCTATTTCTTTCCACTTCAGTTAACTGCTGAGCACCTTTTTGCCAAGCGTCGCTCAGGGCAACTACGTGATCGATCTGAACTAACTGGCTGGTCGACGGCCCTCTGTTGAATTCGATCTTCTCGCCAGTATAAGGGTCACCAAGCACCCCACTAAGTACTGAGCAATCATCATCTCGAACAACATTGTCGAGATCTCTCGCTAGTATCATTTCTCGGACAGAACAGCCGTCGATTTTACCCCAGCCAGCCCCAAATTTATCACGCGAATAACCTGTTTTTGGCGCCCGTCCTTTGACCTCAATCAGATCAAGGACATCAAGAGCTGTTTTCTCGCCAAAGTATTGACGTTGCAACTCAGGAGATAGTGGGGCCAGCGATGAGTTGTCGGCTTGTCCAAAGAAAATTATAAAGACAGCAACAACTAACGCAAAGAGCAGTGCTGATATTTGTCGCTTTCGATGAACTCGTGCCATAAACCCAGTATACAAAATACTTGGTATAATGATATCTATGACTAAATTCAGACAATTAATTGAAGATTTTTCACCATTCCATTATTCGCTTCATATTGATTTAACAGAAACCAGCCAACGAAAGTTCTCTGGCGAAGTTGAAATAAACGGGCGGTTACTTAGAGGATCACAAATAGTGCTTCATGCTAAAGACTTAGTAATCAATGAGATTATGGTCGATCGGCTCGTCTGTCAATTTACTCATGGTGAGCATGATGAATTAATTATTTCTCAGGGCAATCTCGAACTAGGTGAGCACACTATCCAAATAAAATTTTCGGGAGAAATAACTGATGCGATGCACGGTCTGTACCCATGCTATTATAAGCATCAGGGTCAAGTAAAACAAATATTTGCTACTCAATTTGAATCGCATCATGCCAGAGAGGTTTTCCCATGTATCGACGAGCCTTCAGCTAAAGCAACATTTAATGTTTCACTGACAACTGATCAAAATCTAGTCGTTCTCGGCAACATGCCCGTGACGAGCCAAGAGAAGCTGGATAATTTACTACTAACAAAGTTCGAGACGACCCCGACGATGAGCACTTATCTAGTCGCTTTTGTTGTTGGCGAACTCCACAAAAAGACTGCATACACCAAAAGAGGTGTCGAAACTAATATCTGGGCAGGACCGCATCAGAATTCAAGGACTTTAGATTTTGCACTTGACATAGCAACACGAACAATCGATTTCTTTGAAGATTACTTCGGCATAGAGTATCCACTAGCCAAAGCTGACCACGTGGCACTACCTGACTTTTCGTCAGGAGCTATGGAGAACTGGGGGCTCATAACTTACCGAGAAAGTGCCTTACTTTACGACCCGTCTCAAACAACGGAAAACGCCAAACGCCTAACTGCCACAGTTATTGCCCACGAATTAAGCCACCAGTGGTTTGGCAACCTTGTTACGATGAAATGGTGGAACGATCTTTGGCTCAACGAAAGTTTCGCCAATATGATGGAGTACGTAGCGGTCGATGCGCTCGAGCCCAGTTGGCACATTTGGGAAGATTTTGCGACGGGTGAAGTCATCTCAGCCCTAAGACGCGACAGTAACAGTGGCGTTCAGCCTGTCAAGGTTGATGTCCGTCACCCGGACGAGATCAGCGCTCTGTTCGACCCCTCGATCGTTTACGCCAAAGGGGGTAGATTACTAAAAATGGTTAGACAACTAGTTGGCGAGAAATCGTTCCGAAAAGGGTTAAAAAATTACTTTACTAAATTTGCTTATCAAAACGCCGAGGGGGACAACCTTTGGCAGGCGATTGAGCAAGCTAGCGCTCAACCAATTCAAAAAATCATGAACCAGTGGATTTCACAACCTGGATTACCAGTTGTCAGAGTAACGACAGAAAAAAACTCTACCACCCTAAGCCAGCATCGTTTTTTTGTTGGCAAGCATCCAGATGACGAAAGTCTTTGGCCAATTCCCCTATTCGCCAATCAGTCGTCATTCGACAAGATATTTGATGTTCAGCAAAAAACTTTCGGCTCTCAAGGCGACGTCATTCTTAACAAGGGACTGGGGGCGCACTTCGTTACTAGCTATGACGATAGAGCTCGCAAAAATCTATTAGCTTTGGCAATAAATGGCCAGCTAGATACTCTAGATAAACTATGCTTTCTTCAGGATTCGTCCCTGCTCGTCATGGCGGGTGAATTACCTTCGGCGAGTTTACTGCCTCTAGCACTTAGTTTCAAAAATGAAGCCAACGAGAAAGTTTATGATCTGGCAATACTAGCCCTGAATGATTTGCGAAAATTCGTAGAAAAACACTCTGAAGAAAAAACAAAACTTAAGCAAATTACTCGTGAATTTGCTCAACCAACATTCCGTGAACTCGGCTGGGACGCAACTCCAGGCGAAGGTGACGATAGACGAGAAAAACGCTCTAGCGCCCTCGCACTGATGAGCTACAGCGAAGACGAATCAACCCTAATTGAGGCCAAACGTAGATTTGATCTAGGTATCGACAGTATTTCGCCTGAGATTAGGTCAATTATTTTATCGACGACGGTCAGGCATTTTGAAACTCCTGAGCTTGTTAGCTACTTGTTGGAATTATATTCCCAAACGCCATCAGTTGATCTGCAGATTGACATCTCACTTGGTCTGACAAGCACACGACAAGCCGAAACAGTGAAATGTCTTCTTGAGAATATTAAGAATACAACAATTGTCCGACCGCAGGATGCCTCATATTGGTATATTTATCTGCTTAGAAACCCATTCGCTAGAACAACTACGTGGCAATGGTTAAGAAATAATTGGTCATGGGTTAAACAAACATTTGGTGGCGATAAGAGTTACGATAATTTTGTCCGTTACAGCGGCTCTTCGCTAATGACCAGGAAAGAGCTAGAAGAGTTCACAGCGTTTTTTACGCCGATGCTAAACGAACCAAGCCTTGAAAGAGTAATTAAACTAGCCATCAATGAAATTAATGCTAGGGTTGAGCAAATCGAACACGACAAACAAGCTGTCCTTGAGGCTATCTCGAGCTATCAATCTCAATAAGCTCGACTAGCTCTATCGGTTCTCCCGCCAAACTGGCTGCTTGAAGCCTCGGACTAAACCGCTCGAATTGTCTGTTCTTTAAAATAAACAGCTCTGCTGCGAATTTCATTTGACGGTTCTTCTTGACAGTTATAGCATCAAGACCATCACCATATTTGTTATTATTGCGATATTTAACCTCAGTGAAATAGAGAGTTTTATCAAACACCGAAATAATATCAATTTCACAAAAACGAGTCCGCCAATTGCGAGCAACTACTTTATGGCCTTGGCGAATCAGCTCATTGGATACGAAATCTTCTGCACGATCGCCTGTTTGCTTTGTAGTCACAGCCCTAACTGAGACTGTATCCTGATTTTCAACTACTTGTTTCTGAACGGTAGAATATTTCTTCAAAGGCGCAAAACTTAGGCGATGCAATGGTGAAACACCAAGTTCGTCAATCGCTTGGCGATGGACCAAAGTGCCGTAACCTGAATGAGACTTAAAACTATAGCCCGGGTAAACATCATCTTGGCTTGTCATGAAATTGTCTCTTGCGACTTTTGCGATGATTGATGCCGCCGAAACACTCGGCACAAGTAAATCCGCCTTTTTCACCAGAGTTACATATCGCCCTTTACCTGTGTCTGCCAGAAAATTGACCGTCCCGTCGATAATTATTTCTTGATAAGGTGCTTTGACTTGCTCGACGGCACGAATTGTTGCCACCCTCAGAGCTTCAGCCAAGCCAAATCTATCTATTTCAGACGCCTCAACCCAACCCAGACCGAAACCCTTCGCTTTGCTGCGAATAATAATATCCAGTTCTTCTCTACGCTTCTTTGATAATTTCTTGCTATCTGTCAGACCGTCTATCCGTTCGCCACCCAAAACAACTGCACCAACAACCAGTGGTCCTGCCCACGGACCTCGTCCTACTTCGTCTATCCCTAGTATCATATAGTTCTATTATAAACAAAACCAGCTACTCGAGCATAGCTGGTTGGTGTAATTACAAAATAATTTTACGCTTCTTTGTGTCTTGATTCAACTTCAGCTTGTTTTGCTTCTAATTCGGCTTGTTCAGATTCTTTCTGAGCCTGTTTCTCAGAGGCTAGGCGAGCAGATTCTTCTTTTAGTCGTTTTTCCTCCGCCTCGGCCTTCTCGTCATGAACTTCATTAACTGCTATTCGATCAAAACTTTTTGCAGTTAGACGAGCAGACTTACCGGATCGCTCACGAAGATAACTTAGGAAGTTACGACGAACTTTTGAACGTCTAACAATCTCTATTTTTTCAACAAGCGGGCTGTGAAGCAAAAAGCTCTTCTCTACGCCGACACCAGAAGCGATTTTACGCACTGTGATACGAGAAGTATGTGACATTTTGTTGTCGGTTCGGATAACCACACCTTCGAATACCTGGATACGCTCTTTGTTGCCTTCTTTAATTTTCTGATGAACTCTAACAGTGTCACCACTGCGCACATCAACTACAGCTTGTTTTTTCTGGTCTTGATTTACCTTATTTATCAGTGCAAAACTCATGTCTCTCTCGCTTTTAGGATTTATAATAACAATCAGCTACAAATTATAGCACAGCGAAGCGAAGTTGACAAGGGTCGTTAGTAAATTGCGGCTATAGCAGAGGGAGTGTATAATAAAGCTCATGAATTATGATGAACTAGCCCTACAACTCCACAAACAGCATAAAGGCAAAATCACCACTCAACTGCGAGATCAATCAGACCTAGACCGCACTAAACTAGGGGCTTACTATACGCCAGGTGTCGCTGCCGTTTCGCGAACAATTGCGGAAAATCCTGAGTTAATGCCAGTTTACACCTGGGTCAACAATCTAGTAGCGGTCATATCTGACGGCTCGGCTGTGCTTGGTCTGGGCAATATTGGCCCAAAAGCAGCCATGCCTGTTATGGAGGGAAAGTCATTGCTATTCAAGCATTTCGCAGACGTCGATAGTGTGCCGATTGTTCTTGATGTTCATACAGCAGACGAAATCATTTCAGTTATCAAAGCGATTGCCCCAAGCTTCGGAGCGATCAATTTAGAGGACATTTCAGCGCCCACTTGCTTTGAAGTCGAAGAACGGTTGAAAGCAGAGCTTGACATACCGGTCTTTCATGATGATCAGCACGGTACGGCAATCGTTGCTCTGGCAGGCATCATCAACGCCATGAAAGTAACGGGCAAAAATCTCAAAGAATGCCGAGTTGTCGTCACAGGTGCAGGCGCCGCTGGTACGGCAATTATGAAATTACTACACTTGTACGGCACGGGATCGATTATCGCCGTGGACAGCCGAGGGATTATTGGTAACTCACGGGATGATCTGAACCAAGAAAAGCAGAAGTTATTGCCTTATATCGATGCCGATCAATCAGGCTCACTTGACGATACCATAAATGAGGCTGATATCTTTATTGGTGTCTCAAAACCTGGCCTACTTACAGTCGAGATGATCAAAAAGATGGCGAAAGACCCCATCGTCTTCGCCTTAGCTAATCCAGTGCCTGAAATTATGCCAGACGAGGCCAAAGAAGCTGGTGCTACTGTAGTAGCCACCGGACGAAGCGACTTTCCTAATCAAGTCAATAACGCGATCGCCTTTCCTGGGATCTTCCGTGGCGCTCTAGACAAAGGCGTCAAACAGATAACTGACCAGCATAAAATTCAAGTAGCCGAAGTTATCGCTAGCCTGGTGGACAAACCGACGGCGGACGAAATTATCCCGTCAGTATTTGACGAACGACTTGTACCAGAAATCGCCAAAGTTATCATATAGCTCTATCTTACAAAACTCGGTTGACTTCATCGAGAGTGGTTTCACCGCGGAGGGCTGACAGAACACCAACTTGAAGTAATGTCAGCATGCCTTCCTTTTTAGCAGTTTCTTCGATCTTTTCGGTATGAAACTCTTCTACTTCACCTCTTAAGAATTTCTGAATCTCTTCTGTTACTACAAGTTGTTCCATGAGAGGGATTCGGCCTTTATAGCCAAATGGCACATCTTCTGTTGTGACAGGTCGCCAAAGTTTGAAGGTATCAAGATTTGGATGGTCTGTGTCTTCTGGAATACCATGCAGCACCTCCTTGACCCAACGTCGAGTTGCTTCATCTGGCTCATATTCTTCTTTGCTCTCATCATACAAGCGCCTAACCAAACGTTGCGCAATTACCAACCTGATAGCCGAACTAAATATTGGATTCTGACCAATCATATCGATGATTCGACTGAAGGCGGCTGATGACGAGTTGGCGTGAAAAGACGACAATACAAGGTGCCCCGTAATCGACGCTTGGATTGCTGTTTTTGCCGTCTCTTT
The DNA here is from genome assembly GCA_964549705.1 of uncultured Candidatus Saccharibacteria bacterium. Lineage (GTDB taxonomy): Bacteria > Patescibacteriota > Saccharimonadia > Saccharimonadales > Saccharimonadaceae > Nanosynbacter. The sequence continues at coordinate 28,870 of CAZJUX010000004.1, forward strand.
GTCGCGAATCTCTCCAACCATCACCACATCAGGATCCATCCTAAGAACACTTCTCAAGCCATCGTCAAATGTCTGACCAGAAGTTGTATCAATCGGAATTTGTGAAATACCAGGAATTGTATTTTCGACTGGATCCTCTAGAGTAATGATCTTTCGGTCAGTTGTATTCAAAGCATTCAGGATACTATACAATGTTGTCGATTTACCTGAGCCAGTTGGTCCCACCAGCAAGACTAGTCCTCGAGGGTGCGAAATAATCTCATCAATTTGGTCACGTTCTGACTGGGTTATACTCAATAAGTCAAGGTTTAGCATAGAAGTGTCGAAGTTAAATAAACGCATTACTACATCTTGGCCATACATCGTCGGCACAGCCTCGATACGCAAATTTAGTAAGTGGGATGCACCGTCACGGTGGATATCCTGTTGCATATGTCCAGATTGGGGCTTGCGAGAAGCAGTTGAAATATTCGCCCTAGACGCCAATGCGGCCATAATTACTCGGTAACGATCTTTGTTCAGCTCAGCAACTGAGTGAAGTGCGCCGTCAACACGCATTCGAACTCGAATCGACTCTCTTTGGTTCTCAATGTGTATATCTGACGCACCTAGCTTATCCGCCTGATCAATCAAGTAGTTAAATACGTCGTTTGAACCAACCTCCGACAGAACCTGGCTGACTTCGGCAATCGTTTCGCTATCACCTTCTTTAGCAATCTCTATATCATCATAAGTAATCTTTTTCGGTGGGTCAAAACGCAACATGAACACTTTAAATGCAGAGTCTGATATTAAGAAGAATTGAGTGATTTTACCAACATCGCGGTATTCTCTCGTCATCTTCGACAAAAGAGACTGCGGGGTCAGTGAGGTCACCCCGAAACGATATGCTTGAGTTGTATCCTCAATCATCAGTGGCACGATTCGACCATCAGCCATTTCTTCGTTGGTCAACACATCACGCAACAAAGGCAGGTCATTTTCGAACTCACGCGTATCCAGGTATTGCAATCCAAGAATTGATGCCCTTTTGCGAGTAGCGTCTTCTTCTTGATCACGTCTTCGTTGTTGGATTTTATCTTCGTCCACTAAGCACCATTATAGCAAAGATGCTCATACTTTGACGAATAAATCAGTCACTTCTCGTGCTATATGTCTCAATCGCTTCCTTGGCTGCTTCTTGTTGAGCAATCTGCTTTGACGACCCGACACCCCGCCCCATTAGCTCGTCACCAACATACACTCCTAGAGTGAACAACTTGTCATGGTCAGGCCCCTCTTCGGTCAGGACTTTATAGACTGGAGTCAACCCGTCGTAGCGCTGAGATAATTCCTGCAAATGAGACTTTGGATCGCGCCAGCTTTCCTCTCGAAGGATATCATCTAGTTTGACTATGATATTGTCATAGATAAACTGTCGTGCAACTTCGTAACCCTGGTCCAGATACGTAGCACCAACAACTGCCTCAAATGCATTAGCCATCATCTGTAATCTAGCTCTACCTGTGCCATTTTTCTCTCCCTTGGAAACTCGCAAAAGTTGCCCAAAGCCAAGTTTTTCTCCTGCGTCACCAATACTTTCCGTTCTAACAAGAGCCGCTCGCCAACTCGTCAGAATGCCTTCTGGCTCCGCAAACCTATTATACAAATACTCCGTTACGACCAACTCAAGCACTGCATCACCTAGATACTCAAGGCGTTCATTGTGCTCTTTTGCTGATTTCTTATGTTCGTTTACATAACTTCGATGAGTCAGCGCTGTAACAAGCAAATCTATATTCTTAAATTCAAATCCAAGTTTTAGCCTAGCGAAGTCTAGATACGGTGTTAAATCCATTCCACTCATCTATAATTTCTCCTGCCTAATCTTTTTCATGGCCAACATGATTAACTTTCCGAGGTCTTCATATTCTATCTCATCCAAAGCGTCATAGAAACTAAACCACTTCAGCCCATTCATCCATTCTTCCTTCTGCAGTTTCTCATCAGGGTCAAGCGCTTTTATTAAATATACCTGTTGATCAATCAGAACTAATTTATCGATTCGTCGATAACGGAAATCGATTTTACCTAACCAAGAAATTACCTCAACATTTTTTAGACCAGACTCTTCGCCCGTCTCACGCCTTGCTGCATCTCTGGCCGACTCACCTGGTTCTATGTGCCCCTTGGGAATAGTCCAACGGTCTCTCGCATCCTGATATAGCAGAAACTCGACATCACCTTTTTTATTGCGACGAAAAACCACCCCACCCGCAGTTGGTTCTCTCACAATCTCTTGTATCGATGGTTTTTTCTGGCCGAAATATTTCTTAACTGCTTGAAAGTTTGGTTTTTTCATCATCACCGGCATCCTCCACTAGAGTTCGATATGCTGTTCCTAGCACGCCATTTACGAACTTCCCCGAGTTATCCGAACCAAACGCTTTGGCGAGTTCCACCGCCTCATTTATCACGACCTTGTGAGGGGTTCTGTCCTTGGAGTGAACTAGCTCATACAGTCCCAGCCTCAATACTGTTCGGTCTATCCTTGAGATTTGGTCAATCGGCCAATCTGGAGCAAGTGGCTTTAGTTGGTTATCTAGTTCTTCTTCGAGGCCAATAACACCCTTGACTAGCTCCTTGATAAATTTCGTATCATCAACTGCTGATTTATATCGTTCTAAGTTCCGTTTGAGAATCTCTGCATAATCAACCCATTTGTCTCCTACTTGGGTGCGGAATTCAAACTCATAAAGAGTTTGAAGTGCGATCATGCGACCTAGATGACGATTTGATGCCATAGCGTATAAAAGTTCGTAATTTTAAAGTTAGTTATTTTGCGCTTTTCCCAGTTTCGCGTTTTGTTGTCGTAGCTTTGACTGGAGAAGTTGAGTTAACTCGACGAGCAAGCTTCAATTTCAGGTGGCTACGACGTAAGCCCGTCTTGCGAGGACTAGTCTGCTTTTTTGGCTGTGCCATAATTTATACTCCTTTTTGAGTTTATAGTAACACTTGCTAGCTATTATAGCTTTTTTTGACTAATTCCTCAAGAGAAATATAGAAAACACACCGTGGTATTGACTTTTTATACAGCTTGTGGTAATATAAAAGTATGAGGGCGCACCAATACGACGCCCAAAAATGATAGTTGTAATAATTTAACTATAAGGATTTAACTACGACAATGACGAGCGAAAGACAACCCAGAATTGATGACCCTAGCCAAGTGCTAGAGGGAGAGATAATTGGTGGAGACTCGCCAACAGGCCATACCCAGACGGGAAATTATTATAAACCCACAAGAAATAAAGCGCTCGGGCGACTAGTGATGTCCTGGATGGTGACCGCGGTGGCCGCTGGCGCTATTGTCGGGATAGGTACCAGAGGAGATAACAATAATCCCGAAGAAGCAAAACTACAAAAGCCGATAGTTTCCGCAGACATGACTATCGAGCCAGGTGGTTCTGTTATCGGGAGCGCAGAGAAGGTTATAGCGCAAATTGTAAAAGAAGCTGTTGATAAAGGTGACATCGAAACCGCGCAATTAGCCCAGGGTATCACCAAAGATGAGCTGAATCGAGCAGGGCAAGAAGCAGCCCCTAATGTTGCTGACGTTCAGCCTGGCGATATATACACGGTACATATCAGCCCAGACGGAAAGATTACTATAACGAAACTAGAAAATTAGCCTAAGCCACAATATTCACCAACCGACCAGGGATATAAACCATCTTGGTCGGTTTTTTGTTGTCAAGAAATTTCTGGACATTGGCATCGGCTAGAGCCTCTTCTTCAACAGTTTTTTGGTCTGCTTCGATCGGCAATTCTAATTTAGCACGGAGCTTACCGTTTACCTGAACGATTATCGTCATCATGCTACTTTGGATAAGCTTGTCATCCCATTTCGGCCAGTGGTCTATATGAATAGTGTCATCATAGCCCAATTCATGCCATAGTTCCTCTGTAATATGTGGCGCAAATGGAGCGAGTATCTGGAGCAAACTCTCAATCGCAAACCGCCAAGCTTCAGAACTAGAGATAGCCGAGACCTCCTTGAGCTTATACAGACCATTTACGGCCTCCATCATCGATGCTATAGCGGTATTGAATTTCTCATCCTCGATATCACTAGTAACTTTTTTGACGACCGTATGAGCAATTTTCAGGATATCGGAGTTTATATGAACGGAATCTTTAGAAGAATCCAAAATATTTTCGGAAGATTCCCGAGTGGCGGTTTTTATTTCAATATACTCCTGCGTCAAATTCCAAACTCTGTTGAGGAAGCGATATGCCCCTGGCACGCCTCGAGTGTCCCACGGTGCGTCCATATCATAAGGGGCGATAAACATCTCGTAAACTCTCAGCGCATCAGCGCCATAGCCAGAATCCATTATTTCCATCGGATCGATGACGTTACCTTTTGATTTACTCATTTTCTGTCCGTCTGGTGCCATAATATAGGCGTTGTACATCATACGTTTGAACGGCTCAGGTGTAGGTACAAGCCCAAGTTTATAGAAAAATCTCATCCAGAAACGGCTATAAAGCAAGTGGGCCACTGCGTGATCGGCACCGTTGTAATAATCAACCGGGAGCCATCTACCAGCTAACTCTGGGCTCCAAGCCTGCTTGTTATTAGACGGATCGATATAGCGTAAAAAATACCAACTCGAACAGGCATAACCGTCCTGAGTATCAGTTTCACGGCGACCCTCGACCCAAATCTGGCCGTCTGGTTTTGGCTCGACTATCGAGACCGTTTCACCAGTTTCGACATTAACCCAAACTCTGACCCAATCATCTACCTGAGCTAATACTGAAGTATTACCGCCTGTTGGCTTAAAATCTTCAACTTCTGGTAAGATTACTGGCAGACAATTGTCAGCAACAGCGATAGGCTCTCGGCCGTCAACATGAACTATAGGGATCGGCGCGCCCCAATAGCGTTGACGAGAAATCAGCCAATCATGCATTTTATATGTAGTCTTGGATTTCCCAGTCCCTTGCTTTTCTAGCCAGGCGACTATTTGCTCCCGAGCTTCTTCGCTACGTTCGCCGTTGAAAACGCCGCTATTGACCAAGACCCCCTCACCAGTATAAACACCTGGGTTGTAGCTGCTTTCTGGTTGTTCTACCACCTGAATAATCGGCAAATTGAACTTTGTGGCAAACTCCGCATCTCGCTCGTCATGGGCCGGCACCGCCATCAGAGCTCCTGTGCCATAACCAGACAATACATAATCTGCCACCCAGACAGGTACTCTTTGACCGTTGACAGGGTTTATCGCATAGCTACCAGTCCATACGCCTGTTTTCTCTCGGCCTTCTTGCCTTTCTATTTCAGTTTTTTTGGTCGCATTAGCCACATAGGCTTCAACTGCCAGCTTCTGCTCAGGTTTGGTTAGTTTAGCTACTAAACTGTTTTCTGGAGCGAGTGCTACAAAGCTAGCGCCAAACAAGGTATCGGGACGGGTTGTAAAGACATTGATTATTTCTTCAGATTTATCAACAGAAAATTGAATCTCGGCGCCCAGGCTACGACCAACCCAGTTTTTTTGCATCGTCTTGACCATTTCCGTCCAATCAAGAGCATCAGTCGCTTCTAGAATTTCATCAGCGTAGGCTGTAATACGAAAGAACCATTGTTTGAGGTTTTTCTTTGTGACTTCATTGCCACAACGCCAACATTTCCCACCTTCGACTTGTTCATTGGCAAGAACTGTATTATCAGTCTCGCACCACCACTGGGGCTGTTCTTTTTGGTAAGCTAAGTTGTGCTTATAAAGCTGAGTAAATATCCACTGTGTCCATCTGTAATACTCAGGGTCAGCAGTAGAAATTTCCTTCGACCAATCATAACTGAAACCTAGCCTTTTTAACTGATGGATAAAGTTTTTCTTAGCATCATCATGAGCTTCTCGAGGTTTTTTGCCTACCTTGATGGCGTAATTTTCAACTGGCAATCCAAAACTATCCCAACCTATTGGGTGATAAGCATTATAGCCCTGTTGTCGCTTCGCACGAACCTTAATATCGGAAAATTGAAAAGTTCGACCATGCCCGATGTGAATCCCAGCCCCAGTAATACCAGGTAGCATCGAAAATGCATAATAATTTGGCTTATTTGTACCATCTAAATCAACTTTATATGTTTCGTCAGCATCCCATCTGTCTTGCCATTTCTTTTCAATTTCCGTCGGGTTATAGCGTTTCATGTCTGTTATTATAGCACGCTAGTGGTCTATCGGCAGACGCTTAGTCGGCTTATCGTGTTCAATCTATGCTTTTGGGGGGATTCTGCGAAAAGAAGTCTTGCTTTCTAGCCATCCACTCAGGCTCTTGACGCACTAGTTGATCTTCGTCGCTAGATGAATAGAGGTTAATTTTGACCGCTTCCTCGAGCCAGACACCACCGCTTGATCCTTTAAATAAAGCGACGCCGCCTTCGGCCAGTTTCTCCCTAACAAATGCACCAGCCTCAATCGCCGTTGAGCATTCTTTGACCTGACAACCATTTTTTCTAGCTGAAGGCGCAAGAAATTTATTAGCTTTCTCTCCTACCGTAACAACCCAATCGAGCATATCTGAAGTACAATAAGAGCCTAATTCTGTATGTGACTGTTCGTAAGTGTTCCGCAAACCGTTCATATTGCCTAAAACCGCAATCCGCTGAGGTGTCTCGATAGCATAAAAAGACTGTAGAGCCGATACAGCGGTCAACGGCGTTGAGCTGTAGCTGTCATCTATTAACCAACTTTCATCTGCCCCGCGCAACAAGTTCATCCGACCGGGTAGTGGTTTCAGGCTGTTTACACCAGCTACAATCTTATCTTCTTTCATGCCCATACGATAACCGATAGCAGCCGCTACTATTGCTGGGCGCAAGTTATGCTCGCCTAGCAACCTAAGTTTAACCGCAACGCCCAAATTATTCTCTGGAGATACAATTGCACCAGCATATCCCTCACTGAGATTGAAATCGAAACTCTCAAAACTATATTCGGCCAACAGACTACTGCCATAAGTTGAAATATTCGAATTGGTCAAATAGCCAGCGAACTTTCCAGAAACATCATCTCGGTTTATAATCGCGAATTTCGAATTATTGGCTAGAGTAATCATCTCCTTAGCCAGTTCGTCGATTGGATATTGAACCTCCATGCGCCCGTCCGTAACAGAGGCAACAACTGTGATATCTGGTAATAAATAATCTCTAAACCAGCCGTTATAGCCAATATCTTTCGGGCTAAATTCCTGAACTATCAGTTGGATATCCGGGTGTTCGGCGTTTACTCTCAATTTAACGGCTTTAATAACCTTACGCCACTTAAACCAACCCGATTCTGGCACTGTCACGCCCATAATCTGTAAAAATACTTCTGATTTATTTTGTGGCTCTTCGTCACGAAGCTGTAGTCTGTACTGCTGCGATAAAACCGTTGCTATCGCTCGCTTAGCACTAGTTTTACCAGTGCTACCAGTTACAGCGATCAGTTTGATATCTGGATGTTTAGCGAAAAATTCACGCGTTAATTTAGCTAGTTTCTGTTCAACTCTTTTAGGTGGCATATAATTATCATACCATAAACAATTTGGTATTGAGCTGCTATGCGCCCACCCGGGGCATGTTTGTTTTAGGATTTTTGTCTTTATCGGCGTGATTGGAATGCCCCAATGCACACCAGCTCAGCTATCATTATGTTACTTTTTTTAGATAAACGCAAGCGATTTCGCAATTAGGTCTTTATTTAACTAGCATTTTGTGCTTAAATAAAGATGTTCAGAAGCTCGCGCATACACTAAGTAGTTGTGAAGCAGCAGGTCGATCTGAAGATCATAACTAAATAATGAAAGATAAGTATGCAAAAGCAAAATCTTTTTGTTGGTAGTCTGGCATATGCCACAACTGATGACGACTTGAAGGCTTTTTTCGAGCAAATCGGAGAAGTTGAACGAGCAACAGTTGCTAAAGACCGTGACACCAACAGGTCTAGAGGCTTCGGATTCGTTACATTTGTTGACGAAGCTAATAACCAAAAAGCTGTTGATATGCTGAATGGCAAAGAACTAGATGGTCGGACTATTACAGTCGGTGTAGCCCGCCCACGTGAAGACAAGCCACGACGCGATTTCAGCGGCAGCTCTTTTAGACAACGCGACTAATAATCGCACCTAAAAAAAGCAAATAACCCTCTTATAGAGGGTTATTTTATGTCTATAACTGTCTCTTCTAGGTATTTATCTGGTTGTTTGCGAAAAGTTTCTACCCACGGGCTATCGTCAGAAAGAACTACACTGTCTATATATTGTCTACCGGCAAAACCCCCTTTACGATCTATTTTTCTTTTCTTTCCATTTTCAATCTGTTCTTTAGAGAAACCAAGACTATCAATCAGAGCATCGACAACAGATTGTAGGCCAGCTAACTCACTCAATTGTTCGTCGCCGTCCTTAGCTTCGACCAACTCCGAGAGCTCCTCTCTAACTTTTTCAGCCAATTCTCGTCGGTATTGTTTACGATCGAGCTTTCGATAGTTTGTTTCAATAACTTTTGGATCGATCAAACAGTAATTTATGACTTTATCCCTAACCAGTTTTTTAAAATAGAATTTTATCACTAGCGGGTATCCCTCATACCTTAATCATATCAATCAAAGCCTGTTCATCTATAATTTTCGTTCCAAATTTTCGAGCCTTAGCTATTTTTGATGCACCGATTTTATCCCCAGCTACTAAAAACGATGTATCCTTACCAATGCTGGTCTGGAATATACCACCCAAGCTTCTAATTTTTTCGGCTACTTCGTCGCGGCTAACTGAATCGAGAGTACCAGTTACTGTAAAACTAAGCCCTTTTAATTTATCAGACTTGGCTTGGTAAACTGGCTCAACACCCAAAGATTTAAATTTTTTCAATAAAGATAAGTTTTCTTCGTCTGAAAACCAAGCAATTATACTCTCGGCGACAACTTCGCCAACCCCATCAACCTGTCTAAGTTCATCAATTGTTGCTGCCAGTAAATTTTCTATTGTTTCGAACCTATTAATTAAGTCTATCGCTGTTTGGGCGCCTACATGGCGCACCCCAAGACCGAACAAAAACCGCTCGGGGGTTGGATTCTTCTTCTCACGGATAGCATCTACTAGCTTCTGAGCTGACACTTCCGCAAATCGTTCGAGCCCAGTCAGTTGTTCTTTGGTAAGCATAAATATATCAGCTAAATCATTAACTAATCCATTATCGACCAGTAAATTAACGTTCTTCTCCCCAAGAGTATTGATGTCGAGGGCACCTTTTGAAGCAAAATGTTGCAGTGATCGTTTAAGGATAATTTCGCCTGTTAATCCCTTGACTCTATAGGCAACTTCTCCAACCGGACGCTCAAACACTAGTTCAGGGTATTGTCGAATTAATTCATCTTCATAATCAATCGCTAGAGAATCATTTGGTCTCAACTCATGAATGACCGATTCAACTTGTGGGATAATATCGCCCGCCTTATAGATGACTACCGTGTCTCCTCGTCTAATGTCTAGTCTGGAAATTTCATCGGCGTTATGAAGACTAGCGTGTCTAATAGTTGATCCAGCCACTATAACTGGGTCAAAAACGGCCACTGGAGTAGCTACTCCAGTCCGACCTATCGAAACAACAATATCCCTAACAACAGTTGTAGCTTGTTCAGCTGGGTATTTATAGGCCACAGCACCACGAGGCTGTTTGCCGACTACACCAAGCTGATTTAGTTGGCTTCGATTGTTCAACTTAACAACTATTCCGTCTGTATTAAATGGCAATCGATGCCTTTTTTCTTCCCAATAATCAATAAAACTCATTACTTCATCCAGTGAGTTCATGGCCTTAGCTTGGTTATTTCGCCTAAAACCGAGCCCAGAGATAGCCTCATAGGCGAAAATATTTGTTGGCACCTCGCCCAGTTCTTGACGGAGTAAATCATATGCAATAAAAGTTAGCGGCCTTGAAGCGACTAGCTTTGGGTCTAGTTGCCTAACTGTCCCAGCGGCGAGATTTCGTGGATTAGCATACTCAATTTCATTATTGGCTTTTTGCTGAGCATTTATCTTATCAAAATCAGTTTTCAAAATTACTATCTCACCACGAATTTCGGTTCTTCCTTCAATAAACATTCTGTATTTATCTACTAATCTAAGCTTTAATGGTATATTCCGGATAGTCCGAATGTTATTGGTTATATCCTCACCGACAAAGCCGTCGCCTCGACTAACTGCCTGCCCTAGCACTCCGTCAGTATAAATTAAAGAACAGGCCAAACCATCCATTTTAATGTCGGCGAAAAAATCATGACGCGTATTTGGTAGTAGCTTATCGATTCTTTTGACCCAGTCTTCCACTTCTTGGTGACTAAAAACATCGTTTAAACTTAGCATCCGTGAAGCATGTTTGACTTTCTTGAAACCACCTTTCAAAACATTCCCTACTCGTTGGGTCGGGCTATCAGATAAAATCAGCTCTGGGTTTTCAGATTCAATTCGCTTCAATTCACCAAATAACCCATCGTAAACTGCGTCAGAAACCGAAGGACTATCGAGAGTATGATACTCATAGCTGTATTTATTAATTAGCTCCTTCAGCTCTTCTAATCTACGCTGGGGCTGAGTCATCATCGACAACTTTCCTGTAAAAAGTATAGATATAAACCGTTAATATAACCAGAGAGAGGATCGACAATCCCAGAGCAACAGCAGGAACTATCGGTAGCCAGTCAATCGCTGGGATGGCACTTTTTAGCGCACCGTCAAATAAAATTACAGGAACCAGAACGACTGCCCAAATTAGTAGAATAACCAATAGTATCCAGAAAATTCTCAGCAGTATTCGAATTCTCCGACCGACCACTAGGTCGCCTGCAAGTCTAATCGCCTCCATGGGATACATCCCTGGCAAAGTGACTATAACCATAGCAAGAAATGTGCTAGTCATCCAATAAAGCGATAGCGTCACGACAATCGCCATAGCCCCACCCGCCAGCATCAGTATAACAGTCTGGCTTAGTAGCCCTGATTGGTCGGCTGCATTATAGACAATCAGAGCAATAGCCCCAGGGAATGCCTGAATCATCATCACCACGACAAGTATCAATAGGGCGATGACCGGCGAGCCAGAATTATACAAACTATCTCTAACAAGCGGTCGCTTGTTCGCCATTATCACCCTCGTCAGCCAAATTATTGCCAACCAAGCATAAAGACTAAGCAGAACAACAGCTATCTGTTGTGAAGAACCAGAGGCTGATGAAACAGTAGTTAGCTGGCCAGCGACAATATTCCAAAACAAAACGAATATTGCAAGCACACCATTCCACAGTGACTCATCTCTTGCTTCATCGACCATCTCTTTTATCTGGCTGTAGCCATCTTGAGTCATTATCGCCGACAATGCTACCGCTAAAACAATATAAACTACCATTATTCCAAAATACTGCCAGCGGTTAGCCCAGATCGTCTTAATAGCCATAAATGTCAGCTCGATGTAGCCAGGGAGCTTCAAGGGTCTCTTGTAGTCTCGTCTTTTAGTTCTTTTAAATGAACGATGAGGTCGCCTTTCCAAATAAGCTAATCTGCGAGAATTTAGCTTTAACCAAAATAACTTTACCCTATCAATGATGGGTTGTGATTTTTTACTCCTCGAACTCTTTTTTGAATTGTTTGATGATTTCGTCATGAATTACATCTTAGTTGAACTATTTTTTAATCTAGCTATCCGATCGTCTAGTGGCGGATGGGAGCTAAATATCCGTGAAAAGAAGCTGGGTCGCAAAGGGTTACTCAAAAATAAGTTAGCCGTAGATGTACCTTGTTGTTTCATCGGTTTTCCATAGCTTTTTAGCTTTTCAAGTGCAGAAACTAGCCCTTCTGTGTCTCGAGTCATCATCACGCCAGAAGCATCGGCTAGATATTCTCGCTGACGACTGATCGCTAGCTGAATGATTGTCGCAAATATCGGCGCAAGGATAATTACTGCCAAACCGACCACCCAAACTATCGGATTTGAGTTTTTATCTCTATTGCCTCCGCCATAAAACATCATTCTTAGAGCTATATCTGCTAACACGCCTATGGCGCTAACTAGACCAAAAGTGATCATACTAACCCTGATATCATAATTCTGTACGTGGCTCATTTCGTGCGACATTACAGCCTCAAGCTCACGTTTCTCCATAATCTCTAATAGGCCAGTCGTCACGCCAACAATTGCATGCTTTGGATTGCGCCCCGTAGCGAAAGCGTTAGGAGATGGGTCGTCAATGACATATACCTTAGGCATAGGTAAACCAGATGTAATGGATATGTTCTCCACTACCCTCCACAATTCAGGGAATTCTGATTTATCGATTTGTCTTGCGCCAGTCATGGCAACAGCTAGATTATTCGCTAAAAAGTATTGCAATAACGCATAAACCGCAGCCATCACGACAATTATTGCTGTCATCGAAAAATCACCCGCGAAATAATAGCTAACAGCTAACCCTATAAGGCCAACCAAAATCACAAACAAAACCATTATTAAAACGGTATTTCTTTTATTTTTTTCTATAGCGCTATACATACATTTATTTTATCAAAAATCGCTCGCCGTGGATATAGCGAGCGACTTCGTATACCCTTTAAATCTTAGTTAAAACTTTACTTCTACAGGATTCTCTACAGATACTCGGTCTTCTACTTCGAAGAATTCTCGTTTCACAAATCCAAACATGCCAGCCACTAAATTAACTGGGAAAGTTTCAATTTTAGTATTCAAGTCCCGCACACCACCATTGTAGAATCGCCTAGATCCTTGAATCTTGTCCTCGGTGTCAACTAGCTCTTGTTGTAGTTGCAGGAAGTTTTGATTAGCCTTTAGGTCTGGGTAGGCTTCAGCAACGGCGAATAAACTCTTTAGAGCGCCTTCGAGCATATTCTCAGCCTTAGCGGTGTCAGTTACACCCTTGGCATCCATGACGGCAGCACGTGCTTCGGTGACTTTTTCAAATACTCCACTTTCGTGAGTCGCATAGCCCTTGACCGAATTAACTAAATTTGGGATTAAATCAGTTCGGCGCTTCAATTGAACAGTAATATCACTCCATGCCTCTTCGACGCGATTCTTCAGTTTTACTAAACCGTTGTAGGTAGCGATCAAAAATACTACCAAAAGTGCCACGACCACCAGTAGTATGATTTGCCAAGTTTCCATAGTTATTTCCCCCTTTGTGCCTTATAATATACTGTTTATATTATAGCAGTATAAAATCGGGATTAGTAGCATTTTGACTTAATTTCGTCACTAGAAGCCGGAAATAAGCTTTTTCAAATCGTCCGTTAGTTGATAGGGGTTCAAAAATACAACTCCTTGGATTCCCAGACCTTGGGCAGATTTAATGTTTTCCCAAGCGTCATCTATAAAAATTGTTGACTCAGGTCCAACCCCTAACTCCGTTAGGGCATATTTATATATATCAGGGTCTGGCTTGCGCAAGCCTATCTCATGCGAGAGCAAGACTCGATCAAAACCGTCGAAAAGACCAGCTTCTTTAACAACTCTTGCGTGGGGTTCGATCGTATTTGATAAAACAGCAGTTCTTATGCCTAGATCAGCCAACTTTTTGCGTATCATAAATACGCCACCAAAAGCAGTGAGTCTCTCAGTAAAAGCTCGTCCCAGCAAATTTTCGTCTGACTTAACTTTACGCAAGTTGTGTTTTTCGCTCACCAGTTGCCAGAATACATCTTCACTAATCTTACCAGAGCCAAGCTATGGTATTTCCTCTGCCCAAATTTCCGATACCACCCTATTATCGATACCGAGTTCTTTCATCAAATCTTCTGAAACTGCAGAGTTGTTCTCATGCAACACTCCGCCCGCATCAAAAATAACCATCTTTATCTCGCCCATAAAAGTATTATAGCAAAGATTTTGCGTCGGGTTCGCTTCCGAGACTTCATCACTACTAAAGATAATACCGAGGATAAGCCTCGGTTCAATCTTTGGTGAGTTTTTACGCCCACGCTAGAACCCATTTTAGCACCAAATGCGAGAAATGAGATTTTCGGCGGGTCGCCCCCGACCCGACCCGCCGAACTGCTCCGCAGGGATTTTGGCTGGGAAGTTTTTTAGTGTCTAATCTGTTATAATTACAATTATGAAACGAGCAGTAATCGTACATTGTTGGGGCGGTAATTCTAATTATGCTTGGTATCAGTGGGTGAAAGCCGAACTGGAAAAACAAGGCTATTCCGTAACTGTGCCAAATATGCCCGACCCAGACCCGCCAAAACTGGCGACTTGGTTACCGCACTTACAAGAAGTAATCAGACAACCCGATGACGAATTACTTTTAATCGGGCATAGTATTGGAACAGTTACGATTATGCGTTATTTGGAAACGCTGGAAAGCGGTCAGGTTGGCAAAGTGATTTTGGTTGCTGGCTTTACTGACCAACTAGGTTTCAGGGAACTGGAAAACTTTTTTGATACTCGTTTAGATTTTGGAAAAATAAAACCAAAATCAAAAAATGGTTTTGCGGTTATTCAGTCTGACAATGATCCATTTGTATCAGAACAATACGGCGAACGACTAAAAGACGAATTGGACGCAAAACTTGTAATCAAGCACAACGCAGGGCATATGTCGGGTAGCGTAGACGGCGAGGAAGCCTGTACAGAGTTACCAGAGGTTATAGGAAATTTGTAAAATATGGCAGAATATTTCCCATATCAGGTAGTTGCGTTTTTAGACAACGAGCCAAACATCGGCGAGTCTGCCTATAATAGCCCTCGTGGTTGGTTTCCGCAGATAGCCTTGAAAAGGCGTTTTACACTTGAAAACGAGTCAGAGCAAGATGTCGTTAGGGCACTTGAAGATTTTGCCTCAACTCAACAGCCATTAGAAATTCAGGTTGGCGATTTGGTAAAACCAGAACGTATGCCAGTGCATATTCTAGAAGTAGATAAAGACGATTCAATAATTGGGTTCCACAACAATTTGATTAAAGTGTTAGGTGAAAATCTTGTATCTCGTTACCCAGAACGGGACGGAGAAAATTATTTACCGCACATAACAGTTGAGTATGACGGAAAATTTGTAGTTGATTCCGACAAATACAAAAATCGTAAATACATATTTGCCAAAATATGTTTGTTAAAAGACGGTGAAGATGACGACTCGTTCGCTTTTAAGTATTTTGAGTTGGGTTAGCAAAAACTATTAAAAAACTTCCCAGCCAAAATCCCTGCGGAGCAGTTCGGCGGGTCGGGTCGGGGGCGACCCGCCGAAAATCTCATTTCTCGCATTTGGTGCTAAAATGGGTTCTAGCGTGGGCGTAAAAACTCACCATTTCAGAGTAAAAATCCAAATCTTCGCCCTTTCGGGCGATTTTTTGTTGGACATTTTTTAATTCCTGCCACAGGCAAAAACCACTTTCCACCCCCTTTCGGAAAGTGGTTTTTGGGCTTTCGCCATTTAGGGTTTGGGTGAGGGTTTTGTTGCTCAAAAACAGGTTCAACCCAAAGATTTCAGACAAAACGGCTTTTTGTCCATTGTAATCGTTGTTTGCTCGCAAATTACAGATAGATTTTGCGGTTTCAAGCCAATTTCGCATAGGTTCTAACCAAGCAAATTGGTTAGTCTGCAAATTAGCCAAACTTTCCTCCAAACTTTTCTTTTCGCTTAAAATCTCCGATTTATTAGCGAGAAAAGTTTGGCGGTCAATATCTTGGTCTAAATAACTATCTAGCAAAATCTTTTGTTTAGCGTTTAAGTGTGCGATTTGCGTTCGCAAATCGTCCAGTAAGGAAATGTTGCCCACACTTTCGGCTTGTTCGTCCTGTGCCATTTTGTCGGTCATAAAGTCATAGATTTCGTTAGACATCTCGTATTCACCAAGTAACGCCGAAAGTTGTGGCAATAAATCATTTTCTCTTATTGGCGGTTCAACGCATTTAACGGCTCGTTTTTTACGAGAACAGCGGTAATAAGTCCAACTATGCGTGTTGCCGTTTTTTTGGGTTTTAGTCTTTGTTTCAGCCGTTATGCTCATACCGCAATACACACATCTCAAAAGCCCTAGAAATGGTATCGGCTCTTTGATTTGCGGTTTTTGGTGTCCACGAGTTTCAATAACTCGCTGGACTTTATCATATAGGGCTTTTGAGATAATTGGTGTGTGGCGACCCTCGTGGAGTTCGCCACCATACAGAAAATGCCCATAGTAAAATGGGTTTTGTAAGATAGATTTTACTTTGTCGTCCTTAAACAGTTTGCCACCACGAGTAATTGCGCCATTTTCTTTCAGAAAAATGGCAAGATTTTCCATTGTTTGATTGCCTTTGGCATATCGCTCAAAGAGTTGTTTAACAAGCGGTGAATACCGCTTGTCTAAAACTATTGTTTTGGTGCGAGTGTCGTTTAAGTAGCCAAACGGAGCAACACTAGGAAAATCTCCATTTCTTACTCTGGCTCGCAAACCTCGTTTAGTGTTTTCGGACAAATTATCTACATAGTGTTTTGACTGACCAAACATAATTGACAGCATAAACTTGCCCTGTGATGTATTTTTCCATTTTTACCCTCCTTTTATACTAAAAATAGCATAAAAATCTAGTTATCCGCATAAAAACTGGACTTATCACACTTT
>CAZJUX010000005.1:0-9214 GCA_964549705.1 uncultured Candidatus Saccharibacteria bacterium
ATAGGAACTGGACTCGAACCCTCCAACAGGGGTAAATATGCAAGAAGTAAACTCCAAAATAAAGAAAGACCGGTCTAGGACACCGGTCTACCTCTGTTAGTGCTTGATCTGGCTCCCGCGACTGGGCTCGAACCAGTGACCTATTGGTTAACAGCCAACCGCTCTACCACTGAGCTACGCGGGATTACAAAATTCATCATACCCCGAAGGATACGCTAGATATTGTAGCTTATTTCGTCGGCAGTGTAAATACTCCCCCTAGCCGTTATCGATATCAAGCACTAGTAATTCCATAGCTCGCTCTAGAGCAACACGATCCTCTACTGGCAGGGTGATGATGGCTAATTTCTTGTTAATCACTGTTTTCAACCACCTGAGATGTTCCTTCTGGCTGGTGTGATGGATTCCATCTCGATGATCGTGGACAATCACCAGAGAGCGAGCTTCTCCCTCTCGTTTTTCTAGACGTCCAAGAACAACAAGGTTATCGATGTGTTTCGCGACAGTCGAGACTGATTTGTAGCCTTGCGCTGTCATAATCTCACGCAAAGTAGGGCTATATCCATAATCATTGATGAATTTTTCTATAAAATCTAGAAGCATCTTCTGTTTTTTTGTCAAGTTCATTAGATAAATTATAGCATGAGTTTAATTTATGGCTTTACCCCGCCTAATAAAGCTTTGGCCAACGTTCTCCGATAGCATCTAAATGAGGCATTCTATAAACTTCAGGATCCGCCGAATAACCAGCTCTCTCGGCTTCTAGGGGAGAACAGTAATAGCCGATTACGTCCCTGAAGCCACTGATTAATTGTTGGTCTATATAGTGTGGCACGCCGCTACCAAAGAAGCCCTTACCCGCAGTGCCGACCGGCTTCTGTCCACACCGAACCCAGTTAATATAAAACCGAATATTATCAGCTAGACAGAAATCATAAGTCAGGACCAAAGCCAAAAACACTCCTGCGATAATAATCCCTGTTTTCTTTTTTTTCTTTTTCTTTACCATGGCAACCTCAATTTAGCGCTGATTTTCATAAAAGTGAACAACGAAGAGATGGCTGATTTTATGTTAGAGACCATTGTCTGAATCGTTCGCTTGATTTTCTGGATAAAAGTTGGCTTATCGTCTGATGAATTATCTCCACTATCGTTACCTTGATTTGTGCCATCACCTGGCCTAGGCGGGTTGTCTGGTTCGTTGGCTACTGGCTCTTTACAGATATCTACTCCCGTCTCTTCGTCAAACCACTCTGTCACAAACTGGCATCTATCATCACTATCCAAAATACCGTCGCCATCTATATCATTCTCTCTAACCCCTACGGTAATAAATTGATATAAAGTAAGAGGTTCGCCAGTATAAGATTGCCCCTTGAGGGTCAATAAGTGTTCGCCTGCTCCAACTGCATCAGGGATATCAAATTCGGCCGTCAGCCCGCCATCATCTGTAGCCATTGTTTCGCCAAGCTCAACTGGCTCAGAAAATACCGTTGTTGTCACTACCGTGTTTGGCCCGAACGACGTTGGAGAAGCGCTTATGTTCATTTTTGAATCTTTATACGAAACCCCTTTTACTAAATCTACTCGAGCAGATGTCGGGCTACTGATATATTCGCTAGCTGACTTTGCATTTCTGGTGATAGAAACGGACACATCGTCACCAAAATTATTTACTTTTTGCCTGATACTAGTCGCCATCTGGCTATGGCCGAGCGAATTGGGATGGAACATGGCTGACCGATTTTGTTTAGAGAGACCGACGTCCCATAACCCCGTCATATACTTACCTCCACCGCATATCTGCCCACCATCCAGCGAATTCTCAATATCAACAAACTGTACTCCCGTGTCCTTCGCTACAAGCCACAGCACGTCATTCATCTCGACAACCATCTTTCTAATTGTTTCGATCTCTGATTGGTTCAGCATCGCCGCATTTAGCCCGCAACCAAACTTCCCGTGCTCAGCAACAAACTGCGGATAGCCAACAATATAAACCTTAGTCAGCGGGGAAGAGTTGCGAATTTTACTAATTAAATTCGTCATGCTCGTATATTGATTATAGATAGTCGCCTTTAAAGAGTCTAGAGATTCGCCACCATCAGCATAGCTGCAGGTATTTGATTGTCCAATCTGCGGTGAAGCACAGTAGCGGAGAACCTCGGCGAAGCCAGCATCATTTCCACCACCAGTTAAGGTCACGACCGATGGCTTGTACTTTTTGACAAATTCTAATTGAGGCACAATGCCAGGCGTAAACTTTGAAAGAGCCTGATCTTGAACGGATGTGATATTTGCCTCACCTTTGATCCGGCTCCCTTGCCCTAAATATCCCTTCATCCCTGCCACATAATCTGGGTTAATCTTCGCCCCCGAACACGCCACTGAAGCCATCTTCCCATCCAGTACGTCCCATTGTTTTTTCAACAAAAACGGGTATGATGAGGCGCTCAGATGACAGCCGTTTTCGCCCTCCGTCCCATCCATATAGCCGTTCTTTAAATCACCTTCACCACTAGAATATGAGTCTCCCAGCGCCAAATAATCCAGTCCCGGGTTTGGTTCAATGTTTGAGGCTCTGATTGTAATCTTTTCCCGCACAGATTGCCCGTTGATATTGTGATAATACGATAATTCAGACCAATCTGCGTTAACAGACAAGCCCATATTATCTGGATACTGATAACCCCACGGACTTATCGATGGAAAATACGTCCTAGTTGGGCACTTTTCATGATAAAAAGACTCCACGTCTGGCGAGCTCAGACAGGCTTGATTGACCTTCCAGAACTTAACGCCACCAGCACCAGACGAAATAATCGTTGACCCATCGTCAGATATTTTTATTTGAGGTGGATACATCGGATACGCCACAAAAACATAGTGACTTGGTCCAATTTTTTGCACCTCTCCCGTCATTATATTTTCACGAAAAATCACATAGGGGTAAGCGTAAGTGCTGTATTGAGGTGGAGTTCCGTAAACTACGTATTGCCCATTATCGGAAACACCCCACCCGCTAACTGAACGATTAGACCGCCAGATTGGAGTGGTCGAGGCTAAATCTACTTCAAACCACCCCCCCTATATTTCGCTTCACAGACTTTAACAGATTATCATAAATATTCAAATAGGCCTCACGCCAATTATTCTCTACCCACATATATTTTTGAGAGTTAGGCAAAAAGACCATCTCATAGCCATCGTTTTGGCCTAAATAGTTTAGTCGATAAAAATTAGTACCAACCCCAAAAGAAATCCCTAAATTTTCAGAGTTTCTTAAATCCTTCCCTATAACTATCCGAAATCCGTCTCCCTCAACAACACACATTTTTCTCTGCACGGGAACTTGCATGTTTATACCAGCAACATAGCTAACCGTCTGAATTTGGCAAGTATTGCGTGTGTTATCGAGAAACTCATCGCCACTAGAGCCAACTACCGCTTCATTGCTAACCACCTTAGGCTCACTACTTATCCAATCTGGCTCTGTCGGCAAAGCCATAGCTGGCCGGGCAAATGACGATAATGTTGTGGCTACAACAACACCCAATAAAATAATCCAGACAGCAAAACGGTGTCCATTGATACGCTCAAACCGTCTATGCTTTAATACCATTTAGCCAGTATTGCACCATAAAACATCATAAGCTCAATATCTTTTTCTATATTTTACCTATACTGCTAAATATTATACAATTAAGCCAATGCGCAAAAATTCAGATCTCTATTATAAATTAGCCCTTTTACTCCTCGACGTTTTTGCCCTGATCGCCTCATTTACTATCGCTTATATTTTGCGTGTCACACTCGACCCTAGACCATTCTACGTCAAGATCGAAGCTATCGAATTTATTACTTCAGTAGCAACGCTCCTGCCTATCTGGTTTATCTTATTTTATGTGTTTAGATTATATTCAAGAGAAATCTACATCCATCCCGTCAAGGAATCATGGCGACTACTATTCGTCTCTGTTTTTGGTGTAATGCTGATGATCACCTTTGGCTTCTTTACTGACTCGACTTTCTTCCCTACAAAACTCGTCGCATTATATGCAATGATACTCAGCTTTATATTGTTACTATTTTTGCGCACCACAGCGAATCTTGTCCGTCTGAGATTGCTCCGAGCCGACATCGGCGTCAAACGAATCGCCATCATAGGCAATAATAACCTGACTCATAGCTTGATAAATCATATAGCCAACAACCCATCGACCGGTTTTCGCATCAGCGCTATCATCGCACAGGCCAAATTTATTCCACAAAATCTACTGAATCTCCGTTATTCTAGTCTTTCAACTGCCCTGAAGCAATCAAAGATCGACGGCATCATCCAAACCGACCCCGACAACAACTCAGCCAGTTACCAATTGGCCGAAGAACATTATCTCGAGTTTTACCAGGCGCCATCTATCGACGGTCCACTGACCGCTCGTCATTCAATCGAGATTATCGATTCAACACCACTAATTCTCATCAAACCGACGCCGTTATCTGGCAATGGGCGACTAATTAAGCGCTTAATGGACATCATCGGAAGTGTCATCGGCATAATTATCGCCTCTCCTATGATGCTAATTGTCG
Organism: uncultured Candidatus Saccharibacteria bacterium; assembly: GCA_964549705.1. Lineage (GTDB taxonomy): Bacteria > Patescibacteriota > Saccharimonadia > Saccharimonadales > Saccharimonadaceae > Nanosynbacter. The sequence goes on from CAZJUX010000005.1 coordinate 4,591, forward strand.
CGTTATTGATCAAGGCCACCGACCCCAAAGGCCCAATTTTAATGCAAGGCAAGATGCGACGACGGCTGACTAGGTATAACCGAGTATTTGAAGTTTACAAATTTCGTTCACATCACACCAAATTTGACGGCAAAACTGATGAAGCAGTCTTTCAGATGATTGGAAAGCCAGAACTCATCGAGGAATACCGCAAAAATGGTGATAAACTTGACCATGACTTTAGAATCACGCCCGTTGGACGATTTATCCGACGCTTTAGCTTTGACGAACTCCCGCAATTGTTCAATGTCCTAAGAGGCGACATCAGTCTAGTTGGGCCCCGAGCGCTTGTTCCGCACGAGCTAAATAAATATGACAAGAAAAACGTTCTTCTATCCGTCAAGTCAGGCTTAACTGGCCTCGCTGTTATCTCAGGACGACGAGACATTAGCTTCGAAGAACGACGTCGCATCGATTTATACTATGTTCAAAATTGGAGCGTCTGGCTCGATATATCGATACTTCTCAAAACCGTCCTCGTTGTGTTCAAGGGCAGCTAATCTTTACCAGACTACCTCACTCCGCTATACTAAAACCATGAAAGTTCTGTTAACTGGTGGAGCTGGCTATATCGGCTCACACACCGCCGTCGAGCTGATAGGCTCGGGGCATCAAATCGCTATAGTCGATAACTTATCAAACAGCTCAATCGAAGCCGTCAAGCGCATAGCTGAGATTACTGGCACTAAGCCAACTTTTTACGAGCTGGATTTACGTGACCAAGACAAATTACTAGAAGTCTTCAAAAACGAACAGCCTGATGCGGTAATTCATTTTGCGGGTCTCAAAGCTGTTGGTGAATCGGTCGCAAAACCTCTAGAGTATTATGACAATAATATCAATTCGAGCCTCAGCCTGCTCAAAGCTATGGCAGAAACTAAAGTTAATCAGTTGGTCTTTTCAAGCTCGGCAACTGTCTATGGTACGCCGACCGAACTACCGCTAACCGAAAAATCAACAACCGGGCAGGGAATAACAAACCCTTACGGCTGGACGAAATACATGATTGAACAAATTATCCAAGATACCGCCAAAGCTAACCCCGAGCTCAAAGCGACCATCTTGCGCTATTTCAACCCCGTTGGCGCCCATCTATCAGGCCGAATCGGCGAAGATCCAGCTGGTATTCCGAACAATCTACTGCCCTTTGTATCGCAAGTCGCCGTTGGCAAACTAGAAAAAGTTGGTGTATTTGGCAATGACTACGACACACCTGACGGCACTGGCGTGCGAGACTATATCCACGTAGTCGATCTCGCTAAGGGCCATGTTAAGGCTCTCATAAATATTAGCCTAGGGGCTAAAGTATATAATCTCGGTACGGGCAGAGGAACCTCTGTTCTAGAGTTAATTAATAGTTTCTCAAAAGCCTGTGGTCGCACTATACCTTATGAGATCAGAGCAAGACGAGAAGGAGATATAGCTAGTTGCTACGCCGACCCCAGCCTCGCCAAAACCGAGCTTGATTGGCAAGCAGAACTATCTATCGACGACGCTTGTGCCGACTCGTGGCGTTGGCAAAGCCAAAACCCAAACGGCTACCATGAATAAGTAAACGTGAATTGCGTTAGGATATCCACTAAAGAACAGCCACTGAGACGCAAAGGCAACAATAATCGCCGTTAGCCACTGTGGTCGAGCACGCCAAATTAACCAAACTAGAGCCCCAACAAACAACAATAATCCAACTAGACCTCTTTCGAGTAACCTCTCGGCGTATTCATTTTGAATAATTTCCCTAGCGCCAATTTGATCCGGGTAAGCTTGACTTATTGCTGTGCCTGCTCCGCCAAGCCCCACTCCGAACAATATTGTTGGCAGGGATTTTTGCCATGCGCCAATTGCCATTTCTGACCGCCCTAGCCTGATATCAGTTGATTCCTCGACGTAGCCATCAAAAGCTGGGGCTTCTTTGCTAAGCGGTTCAACTGGTTCAGAAACTGTTTTTTGCCTGAGGTCGATAACCCCCAACGAAAGCTGGCTAATACTCTTGAAGACTGCTCCGCCAAAACTCTCAGAAACCGATGGGCTTGAAATAGCCGCCAGACCTTGACCAGACAGACTGATAGCCAGCGCCAAAAGAGACACAGCCGTCAAATGACCAATCCGCCTCACCTGACGGTAATTCATGACAATAATTATCAGCAAGCCAAGCAGATAAGCATATATAGCTCCTCGACTCATTGTCAGCAACAGAGCAAACTGAAGTAATAACAACATCAGAGAGATTCGATAGCTAAATGGCTTAACGATCACCTGCCTTGAAGCAATTAGCAAGCCAGGCAGAAGCAGACTTCCAAAAAATTGTGGCTCAATCGTAAAAACATTTGGCCTAGGCCAACCAAATTGGCCAGAGACACAGCCAGCACACAGCAAGGTTGCATCGCTACCCGACCAAATACCAATCAGAAACTGAACAACCGCCAAAATGCTCATCACCACCGCGCTACTGACTGTCAGTTTTATCAATCTTGGAGCCAGCTTCACTAGCTGTTGACGACGAGCGAAAAACCCCAAAAAAATCAGATAGAGCACGCCAATGATGCCTGCCGTCAAAACTCCTCGAGCTACATTTAACGACCATACGACTGTTGCCAAAGCATAAAAGACCGACAAGCTCACCAGCCAAATATGACGATTTTCTACCAATTCTCGCCGTCTTCTCCAAACTTCAGGCAAACCGGCTAGTGCTAAAACTAAACAATAAATCAAAACAAATGAGATTTCATAGTTCATAGTCTCACTACGACCAAAATGAATATTTGGCCAATAACTAAACCAAACCACCACAGGCAAACCGAGCCACATCTTTTCGACTAACGATAGCCTTGTCCGACGAAAACTAGCTAGTTTTCTCATTTTGCCTCGCCCGCTCAATTACGTCACGAAACCTTTCGACAAACTCAGCTTCGGCAAACTTTTTCGCTGACTGGCGAACAACTTTTTCATCCAAACTCATTTTTTCAAATCGTTCAATTGCCTCAACCAGACTCTCGGCCGTCTGCTCTTCGAAAAACACACCATTCACGCCATCTTCGATTATGTCGATTGCTCCACCCTGCCTCAAGCCAATCACTGGCGTTCCCGATGCCAGCGCCTCAACAGGAGCAATCCCAAACGGCTCAACCGCTGGAAACAAAAACGCCTGCGTGCTAGTTATCCGCTCGACAATTTCCTCAATCCCATTATATTTCGGCAAAAATTTAATATTATCCGCCCCAAGAGCCAACTGCCTCAAGCGCTTATTTTCTGGCCCATAGCCCACTACTAACAACTCACGCCCCAAGCGAACACAAGCTTGAACCGCGATATCCATTCGCTTCCAGCTAACCTGACGACCGTAGATGATATAGCCATGACGTTTTTTGCTAACTAGACCCTTGTCGTGAACAACCCGCTGAATCTTCTCAACATCAACATTTGGCCAAACGACTTGACTGTCCCGGTGATAATGTTTTTTGATTTCCTTTTGAACATAGCTCGAATTGGCGATCACAACATTGGGATTTTGTGCTGACTTATAGTCAGCTTTTCGCAGCGGACCGACCAACAGCCTTAAACCCCAGCGAGCAATAGGGTTCAGCAGACCGAAGCCCGGGTTTTCGATATATTGGTCATACAAAGTCCAGTAATACTGAGTTGGTGCGTGCATATAGCTAATGTGAATCGTCCGCTCACCAGTCCTAACCGCCTTGGCCTCTGCGCCGGTAATCGAAATTACCAGATCAAAATCACTCAAATCAAGTCGTGAAAAGTAAAATTGCCTCAAAAACGGGATAAACTTCTTCGTCCAAGCCGGCAAACAATTCAACCAGCCCGTCCTAACCTCAGCCTCATCAAACCAGTCGATCGCCCTAGGTCGATACTGCGAAGTATAGATAGGCGCCTCCGGATACATCCGATGCACCGCCAATATCACCTTCTCGGCCCCACCAACACCGGTCAGCCAGTCACAGACTAGGGCTATCTTCTGCTTTGCCATGCCTCTATTATACAGTGTCTTCGTTACACGAGCCATCACCTGTCACTAAGGCACAGAACTCCTTCCTGAATATATCCTGTTCCCTGTTTACAACAGGCACGACATGCCATACAATAAATCCCAAACTTATAGCTGGAGGGTTTAATTTATGAGCGACAAGACCGAGCAGTCCAATTCTTTGAAGCAAACGCCAAAGCGAAGAAAAATCACAAAATGGCTAGTTATATCTATCTCGACAATGATAGTAATATTTGGAGCTTATGAGCTTGGACGACATAACCATTTATGGGGTGAGTCGGATATGTTAAGGATGATTAAGTCCGAGAGGCTGGCTAGCGAAAACCTGCTGGGGCTTACTCTGATTAGCTCCAAACAGAGCGGAGAAGGTGGGCTAGTTCAAAAAACTGTCACACCAAGCGTCACTAGGGAATTCAAAGTTGACCCAAAAGATATTGACAAGGCGGTCAAAGAAATTATCGCTTATGCAGAGAGTGATGGGTGGGTGTATGATCCTAGTGTTTACACTGGCCAAACCAATAAGCGCATCTGGAGAAAAACTCTAAAGAGCGGGACGAGGCTCGTTTTGTATATTGAGGATAATAA
>CAZJUX010000005.1:9314-44226 GCA_964549705.1 uncultured Candidatus Saccharibacteria bacterium
GAGCAAACCCCCCTCCTCTCCTCCAACACCGACCTCGTTATGCTCACAGCTGGTGGTAATGACGCAAACTTTGAGGCTGTCGTCAAACAGTGTTTTGCGACTGGCTTTCGAGACATAAAGGATTGCCGTGAAAAAGTAGAATACGCCACCTCTCAATTCGACAAGATTATCAGCAACACTGAGACTCTCTTCACTAGCCTATCAAGCAAGCTCCCCTCCTCAGCACAGGTCGTACTGGTCGGCTACCCACTACTAAGCTTAGACAAAACCTACATCCTGGAGCGATGTGCGGTAGTAGACAATACTGATGGCACGTGCATCAAATATGATCGCTACGACGCCGCAAAAGCAATCCGAACAGCTGGCAAGAGTTTCAACGACAAACAAAAAGCCCTGGTCAATAGCTGGAATGCAAGCCACGACCTCAAGGTCACTTTTGTCGACACCATCCAATCCTCCTTTGCAACCCATGAGCCAGAGCCACACGCAACCAGTAAAAACCCGGTTCGTTGGATTAACGAATTCTTTGAAACAGAAGGGAGTGCAAAAAACGACGGCACGACTTCCTCCAGAATATCCTATGACCAAAACAACTGGTATCATCCGAATATCACAGGCCATCGCAAAATCGCCTTAGACATAATTAATACCGTTGGTATACCAAGCTTAGCCAAGGCAATCGCCCCAACCTCAAGCGATACCGACATCGTCTTTGTTGTCGATACTACTGGATCAATGGGTGACACAATCAATCAAGTCAAGGCCAACATCCCTACGCTCGCGTCAGACATCGCCAGTCTCTCCAGGACCACCCGTTTCGCACTAGTTGACTTCCAAGATCACCCTGTTGGAGGTGGAGGGCCAAGCGATTACCCCGCCAAAGTCCAGCTCCCCTTCACTAGTAGTATTGCCGAGCTAACCTCCTCAGCACAGAACCTCACACTCGGCTATGGTGGCGACTGGGAGGAGTCTGTATATAGTGGAGCGATGGCTGGGCTTGAACTTGACTGGCGACCAGGAGTCAAGAAAATTATGATTATCATTGGTGACGCACCCGCCAAAGACCCCGAGCCAGTCACTGGCTACACTTGGCAACAAGTCGCTCAAAAAGCCTACAACGTTGACCCAGTTGAGATATATGCTATCGATGTTGCCAGCGGATACCTCAACGGTAACGTCTATGAGCTAGTCAAGCAAACTGGAGGTATGACACTGGTTGGCCAAGGAGACATATCAGCGCCAATCCTATCCTCTCTCCAGCACTCTCTCGCCAAGCCATTTGGCTGGATTCAGGGACCATACATTATTAAGGATGGCGATACCCTCGAACTGGACGGCAGTGCCTCTTACGCGGTTGACGGTGAAATCACCAAAATAGAATGGGACCTCGACGGCAACGGCGCATTCGAGACCACTTCACCAGACCTGGTTTACTCTCACCAATTCACCCAAGAATTTTCAGGCACAATCGGCATCAAAATTACCGACTCAAACGGCAACACCGGCTACGGATCTACTCACCTAGATGTCACCGATGACGGTGATTCAATCCCCGCCAGCATCGACAACTGCCCCGCCATCGCCAACCAAAACCAAGCCGACTTTGACAGTGACGGCATCGGCGACGACTGTGACGACGACATCGGCTGGCCGACTACAGATAAAGAGGGGCTGAGGATCCTTGACTACGAACCAGTTGATACCCCAGAAACACCAGAACAACCAGAAACCCCAGTCGACAAGAACCCCTGCACACCAGCCAACAAGCCACATCATAAACACAAAGGTCATAAATCTCATAAAAATCACTGTTCCAATAAGCACCCCAACAGGCCACACCAGCACAAAAACCACCCCCCACAGCCCTCCATATACACCTGGACAGGCAACCCCTTCTTCTATGAGAAACTCCTCCCTAAACCACCCAGTCCAGCCAAAAAGCACAAAAACACCCCTCTGGGCCAAAACTGGAACAACAACTGTTCTGGCTGGCAAAGCCCTAAAAAAAGCAAAAGGTAAATAAGCTCCTAACACCTATCAATTCTTCACCCATACCCTAACCACGCCCCAACACCCGCCTGCACAAGGACAGTCCTTGAGCACTGGATATAACCCTATCTTAAGCCAAACGGGGGTGCCAAATACCTACTTAACACATTATGACATTTTTACTTGACACATTGTGAGTGCTTATACTACACAGATTGCAAGTTATTTATGTGCTTAAGCTACACAAACCGCAGGTTATTTACCTTAAAGTTCAACTTTTTAGATTATTTCCATTTTGGAAATAACCAACCCACCCCATCAACTATCGAGAGCACCGCGAACCACCCCGTAGTCTGTATCAATAAAAAGCACATCCTTATGCTATAATACTCCTTATGTCTGACTCTAGAATTCCCAAAAAATACATAATCATAGCTGGTATAATTGGCCTTATTTTACTTGCCTGTGCGCTGCGGGTTCTTCTTGTTAAATTTGAATCAGGAGACTTTGTATGGTTCCTGTAACACTGGCACTCTACCCTTGTCTCTCAGGGTTTTTCGGCTTTCAGTGAACGCTTCGCGGACTATAATTTTCCATACCTCTACATACTATACCTGGTATCTTTGATAGGGTTGCCCGATATTGTTGCCATCAAAGCCACATCTATATTCTTTGATATCGTATTGTGTCTAGCCGTATGGCTTGTTGTGCGGCACTACAAGCCTAAAGGGTATCTCCCCTATGTGGCCGCTCTTGTTGTAGCATGGCTTCCTACTAATTTCCACCATAACATTTGGTGTTAGTGCATTATCGGTCGGTCCATGGTTTGCTCTAAGGAACTACACCGTTCCACACGCCGCACTATTGCTTTCTGTAGTGATAATACTAGTTATGGTATTGCGACTTATAAATATCAAAGCTAACGGCTTGATTTATAAACTATCGCCCGCATTACTTATAGCTAGTGCCTTCCTGACTCTTCCTTTCGCCATCAACAAAGAAGCTATCTATATCAGAGCTATGTCAGCTAGAGACTCGTTTTATTCACAGAGAGAAATCTCAATCGAAAATCAACTAAATGATGACAGACAACAGCCAGTCAAGGTGCCACCAGTCCAGGTTTTAGTCTCACCGACTGAGGCTGCTGACCTAGAAGACCCCGGTCGTTCTCAGGTTGATTGGGTTGTTAATATGATTGAAAGCCACTATGGAATACCTAATTACGAGATTATAAATTCCCCAAGGTACTATTGCGTCCCCGACAGTAGATATGTCCGACATGGCCTCACTTGTGGCTATACGCACAACCTGACGGATGACTAACCTCGGCTTTTGTTTTATACTTAAGACATGTCAGCCACAAAAACCAATCCTGTTATATTAATAGCATTTATTTAACTCGTGATATTCCTTCTAGATGTTAACGCTCCTTTATTACCCGCAATATTGTAGCCATAACTATCGTTTTTATTATGTACTACCCGCTCATCGACCACATCACGTGCATATATCAGCTTTAAATCTGATATACTGTTGATATCATGAAAAAGAAGCTGATCTCATACATATTCCCTATATACAACGAGCGCGACAATATAGACTTGCTGTATAAAACTATAAAAAAGACCACCAAGCCAATTTCAAGCCAATACTCTTTCGAATATATTTTCGTAAACGATGGCAGTAGAGATGATTCTCTTGATAAGTTGATGGTAATCCAGTCTAGCGACGAATCGGTCACGGTTATCGATTTTGCCAGAAACTATGGTCACCAAATTGCCGTAACCGCAGGTATAGACCATTCTAGAGGGGACGCTGTGATAATTATGGATAGCGACATGCAAGACCCACCAGCGGTCAGCCTAGAGCTAATCAACAAGTGGGAGCAAGGCTACGATGTTGCCTATGCGCAAAGACGAAGTCGTAAAGACACCTGGTTCAAGAAAACTACTGCTTCATTTTTTTACAAGTTTCTGCGTAAAGTAGCTGACATTGATATACCTGCAAATACGGGCGACTTTAGGCTAATTGATCGGAAAGTAGCCGATGAGTTACAAAAATACAAGGAGCACGATAGATTCCTGCGAGGCCTCGTAAGTTATGTGGGGTTCAGGCAAATAGCAGTTGAATTTGATAGAGACGAAAGACACGCTGGAGTTACTGGATACCCATTTAAAAAGATGGTTAAATTAGCCATGGATGGGATACTCGGATTCTCCAGTGCGCCATTAAAACTCATTAGTCGCCTCGGATATTTTATGGCCGTCCTAAGCTTTACCGCAATACTATATGTGCTCGGAGTAAAAATATTCAGCCCAGAAACAGCCGTCGAAGGATGGGCATTTATAATAATCAGTATATTTGCCGTTGGAGGAATTCAACTGATAATGCTCGGCGTTTTAGGGGGATATATAGGCAGAATCTACACCGAATCCCAGAGACGACCACTATATGGAATTCGTCGAATCTACAAAAAGGAGTAGGTGATTTTTATGATTAAAATAAGCAACATTCTACGCAATGATTCATTTTCGTCATTCTTCAAACGACATGCTGTATTATTTATTTTCATAATATTTGGCTACCTAGTGATTATACAGCACCAATTTATGGGCATGTATTTTGATGATTACGGTTACGCATCACTCTCCTACGCCAACCCTAACTTCAATATCTCCACCGAACCGCACAAGTTTAGTGACATACTCGAGTATCTTGGTTATCACTATCAAAACTGGGGTGGGCGCATACTGTTTTTTTTCATTGAGATTGTCCTTTTACAGGGTGGAATCGCCATATACGCACTATTCCAGAGCATAATTATTATAGGAATCTTCTATCTTATATATAGGATAGTCAAACAAAACAACACCACAAAAACTAGATACGACTGGTTAATCGCACTGTTCAGTGTCACTTGCTATGGGCTAATCGGAATAATGACTTTTCGTGATGCGGTATTCTGGGCCACCGCATCAATACTGTATCTAATCCCCATCTTCTTTGTCTTATTGTTTGTGTTTCTCCATAGAGAACTCACCAACTCAAAACCCCACCCGATAGTTATATATGTCCTTATGCCCCTGCTGGCCTTTGTGGCTTCCTTCTCTCAAGAGCAAATCGGCGCAGCCATGTTCGTATACCTATTCCTGCAGATAGCCTATGACTGGATAACAACCAAGCAAAGACCAAAGCTTTGGTTGATTCTATGCGCCACATTATCTGCAGTCGGACTAATGGCTCTACTGCTTGCACCTGGCAGTTCAGTCCGCATGTCTACATCATCAGCAGAATTTTATGAAAATAATATAATAGAAAGAATCACTTCGACGGGCTTAAATATAACAGAAACTGCACTAGGAGAGCATAATGTTATATTCCTATTTTTACTTATGATCTTTGGGTTATACCTATCAAGCCACCTTCTGTTCTTAAAAAAACAAGGTAAACTAATCAAGTCTGTATCTGTTGCACTATTTATAACAATAGGGTCTATTCTCACTTTTACCCTATCGACCAAGCAGACCTTGGCAAGCTTTACAGAGAATAGCTTAATTCGCTACTCACTAACTGTTGCGGTAGCCCTGACTATTCTTGCCTTGGTTATTCATCTACTGGTAAAACAGAAAAAGATACAGTTATTAATATTACTACTGTCTGGCCTAACTTCTCAGGTCGTAATGCTAATGGCACCCTACTATCCAATCAGAAGTTTTATGTTTTTCTTGATAGTGTTTTTTGTCATTAGCCTATCTACACTTTTCACAACCGTAGACCTATCTCCTCGAAAACTACTAATGCTAATGATGCCACTTATGATTTTTTCAATTTACAACTACTCCACTATAACTGTAGGGTACTATAAAAATAGCCACACAAATACGTCCAATCACAGAACGTTAACAAACGCCAGCACCAGATTAAAACAGGGTGAGCCTGTCCCAGAAGTGCGATTAAAGAAGTTGTCAGATGAGTTATATTCCCAAACCATGCCCTACCAGGATGATTATACATTAAATCTAATGCGAAATTATTATAGAATACCAAAAGACACAATTATTATATACGAATAGTCATACAAGTCCCCTGGACACACGCTGCCTTGTCGTGTCTACAGAGACCAGGCCTTTCTCAATAACTTGATTCTTTGAGCAATTTTCTCTTTTTGATCTTTGTTCAGTGATAACTTTGTTTCGAAGATTTTTTGTATATCTATTATTTCAGCAAGGTGATCTTGTGCTTTAGTGGTTGATGAAACGTTATTGCCATGGATGCGATAATAATTTAAAACTTTATTCGTGTAGGCGATATCACCTTGCAGCATATAGTTTACGTAGAATATCCAGTCCCCCGCCTGGCGGTACTTGCGCGCAGTAGCGAAAAGCTCTTTATAGTCTAGTTTTGGACTTTTACGAAATACAACCGAAGAAACGTTTGCTATCGTATTGTTTAAATAGGTGTATTCCTGAGCCTCTTTTAGGCCATCGTTTACATAACTTTTATCCCAGTGTCCACTTCTTTGATAATCGATGTCATTGACGACATTGCCTAGCAGGATACCCATAGAGTCGGTGTATCCAGTATTAACATAGCTAATTACTACGTTGGGGTTGTTATACATCGGCTCAAGTGTATTGCGCAGAAAATTTGGGTTGCTGTAGTCATCCGCCTCAGCTATCCAAACATAGTCAAACAACGACTTACTAAATCCTCTCTCCCACTGCCTAAAAGTTCCAGCATTTTTTTTATTATTGATGGTTTTAACTGATACATACTTGCCAATCTTACTCTTTATAGCCTCAGCCAACTTCACACTGCCATCACTTGAGCAATCATCAAGTATGATTATTTCTCCAATTTTTTCGGTTTGAGCCAATATACTACAAACTCTCTGTATTAAAAATCTCTCGTAATTATAGTTAGGAATTATTACAGATACTTTTCCTTCGCCAGCCAATTGCTGTTGCTTCTTTGCGACAACGACAAGATCTTCCATTTTTAGATCTGTATCGATAACTTTTTTGCGCAGAAGACGAAGCTTTAGACGACCCCCATAAACCCTAGTAAATGATATCGGATGAAGGATCATAAACCGCAAGAATTTCATAAGCTTCACTCCAAAGGCAACGATATTCTTGTGCCTAGAGACAAAACTATACATACTCATAAGTGTGCTTGCCGTCAGAAAGTGTTTGTCGTTCACGAGTCTAATAAGTTTAGATCCATAAAACCTATAGGCTCGACTGTTCTTAGAAAATTCACGAAAAGCGGAATTATCCTCATTAATAACTATATTGTTACTCCTGGCCGTATCATAAAAAGATCGTATTAGGTTTTTTCGGTAAATTAAACCCTTGGCACGTGGAAACACAAACATCAGCACGGCAAATAACTGATGCCAAACTACGGCTTCCCAGGTTTTTTTGTCAATCTTCCCAGGAACGTTATCCCTCAGCAAAGAGACTGCCTTAAAGACCTCTAGACGCCTGTTGGTAATTTGGCTATTTTGAATCGACCCAGTCCTCTGATAGTAATTAAAATGGGTGTCTGGCGCATATACAACCTTATGCTGGCTCATTAGCGCTAAGGTAACGGGGATGTCTTCATTAACAATCCCGAGGGGGTATCTCAGACCTTCAAATAACTTTCTCTTAAACAACTTATTGCTAGAGCTTGCGGCCATACCTGTGTTGATTATTCCATACTTGTCAGGCTTAGGGTTGTAAGACACCACCCTTTGATCTTTAGTCGGGTCGTCATAGCGAAGATATATGTCACATATAGAGATGTCTGCTTTATTTTTTACCAAAACTCCATGCATTTCGCTTAAAAAATTATCCGGCAACCAGTCGTCTGAATCAAGAAAAGCTATGTAGTCTGAATCGGCCGCAGATATTCCAACGTTACGAGCATTTCCGAGTCCACCATTCTCTTTATTGTATATCGCACGAAAGTTTTTATACTTCTTTTCATAGCGCATAACTACATCTATCGTCTTATCGGTCGAGCAGTCCTCAACCATGATAACTTCAAGATTGTCGTATGTCTGACTCAGTAATGAATCGAGGCATCTTGCTAGGTAGTTCTCGACATTATAGCAAGGCACTATAACAGCTATCTTGTCCGTAAGTCCACTTTTCATCAAGTCTATAATACCACCTTCTCCCAGTCTCTACAACGTCGCAAAAACATTATGAACTCAGACCGAAACAATATAACGACTATTTCTTCTGTAGACTTCGCTTTATATTACCAGCTAGCTTACGTGCCGCAGGGCCTACTTTATCAAGTTTCTCAGCATCAGATGTAAGCCTTGCAACATCAGATGTAAGCCTTGCGATATCACCCTGAAGCACACTTATGCGGTCTTGCATCATCAGTGACTCGCCATTCATCACCTCCACGCGATCATAAAGTTGTTTAGTTTTTTGGTGGTAAAAAAGAGCTGGATCTTCTATTTCTGCCACCCAAATAGCGTCGAGACAGGCCTTATCGTTTCTCATTTCGTCTAAGTGCGCCTTATCTATGTCATAGACAATTCCTGATGCAAATTCGTGAATCTCATTATATTTCTTGATGAAAAACGCACCTTCTGTGACATAGTCATAGTCATAGAGTAGCGCACCACTAAAAGCAAGTCGGATAAAACTTTTCTTGAATTTATCATACAGACCATTACCTTCTAAAAATTTTTTAAACTTTACTAAAGCCTTTAGAGTAGTGAGGAAATTTGGATTCTCATTTGACACAACACTCGAAGCCACGTCTACTCTATAGTGATAAAGGTGTTTGTTTACTATAACTATTTTCTTGGAGCTAACTAGGGCCTGTCCTCCAAATAGCAGATCTTCTCCGCGAACCAATGATTCGTCAAAATTCAGTTTATTGCTCTTTATGAAGCTAGATTTAAAAATCATTTTCCATACCGAAGGCGAACTAAGATTAAGTACTTTATCAGAGATGATATCCACCTCTACGGCCCCAATCTCGCTTAATGGTTCTATATAAACCTTATCCTCTAGAGAGTCTTTAAAGGAGTCATACCGACAGATGCCAACATCCGCGCCGCTAGATTCACAGCCCTCCACCATTGCACTAACCAATTGCCTGTCCACCAAGTCGTCCGCGTCAATAAACTGAATATACTGTCCCGCTGCCTCCGCCATACCCAGGTTTCTGGCCGACGACGCCCCGGCATTTTCTCTATGGATAACCTTTACTCTCTCGTCGGCTTCAGCAAACTCATCGCATATTTTACCGGAGTCATCAGTTGAGCCATCATTAATTAGGATAATCTCTAAATTTTCATATTCTTGACTTGAGATACTGTCCAAGCACCCTCTCAAATATCTCTCAGCATTGTAGACTGGTATTATCACCGAAACGAGCGGGTTACTCCACTTATTCATGCCTTCATTATACCACGCCAGTCGCCATTGCTTTTTCATCTCGCTTGTGCTATTATTATAAGTAGGAGTCATACTTGATATGAATATAAAAAATAAAAAGAACAAATCATCCAAAAGAACAGCTATTATACTAGCACTATCTCTGATAGTAATAGTTGCTGGCGTGACTACTTATGTAATATTAAGTCAGAACAACACCAGTTCTACCCAAAAAGTTACCACCCAAAATTCACCGAAAAACAACAGCTCCGACAATGGCAGCAAAGATACAGATAACCCTAAAACTAGCGACAACGAGACAGTAGATCACGAATCCGAAAAGGACATAACACCTGGCTACGAGGGTGAAAGCCCCGATCTTAGCGAAAGCCTAACTGGTTCAATAAATTACACCGGAGTATCTGGCGACAAGCTAATTGTACGAACGACAATTAACCAAAGCTTAAGTTCTGGATTGTGTGAAATTAGTCTGGTCAACGGCTCGGCGACCATAACCAAAACTAGTAGCATTATACCCAATCCATCATCCTCATCATGCGAAGGATTCGACATACCAACATCCGAACTCGGTAGCGGTAACTGGGAAATTACGATAAAAATAACCAGCGGCGACAAATCCGGCGTATTGAAAGGTGCGGCAAAAATATAGGCCATGTTTATCGTAAAGAAAAACACTGGCGTCATAACCGCCACACTAGCTATAGCAATATCTGGCATTGCCGCAATACTAGGCTGGACATACCTAGCACAACAGACCAGTGCTGCAGATATGAGCAAGTTTGACCCAGGCAACATCATGTCCGATGCCGTCATGTCAAATAAAGATTCGATGAACGTCCAACAGATTCAAGCCTTTCTCGATAGCAAAAACGCTTGCAATAATACTAACACTTATATGGCTATCTGGTACCCTCATCTGCAATACACTATCCGTGATGGTAAGTTTGTTTGTATGGCCAAAGATTCATTTAACGGCAAAAGTGCCGCCCAAATCATCTGGCAAGCTGGACAAGACTATGCTATCAACCCCCAGTTTCTGATTGTTCTGCTCGAAAAAGAACAGGGACTCATCACTGATACCTGGCCAAACAATATCCAATACCGATCCGCAACAGGCTTTGGTTGCCCCGATACTGCTGCTTGCGACTCGCAGTATTTTGGGCTAGAAAACCAAATTCGCAACGCAGCCAATCTATTTCGCACCGTCCTTAGTGGTGGATGGAGCAACTACCCAGTCGGTCAAACCTATGTCCAGTACCACCCCAACACCTCCTGTGGTGGCTCGGTGGTCAACATTCAAAACCGCACAACCTCTGCCCTCTACCGCTACACACCCTATCAGCCCAATCAGTCTGTATTAAATGCTGGCTATGGACTGGGTGATGCTTGTGGAGCGTATGGCAATAGGAATACATGGGGATTATTCACAGATTGGTTCGGTAGCACCACTCATATAGGTGCCGACTCTATCACCAATAAATACACCACTATGGGTGGTAATTTATCCTGGTTAGGGACAGCTAGCAGTGAAGTTAGACTCCTCGACGCAAAAAATGGACTATACCAGACTTTCGAAAAAGGAAATATATACTGGAGTAATTATACAGGTGCATGGTCTGTCCGTAATGGGGCGGTTAGCAACAGGTATGCTCAAGTGTATGGCGAGAGAGGGTATCTAGGATACCCAAGGTCTGACGAAAACGCCATCAGAAAGAATGGTATACAAACTGGTATTTGGCAAGCGTACGAGGGTGGACAAATGTATTGGTCGCCAGATAACGGAGCTTGGGACATAAGATATGGTGCTATGTTCAACAGATACAGAGAAACAGGATTTGAAGGTGGACATTTAGGCTATCCCAAATCTAGCGAGGTAGCAATAACACCTACGGTTACGTATCAAGAGTTTGAGGGAGGCCGTCTATACTGGCAGCCAAACCACCCTGCTCGCAATATGGACAATAATATACTAGAAGGTTATAAAAATGCCGGAGCCGATAAAGGTTACCTAGGCCGACCGACTACCAACCTAAGTTGTGGGATTAAAGATGGCGGTTGTTGGCAAGGGTTCGAAAAAGGTAAGGTATATTGGTCTGCCGAGAGTGGATCATACGACATATACCGCGGAGCTATTGATCACAAATACGCCGAGCTTAAGTATGAAGGCGGTCCACTAGGATACCCGACCAGCAGAGAAATACCAACAGGCACAACCTGTGGCCCCCACAAGGACGTTCGACAAGAATTCCAGGGTGGAACTGTTTATTGGTCAGCCTGCTCGAGCCCATCAGTTAGGGTAGAGCTGGGGACTACCTAGTAATAAATCTTCTTTTTATATTACCCAACAGTAGTCTTGCTGACCGCTTTACGCTCATGAAGCTTTGAATTTCCCTACTGAGCCTATTAACTTCATCTAATAGGTTACTGTTTTCTCTTATTAGAGTTTCGTTTTTATCATGAAGCTTGTTGATTTCATGATCAGTATTAATTAAATAGTTATTGTATACATACAATAACTCTGGCATATTGAGGGCAAATAAAGCCCTGATGCGATGTTCATATGTTAACTCTTTATTGTCTCTTATTAAAGGAACGTATACCTCCGCCTGTCTCCTAAGTTCTTCCTGGTTTCTACCTATATTATCGTGTTTGCATATACTAGTAATTTGTGCGTCCAACATAATAATATACTTATATAAAAGATCGTTTATATTGTATTTAATTCTATTCTTTGTAAAGACCTCTATAGACCTTTCATATAGGTCTGAGGCTGTTTGTATCATGGGTATCTGCTGACCTTTATACTTGTTATATATAGGCAACCTACTTTCCTTACTATCAACTACGTGTCGACGATAGTAATACAGCTGCTCACCCACCAATGAGATCTTTTTAGCCATAGAAAATACTTGTATAGCCATAAACTCATCCTCTGTCAACATATAATCTGACATGTCCCAGTCGACAGACTCGATAAGCTCCCTCTTATAGAGCTTAGCCCATATAACACCGCCATTCACCCTGAACTCAGGGAAACCCATTATGACATACTTAACTATATCATCTTTATTATTAATGACCATACCATTTAAGCTACTGAAGTTATTCTCCATAGGTCTAACGATCTCGTCCCAAGATTCACACATAGATATATCGGCTTTACCTTGGGTAAGCGATATGTATAATTTATATATATAGTCTGAAGAGACACTATCGTCACTATCGATAAAAGTTATACACTTACCGCTTGATTCCTTAAATCCAACCTCCCTAGCCCGATTACTACCAGAGTTTTTCTTATGCACAACTCGTACTCTACTGTCAGTCTCGGATATCTCGTCTAAGTAATTAGCGACCGGCTTATCTGATCCGTCATCTACGATCAGTACCTCTATATTTCTATAGTTTTGGCTTAATATACTTCCGATACACTCCGCTATATATCTCTTGTCGGTGTTATAAACTGGCACTATAACGGATACTAATTGGGGATCATCAAACAATTCCATATAATCGTATCTGTATCTATCATAAAGCTCATGCGCTGCACGGTTGTGAGATCTTAATATGTTAGGAGTGTTCCATGGTTTATTGCCAGATGTATAGTGGATTATTCTAGCTCCGCCTAACTCTATCTCTCCAACTCTCCTATCCTCATCCTGATAGTTCCAGATATTGCTAAGTGGCTTAATGTAGTCTTTAAATACTATATTTATCACATCCTGGTCGGGATGCTCAAGCTTATCAGCAAGGCGGCTAGTCTCGCTTATAAGCCTACCCACTATTCCGTCTTCTCTAATCTTCTTAAGGTTCATTAATAGTACTCCGGAATTGTAGTAAGGGCGCCCGTACAAGTCTAATGACTTCATATATTCAGCAAATTCTTCTTTTTGTATCCCCCTATCTATTGCAGCCGCGGCGAAATTGTTATCTATATCTAAATTATAGAGATCTGATATATCTCCGGTGACTAATATGTCCGCATCCAAATAAAGAACCTTATCATAATCACAAAGTAGGTCTGCCAGTACGTACCTAGTGTAAATGTCTCTGGAAAAGTGCGCCCTAAGCTTGAGCCCTTCAAAATAATCATCTTCAAGTGACAGGAAATTTATACTAGCATTGCTAAAATATTCGCATATACGAGCAAGTCTATCTTTATTTGACTGATTAATATCAAAGGAGAGCACATTTATTTCAAAATTGGATTCCTTATTACTCAACAGAATAGAGTACAGTGCAACCTCTAAGTAAGGTGAGTATGCATTGTTTACAGCAAATGCGATGTTAATTCTATCAGAACCCTTTATCATCTAAATCTAAACTTTCCAGTAGCCAATTGCCGCTATCTTCCCTAAGATTAGCAAGCGCTGAGTCTACTTCATGCCATTTAATATCACTGAGAGTCTCTATCTTAAAATCGCGATTACTGGTGATAATTCTATCGGTGCCAATTCCTAGTGCCTGCAGTAAACTCCTAACTCTCACATTGGGTTCGTCCTTGTCTTCCAGCAATAAAAAGTCTGTATGGAAAATTATGGAAAATACTACTGCATGAAATGATCCGGCCACTACGAGCTTTGAGTCTCTTATATTCATCAGCCACCCCTCTACACTGTCAGGCCAGATGTCCTTAAAAGAAGAATATCTCCTCCTTATACTACCCTCAACCTGATCATATCTTGGCGTCTTATCAAAGACAAAATAGAATACATCTGAAGCCCTATCCTTATCACCTTCAATAGTTTCAATTAGCGAATCATATTCACTCCTACCTAATAAAAGAGTAGGGTCAATAGTCACTTTGCTATTTGCACTTCTCCCTATCATCTCATCAATAAGTCCTACCGCACTATCTTCTCGAACCGATATTGCGTCGAATCTGTTCAGCATACTCTTGGTATTTTCTATTAATTTGTTGTCGTATCCCCCTTCGGAAAGATTACTGAAACCAAAGCTAGCAGCATAAGAGACTCTTGTAACTTTTTTATTCCCTAAGAAATCTAGAAAGAAACTACCTACACCTCCTTTTTGATCCCTTAAATGTTCTGGTCGCCACACTTGATCTGAGCCTACGATATACCTTTTGTAGGATTTCTTTGAAAAATCGTTAAATTCAACATTATTTATATACTTATCAGTAAAATTGATAAAGTTCTGATTAACTGGTCCGTCATTTAGTGCTGGATCAAGCATATCAAATGAGTCAAAATCTAAGCCGTGATTCTGGAGGAACCTAAGGAGTGCGAATCGCTGTAATATGTTCCCAAAGTTATTATATACACAGATAGTCACAATTGCACCGCCCTTGCGTCGGTTCCGTCCGTATAGTTGTATCTTATTTGCACTCTGGCGTATCTTATTTTTGACTCTTTCAACAGTACTCTTGAAGGGTACAGATCTATGGACTTTTCTACGGACTGAGCCTGCAAACTTACGTGCAGAAATCTTTACACCTGGCATCCTTAAAGTCTCAAGATCATTGTGCGCGGATTCCAGTTCACTAGAGAGACGTTGTAGTTCAATTTCATGAGGCAATAGTGGCTCTTCCTTAATTTTATAGTCAGTATTAACGCTATCTACTTCGCTCATAATGTAATCTACTGGGTATCGGAACGACTTGCACACATTGTTTTTACCATTAAAATACCCACAAGATATGAACATGACCAGTTTCTCATTCTCCGGTATCCCAAGCAGGCCTCTCATGGACTTTTCTCTTAGCTCATCAAACATGCAGTTTAGTGGACAAGCTGCCATCTTTTTATACTCAAGAGCATAGAGCAAAGACATAGAAAATAGCCCCCCATCCACAAATCCCTGATTCCTTTCATTGGATCCAAGATGGGAACTGTCATCAGATGTTACCAACATCAAACATGGTGGGGTAGGGTAGCCCGACACCCCCTCTTGAATATCCAGTACGCTCCGAATTATCTCGGCATCGTACATCACCCTGACTCTGATTGATTGACGATTGCATACTGACGGTGTTTTTGTTGCTATACTGATAACTTCTTGAATATCTTTTTTATTAACTGGCCTATCTGCGAAACTTCTTATAGCAAAACGGCCTGCACTTAAATCAGCAAAGTTCTTTGTGTCATTATTAGATTTATCTTTTTTATCTACAACAAATACACCGCCAATCTTTGGCTGTAAACTATTAATTTGGTCGAGCGTGTTCGCCAGAATACGCTCTAGCTCATGTGTGTATTTCGTTTCTTGATGTTTCGCAACAAATTCATGTAGAACCGACAGGGTATTAAGATAGCCCAGGGCTCGCTTATCAAATCCACGCCTGTCATACTCATTAAGTGTATTAGCTATGTACTGCACCACCCTGAAACCATGACCTAGCTCAAAATTATCTCTACTTAAAGCTTTCTCTAGTGAATGAGACCACATAGTCATGTACGCAATTAATTGCTCCTGTGATGCACCATTTATGTCGTCTTTTGGGATTGTATCTCTGAATTTTCGTTCATCATACCCATACAGAATAGCTAGCTCGTCTCTCATCTTTTATTAATCTCCAGACCCAGCCCGGGTTGCCACCCTCGGTCATATTTATGATAATTAGTTGGAGCCTGCTTACTAAAACTTGTAACGTTCTCAAATACTGCATAATCCTTAGATCTATCTCGTGCTTTTATGTATACATTCAGATAGAAGTCATCGAATGGAAACACATCTTGCACGCACACCTTAAGATTTAGCTCCTCTTCCAATATATTACTAGGGAGCTCCTTACCTTTATAATCGGACGCCCAGTTCCAAATTTGAGTACCGTCTTGCCTAAACACGATGAGAGCCAGGACACTATCGTATATTGGGACCTTTGGAATTACATTCACGTCAAAAACCCACTCGGAATCTATGTTACTAAAGTCAACCTTCACGTCGACATTCTTGTTAACAACTGCCCCGTCATCTTTCTTTGTTCCCTTATCTTCCTCTTCAATAAACAGTTCACGATATCTCTGCGCAACCCCGGCTGAACTTCCAGACTCCACCACATTGCCTTTTTCTATCATAATAGCTTTATTGCAAAATCTTTGTACCGAATCCATATCATGAGTAACCAAAATAACTGTCTTTTTGTTTTTCTTTAACTCTGCAAAATACTGATAACATTTCCCTTGAAATGCCTCATCGCCCACCGCCAATACCTCATCTAGAACCAATATATCGCCCTGTGCCTTTATGGCTACGGAGAAGGCGAGGCGGACCTGCATGCCACTAGAGTAATTCTTTAACTTCTGATCCATAAACTCGTGCAGTTCGGCGAAGTCGACGATGTCATCATACATAGCTGAGATTTCTTGGTGGGAGAAGCCCAGCAAGGCTCCATTCAAGTATATGTTTTCTCGCCCTGTTAATTCTGGGTTAAAACCAACTCCTAGCTCGATAAATGGCACTAGTTTGCCATTGACGGTAATCTTGCCCTTATCTGGAAAGTAGATTTGCGAGATAAGCTTCAGCAGGGTAGATTTGCCCGAGCCATTTCGCCCAACTATTCCAAAGAAGTCACCTTTTTTAACTTCAAACGAGATGTCTTTAAGGACTTGTTGTTTTTTATAACCTTTAATACCCCGCATGCGGTTGATAAACACCTGCTTGATACTATTTGACTGTTCTGTTGGCAAGTGAAAACTCTTGCTGATATGCTCAACTTTTAGTGCAATATCAGATGATTTAGGCTGTTTGGTGGTCGTTTTTTCTCGCATAACTATATGGCTATTATACCACGCCTGAGTATGATGCCATATTGCAGCAAATCCATCTATACGCCTGATAGTTTCCTGAAAGAGCTTGAAAAATTTTCAAGCTCTACGATAATGCCTGTGACTCAAAAATTAAAATCTCGCAGTGTAGTGTATGAACTACGCGAGATTTCGGCGACAGGCTAAGTGCTTGTCTATGTACTATAGTAGCAAACTTAGTATATATAGTCAAAAGAAGGTAGCTCGGGGGTAGCAGTGCTTACTCTATGGCACCTTATTACCCTGCAAGCAGAGCCCAGGAGCCCCAGGAGATTTAACCCCCTGTCGCGCCTTGAAGTCATGTCTTGTTTCTTACTTTACATTTTTCCAATGTTTTACTTTGCGCTTTTCCAGCAATCAAGCCACTACTTGTATCATATTTTTACTAAATAACATGCGTTTTTGGGAATTGAATCCCAAATTTACATGTTATTTGTTAAAGTTCCCCTATACCGCTTATTGTAAGGCTAGTATTTATGTAAATTCCTAAGTCGACTTATGGATTTGCATAAAACTAGATTGGCAAAATATAGAGCTATAAATTCTCAGCAAAGCTTTTTGAGTGCTTGTTGAAATAAGTCACTCCAACGATCAATAGTGTAATGGTTATGACTATCGGTATGATGGTGATATACCAGTTATCGATCATCCCCCAGGTTGTCGGCACGGTGTCTGGTGCGATTAGGTTGCGACGAATATCTTGAATCGGCTGAGTGACTGGGCTGAGCATAATAAGCTTAGCTATCTCTGGGTAATTATTACTGACCATGGTTATCGGGTAAATGATCGGTGTTGCGTAGAATAGCGCCTGCAGTATGACCTCCCAGATGTGGCCAATATCTCTAAACTTTACATATAGCGCAGCCAATATAAACGCCAGACCCATGGCTACAGCATAAAGCTGTATGATACCAAGCGGCACCAACAGCACCCACCAGGTGAAGTCAACGCCCGCAAACAAAGCAAAGATGACCACAACCAGCAGGTTGATCGCTAGGCCAATCAGCGATCCAATAGTTGTCGATAGCACTATGATAGTTTTTGGGAAATTGATCTTGCGAAGTATATCGCCCCTATCGACAATCGCCCTCATACCAAGCGATGTAGCTTCTGAGAAAAAGCTCCACAGAGCGATACCAAGCAGCAAGACTATCGGGAAGGTTGGCGTGCCGTCAGTGAACTTTAGAAACCTCACAAACACGACGTACATAACTAAGAATAATGCTAGTGGCTTAAGTACAGACCAAAGTACGCCAAGAATAGATCCCTGATAGCGTAACTTGAAGTCAGTCTTTATGAGCTCTTTGAGTAAATTTCTAGAATAGGTTAGGTTCTTGGTGCTTTTCACAAAGACCATTATATCACTGTTTGAACTATGTTTTGTTCTGACTACTATGGCCAAAGAAATTTTTAATTCGCTTTAGGTTTTTGTCTGGTAATCTTGGCCAAAGAATCGACTTTACATATGAAATCTCAACCGTCCTAGACTTCTGGATCCTTCGCCTCTCCCTTAGTGCGTGCGGAAATAACTTCCAGCTACGCCAGATGCCCTTCATGGTTGGTATGAAAGCTCCTTGCGTAATTTTCCAGAAGATAAACATACAGTAAGCCAAGAAAAATCGCCAACCGATCGGCCAGAGCAGCTGGCGTGGCACATTTTTCCAATAAACTAATGGTAGGTTCTGAAAGACCTGAGTAGTGGTGAAGCCAGGTATTTTACTGCTGGTTGCGCTGTGCTTGTGATAGGCGATGGCCGTGTTTTCATAGTAAAACTTATGGCCTGCCAGTTGTGCTCGCCAGCTGATATCCACATCTTCGTTATATGCAAAGAATACCTCGTCAAACAGTCCTATCTCCTTAAACAATGCCGTCTTATAAAGTGTTGCTCCGCCAGTCGCACCGAATACATAGCCAGACTCTGGCGCTTCTGCAGCTAGCTTTTTCTCGGCAATTAACTCTGGTACACCCCACATGGTGTAGGCGTCACCAGCATCATCGATAGTTTTGCCGTCTTCCGATAACAATAGTCCAGTTGTAGCACTAGCACCAGTCTTCTTGGCTGATTCTACTAGATTTTGTAGCCAATTTTTATCCGCTTGGGCATCGTTGTTAAACAAGGCGACATAGTCGTAATCATTATCGATAGCGTGCCTGATGCCAATATTTACACCGCCAGTAAAGCCAGTGTTGGCTGGCTGCTTATCAAAAATAATCTTTGGGTTGTCCTTAACGATTGGCTCGAGCTTCTCGGCGGAGCCATCGGCGCTATTGTTTTCTATTAGATAAATCTTAAAGTTTTTAAAAGATTGCTTATCTAAGCTGTTTAGGCACTTAATCGTGTCCTCCCAGCCCTTATAATTCAAAACCACTACTAATACTTGCATGATGTTTCTAGTGTAGCTAATTTATGGTAAAATTAACAGAGAACAAGGAGGTTGAATGAGATTATTAGTAACTGGCGGCGCGGGGTTTATTGGGTCAAATTTCGTACACTATACGCTAAAGAATAGGCCTGAGTATGACATTGTCGTTATAGATAAGCTAACTTATGCCGGAAATCTGGCTGGCCTACCACTGGACAACCAGAAGCTGAAGTTTGTCGAAGGTGATATCTGCGACATAGAACTAGTTGATGGACTAGTTGCCGATAGCGACATAGTTGTTCACTTTGCCGCCGAGAGTCATAATGACAACTCCCTGCGTGACCCTTGGCCATTTATCCAGACTAACCTCGTTGGCACCGCCTCCATCCTCGAAGCCGTTCGCAAACACGGCAAGCGACTGCATCACATCAGCACTGACGAAGTTTACGGCGACCTAGAGATTGGTGCCGATACTAAGTTTACCGAGGACACACCCTACAATGCCAGTAGTCCATACTCTAGCTCTAAGGCCGGTAGCGACCTACTAGTTAAGGCATGGGTGCGCAGCTTTGGCATTCATGCAACCCTATCTAACTGCTCAAACAACTATGGCCCATACCAACACATAGAGAAGTTCATCCCTAGGCAAATAACCAACATCCTTAGTGATATTTCTCCAAAACTTTACGGTACTGGCGAGCAAGTGCGCGACTGGATACATGTCGACGACCATAATAACGCTGTACACACCATCATCGACAAGGGTCGGTCGGGTGAGCTTTACCTAATTGGTGCCGATGGTGAGCAGGACAACAAATATGTCCTAGAGACTATACTAGAGCTAATGGGCAAAGATAAAACCGCCTACGAACATGTTAACGACCGCCCAGGCCACGACCAGAGATATGCAATCGATAACAGCAAGCTCGTTAATGAGCTTGGTTGGCAGCCAACCTACACTAACCTGCGCGAAGGCCTTGCGGCAACTATCGCCTGGTATGAGGAAAATACCGCCTGGTGGCAGGCCCAAAAAGCCGAAATTGAGGCAAAATACGCCGAGCAAGGACAATAGACTAAGGAGGGTTTGTCGGTATGAGTAAGATACAGTTTTCAAAAGAGATGAAGTCTGAACAAACACCGATTGATGGTCTGGTCGTCTATGACTTGCCCGTCCATGGCGATCACCGAGGTTGGTTTAAAGAGAACTGGCAGTGCGAGAAGATGACCAAGATCGGACTACCCAACTTCGGACCAGTGCAAAATAACATATCATTCAATACTGAACGAGGTGTAACTCGTGGCCTACACGCCGAGCCGTGGGACAAATATATATCTATCGGTTCTGGCTCTGTGTTTGGAGCATGGTGCGACCTTCGAGAAGGAAGTGAGACCTATGGCCAGGTCTTCTCTGCAGAGCTCGATCCCTCCAAAGCTATCTTTGTGCCACGTGGTGTGGCTAACGGTTTTCAGACCCTAGAGGATAATACTGTTTATACTTACCTCGTCAACGACCACTGGAGTCCAGATGCTCAATACTCAAGCGTTAGCGTCCGTGATACATCTCTAGGTATCAACTGGCCGATCTCCTTAGATAGCGTCATTCTTTCAGAAAAAGATCTATCTCACCCTAATTTAGTCGACGCTACACAGATCAAGCCAAAAAAAGTGCTGATTACTGGTGCTAATGGGCAACTGGGGCAAGCTTTACAGAAACTTTACCCCGACGCCGACTGTGTAGACAGAGACACTTTGGATATATCTAGTGATGAGGTTTTCACGGCACGTAGATGGCGCGACTATGGGCTAATTATTAATGCTGCAGCTTTTACGGCAGTTGACTTGGCTGAGACGCCTGATGGTCGTCGCGACTCATGGCTGGCTAACTCGACAGCTGTGGCAAATCTAGCCAAGATAGCTACTAGAAATAACCTAACGCTGGTCCATATTTCAAGCGACTACGTCTTTGACGGAACAACCAGCGAACACTCTGAAGATGAGCCGTTCTCGCCGCTTGGAGTCTATGGTCAGTCAAAAGCATCCGGTGACACCGTAGCGACTGTAGTGCCGAACCATTACATAGTGCGCACTAGTTGGGTTATTGGAAGGGGTAATAATTTCGTTAGAACTATGAAGGGCTTGGCTGCGAAGAATATTCGTCCAAGCGTAGTAAATGATCAGATTGGTCGACCAACTTTCACCGAAGATCTGGCTGCAGCAATAAAGCACCTTGTCGACACCAAAGCTGAGCCGGGTACTTATAATCTGTCAAATGAAGGAGATGTGGTTAGCTGGAGTGATATCGCCAAAGAAGTCTATCAGCTTAGCGGCCACGACAAGTCTGAGGTTACTGGAGTTACCACTGATCAGTATTACCTGGGTAAAGAGGGTATTGCTCCTCGCCCACTAAACAGCGCTCTGAACCTTAGTAAAATCAAGGCGACTGGATTTACCCCACGAAACTGGCGTGATGCATTGAATAAATATTGGCAGGAACTAAAGGAGGAGGATAAATGAAGGGAATAATTCTAGCCGGTGGTTCAGGCACACGCCTCCACCCTATCACCAAGGCAATATCAAAGCAATTAATGCCTATTTACGATAAACCAATGGTTTACTATCCATTAACCACGCTAATGCAGGCGGGTATCCGTGATATTTTAATCATCACTACGCCGGAAGATCAGTCACAGTTCCAGCGCTTGCTGGGTGATGGCTCTCAGTGGGGTATCAACCTGTCTTACGAGGTTCAGCCTTCGCCAGACGGACTTGCTCAGGCATTTATCATCGGCGAGGAGTTTATCGGTAGAGACAAGGTAGCTATGGTGCTTGGTGATAATATATTTTACGGTGATGGACTTGACGACTCACTACAGGCATGTACTGACCCATCTGGTGGTATAATTTTTGCCTATGAAGTCTCAGACCCAGAGCGCTACGGTGTGGTTGAGTTCGACGATAACAACAAGGCGATATCAATCGAGGAAAAGCCCGCTCAGCCAAAGTCTCACTACGCAGTTGTTGGTCTGTATTTTTATGACAATGATGTTATTGAAATCGCTAAAAGCGTCCAGCCGTCAGATCGTGGAGAACTAGAGATTACCTCAGTCAATGCCGAGTACCTAAGACGCGGTAAGCTCAAGGTAACTACTCTGCAGCGAGGCGATGTCTACCTAGATACCGGCACCATAGACAGCTTGACTGACGCTAGTGACTTCGTAAGAGTTATCCAGAAGCGAACCGGGCGAATCATCGGTAGCCCAGAGTATATAGCCTACAGCCAGGGACTCATCTCAAAGCAGCAATTAACTAAACTCGCCGAACCACTCAAGAAATCTGGCTACGGGCTGTATCTTCAATAGAATACTTAACATGTAAACGTTTAAAAAAGATTGCGTTGAAAGCAGTCTTTTTTAAGATAATTCTTAGTGAGGCACTCCTTCGGCAGTCTTTATAGGACCGCCTGGTCTCCTTACGTTAATTATTTTATCATAATGTGTAGCTTTTGCGTTTTTTCGTGATTACTAATAACTTATTAATCGGTTTGTTTACTTTAAACTTTTCTAGCAATTCAAGCTTTTGTTTGTATCATGGCTTAACCAGCTAGCCCCTTGACTCCCAGCGCTGCTACTGGGATCACATTTATGCCATCTGGTCGAGTATAGGCATAGCCCGAGCCGACTATGACATTCCTAGAGACGATACGGCGACCCTTGGTTTCTTTGATGTTCTCTGAGAAGTTAACCACCGCCCTAGCCCCATCATCTATAAACCCTTCGCCTAGCTTTATCTCAAACACAGCTACTTCACCATTTGGTCTCTGGACTATCGCATCGACCTCTAGGCCAGAAGAGTCTCTGTAGTAATATACTTCACCGCCGATTCTTGATGCATACACCCTTAAGTCGTGAATAACTTGGGACTCAAACACAAATCCAGTGTAGTTAAGGTCGCTCATTAGCGCATCAGAGTCTAGGCCAAGAACCGCCACAGCCAGCGAGGCATCCGCAAAGTGGCGCTTTGGGCTCTTGCGTAGTCTGGCAGACGAACGAATATGGGTATTCCATGCTGGCTGATCCTCAATTACCATGAGCCTATCTAGCGCGTCCATATAGTCGTTAATAGTCGGTCGCGATATATCATCGTTATCCGTTTCTTTGATGTCACGCATGATGGTCGAGATGTCTGTGGTGGTCGAGATGTTTCGAGCTAGCGACCTCAGTAGTGACTTAACCCTTACGGGATCTCTCTTTACGTCAGACACCCGGCTCATATCCACCTCAGCTAGTAGTGATACGTACGACGAATTCACACGCCTTGCGCTCTCTACATTACCACCCAGCAATTCCGGCCAGCCGCCCGCAACTAGGCGATCTATGATGGTTTTTATGCCAAGTTTGTACTCTTTGGGGGCTATTGGCTTACTACTAAACAGATCCTCGATTGCGATGTAGCCGTCTGAATAACCCATCTCCTGCCACGACATAGTGCGCATACTCAGTTCGATAAACCTACCTGCGCCCGAGTGTAGAACAGCATCCTCTTCTGGGTTAGACGAACCCGTTAGGATAAACTGGCCCTTATCTGACCTATCATCCACCTCGTGTCTCACATAGTCCCAGAGGCGTGGCTGAAACTGCCACTCGTCAATCAACCTAGGGGTATCACCCACAAGTAAAGCTCCGGGATCAATCGCCATCAGTTGAGCCACCTGCGGGTCTCTGTCGACCTGCAATATGCTCTTGGCTTTTTGTTTTGAGGTTTCAGACTTACCGCAAGCCTTTGGGCCACGCAGCAACACAGCTCCAGCTGCCTCCAGAGACTTATCTAGTTCGATATCCATAATCCTAGTGATGTATCTACTCATATACTCATGTTAGCATATTACTTTCACTTTTTCAAGTGTTTTACTTTACATTTTTCCAATGTTTTACTTTCACTTTTTCAGAGCTTTTACTTTAAACTTTTCCAAAATTCCAAAGTTTTTGCATTTCAAATGTAAAAACTTCCTATACCTCACAACTACAGGCTGGACTTATTCTATCGGTATGCCAGCAACACACCTACTTTACGGCACTGGACCTGATCGTCTTATAAAACTCCTCACAATAAGGTAAACTAAGTCTATGAAGAAAATCACCCTCCTCATCCCCGCCTACAACGAAGAGGCGGTTCTTGATGCGCTGTTTGAGCGGTTGGATAAACTGTCAAAGACGGCCAAGAATTACAGTTTTGAGTTCCTGTTCGTCAATGACGGCAGTCGTGATAAGACACTAGAGATGATCAAGGCTCAGGCGGAGAAAGACGCCAGAGTGTCCTACATCAATTTGTCGCGCAACTTCGGCAAAGAGATTGCTATGATCGCCGGTATTGACCATGTCCAGGGCGATGCGATGGTGGTTATTGATGCTGATTTGCAGGATCCGCCAGAGCTTATCCCTGAGATGATTAAGTTTTGGGGAGAGGGCTATGACGACGTTTATGCCAGGCGCAAAAGCCGAAAGGGCGAGACTTGGCTAAAGAAGAAAACTTCGGAGCTGTATTACAGGGTATTGCAGTCGAGCACTAGTGTTACGATTCAAGTTGATACAGGAGATTTCCGACTGCTCGACAGACGATGTATCGAGGCGTTGAAACAATTTCGTGAGTCACAGCGTAACGCCAAGGCGATTTTTAGCTGGATTGGCTACAGGAAAAAGGAGATTTTCTACGACCGGGACCCTCGCATAGCCGGCGAGACTAAGTGGAATTACCGAAAGTTAGTCAATTTAGCTATCGACGGTATCACTACTTTTACCACTGCGCCCTTGAGAATTGCAACGGTTACTGGGGTGGCAATCTCAGCAATTTCGTTCCTATATATCATCTATTTGGTAATTCGACCTATGTTCGGAGTATCGACAGGCGCTGGTTACTCATCGACCTTGGCGGTAATTTTATTTATGGGTGGTGTGCAGATGTTATTCCTGGGAATTATTGGCGAATATATTGGGCGGATTTTTAATGAAACCAAAAATCGGCCATTATATCTGATCGAGGAATATCATGCGGCAACTGATAAAAAAGCACGAAACTAAACTAAGATTTGGTATCATCGGTGTAATCAATACCGCCTTAGACTTTGGGCTTTTGTTCGCTTTTAGTTCTATTTTTGCTATACCTCGAGGATTTGCCAATGTCTTATCGACTTCGGTGTCTTTCGTCTTTAGCTTTTTTGCTAACAAAAGTTACACCTTCAAGTCAGTCAACAAGGACAATCTCGTCCGTGAAATGGTACTTTTCACGGTAGTCACCCTGTTTGGCCTCTGGGTGATCCAGGGTCTGATCATCCACTTCCTCACCCCAGTGATGGAGAGCGCCGGGCTAGGCAGCGCCCTAGCCCTGTTTGGCAGTAAACTCGTCGCTACCGTCGCATCGCTTATCTGGAATTATGTCCTATACTCGAGGGTGGTTTTCAAAGATTAATCAACTTTTTTGGAGATAATCAGCCGTCGGTCTCGGCCTTCTCCCTCAGAGTGAGTAACAATGTCACTATATTCTGAAGCTGTATTATGAACAATCCAGCGATCGGCGGAGTTTAGGTCTAAGGTCTTCGCTATGCCGTCCCGACGAACCTCTTCAATCCAACCTCTTGCTTTTTCAACCAATTTTTCGGCATGTTGTTTCTTGTAGCCAGCGATGTCAACATTAACTCGGGAGACCTCGGCATCCAGATTTCTTAGAGTAGTCGAGAGTAGATATTGCAAACTTCTCAAGTTTTCGGCACCACGACCAATGAGCAAGCTGTTTTGGTCATTTGATGGAATTACCGCGACAATAATATCGTCCTCGATACTAACCTCAACATCTAAGTTTAGTCCAAAGAACGCCACCATATCTTCAAGATATTTTTTTACGAATTCAATTGTGTCTGCCCTATCCATTTTTACTCCTTAGTCTTTCGCTTTTATTCTGGTAACATGCGCCTCGGTGGCTATCTGGGCTCGTTGTTTGGCGGATTTTTTAGTATTACTAGGTTTCTGCGAAGCAATTTGTTGAAGCTCTTCTTGATCCCTACCAAGGATAATTTTATTCTGTAGATAAGCTACACCGTTCGAAGTAACCATATAGAGCGCCAGTGCACCAGGTAGGCTGATCATAATAAAGAACAGCATAATTGGCATAAACTTCATCATCTTACGCATCATAATTGCATTTACTTCTGCCTGATCGGCTTCCTTGCCAGCGCCTGCTTCCGCCAAGACATCTCGCAGCCGTTTGTCGTTATCTGAATTGGGTGACATTTGTTTTGAAGTATAGAATTGCAACACAGAAGCTAAAAGTGCCATAATTACCAGACTGATAACCACACCATTTTCCGATAAAGCGTGTTGAGTTAGATCGATAAAGCCTAGAAAATACTGGTTAAATTGGTCTGGGTTATGAACTAGATTATTCACTACTGGCAAGTTTTCCATAAAGCTATAGGTAAATTTGCCAAGTTCATCTCTTTGAGAAACAAATATCTGAACCACTCGATACATAGCAATCAGGATCGGTAGCTGGATTAGCATCACGCCAATCGAACCAAAAGGGCTAATGTTATGTTGCTTGTAAAGCTCCATCATCGCTAATCCTTGAGCTTGGCTATTTTTTTTGTATTTGGCCTTTATCTTTGCCAGCTCGGGCTGCATTTTGCGCATCGCTTTGGCTTGATGTAGTTGTTTTTTAATTAGAGGCCAGAGCAAAACTCGGATAATTATCGTGAATATTATAATACTGATACCAAAATCAGGTATCAAACCATAAATCAACATTAACAAATTAAAAATCGGCTGAACGATTATCATATCGAATAAATTCATAGGCTAATTATAACAGATTAACAACTATTTATATATCTGAGCATGAGAAAAAAGTTGCCTTATCTGATTAACTAACGTTTCATGGTCTACGCCCAATATTTCACTCGAAAAAACCGTGATTACCACATCATAACTTCCGCTTAATTTTGGCAGTTCTTGGCGAACCACCTCATAAATACGTCGCCTAGCTAAGTTGCGTCGAACGGCTGATTTAACGACCTTTTTGCCTATAACAATAGCAAATCGGTGGTCAACTCGGCGATGATTTGCTGTAAATTTCAGACCCATAATAGAGTTTCGGACTGCCTTACCATTTCGGTAAACAAAGCTTAAGCTATTGTGGCCATGAAATCTATTTTTCTTACTCAACATATTATCTGCTAATTATACTATAAACCCCCGTCAAAACGGGGGTTTTGTGTCTATTGGGACAAGCCAATCGCTTAGATCGCCATTTTAGCACGACCCTTGATACGTCGGCGCTTCAAAACAGCTCGACCAGCTTTTGTCGATACTCTAGCACGGAAACCATGCGTCTTCGCACGGTGGCGTGTGTGTGGTTGATAGGTTCTTTTTGGCATAACTTGACTTAGTTTAGCTTATTTTAGCTATTTTTGCAAATACAAAAAGTTTTCCACTAAATTATCCATCTTATCCACTGTTTTAACAGAGGTGGTGTCTATCTGTGGAAAACTTCACCCCTATTTGGTAATATTTCTGATTAGAACTTCAGCTGTGGAAAACTACTCTAAACCTGCTATACTAAGTAGCAATAGAAAGCGAGGGTATAATAGTTCAGTGAATAGTCAGTCTATTTGGCAGGGAGTCCTAGGAGAGATAGAGCTAACAGTCCCGGCTTCATCTTTCAACGCTTGGTTTAAGCAGACTAGCCTAGAGCTTCTGTCTGACTCCGAGGTGGCTGTTGTTGTGCCAAATGTCTTCGTGAAAGCTCAGTTAGAAAAACGATTTCACGAACAAATTCTAGCTTGTCTTCAAAAAAACGGCTTAGCTTCTCCTGCAATCACCTATAGAGTTAAAACCTCTGGTCGTGCCTATAAAGTTAACCGAAATATTAACGATCATCCACTAGTAACTCCTTCCTTGACGACGGATAAAATCATCAACACTCCTAAAAAAGTTGGTAATCTCAACCCTAGATATAATTTTACTAATTTTATCGTAGGCTCAAGCAATGACTTAGCTTATGCCGCCTGCCAAGCTGTCGCCAGTAATCCAGGGACAAAATACAATCCTCTCTACCTTTATGGTGGAGCAGGACTTGGCAAAACTCACCTAATGCAAGCTGTGGGCAATGAAATTATTCGCAGACAACCGACCGCCAGAGTGCTCTATACCACTACTGAAACTTTTGTAAATGAGTTCTTGGATTCTATCCGCTTTAAGAAAAAAGGATTTTCTGAAAAATATCGTAATGTTGACGTTCTAATTGTTGATGATATGCAATTTATTGCTGGCAAGGAAAAGACCCAAGATGAATTTTTTCACACCTTTAATGATTTACACCAAAATGATAAACAAATTATTATAAGCTCCGATAAACCGCCAAAAAGTATCCCGACTTTAACTGATAGGCTCCGTAGTAGATTCGAATGGGGTATGACAATAGACATCCAGATGCCTGACTACGAAACTCGTTGCGCTATCATCAAAGCTAAGTCAAGCCTGAGCGGTGTAGACCTCGATAATGCAGTGGTTGAATACCTAGCGTCTAATTTCAAAACAAATATCCGTGAACTCGAAGGAGCGCTCAATCAACTCTTGGCTTATTCTGAGATGCAAGACATTATTCCAAGTGTAGAAACTGCCGAGGGTTTGCTGGGAAATATTAAGAGATCTAGACCTCATCACGTTACTTCAAGGCAAATTATCGAAAAAACCGCTAGATATTTTGGAATTGATGTCAAAGATATCTGTTCGAGCAGACGCGATAAATTTATTATTATGCCCAGACAAATCGCTATGTATCTATTGCGTAGTGAACTAAAAATGTCTTTTCCAAAAATCGCTCAGGAATTAGGTCGAAAGGATCACACTACGGCGATGCATTCTGTTGAAAAAATTACCAAAGAAAGCCTAGTTAGTTTATCGACCCGTGAACAAATAAATGATATTAGGGATAAGTTATATGTGTAAGACATGGGTAAAAGCTATGGAAAAATTGTGTTCAACTAACAACAACTCATCCACAGATGCTATAGAAAAGAAGAAGGCGCTATTTTTGGTGTTGATAAGCCGAGCTGTTAGTCACAAGTTACCCATAGTTAATCCGCAGATGTTTCAACAACTAAATCTCCTTAGTCCTCCCTGTTATTTAACCACTTTTCCACATTATCCACATAGCCTATTATTAACTATGACGAAGTAAATTAAAGGAGTATTAATAAATAACATGAAAATATCTGTCACCCAAGGAAATCTATCAAAAGCTCTTAATATTGTCAGTCGAGTGGCTTCAGGACGAAATGATTTAGCAATATTAAACAACATCCTTCTTAGAACCGATGGTTCGAGGTTGTTGATTTCAGCTACCAATCTCGAAGTTGCTTCCACTCAATCGATTGGAGCAAAAGTTGATAAGCCTGGTTCAATCACTATTCCTGCACGACTAGTTAGCGAGTTTATCAGTAACCTACCTAGTGATATTGTTAATTTAGAGGTTAGTGACAGCCACTTGACTATTAAATCAGGTAAGTTCTCCTCGGTAATTAATGGTGTGGTGGCAGACGAGTTTCCTGAACTACCAACAGTAGATGAAAACAAAGCGATTAAATGTATTCTACCGATTGATGAATTCAAAAGCTCCGTCAGTCAAATACTGATGGCCACTAGTTCAGATATGACACGGGCGGTGTTGACAGGTGCTTTTTGGCACACCCACGAAGAACAACTGTATATTGTTGCGACGGATGGCTATAGGCTAGCTGAGAAGAGAATTGGTAAATTTACGGACAATATTTCCGCTATAATCCCCGCCTCTAGCCTTCAGGAGGTTATGAGAAGTATAGGTGATGACACTAAAGAGCTGGCGATTTATTTCGATGAAACACAAGTGAGCTTTAAAACAGATAACCTAGAAATTACTAGTCGTCTGATTGACGGAAAGTTCCCAGATTACCGAAAACTAATACCAGCAACCTCTGAAACAAAAATTACTATCAAAAAGATAAACTTCAACCGCATTGTCAAAGTCGCTAGTTTATTTGCTAGAGAATCAGGTGGGGCAATTACTTTGTCGGCTTCAAAAGATAGCTCGCTACTATCAATTCATTCAATAGCTTCAGAACTGGGCGA
Organism: uncultured Candidatus Saccharibacteria bacterium; assembly: GCA_964549705.1. Lineage (GTDB taxonomy): Bacteria > Patescibacteriota > Saccharimonadia > Saccharimonadales > Saccharimonadaceae > Nanosynbacter. Next base: position 39,995 of record CAZJUX010000005.1, read on the forward strand.
GAACACCTCGGAAGCAGAAGCAGAAATCTCTAGTGATGGTCAAGTAACATTAAACTCCAGATACCTCATCGAGGCTCTATCTGCGATCGCTGGTGATGAAATCACCTTTTCATTTAGTGGCAAGCTATCACCTTGTGTGATTCAGGATATCCAGAAAAACACTGACTACCTACATATTATTATGCCGTTAAAAAGTTAAACCAGATTCATAATTGTTGGTTTGACTAAGGATTTCTAGTGGTACAGTAGGGTTATTCTTTTGTGTTAAGATAATGTCTGGTTTCGTCATAACTACCCAGTTACCGTTATTATTCTTGAGAACAACTCGCAGAACATCACTGTTATGATAGTCATTACCTCTGTAAAACAGCCTGGTACCATACCACTCACTTCCCTTCATCATAATTCCCCTATCTAGCTCGTACTCGACTATCTTAGGGTATTTTTCTTTGATACTAGAGATAATCTTTTCTTTGTTTTGTTGAATTATTTTATCATAGTAATGCTCCGAAAAAGTTGGATTAATGGCGATATCAACCTTATCTTGATCTGGTATCTCTATAGAACCACCAGCGAAGTCATCTTTACCATCATAGATTACCCGATAAACGTAGTTGTTTGGGTAATCTTTTTCAGGTTTAGCTAAGCGGATCAACTCAGCTGGCTGGACGTTATCAGCGACAATCTTTTTGTCAATTGCTTCACCTGCACCAGAATATTGCTCTACCTTAACGTTGCTAGATTTTGTGGTATCGTAATTTACGGTCAGAGAAAAGGTACTGGTCAGATTCTTCATATAGACGCTTACAGCTATCAAAACAAACATTGCCAATAAAATGACAAAAACAATAACTACATGTTTGCGCTTAAGACCGATACCATTCACTGTCTACTCCTTCCGTTAAGTAATTTGTAAAGCTATCATCGTAACGGATATCGATAGTTGTCGGATCAATGCCTGTTGAGCGAAGCCATTTTATGGCGTTCTGTCTACCACTAGGCGTACTTATACCGATGACAATATGTCGATCGCTAGTGCTATTGTCTCTGGCCACGTTATAATCTACGCGATAAGGACCAGCCACATCAACTTTAGGTAAAAACCTCATAATTGGGTTTTTGGCCAAAATATCATTTTGAATCGACCGATTCTGTTGATCTTTAATCCTTTGCTGTTCTTTTTGGCTAGTTTTATTAACGAGTTTTTTTGCTTCACCGGATTTGGCGGTTGGGGTGAGAACAATCTTGTTGGACTTTTCGGAAACCGTAAACCTGCGTTCGTATTTATCAAAACCATCTTTCTCAGCGGAAAAAATATAGTCTCCAGGAAGTAAGTAAACTTCGCCATTTTTGGCTTTTTCGCCATTGATTTTCACGATTGAGTCTTGAGGTGAACTTTCAATCGTCACAGCCACTTTCCCTCGACGACTAGATAAATCAACTAGTGAAAAAATCGCCAGTATCAATATCAGCCCAATAAATAATCCAATCGCCAATCTTAATTTATTTTGTGATGACCAATATAATCTATCCATATCAATACAACCCTCCTCCTGCCCTACTAGACCCACCGCTACCACCAAATCGGTAAACTGAGTATCCAGATGCGTCGTAAGTCACTGCCCACGGCACGTGGTCGCCCAGCGAAGCGTCAGCGGCATTTCCGCTAAACCCAGACTGGCTTCCTACCCACAAGGCGGTGTGTCCTTCATTAATCAAAATATCGCCTGGCTGTAATGAACTGGTGTCTGATATATTAACTTTCACATATTTATCAGTATTTGAGTTGAGGTAGCTTATTTGATTAGTGGTTACTGAAGGATAGTCGGGGTCTAGCCCACTTTCTCGCATCACATTGGCAACATAAGAACTATTGTCAGTAATTCCCCCCCCTTGAATGGCTGTGTTTCTGCTGTGTGCCTCTAGATACGATGGCTTGGGTGTGTTGGGTTCACGATTGCTGTCTTCCCATGCGAAATTAACCGCCGTTGAAACCGAGTTCCCCAAAACAGCACTATTTGAACACTCAATATTACTCGATAGTCGGTCAGCTGGCACAGTCCCTCCAGTTTCACTGTCTATATAGTCCATAAAGACATGGAGGTGGTCGTAGTGGTTCTGGGTTATACTGCCCCTGTCATTCATAAATTTGCTATATGTTAAGTTGCCACTTTGGTCAAATGAATAATATGTTTGCTTCCAGATTATACTTTGTATCTTCAACTCACCAGCATTTTGCTTAAGATAGTCAAATATCGGGTCGCCAAATTGTGCCATGGCCGCCATATCTCCCGCACGCCCGTCGTCGCTAACCATGAAATCAAGAGCCTTGCCACTCGAATGTTCGTTGTACCCATCTGGTGGTCGCCATCCCCCGATCGATTTGATGCCAAACATGTTTCCAACAGTGTTGGCGACACTTACAGCAAAGGGGTGTGTTTGGCTGTCGAGATCGTAAACCTGATCGCCACCTGCACCTGATGGGATAGTGCAGTAACACCCAGTTTCAGGATTAACACCAGAGCCAGCTGAACCACCAGCCGTCGATCCAGCAAAACTCATAGCATTTTCAGCAGCCGCGTATCGATTATCCATCATCGGTGTTCCAGCACCTTCTACATTGGTTTCAAAAAAGTTAGTAGCTGCTCTAATTTCCGTTATCTCCTTAAAGGCACCCATATCAAACTTTCTGCCCGTTGGGGTGGTTCCGTCTGTCATGTGCCACCATAACAATTCAAGTTGAGTCTCTAGGGTGTGGATAGTTGAGGTATCGAGTCCTGCTTGACTGGCATACTCAACTGCCCTTCCCCCTGCATCCCATTGGATAATTCCCCAAGCTTTTCCAATACCAACAGCCGTGCCAAGCGATGACGGATCGGTCAATGACCCACCTCCCTGCATCAGAGTGGGGTCTCCACCAGATTCCTGAGCGATATTACCAACGATTCCAGCCGCCTGAATTGGACTTAGCCCTTTGTCGATAAAAAAATTAAATATTTTTTCAAGGTTTTCTCCACCCCTGAGTGAAACTGATGAACCTGGGTTTTCGCACAGGTCTTCTAAATGTGTCCAAAACATAATATCCTGACTAGTTAAGTAGCTTGAAGTCTTTTCTTGCTCTGATCCACTCATGTATGCTTGTTGAGCCATAGCTGGTTGCTGGATTAGTAGAACCCCAGCGGCTATAAACAACATTATTCTTAGTGGCTTCATGGTTTATTATAATCCATTATGAAATCAATAATTGACTGCGGTATACCTAGATTTTTGGCTGATTCAGGAGATAAATCTGAACCAGGTGGGACGATAATGATTTCATTTTTGGCTAATGCGAGGCCGCTGTAGGTCTCATTGGTCTTCTCGTTAATTAATTCGATAGACAAAACGTCAAAACCACCATCGCTAAATACTTTCTCGGAAGACTTAGTCTTCATTCCTTGAAAAGTGACAACATTTGATTGAAGATAGTCGTCCATCGCTTTGTTTTTGCTCGGTGCATTATTCGCTAGCACTTCAGTTGGCACCTCCTCCTTATCTAAGGGCTGATAATCGCCAAAACTAGACTTATACAACAACAATCCTGCCGACAACAATATTGATAATATTATAATGGCTATGATAACTTTGCGGTTGAACACCATTACGCTAACCTCCCTCTAGTTGCGGAATTATTTGAACTGGGTTATACGAGTTAGAGCCATTACCGTCGCTACTGCCTGTATAGTTCTTGTATATACTAAAATGCAGATGCACTCCAGTAGAGCTACCAGTTGTACCCATAACACCTATTTGTTGACCAGCTGTAACCTGTTGACCGACGGAGACATTAGCGGATGCCAGATGAGCATAAAATGAATATATCTGGCCTAATCCAGAAACTTCACCATGGTCGATAGCTATCATATTGCCCCACGTACCTCCAGGCCCAGATGCGACCACTGTGCCATTACGTACTGCCAATATAGCCGTGCCAGCACCACCAGCAGGAGCAAGATCTAGACCATCATGAAACTCATTTCCATAGAAGGGACCGTTTCTAGGTCCATAGCCAGAAGTGATAACATTTCCCGCCTCAACTGGACTAGCCCAGCCGCTTGGATCAACTGGTCCTGTAATACCACCAGCTAGTGGGTCGATCATCTCACTACCCGACCCTCCACTTAAGTAGGCTGGGTCGTCATCTCCGTTTAGTATATTCATCACCTGCATATCTTGAAGGAATACCACGGCAG
>CAZJUX010000006.1:0-41973 GCA_964549705.1 uncultured Candidatus Saccharibacteria bacterium
GCTCCCACTACCACCTCAAGGTAGCGCGTCTACCAATTCCGCCACCGCCGCATAACAAATTGTTTTATGTGCTGTCGAAGTTTAGTGTCGTTCTCGGACATTATCTTATTATATGTTAAATTAAGGGGTTTTGTAAACTTGTTGACTGTTAACAGCCCAATACAGAACGTCATTGTATCTATCAGCTGGTGACACCAAAGTAGAGTTTTCGTTCAAAGCAGAAGTTGACCGAAGCCCTATATAATCAATCTCTGGTTGGTATAGCGGGATAGCTGGCACATCAGCCTGCCATTTCTTGACAAATGTGTCGTACCTATCCTGGCGCAATTTACTACTGATAAGCGATCTACCACTCGCGAGAGCTTCGTCTGCGACAACGTTATTATAATTTGACAGGTTTAAACCCTCAGCTGTCGCTTGCGACGAGTGCCAGTAGGCATAGATATCGGGGTCACCACCGAGCATCAACTGATACACTAGAACATCAAAATCTCTTGGCTGTAGAACTGTCTGCAGAACGCTCTGGGATGTGTCTAAGGGGTCTACAACGCGAAGTTCTGACTTAATGTTCAGTTCTTTCTGCCAGATATCAATTAAATTCTTGGCGACCTCTTCATAAGCTGGGTCTTTCATCACGACTACCGATATTACTGCCGGCTCTCCACCGACTGACCTCACCCCATCAACGACCAGCCAGCCCTCATCATCTAATAATTTCTTTGCCACTTCTGTATTTGGTTTTTCCGATTTGACAAAGTTGCCGTCAATCGAGCTAGTGACCAGTGGTCCGTCCAACGGCAATGTCGGCTGCGGTAAATCCTTGCGCAACAGACCACGGTCGACGGCCAATGACAAAGACTGACGAACTTTTAGCGACTTCAAGCGCTCACTACGCATATTAAACAGGGCGTAAACTCCGTCATTAATTGCTGAGGTGGTTGAATTGTATTTTTGCTTGATATTTTCAGGCAACATATGACTATATAATTCTGGAGTTGCAACTATCTCACTAGCCTTTAACCCGTCCAAAATACTGTCTTTTGATGGATAGACATACAATTTGAATCTCTCAAGCTTCGCTCGTCCTCCGTGGTAATTTTTATTAACATCCATGTGAACGATTATCTTACCGTCTGCTGATGATAAATTCTGCGATAATTGAATTTTGAACAGGCCACTGCCAACAGGGTTCATGTTAAAATTATGCTCTTTTAGATTGGCTGGGGAAACATTTGACAATATATGCTTAGGCAAGATAGGAAAAGTTAGCGCATGAGCGAACGGCGCGTAGGGTGAAGGTAGAATAAATTTAATCGATTTATCTGAAGACTTCTCTACCTTAATAGAACGCCAGCCTGAAATATCCGACTTCGTAGCTGGGTCTCTCAACAGTGTTGTCGTGAACAGAACATCATCAACTGTCAGCGGCTCACCATCTGACCACCTTAGGTTATCTTTTAGCGTCAAGGTATACTCAGTCTCGGCATCATTCACAGATATACTCCTGGCTAAGTCCCCTTTTAAATGACCACTTTTGTCGTATTGATACAGGCTAGAGAATAACAACCTCGCGGCTGATTTCTCAGCGCTCGACCTAGCATAAATAGGGTTTAAGCTCTCTAGAGGACCAAGCACGCCTTCTGAATACGATCCGCCGATAGCTCCAGTCTCGTTTACTAATGACCGCCCTAAAAGCACCCACTGCACCATACTAACAGTAGCGATTAAAACAACCAGCAACACCCAGCCGATAAATGGGCGCTTTACTTGATGAAGTCTATCTATTCGTTGAACTAAAAATTTATTTATGTGCTTAATTGCTTTTCTGCTAGCCCTAAGTGGCTCATTCAAAAAATTGCTCCAAGAGTCATTTGATTTCATGGTGTAATGCTAATCATCTTAGTTTAATTATAGCTCCTAGGCCAACAGGCCAGGGACAATCATGCCGGCCAGAATCGATAACACGAATATGACAGCTAAAATAACTGTTACGTCAAATAAGTTTCTATCGAGGCCTCGACGCGCCGTGAATAATTCTCCGGACGAACCAAACCCAGCTCCAAGGCTAGCGCCTCTTTGCTGTAACAGGATAGTTATTATCAACAATATTGCTGAAACTAACGTAACAACTGGTAAAATAACTTCAAACGACATTATTATCCTCCTTATGGGTAACGCTTTGGCTTTTGACAACCAACGCACTGTCTACTATGTAGTTTACCAAACTTAGTATGATGCCCGCAAGTATAGAGTTGCCAAACGTCATAGATAATACTGGAGTAAGTGCCAAAGATAAGTAGACCATTAAGCCATTGATCACTAGCATGAACAACCCTAGTGTTAATGCGATCGCAGGTAAGGCCAGTATCGTAACAATCGGTCGAACCACAGCATTGACTACTGAGAAAACTAACCCAGCAATCGCAAATACCGTCACAGTTGACAGCGATTCACCGCCTGTGTAACCAGAGCCGATAATCCTAACCGCTACCCACAAGCCAAACGAGTTAAAAGCCCATCTAATTATAAATATGAAAAGTTGTCTTTTCATCGCTCAACTATTATACCTCATGCCTTTGAAGAATACCTACTTATCGATTCCGCAACTCTCTGCCCAACGACCTGCAAAAGCTCGTCAGTATTGGCCTCGAGAACTCGTCTCGTGCTACCAAAACTCTTAATTAATTTTGATCTAGTTTTCGGCCCAACCCCAGGAATTTGCTCCAAGATGTTTTCAGTCTGATGATTTTTTCTAATTATTGAGTGGTAGCTAATCGCGAATCGATGCGCTTCATCACGGATTCTCTGAATCAGCTTAAGCAAATCATCAAACTCAGGCGTAGACAGATCTCGTCCAATAATATTCCTAGCATGCCCATGACTTTTTCGCCCAGCATGCAACCGCACTATAACAAAATCCTTCTCCAAAACAGTTCCCTCAAATTTACCCTCCGCTAAATTAGTCGTGTCTATTCCTGACAGATTTCGATGTATGACAATTTCTTCTAACTTTTTGGATACCGCAAAGACTGGAGCTTGAGCCTTCCTCTCTCCCATTGCCTTAATGGCAGACATTAACTGGCCCTTACCGCCATCAATTAGCACTAAATCAGGAATTCCCCATGATTTTGTATTTCTCTCTGAGAACCGCCGGCTGATCACCTCGTAGATACTCTCATAGTCATCATTTTGTTGGCTCGATATCTTAAACTTTCGATAGTCTGCTCGCGAAGAAGCCCCGTTCAAGAATACTACCATACTAGAAACGACTGCTTGGCCAGATATGTGGGATATATCAAACCCCTCGATCCGTCGTGGTTCAGATTTGAGCCCAAGAAGTTTTTTCAGTTGGGCCAAAGCACTGTCTTTCGAGATATCTAGTCTCTCACGATCGCCGAACATTACTCTATTTTGCAATTCCTTCATGGCAATCAATTTATTCCGAGCACCAGCCGCTTGCTCAAAATCTTGTTGCTTAGCGAATAACTTCATCTCTTTATCTAAGTCGATCATTAGAGTTTTGCGATTGCCTTTTATGTAACTGATAAGTTTTCTTAAATTGTCTTTATATAACTCAGACCCATCGGACATTTTAGGTGAAATCCCGATATCTTCATTCAACCGAGAACTAGCTGATCGAGCTTCACTTGTTAAATATGGGTATATTTTTCGCAGATAACGCAGAGCCTTTTTAAGGGCAAAACTATTATAGAACGGGCCAAAATACTCAGCGCCATCATCTTGTGGATTTCTAGTGGTTGAAACAGTGGGCCAGTCTGATTTCATATTTATTCGGACAAAGCTCTGAGACTTATCGTCACGAAGTAAAATATTGTAGCGTGGCATATAACGCTTGACCATCTCGCTCTCCAGGAAAAGCGCGTCTACTTCACTATCAGTCTCAATCCATTCAACATCAAATATTTCATTAACTAGCGCCAAGGTCTTATTATCGCGACTCCTAGATTCCTGAAAATACTGCCGAACACGATTTTTTAATACAGCCGCCTTACCAATATAAATTATTTCGCTATTTTTTGCCTTGTGAAAATAGACACCCGGGCGAGTTGGCAAGGTCATTAATTTATCCTTAAGCTCCTGATTCACTATATTATTATATACTACAGCACCTATCCCTTAGCTAAATGGGACTGTGCTAGTAATATATAAAAGCACAACCAAGACGAAATCAATTAAATTAACGGGAATTCTGGGTTATTTTGCGCCATCTAGGGCGTCGATTAGCGCTTGCTTTGGGCGCATGCCAATTAGTTCTTGGGACACTTCGCCACTTTTGAATACTTTCATATTTGGTATTCCCTGAACGCCATATTGAATTGCCAGTTGCTTATTGATTTCACTCGCTTCGATGTCGATCTTCACTACATCATAATCAGTTTCATTAACTATTGCCTCCAGCACGGGCGCCATTGCACGGCAAGGGGGACACCACGTTGCCCAAAAATCGACCAGGACTGGCTTAGTGTTTGATAAAACTTTCTCATCGAACTCTTCTTTGGTAGTAATGTTATATAAACTCATTTTTCTCTCCTCAATCTAATAACTCATACCCATTATACATGACTTCAAGCGCTTTATCTTCTATTAAAACACCCTGATTTGGCAGACGATATTTACTTATAATTCAGATATTGCATTTATTCAGCTCATAAGCAGAAATAAAAGCTGATACCAAAATCTCTCCGCTAAACACACGTGAAGCCCAGAACACAGGCAAACATATATTGCCACAATCTGTCTTCTGCTAATATTGTCAGTTATATATCATTGCGTTAAAATAACAAATCATGCTACAGCTCGTCTTTTTTTGAACTGATAAATACACTCCATTGGCGAACTAACTTGAGAATAGATTTTAGAGGCATTTCAATCACTAAATCTAGCACGTTAGCGACAAGGTTTAATTTAGCATATTCCTGGTTCAATTTCCGACCCACTACTACGAACGGCAGATATATAAAATCTCTCAACATAGCAATACTCGACTGATCGCCCTCGAAAGCTTCAACTTCTTTGATAAACTTTGTCAATCTGAAACCCAAGAAGCTAGCCGCAGAAAAGAATGTCATAAACACTAATAGATGAACTATATCAAACCCAAGACTTATCAGCCCCCAACTAGCAAGCCCAAAAATTAACAACATTAGAAATCCGTAAACTACCCCGAAAGCTCCACTATATTTCTGCTTCTTGGGCATCGATAACTTCATCGGTTTACTATCAAACAGCCACGCACTCATCTGCTCGACTAATGCTAACGTATTCGATCGGCCAGGAACCTTAATCGTAAAGCCTATTGATATTAGATAAATTATCGGCGCTGTTAGGTTGATCGCTAACACAAGCCATTCCACGGCTCCATGTACCGCTAGATCGTATGGGACTTCGATAGCTAAACCAATCAAGACTTTAGTTATTATCAAAAAAACTATGCTCTTTTTAATACCCCGTTTGACCCTGTTCTCTGCCGACTTATATTCACGGTTAATTTGGTTTTCATAAGAACTTAAAAAACTATTTTTATCAGAAAGCAATCCGCCGAAATTGTCATGCTCTTTCATCATTCCACGCAAGATTCTAAAGCTAGCGCTATATTTTGAAACCGCTCTTGTGACGATAGCAATATTGTCATCTACCAGCAGGCTATCAATCGTTTTATTAGACGTGACAAATTTATTATATTTGTCAGGAGCGCGCTGAAACCTTTTTAGGAGATGCCAGCGAATTGTTGCACTATCGGACTTAAGTAGAACTTGATGCAGGGTTATATACAAACACAACTCATAATTTTCAGGCACACCAGATCGAAATAAACTAGGCCAATTTATAGACTTGATGAAACTCTCAAAAGCAAACTGCAAAAACACGTCTCGAGTATCTATTTCTGTTAGTAGTGCAGCCACCTCGACGGCCAAAAGATCTATTGTCCAGCTATAAACATCATCCGTTGAACCATCATGATGAAGTTTATTGTAAGCTGATAAATAATCTACTGCTAGCTTACTTATCTGTGCGCTAGTTCGCTTTGCGACTGTTTCATTTGGCAGATACCCAGCAAGGGTCAACTCGGTAATCAGTTCTTCGCCACTATTTGCAATGTCCACCTCATCACCTGATAAAAAAACCCTTCTGTAGAATCGGCGAATAGCTCTCTGTAGCAAAAGTGAATCGTCGATGTATTCAGCGGCATTTCGTAATTGCTCATAAGCCCCGGTTATCGTTCGGCCTGTGCTCGCGACTCTGATCTTCTCTGCCTTATCATTTTGTTGGCGACGTTTGATATAAGTCCGCTCAACAGCAGTCAAAGATACAATAAATTGTGCGCCGATAGAATTAAACTTACTCATAACACTAAATACCTATTATATCACCGAAGCAATGTTTTGCCACCTGGCGAAAAGCGGCATTGCTATTTTAGAGTATTTTTGCTATAATATAATGATGGACATTAGTTAAAAATAAACAAGAAAGGGGTTATTTTGGCCAAAAGCATCAATCTTGAAACGATCAGGCTCTACTGGCAACAGATAAAAAAACATAAAGTCAGCTTTTTTGTCGCCCTAATCACTATCCCAGTGGCTAGCGTTTTCCTAGATACCGTCCTGCCTTATTTTCTATCACAAGCCGTTGGCTCTATCGAGCCCAGTTCATCTAGCCAATTGTCTCACTCGTTGATACTAGCAAGTGTAGTAGCTCTCATCGGAGTAGCTCTAAATTTCTTCGGCTTCCAGGCCTTGATCAATCATGAGTCCAACGTTCGAACAGATTTATCAATTAACACACTCGATCAATTACTCAAAAAAGATTCTAGTTTCTTCAATAATCAAAAAATTGGCGCTTTAACTGGTAGATTTATCGATTTCGTCAACGCTCATGTTGGCTTACAAGATTTGTTAACGATTCGAACTCTAACTTTTGTGCTAAATGTCAGCTTAGGCACCTTTATTATTTTGTCTAATTCACTTCTGCTAGGGCTAATTGTTCTTGGGCTGATTGTATTTTTACTAATCGTGATCCGATTATCAATTAAACTCCGTAAAAACTTACGCCACGCTCGCAAAGAACTAATCGGCCAAGTAAACGGTATGGCTGCTGATACCATCTCTAATAATCAAACTGTCAAAGCCTTTAGCAATGAGCAGTATGAACTGGCGGAAAATTATAATATCAATCGTCTTTATCAAACATCTTTTCTTAAAGATTTCCGCTGGATAGTCACCGAGAATAACTTTCGGCTACTATTAATGTCATTAACCCAAATTATGGCGATTATCATCATCGCTGGATTATTAGCAAACAAGCAGATGTCTATTGGAATAGCCATATTTGTCATAGCCTATCTCCAGCGAGTTTCCTCACAGCTGTTCGTTCTTGGCGACATAGTCAACGGTTATGATAGACTGTTACTACAGGCGGCACCCATAACGGAAATGTTGACCGAGCCACCAAAGATTACCGATGCGCCTAATGCTATTGATTTGAAAGTAGCAAAGGGATCTATCGAGTTCAACCGAGTCGATTTCGCTTATGACGACGCCTTAGATGTTAAGGTTCTATCAGAAATCAATTTATCGATTACGGCTGGTCAACGAGTTGGCCTAGTTGGGCCAAGTGGTGCTGGCAAGACTACTATTACAAAGCTTTTAATGAGGTTCAACGAGGCGACGAACGGCAACATTAAAATCGACGGCCAAGATATCCAAACCGTCACACAAAAGAGCCTCCGTCAGTCGATTGCTTTCGTCTCACAGGAACCAACCCTGTTTCATCGTAGTCTCAGAGAAAATATCAGCTACGGCAAGCTGGTCGCCAGCGAACAAGAGTTGCAAAAAGCAATCAAATCCGCTAACGCTTATGAGTTTATTAGTAAACTGCCTGATGGGCTAGACACTATTGTCGGCGAACGAGGCGTTAAGCTATCGGGTGGACAAAGACAACGGGTGGCGATTGCTCGAGCGATTCTCAAAGATGCACCGATTCTCATACTTGATGAGGCGACCTCCGCCCTCGATAGTGAGAGCGAGAAGTTAATTCAAGCCAGCCTAGAATCACTGATGAAAGGTAGAACTAGCATCGTCATCGCTCACCGATTATCAACCATTGCCAAACTCGACCGCATACTCGTCATCGATAACGGCTCAATCGTCGAAGATGGCTCGCATCAGGAACTACTGGCTAAAGATGGAATTTATGCCAGACTTTGGAAACACCAAAGTGGTGGATTTATCGAATCATAAAAAAGAGCCTCTATCTTGCCGAAGAGACTCTTAAACTTTTCAGTTTTACGTTATCTATTTAGTAGATTCTGTTTTTCCATCGCTACTTGGCTCAGCTTCGCCGCCCTGTTTGGCCTCCACCTCGCCAGCCTCGGCCGACTCAGCCTCGCCTGCGACTGCCTCATTGGCAGCCTCTAGCGCAGCTGGCTCATAAACGCTAGCGATGACCAAATCCATAATCGAAGGTCGTTCTTCGCCCTCATCGTCTTGTCTGTTATCTTTTCGCTCAACTATTTCCACACCCTCTGGTAATTTTATTTCGCCGACTATCACACGATCACCGGCATCGGTTAGATTAACTATCGATATCTCTAACGCTTCAGGTAACTCCATTGGCAAAGCGCGGATTTCAATCTCCTCAAGAGCCTGCAAAATGACTAAACCATTTTTTTCTGCTACACTCTCACCCTCGCCTACTAGGCGGATTGGCACCCCAGTTACCACAGGCTCATCAGCTCGAACAGCATGAAATGATACGTGTCTAATCTCATGTCTAACTGGATGGATATCAATATCTTTTATCATCGCTATTCTCTTCTTGCTCCCAGTCAAATGAACTGGCGTATGACGACCAGCCTCCTTGACTGCCTTGATAAGCTCTCGTCCATTCATCTGGACGCTCACTGGATCAATACCAGCGCCATAAACAGTTCCGGGAATAATCCCGTTTTTGCGCAGTTGTTCAACTTTCTTGCCATGAACCTCACGAGGTTCTACATTGATAGTAACTTTATCTCCCATACTTCTCCCTTTCTGGATACCTTTTCGGAGTTCCGTCGATTGTGCTTTCTATTATAACAAATTTATTGATTGATGGCGAACTGTGCTAAAATTGATAATCGTGGAAGCATTCATTCATCTCATCACCGGATTTGGCGTCTTAGCTATATTATTTGTAGTTTATGCCGAATCAGGACTACTTATCGGCTTTGTCTTCCCGGGCGACAGTCTGCTATTTACTGCTGGCTATATGGTTCAACAAAACATCCTCCTCCTAGGGTCTCTACCGTTCAACATCCATATATTTGTTATTTTACTATTTATCGCGGCTGTCCTGGGCGACAGCACAGGATATGCATTTGGACACAAAGTTGGTCGGAAATTATTTGATAAACCAAATTCTCGTTTTTTCAAGCAAAAATATCTCCTTCAGGCTGAGAAATTCTACGAAAAACACGGTGCTTTAACGATTGTCCTAGCTCGTTTCGTGCCAATTATCCGAACTTTTGCGCCAATTGTTGCGGGCACGAGTAAAATGCACTATCGTTCATTTCTCGCCTTTAACCTAGTTGGCGCCGCCCTATGGACAGCTACCTTTACCTACCTAGGCTACTTTGCTGGTGCCGCGCTGACCAAAGCCGGCGTGAATATTGAAGTCGCTGCTCTAATCATTATATTCTTGTCAGTCTCACCAATGATTATTCACGGCCTCAAGCAAAAAGAAACTCGTGACCTAATCAAAAAACAATTCAACATTATTTTCAGCAGAGACAAAAAAGACAAGTTCTAGAATTATTTTAGACAGGCTACAATGTTGTTTTGAGGTATTTGCCCGTCCAGGACTCAGATGATTTAGCTATTTCTTCTGGCGTACCAGTAACGACTATTGAACCACCGCCCATGCCCCCCTCAGGTCCCATATCGACAATATGGTCAGCCGATTTAATAACGTCCAAGTTGTGCTCAATGACTATCATCGAATTACCGCCATTAACTAATTTCTGAAGGATCGTCAATAATCGCCTAACATCAGCACTATGGAGCCCTGTTGTTGGCTCATCGAGTATATACATAGTCTTGCCAGTTGATCGACGCGATAACTCAGTTGCTAACTTAATCCTCTGAGCTTCGCCACCAGAAAAAGTTGTAGCTGGCTGACCTAACCGTATATAGCCCAGCCCCACCTCAACTAGTGTCTGGAATTTGCGCGAAATAGCTGGGATATTATCAAAAAACTTTACGGCCCGATCAACTGTCATGTCTAGAACATCGCTTATCGTCGAGTCCTTATACTTAATCTCTAGAGCCTCGCGATTATATCGTTTGCCCTTACACTCATCGCAAACCACATATACATCGGGAAGAAAATGCATTTCAATCTTGATCACACCGTCACCCTGACAGTTCTCACATCGACCGCCCTTGATATTAAAACTAAATCTGCCTGATTTGTAGCCTCGGATATTTGATTCGGGCGTCGTAGCAAAAAGTTCACGAATCTGTGTAAAGACGCCAGTGTAGGTCGCTGGATTAGACCGAGGCGTTCGACCGATCGGCGACTGATCGATAGCAATTACCTTATCTAGATGCTCAATCCCTTCAATATTATCATGAGCACCAGGTGCTGTTGTCGCTCGGTTAAGACGTGAGGCTAATTCTTTGGCGATAATGTCATTTACTAGAGTAGATTTGCCAGAACCAGACACACCACTGACTACTGTGAGCAGTCCAAGCGGAAAAGCGACATCGATATTTTTTAGGTTGTTCTCCCTAGCACCGCGAACCACCAGTTGTCTGTCTTTAATCGATTTTCGACGCTTCTTTGGAGCTTCAATCTTTTCAGTACCTCTCAAAAATCTCCCCGTTACACTGTTTGGGTTTTTGGCAACTTCTTCAGGTAGACCAATCGCCACTACTTCGCCACCATCATTGCCCGCCCCAGGCCCCATATCTACCAAGAAATCGCTCTGGCGGATAGTATCTTCATCGTGCTCTACCACAATAACACTATTGCCAAGGTCTCTTAGCCGTTTGAGTGTCGATATCAATCGTTCATTATCCCGCTGATGTAGTCCAATCGACGGCTCATCTAGTACATATAGCACGCCCTGAAGACCCGAACCAATTTGTGTCGCCAGACGAATGCGCTGAGCCTCGCCACCACTCAAAGTATTAGCCGCACGACCAAGTTCCAAATAGTCTAGCCCAACATCATGCATAAAACCTAGCCGTGAGCGAATTTCTTTAAAAATCTGCCTACTAATCTCGAGTTCTTTCTCCGTAAAATCATCTGTCGAAGAACTGAACAAATCTAATGCCTGATCCACCGACAAGTCTGTCACGTCCATGATACTCAGCCCATTGACTGTCACCTCTAGTACCGCAGGCTTTAACCGAGCCCCCTTGCAGGCGTAGCATTTTCGCTCACGCATAAACCGTTCGATATCTCGGCGCATAAAATCACTATCGGTCTCCCGCCAGCGCCGCTCAAGATTAGGGATTACTCCCTCGTAGGTCGTCTGGTAACTTCGCCCACCGCCTAGGTCGACTTTGTATTTCTGCTCACCAGTTCCATAGAGTATTTTCTGGCGAATTTCTTCCGACAATTCTTTGACTGGCGTGCGAACACCGAAACCATAAGCCTCGCCAACAGCAATCAATCGTTTAATATACCACGCATCTTCGTTAACACGGTTATAGGGTCGAATTGCTCCCTCGGCAAGCGTCAGGTTAAAGTTAAAAACCAGACCAGGGTCAACCTCTAATCTATTACCAAGCCCAGTACAGGTCGGACAAGCGCCTTGTGGTGCGTTAAAACTAAATAGTCTTGGCTCAAGCTCCGGGATCTCCTCCTCTGGATGATTGACACAGGCATACCTTTGAGAGAAAACTCTTATTTCATCCGTATCAGCGTCTAAAACCTCGACCACTCCTTGGCCAATCTCCAGTGCCTGCTCGATACTCTGACTCAACCGAGAGTTCATATCCTCCATCAGCACTAAGCGGTCAACCACCAGCTCGATATCATGTTTGAAACTTTTCTGTAACTCAGGGAATTCGTCAAGCGCATAAACTACTCCATCAACTCGCACCCTAGCGTAACCTAGTCGCTGATATTGCTCTGGAACATGAGCGAATTCGCCCTTTTTACCCCTAACGATTGGGGCGAGGATCAATAGTCTCTTAGACTGATACGACCGCTCAACTTCCGAAACTATTGCATCCATCGTCCGCCTCGTAACTGTCTTATGACAAATCGGACAATGAGGCACACCGATACGCGCGAACAACAGACGTAGATAGTCATAGATCTCCGTCACAGTCGCAACAGTCGAGCGTGGGTTACGGCTGGTCGATTTTTGGTCAATCGAAATAGCTGGGCTCAGACCCTCGATACTATCGACATCTGGCTTATCCATGACGCCCAAAAATTGACGAGCATAACTAGACAGACTCTCAACATAACGCCTCTGCCCTTCTGCATAAATCGTATCAAACGCTAGCGAAGACTTACCAGAACCCGACAAACCAGTAATTACCACCAGCTTATTGCGCGGTATCTCAATATCGACGTTTTTGAGGTTATGCTCCCTCGCTCCCTTGACTCGTATAATGTCCACCATAACTGATGTATTATACCCTAAATTGCTCAGTTTTACTAGTTAGTCAGCCTAAACTGGAGCTTAAGCCATTTCGAACCTGGAGGCCATCTTTAGCTCTAGTAGCAAAAAGATACACTGTATTCCGTAGTAGGATATATTATCAATCGACACAAGATAACATCGGGCTTATGATTGCAAATATATCACTGTTCATCCAGAATTGATTTAATGGGTAATAAGTTGAAATGGGTTGGTCTAACAATTTTAATTGTCTTCGTTTTGCGAACAGGTTTTATTGATACTGTTTTTTATTTCGTGATATCGGGTCATATCAGGTTACTTAACTTTACAGTCCCGCCATTAGCGATGCTTGTTTTATGGACGGTAATTATTCCGCTACTCATCGCACTTGTTGCTAGCCGAGGGTTTTATTTACCTAAAGTCAAACTAGCCTCCAGTAGACTGGTTGCCCGATATCTATTTAAAATAGGCTGCCAATACCCAGAACTTACTGAGTTTGTGCTCAGAACTCTGATGATAAACAATAAACAAAAGAAGCCGACCAGAGCTCTATCTCGTTATCTACCAACCCCTATTAGCTAATAGCTATCAGCTGGCATAATACTCTCTATCCACAAACTAAGTTCTGACAAAACGAACTTCTGCTGCTCCGACAACTCTGATCGCCCCATTATCTCGTTGATTGACCTCAGAGCTACAGGAATAGTCACCTCTAAACGTTTAGTCCGCCAATTTTCCCATTGCTGAGTCTCGCTTTCAGACAAACTCCTCTGAAAATTCCTTGCCTTGTAATGGAGTAGTAGCTCTGGCAACCTTTCGTCGCGAAACTCGGGCTGAAAATCGGCTAGTTTATTTTCTTCAGCGTTACGCACAGCCTCGATGCGGATTTTATCGATATCTGGCACAAGACTATCATACAGTCTTGCCTCGGGATCAGTTGAATGAGCAAAATCTGGTCTTAGTTCAAACGCTGAACGGACATTTTCAGCAAATTCTGGATTCCCCAACAAAACCATCATGTTTTTATCAACCACTTCTTGTGACAAATTAATCTTTTTCCAACCATCAGCCTTCGTTAATACACTAAGTTCTGCAACTGCTGGGCATTTATTGGACTGTAGGACTTTAACCGGGATAGATTCGAAAGAATCTTTCTGTCGCTCCTCCCACGAAGCAAAAACTCTCTTAGAAATATCCCCATAACTGAGTTCGGCAAACTTAGCGGGATCGTGCCTCAAATCGTAAACAACTACATTACCATTAGGGTCAGTCGTCAGTGGAAAAGCTACCGTCGTTTTGGCAAATTGCTTATCATAGCGCCCGCTTGTGTAAACAAAGGGCTTCTTTTCATTAAGGTTAACCAGTTTTTGGACTTCTTTTTTATCGCGAAGATTGAATAAATATTCAAACAATCGAGGCTGGTGTTGTTTAATGAGTCTGGCCACCTCAATTGTCGCTACAACATCATTTAATGCATCGTGGGCTTTTTCATGAAATATGCCATTAGCTCTAGTGATAAGCTCTAGTTTATTGACTTGATCGCCATTTTGATCAACTGGCCAATTAATTCCCTCTGGGCGAAGCGCTCGAGTCATCCGAACAACATCTAACATATCCCAACGACTTCGACCATCTTTCCACGCCCACTCATATGGATCATAAAAATTTCGCCACAGCAAATGACGAATAAACTCGTCATCAAACCGCACATTGTTGAAGCCGATGACAATAGTATCTGGCGTGAACCATTCCTCAATCAGCTTTTTGCTGAATTCAGCCTCGCTATAGCCATTCTCAACCGTTTGCTGAGGCGTTATACCTGTCACCAACAGCGCTTCTGGGCTTGGCACAGTATCATCATTAAGTCGAACTAGTTCATTGACCGGCTCGTCGATTAGTCGTAAATCCATATCAGTTCTCTGCCCAGCAAACTGCATAACTCTATCCTGTCGCGAATTCAACCCAGTCGTTTCTAGATCATAAAAGAAAAACGTCTTCACTATTGATTATTGCTCCAAAAGCGTGAATTCATCATCACCGATACGAATAATACTACTCCCTACGGCACCCTGACGAATCAGCTCATGGGTAATGCCCAGCTTACGCATAATATCGCGTAGTCGATTGACACCATCAAACAAATCAAAATTAGTGCGACGAGCAAATTTCTCTATTTTGTTGCCAGAAATAACATATACTCCATCGATAAATTTAACTACCCAAGTATCCTCTAGCTGATCTGGTGACAAAGATATGACTGGCACTATATCAGCATCTATCATATTATCTACCTGCTCTTCCTCGGCGTGCCTATACTCCTCAACAGATTTTCGCACCAAACGGAGCAAATCTGTAACCCCTAGGTGAGTCTGAGATGAGATAGCGACTATTTGCGCTTCTGGAGCTTCACTCTGGAGGGC
The DNA here is from genome assembly GCA_964549705.1 of uncultured Candidatus Saccharibacteria bacterium. Taxonomy (GTDB): domain Bacteria; phylum Patescibacteriota; class Saccharimonadia; order Saccharimonadales; family Saccharimonadaceae; genus Nanosynbacter. The sequence goes on from CAZJUX010000006.1 coordinate 15,061, forward strand.
AGTTGACTGCATAGCGATAATTTCATCGTCCAGCCCGTCACACTTGGTTAAAGCAATAATTTCGGGCTTATCAACTAGTTTATGGCCATATTGGCTCAGTTCCTGGCGAATCGTTTTATATTTTTCTGCTGGTTCATCACTATAAACGTCAATCATATGGACTAAGACTGCGGTCCTCTCGATATGGCGTAAAAATTGATCGCCCAAGCCCTTGCCCTCTGATGCCCCCTCTATTAATCCTGGTATGTCAGCGATCAAAATACTGCCGTCATCGATATCAGCCACGCCAAGATTCGGTGTTAAGGTGGTAAATTCATAATCGGCTATTTCTGGGCGAGCGTTAGATACCACTGAAAGGAATGTTGACTTGCCTGCGTTTGGAAAACCAATTAGACCAACATCAGCTATCAATTTCAGTTCTAGCTCAGCCTCAAATTCCTCACCAGCTTCGCCAAGCTCTGCTACGCGAGGTGCTTGACGAGTTGATGATTTGAAGTGTGCATTACCGAATCCACCATCGCCACCATTAGCGATAATGATTTTTTGCTCATCTTCCGTTAAATCCGCGACTACCTGACCATCTCTTGTGACCACGGTCCCGATCGGCACATCAACAACTAACGACTCGCCTGACCTACCCCGCTTATTTCGCTTTGAGCCTGGTTGTCCGTTTTCGGCACTGAGTTCTGGCTTGTACCGGAATTTCACCAAAGTGTTGAGTCTTTTTGTTGCGCGGAAGACAATGTCGCCGCCTCGGCCACCGTCGCCACCATCTGGACCGCCCTTATCGACAAACTTCTCTTTACGGAAGCTAACTACACCGTCACCGCCCTTGCCCGCTTTCAATCTAACTGTTGCTACGTCTATAAACATATCTTTAGTATAACAAAAGCGCCTCGATTAAACACGGGGCGCTTATTTTCTATCTATTATATATTAATGAACATACCAGTAGTTACCGGCTTGGCTAAGCGGGATTGTGCGCCATGTCACAACATTATACCCAGCATAGTTCATGTCGCTGATAATCATGTTGTCGCCTTCAATTCGCTCAAGCACACCGACGTGACCATACCCACCACCACCGCCTGATGTCTGGATCACGGCGCCTGGAGCAGGATTTTTATTGACCTCGTATCCACTGCTCTGGGCACTTGTCTTCCATGAGTAAGCATTACCCCACATTCCACCGATTGGTCTACCGAGCTGCATACGCCTCTCATAAGCATACCAAGTACAGTTGCCAGCCGCATATCGGTTACCAGCTGAAGGGCCAGGGAAGCCATAACTACGACTGATGACCGATCCGCCACCCATCGTGCTGTAGGACAGGTTGTAATTTGTTGCTGGTGCGCTATATACTCTAGGCGCTACATAGCCAGGCCTCTCAGTTTCTGGCAAATCACCGTTCGGCAGAAGCAATCTAACACCTTCTGTTAACTCCGCGTCTTTGTCTAGATCGTTATACATGATAACCCTCTCTGCATCGACTTTATACTTTGACGCTATGCTATCTATTGTGTCCCCAGACTTGACAGTATAAACGACTCCATCTGCACGAGGAATAGTCAACTCTTTGCCGACATCGACTGAGTCAACTGACATATTATTCGCCCATTTGATAGTCTGAGGCGAAACACCAAATTTCTCTGATATGGAAGCTAAACTGTCACCATCTTGAACTACATAGGAAGTAATCCCTCGTTCTGACGAGGTCTCTGGCTCAACTATTTGAGGTTTTGAAACAACCATTGAGTCCGATTGAGCTAATTGCTTCTGGACTGATAGAGTAGTTGCCGTCTCTCGTAAATCACCTGCCGACGGAAGATTAACTACCTCCGCCAATGAAGCAACGGCATTAGCAGCCGTCAATTGATCAGCAGAAATAGCGTTAACCTGATTTCCAAATGATGACTGATTTGTTGTCTGAGTGACTGATGAGTTGTCTATGCTGGAATTGACACTAACATCTTGGTAACTAAATGTCAGAAATAAAACTATGAACAAAAAAACACCGCTGTAACCAACTATTGTTGATTTTCTTGGCTTATCCCCGTGAAGGGTAATTGATTTGTTACGGATACTAAACTCCTGTGTAGCTTTCTAAGCTGACACTCGCTACCATACTATGTCTTTCTTCTCGCAAAAGAACAGAATGTGTTGTCGACCTAATATTAGTAATATTTCTTTTCTAGATTAGTTTACTACATTCGTGCGACAGTTCTGGTAGATACACTTTGTCAAATCACATTAATAGAGAGTCGACTTAATGTATTGTTAACCATTTTACACTAGCGCAATAACTATGTCAACCATCTGGGTAAAGATGGTCATAAACAGAGGTAATTGTATTAAAAAAGTGAACAATTTCTGACACAAAATCTTCGTGTGTTCTCGATATGTTCTGCTTCTGTTCGAGAAAAATAGGTAATTCCGTCATCGCCACTGACAAAAAATAGAAAGTCTCCCTCTGCTGGGCTAGCTACAGCTTCTAACGCACCGATCCCAGGTGAGCTGATTGGCCCTGGTGGTAGCCCCGTATGAATCCTTGTATTATATGGCGAATCAAAGTCAACTGATGGCTTTTTACCTACCAAATCGGCCGCATAAACAAATGTCGCATCCGCACCGAGCGGTATGCCCTCCCTTAGCCTCTTGTAAAAGACCTGAGCAACCTGTTTTTGATCCTCACAGCGCTGTTGATTACTACAGCTAACTTCTCTCTCAATAATTGACGCTAGAGTGATCCCCTCGAATAGGCTAAGCCCATGTTCGGAAAATCTTTGCTCTAAGTTGTTTTTGTCGACCAATTGCGATAATTGGTCTATACCCCTCTGGATAGCTCCCTCTGGACTGATATTTAGCGCTACGGAATAGGTGTCGCCATAGACATAGCCTTCCAGGCTAGCCTTCTGTGGTCGTCCCTTGAAGACAGGGCTAGTATATTCTGCTGATAAAGCACGATTGATATCCTCCTCGCTAAAACCACTCCTCTTCAAAGCCGTCATAACATCGTATTTTTCTTGTCGGTCAGACTTGTCAACAAGCATACCCCCTGGGTAAAACGTGATTGACTTCTCGTCCGGCTGATCATTAACTAAATGATTGACTACTTCACTTAACGATTGCGATTGCTTTAGCCCAAATACACCAGCCCTAAACTGACCATCTAATTGATTAGCTCGTAGATAAACCATTAAAGCTAGTTGACTTCTGACCAGCTCTTTTGTCTTTAGTAACCGACCAACCTCACGAGAAGAAGTGCCTTGCTTGATCTCAACGTAGACAACGTCATTGGACTGACTATTCACTGGCTGGAGCTGAGCCCTATACCACAAAGACCCTAGTACTATCGATGCGATGAAGCCCAGCAACACAACGCCCGATAAAATAAGCCATAATTTGTTTTTTTTAATTACCATATCTACTCTCAAGATAATCCTGAAGTATGATACTGGCCGCCTCGGCATCGATTTCACCCTTATCTATTACTCTCCCTAGACGCCTCTCTGCTTCAACACTAGTTAATGATTCGTCTTGAAATACCAAATCGATATCTAAATCAATAGCTGATAAATTATTGACAAATTCTTCAACAAATTTGGTCTGTTGAGTCGCTTCACCAGATTGATTACGCGGATAACCAACAACCACCACTGATATATCGTGCTGGATTAATTTTTCGGTGATTTTTTGAATAATGTAGTCATCATTATTTAACCAACCGAATGGGACAGCAATTCGCACATTATCATCAGCCATCGCTAAGCCAATTCTTTTTTCACCAACATCAAGCGCCAAATAATTACGGGCTGGCATTTTGAATATCAAACTTTACTTCTATGCGAGATATATCATCTGGCGCAGTACGCACCCATAATGGAGAAAACTGTGTATCAACACTATCAACCCCTTCAATCGTCTCGAGTTTCGATTGAATATCACCATATCGCAGACCTTTTGCTTGCTCTTTAACTTCGGCTTCATCTATAGCTGGGCCTGTGACTATTTCTGCCGACAGAATAACGCTCGGCGCTTCACCATTTTCTCTGAACTGGGAGAATTTAGCATTATCTGCACCGTTCTTATAAACCTTTTGCGATTTTTTGTCACCTATTTCTTTCTTGGCAATGCTTGTCAAGAAACTATCAATATCAGTTCGATCAACCGCTAGCATTGTGCCAGTAATCGTAGCCTTCAAAATAACATTACCTGTTGCTTCATCGCCCAGTTTAACGCTGGGGCTTGGCTCTGACCGCTCTTCACGGAAACTAGCTTCTACGGCTATAGCCGAGTTACTAAATGAACTATTTAACTTCGATCGTAAATCATCTGCTTTTTTACCGCTCAACTCATCGGTAGCCTTATCTATGTCCTCTTGCGAAACTACTGTTATCATTTTGTCGGTTCCACCAGCTGTCGCGTCGACGAAACTGCCTGAGATTTGGGATGGCAAGCCAGAGACGTTTCCTTTCGCTCCGTTCGATGAGACTCCAGGCGAAACAGCGGTTACGCCAACCTCTAACCCTGTCCAGTTCTCTAGAGTAAATGTTACTGATTTATCGGTGCTAAACTTTGCTCCACTAGCCGATTGCACCTGGGTGCCTGCTGGGATTGTAGAACCAATATCTCCTGTGTACCCAGCCAGTAACCTGATACTTCCTTTAGCTTTTTCTCCGGCGTTCTTCTCGCCAGTCGCCTTAAACTCGACTGTAACATCCGCCTTCTGTTCTTGCTTCGTCACTCTGAGAGTTTTAGTATCAGCATTGGTCGCCACATCACTTTTTAGGTTTATTCGTTCGCTAATCGCAATATTTGTCGTCTTAGCGACAATATTGATCGTTGCCTTAGGCGCAAACCAGATTGCCCAAACCAAGAACCCAACCAGTACTAGTAAACCTAGTCCAATAAAAATTAATTTTTTTCTAAATCTTCCAAAATTCGGTACTTTTGATGTTTTCGACGTTCGTCTAGTAAAAGAATTAGCTGATTCATTGTCAATATTTGACTGATTGAGAGCCACCTCAGCAATTGCCACTTCCTTTCTTGCGTCTGTATCACTAGCAACAGTTTTAGCTAAATCACCGATCGATAGTTCATTACCATCGATGATATCTTCACCTTTATCAATTTTTAGAATTGGAGTTTCGGCAACTTCTGGCTTTGTTTGCAGATTTTTTGCAACTGGGATTCCTGCCACAGCCGCCAAACTACCAATATTTGCGTCTCCTGAAATAATTACGATTCGTTTCTTCGACTCGTCACTAATCTTCGCTAGCAAACGCATATTTACGATACTCTGGAACACTCCCAGCCCTTTGGGTGGAACTAAGGCAACTATCTTCTCCTTGGAGGCTTTAATTCTGCCGATAATCGCCGTAATATCGTCTTCAGCATCTATGTAAATCACATCTTTATTCATTTATATTCTCAACAACCTATTAATTTTATCTAGAAATCTATCATCTGTGCTATTTTCAGACATAGTATCATAGCCAACTCGCAACAAACCCATCGCCGTAACAAATGTGTGATCTGTTATTTCACCAGTTGTATCTACCACACCAGCCACCTCGGCGGGGTTGATATGCTTCACAGTCGGTCGCTTAGTGAAGGGCAGATCTTTATACCAATCACCTTTGGCTAGAGTTTCCACTAACTGATTTAGGCTTGATCCACCACCACATAGCAGAATCCGGCTTGGCAAATGATCGATATTGTCGAATTCCGCCAACGACAACTCTATTCCCGATAACCAAACTTCGACAGTCTTTTCAATTGATAGATTCATTTTTTCACGAATGTCGGGTTTAATCCGCTCATCATCGAAGTTTACCTTGAGTTTCTCGGCGTCTTTATAGCCGATATCTAAATCAGTAGCGATAGTTCGGGTGAAACTTCGCCCACCGATACCGAACATCTTCGTCCCCTCGACACCACCATCGTTTACGACAGCAATATCCGTCGTTCCGCCACCAACATCAATTAAAATTGCCGTAAAATTACTGTTTGCGTCAGCGCCAACAACGCTCCGGCTAACAGCAAAAGGCTCAGCAGCTACTGCAACTAATTCAAGTGCTAATTCATCAGCCACTTTTTCGAGGGCACCAATATGGACCATTGGGGCAAAAGCCGTATAAATCTGTATTGCCACATCTTTTCCCTGAAAACCAATCGGATTCGACACCTTGTACCCATCAATATGGATCGACACTAGAGCCGAGTTAACAAGCTTGACTTCAACGTCTTGGTTGCCTGTTTCAAGGGCGATTTGCGCCTGAGCCTTAATCTGCGCTCGTTCTTGGACTTTTTCAATGATAAATTCCATCTCGGCTATGTCAAGTGCTTTATCTGGTTGAGGCCGTCGATAGCGAATAGTATTGGTTTGACCTTTGACTAACTCACCCGCAATCCCCATAATCACTCGTCGCCCTTGAACCCCTGCCATATCTTCAGCTTCAGACAGAGCTGACTCGCAATTTGCTACTACCGCTGAAATATCGGCAATCGCACCAGAATGCATATCGCCGATCTCCTGAGACCTTCTACCAACACCGATTATATCGATTTCATCATTATTTATCCGAGCAACCAAAGCCTTTACTACCTCAGTACCAATATCTAAACTGATGATTAGCTCGCTACCGCCCGTGCTTGGTTTCTTTTTTAACAAAGCTTTCATAGACATACTGCTTATAGTATAAACGACCAGAGTAATTTGGGCAAACGTTGCTTTTAATTTGTATTTGTGATATAATATATACATGGTAAAACACGTTGAGGAGTTACTGATGAACCCCTCGGAAATCGAGGATTTTGAAGATTGCTATGGAAGGCTCAGAAGCTTAGCTACAACTACCGAATATTGCCCGTATTTTCTTCCTGATACCAAAAAAGAGACGCTCAAAAGCTCTGTCTCTCTCATACGGGACGCTCTCGGTAGGGCTAGTATAACCCTTACTAGTCACATGGAAAGAACCAAAGACAACAGATACACCAAAAGTGCAATAATAGGTATGCTTCATCCAACTTACGGGGATATGTCCATGAAGAGCATACCGAACAAACTAGATACATGGCGGGTAAGAGATCCTGGGAGAGGCTATTCAGTATCTACCAATGACGCGCTCGTACTAGTATCCACGGCTATAGAGGGCAATACCCCTGCCTGTAATACCTTATTGGATTACCTGAAAATTGCGTCACCTGCTAACTTCATAGACGCATTACGCCTCGACCTAAAGAGCGAACCCGATCGCTTACTACAACACTCCGAACAAACTATATATAAACTGCCGGAAGACGCCCACGGAGTCAGAAGACAGTTAAGCATCGTAAGAGACTATATCAACGGAGACCAGAGGTACCACCTAAGCACAACTGCAAACTATCTCACGGACGAAGGCAATATTACCGCGACAATAAGCCACTTTAGTAATAATAATCGTAGACCTCCTGCCAACACAATAACTTTATCCAGCCCCACGGCAAATGCAAGATACCTAGAAGCTTTAGCTAGATGCGAGAAAAGGACAGGTAATTCTCTAGTTCCCTTACTCACGGCTTTAACTATGTTTGAGAAACAAATTAAAACCAATCGGTCTGTTCTTGCTGGTCGGTGAAATTCAACTATACAAGGACAGCCTTGATGCGTCTTATGCCAGCTGAACTTGATTCTTCTTTAGTGATTTTAAACTTTTTACCATCTTCTGCTAATTGACTAGTTCGATCTACATGTGGGCCACCACAAATCTCAAAACTAATCCGCTCATCACCCTCGCCAACTTGATAAACTCTTACTTTGTCACCGTATCGATCACCGAATGCCCCAACAGCGCCTATTTTGAAGGCTTCATCGGTTGGATATTCCCTGAAACTGACCGGTAAATCTGCCTCGATCCATGAATTAACCAATTGCTCAACCTCATCTAATTGATTGCGTGTTACTTTCTTGTCATTATTAAAATCAAATCGCAACCTCTCATCAGTTATATTACTCCCTCGCTGCATCACATGGTCGCCCACAACTTTACGTATTGCTGCATACATTAAATGATTAGCTGTATGTAGCCGTCGATGAGCCATCGTCTGACCCTCCAGGCCCCCCTTAAACGCGCCCTTAGTTGCAGTCTGGCTTCGCTCTCTTTGCTCTTTCATGCGAGCCTCGAACGTTTCTCGCCAAGATAGCTCTAGCTCGATTCCCTCACGTTTCGCGATTTCCAAACTCAGCTCATGCGGAAAACCATAAGTATCGTGGAGAGTGAATATTTCGTCACCAGACAACCCACCCTTGGCGAATTTTTTCAAATGGCTAACACCTTTAAGCAAGGTGCGATTAAACGCCTTCTCTTCAACTATTAAGGTTTTGATAATTTGTTCCCGCTGGCGAGCCACTTCTGGGAAATCATTAGCATATAAGTCGGCGATTATTGGCACAATTTCTTCGAAAAAACCTTGTCTAATTTCAAGCTCGTGGGCAAAACGAATTGCTCGGCGAAGCATTCGGCGCATCACATAGCCCTGCTCTTTGTTCGATGGCACGCAACCATCGACTGCCAGAAAAGTCGACGCCCTGAGATGATCGGCTATCACTCGCATCGCTTCTGTTGCCTCTTCGTAAGATTTTCCGCTCAATTCTTCCAGCTTCTCGATAACTGGCCAAATTAAACTAATCTTGAAAACATCAGGGCTACCTAACTTTGCGGCAGCTATTCGCTCTAGTCCTGAGCCATGATCGATATTTGGTTTTTCCAGTAACTCAAACTTACCTTCGGCTACTTTTCGGTAGGCCATAAATACATTATTGCCAATTTCCATGAAGCGTCCGCAGTCACAGTTCGGATGACAATTTTCGCCAAAAATTGGGTCGTGCGGAGTGCCAAAATCATAAAACATCTCGCTATCAGGGCCACATGGATCGCCGATTGGTGTAGTTTCTGGTCCACCATTACGGCTCCACCAGTTTTTCGAGCCATCATAGTAAAAAATTCTCTCGCCAGGCTTAATGCCTCTCTTGTAGCCATTTTCTTCTGAACCAATATCCGCCTGGGCGTAGCTCAACCCAGATTTTCTGAATAAATCTGTCCAGAAATCGCCTGCTTCCGTGTCCTTCAGAATCCCGTACTGCTCATCACCGATATAGCAAGTAACATAAACCTTGGACATGTCCAGCTCCACTACTTCCGACAAGAACTGCCACATCCAGCCTATCTGATCTTTTTTGAAATAATCACCTAGGCTCCAGTTACCGAGCATTTCAAAGAAAGTCGTATGGCGATTGTCGCCAACATCGTCAATATCCTGGGCCCTAAGACATGTTTGACTGTCAGCTATTCGGCTTCCCTGGGGGTGCGTCTCACCAAGTAGATAATTAATCATCGGTTGCATACCAGAGCCCGTAAATAATGTTGTTGGATCATCTCTTAGAACTAATGGGGCTCGGCTGACAATCTTATGGCCTCGTTGCTCAAAGAAGTCTAAGTATGCTTGACGAATTTGTTGTGTGTTCATATCTGTTATTATATCACAGCAATATAAACCCCCTATCGCACTGGGATCAGGGGGTTCTTAAGCAAAAATGTTATTCTGTAGCTGTTTCTTCTGGGACTGGTTCTTCTTTAGGTTGGTTTTTGCGAAGTTTTTCTGGTTTACGCAAAGGTTTCTGCTTAGAAGTATCTGATTGCTTGACCCATGAAGGCAGTTTAACGCCTGCATCTTTCAGTAATTTAACTACTCGAGGAGTTGGTTGAGCGCCATTATCAAGATACTTCTGTGCCGTTTCTATCTGAATATTCGCTTCTTTAGTATGGGGGTTGTAGCTTCCGACATAAGCGACCACTCGACCACTCGATGGGTGTCGTTGTGCTTCCTGAATTGCCAAGCGATAAACTGGATAACCTTTTCGACCAAGTCGTTGCAAACGGATTGCGAGCATATATTTCTTTCTTCTCTTTCCTCTACTTCAATATTAATATTTCTACTTCTAAACAGTTTACACTATTTTGCAACTTTGGTCAATCTGATTTAACAATTCCGCCACCCAGAACCGTTTCGCCGTCGTAAATCACAACTGATTGGCCGGGCGTAACTGCACGTTCTGGAGTTTCAAGGGCAAGCAAAAGATTACTCCCATCAATCGAAAGATCGGCTGACTGCAATTTAGCTCGATGTCGAGTTCTGATTTGATAGGAACCATCAACTGGTGCCTGATTTATCCAATGAACATCTGACAAGATTAACTTTTTCAGCCAAAGACTCTGTTCGCCTAATCTCGTTGAAACATAGACTTCATTTTTATCCATCGATTTTCCGACTACGTAGTACGGCAATCCACCGCCGACATTTAGCCCGTGCCTTTGGCCTAACGTATAGAAGATTGCTCCTTCATGCTGACCTACCACCTTTTGCGACTGTATATCAATAATATTGCCAGGCTCAAATTCGACATACTCCGATAAAAATTCCTTTATACTAACACGCCCAACGAAGCAAATTCCCATGCTTTCTTTTTTGCTAGCTGTCCATAGCCCTCTTTCTGCAGCCATTTGACGAACTTCCGCCTTAATATAGTCGCCTAGCGGAAACAGTGTCTTCGATAAGGCGCTTGCGGTCACCCGATAGAGGAAATAAGTCTGATCTTTGATGCTGTCTGATGCCACAAAGAGTGAACTTGATTCTAAGGGACTTCGCGCATAATGACCAGTTGCGATAAAGTCCGCTCCCTGTTCGAGAGAAGCCTCCAAGAATAATTTAAATTTTACCTCTTGATTACATATCACATCGGGATTCGGCGTGCGTCCTAGCTGATATTCACGCACCATATAATCAACAACTTTTTGTTTATATTCTTCCTGAAAATCAAAAATTCGAAAATCGATTCCTAAATTGACTGCTACTCGCTTGGCGTCGGCCACGTCCTCGGCCCAAGGACAATGCATGCCGGGTAAATCTTCCGCCCAGTTTTTCATATAGACACCAGTAACATCATAGCCCTGTTCCACTAAAAGTGATGCTGTAACTGAAGAGTCAACCCCGCCACTCATGCCAACAAAAACTTTTGTCATTTAGCGAGTGACTCCAATTGAGAATAAGACGATTTTAACCAGTTCCGAAAGTGCAAGTTGCCATCCCCATGGCGTCAACCACCATAAGTTGCTCCATTGTTTATCGTCTGAAGCTGGGTGAACCCTCACTGAAACATCGGGAAGTTGAGATTGAAATTCCAGCTTAGCTCGTCGAACATGATAGCCACTAGTTACCAGAATGATGTCTTTGATTTCTCTTGATTCGATAATTTGCTTAACTTCGACCGCGTTTTGCTTGGTTGTCTCTGATGATTCTTCAGCGATAATAGACATATTTGGAACACCGCTAGCTATAGCGTGCTCTCTCATTGCGGAAGCATTCGACGGGCCTGATTTATCAGCGGCCGCCCCAGAAACGATAATTAGTGGCGCCCAACCATCTCGGTATAATTTAATTGCCCCCTCTGTTCGCGCATTAGTATCACCACCACTAATGACCACTATTGCATCAGCCCGATCACAGTTCAACTCGTTGCCTGGCTCTTGACACTTGTCCAAATCGTCTGGCGAAAGATAGATACTAACACCAACTACAATGAGTGCCAAGCACGCTACAATAGATAGAACTTTAGCGATCATTTAACCTCACCTGCTCTTGTTGCACCGCCTCTATAATCAAAGCAGAAGCTCGTTCTATATCTTTTTCATTAGACAGCCGACCTAGTGTCAACCGGAGGCTACCGTTAATCAGCTGGTCGTCCAACCCAATTGCCCTCAAGACTGTTGATGGGTTACCTCTATTCGCCGAACAAGCGCTACCTGTCGCCACCAACACACCCTTGGACTCTAACTTAAAGACCAGTCTTTCGGCGTCTAGACCAGGGAAAGAAACGTTTAAGTAATTAACTAATGATTTCCTACTATCAGATGATATCACCATATCGGGACAGGAAGTCTGCAGGCTCATAGCAAGTTTGTCGCGAAGGGCTCTTAGCCGCCTAATTTCGCCTTCTCTTCTCTTTGTGGCTAATTCAATAGCTGATGCAAAACCAATTACCCCTGCTACATTTTCTGTCCCACTACGCAAACCAGCCTCTTGCCCTCCCCCAACAATGCTCGGCTTGAGATTAACACCCGGACGCACCCACAACAAACCGACTTGTTTTGGGCCATAGATTTTTGATGCACTCAAAGTTAACAAATCTATTCCTAGCCGATTTGGCTTAACATCAACTAACGACAAAGCCTGGGAGGCATCAGTATGGAACAGCAGAGGAGTTTTTTCGCCTGCTAAACGACGCCGTTCTCGCTCACTTCTAACGAATTCAGCAATTTCAGCAATCGGCTGAATTGTCCCCAGCTCATGGTTAGCCAAAGCAATACTAATCATACTCACTTCGGCTGTTAATTTCTCTTTTATAGATTCTGGCGAAATAAATCCTCTATGGTCTGATCCAGCAAATATAGTTCCATCAAGTTTTTTTGAAGCTTCTAGAACTGACTGATGCTCGATATTCGCCACTAAATTTCGTTGACAACTAGACGAAAAAGCCAGGTTAATTGACTCTGTCGCACCAGCCGTCATTACCAGCTCATCACTGCCTACCCCAAGAGCTTGGGCAATTCTCTGTTTTGCACTCTGATACTCTCGCTTAACTTCGACTGCCGGTGAATATGGACTGGACGGGTTATAGAACTTATCAGAAAAATAAGGCATCATCGCCTCTAATACGACATTATCCAACGGGGTTGCCGCCGCATGGTCCAAGTAAATAAAATCAGACATCTATAACTTAATTATATCAGATAGTTATGAGCTAATTTTAACTGTTCGACCTACTGGTAACTCGATTATAGTATTCTCGGACAGCAATTGCGAAGTTCCTTAGTTCCGCCCCATCAATGTAAGAATATTGATTATCCGGCTGAATCTTCAAAATGCCATGTTTTTGAACTTCATATTTTGTAATTAGTTCTTTTGTAGAACCATTTGGCAAAGCGAATTTCTCGCCCCAAATCCAAGTGTTCTTGTCTAAATTGAAAAATTCTCGGTCTATCACATTTGGAGGAAATTCACCAAAAATACTCGCACCGATGATGCTTTCATTCTTTATCTGTTCTCGCTCAGTCTGGTCTAGAGACTGTAAGTCATGCCTAGTCACCCTTGTAGAAAACTTAGGCCTTTCATCGCCTAAAAATAACTTTCTGAGAAAGACCAGTAGCATACTAGGACGTCTCCTGGCTTTTATTGGCTAACGATCGATGAATCTCGATTGATTCGCCTATTTCTAATATCAACTTGGCAGTTGATACTGGTCCATCTGCCAAAGCCTGCGACACTTTTTGGCTATCAAATAATAAATCAGTAATTATGGCCTGTTGCGTGATATTAGCACTAGCGTCTTGGTATATTGTGCGAAGCTGCTTAGCTGGTGTCGACGCGCTAATCGGTGCTCGAGCAGGCCAAAGCGCCCTACTAGCACCCACCAGCAAAATTCTATTTGCTAGACCATCCATAATATTTACTCCGCTTTATATGCCAAAAAGTAATCTAGTGTTGTCTTGCGTTAATTGACAGAATTTATCAAAATCGATATTTCTTGCATCTGACCAATATCTAGCAACCAACTCCACATACTTTGGTTCATTCATTTTACCACGTAAAGGGCGTGGTGTCAAGTATGGCGCATCCGTTTCTAGTAGTAACCTGTTTGGTGGAACGTTATAGTACATCTGACGTTGATTATCATCTCTAGTGAATGTACTGATCCCGTTCAGCCCGACAAATAACCCTCTGGAAAAACCCTGCTCTAGATTGGCTTGGTTGTCAGTAAAACTGTGGAGTGCCCCACGCACACCGGAGAAATTATCGAATATCGGCCAAAAGTCGTCAAATGCGTCGCGCACATGGAAACTAATTGGCAAGTCGTAATCAATCGCGAGTTGAATTTGCCCTTCTAGCGCCTCAATTTGGTCTTTTCTTGAACTATGCTCGTAGAAATAGTCTAAGCCTATCTCGCCGATTGCCACAACTTTTGATCGGTTTGCCGATTTAAGTATTTCAATTATCTCTTGGTAGCCAGTTTTCGCCTCATGGGGGTGTGTGCCGATAGATGACCAGACATTTCGCCGGTTCTTAGTAAATCTGACCGACTCTCTGGAGCTCCGCCCATCAGTGCCAACACAAATCGCCCCAATATCAGACTGGAGCAAATTTTGATAAATCTGTTCTCTATTGTCAGGAAAAAAATCAGGATCATGAAGATGACAATGGCTATCGATTAATTTCATATTTTTGGTTGCGTTGCGCGCGGATCAGAGGTGTGTAAATAAATCTTAGGGAACAATGGTTCCAGAGTAGCCGGCAATGCACCTGAGGTAAATAATGTTTTTATAGCTCTCGACGTGCTTGGCAGAAATGGCTGGAGTAGATCGGCTACCTGTAGCAAAGTACCACCCGCATGAGACAATATCTCACTCAAATGAGCTTCCGCCTCTGTATCAGTCTGTCGACTCTTCGCTACCTCCCAAGGTTTCACTTGATCGATATATAAATTGAGCGCTCTGATAATTACCCAGACTTCATCGAGAGCCTTATTGAACTCAAACTTGTCCATTAGTTCTCGGTAGGGGCCCATGTCGTGCTTACCTGCCGGCAATTCTCCGACAACACCCGATTGATAGCGATTTATCATCGCTACGACCCGCTGAACCAGATTACCTAAATCATTACCAAGCTCACCGTTATAAGCGGATTCGAACCTTTCCCAAGTAAAATCACCGTCGTCTAGTGTCGGGATATGTCGCAGAAAAAAATAACGCATCGCCTCGACGCCATAATTATTAATAATCTCAAACGGATCAATTCCATTACCAAGGGTTTTTGACATCTTTAGCCCACCAGAAGTGACAAACCCGTGAACCAATAAAACTTTTGGCAAAGGTAACTCCAACGCCATTAGCATAGCCGGCCAGATGCCAGCGTGGAATCGCAAGATATCTTTTCCGACCACTTGGACGTCGGCCGGCCAAAACTCCTGCCACTGTGGGTCATTTGGATAGCCTAGGACTGTTATATAATTACTTAAGGCGTCTATCCAGACATACATTACCTGGCTTGGATCATTTGGAACAGGTACGCCCCAGGATAAACTTTTTACTGGCCGTGAGACACTAACATCAGCTAATCCGTCCTTAATCAGCTCCAAGAATTCCTTCTTGCGAAAATCAGGGATTATTCTCATTTTATTTGATTCAATCGCCTGGACGATTTGAGACGTAAAGGCGCTAGTTTTTAGGTAATAGTTTTCTTCACTCAGCCTTTGATATGGAGTTTGGTGATCTGGGCAAATACCGTTGTTTTCGGCTGTTTCTTTGTCGGTTACGAAAGCTTCACACCCCTGGCAATACCAGCCTTCGTAAGCACCCTTATAAATCAACCCAGATTGGACCAGTCGATTCCATATATATTGAACTGAGTTTATATGTTTCGGATCAGTTGTTCTTATAAAGTCAGTTGTATCAGCGCCAAGAGACTGGATGAGATTTTGGAAGTTGTCATACATGCTATCAACATACTCCTGAGGCGTCAGCCCAACTTCTCTAGCTTTTTGCGCAATCTTACTGCCATGTTCGTCTACGCCCGTCTGAAACCGAACAACCCTGCCAAGCTGTCTCTGGTATCTAGCCCAAACATCGGCCAACAGGTAGTCCATAGCATGCCCCATATGGGGCGTGCCGTTAACATAAGGAATAGCTGTTGTAACGTAAGCATGTTTTTTGGTCATATCTGGTATTATAGCACTTCAGGACGAACCATCGCCACCACAGCTAGCCTTGACTTGGTTTCTCCAGCGTAATGTGAAAAATAATTCGAGTTAGTAACCGTATCTATCTCGGAAACATGGATATTATGCGAGGCCACTCCATGAGTCAGACTAATATTTCTATTGTAACCTTGCATATCGAGATGATAGCCTCTGGCCGTCCTATAGAAAAAATTACTCCAAGCTGGATTGTCTTGTTCTTCGAAGAACTCCATCACATAACTTAGAGCTTGGGCACTTGGACTCATCCAGATAATTAGTTTATCCATTGATGAACCACTGCTCCTGAACCTCTGAAGAACCCTCTCCAGCAACCCAGCCATAGTCGAATGTCTGCCTAGGTGAAGCAACGCCAACTGGTGATTAATCGGGTCATAAATAACTGTCGCTATACAGTCTGCGACTGGTAGCATCAATCCAACATTTCGAGATTCAGTCCAGAGGGCATCTGCTACAACCTCACTGGTATTTTTACTGGTTGAACCATCGTCGACTTCACATATCAGATTGTAGGTCCGTTTTTCACTATAGATAATTCTTTGAAAAACCATATCACCATAACTAATCCCGAGCTGGTTAGTCAATTTAGTCCGATTAGATACGATTGAACCATCGTGAATTCCCATAGCTCGATCGAGCATCGAGCCATCCTCAGTAGAAGACACCGCTACCAGTACGTCATCAGGGAAACAAGTTGGCTGATCTTGTTTAATCACCTTGTTTTTGCCAGCCTAGCTAGTCTGATCCACTGATCGATTGATAAATCTTCCGCCCGTAAATCAAATAGGATATCCGCTTCAGTCAATAATCGTTCAACATCCGGTTTAGATAACCGCAACCCACCAGCCAGAGAACTGCGGAGTTTCTTGCGCTTAGCCGAAAAGCCAGCTTTGACGATCTGGAAAAAATTCAACCGGTCTGCCTCGTCTACTAGCGACTTTTCTCTTCTAACGAATTTCACAGCCTGCGAATCGACTTTTGGCGGTGGAGTGAATAAATTAGATGGCACAACTGACCCAAGCGTTATCTTATAATAAATCTGGGCTGAAATAGCCAAAATACTATAGTGACCTGGGTCCGAGGCCAATCTTTCGGCGACTTCTTTTTGAACCAATAAAACCATCTCAGCAGGCGGATTAGACGACTCAGCAAGAAATTGAACGATTTTACTAGTAATATAATATGGCACATTCGCAACGACCTTATAGCCTCCGGGCAAGCTTCCCAACTCAAAATGCAGAATATCCTGGTTAATCACCTGAAGATTTTTTCCTGGGAATTGACCTGGTAACTTTTTTGCTAAAACTGGATCAAACTCAACCGCAACCACTGTGCCTGCTCTAGCCAATAGGCGACTGGTCAGCGTACCCAGGCCTGGTCCGATTTCCAAAACTACATCGTCAATCGTTAGATTCGCTAAATCGGCAATATCAGCCAGTACGACGGGGTCTTTTAGCCAATGCTGCCCGAGTGATTTATCTGGCATAATCACCTACCGTTGTTGTTGGTCCAGTCAGTTGCGATATCAGTCCCGTGAGGATGGACTTTCGCAAAACCACCTGTATCGTAGACTTTACCTAATCCTAAGCTAGTTTCGACAACAGAGCAACGAGGGTAATTACCCAGGTGAGCGGCGACAATCACATAGCCATCAGCATCTACTTTAACCCCATCTTCTCTGATTCTATAATACCCGCCCGCCCCACAATTTTTCATCACAATACCCATGTCTAGATCATAATATGTTTCACGGTGAGTTACTCTATTGCTATCAGTAAACTGCTTTACGCCCATTGATTTTGTCAGACCACCAGTTGATTTTACACCAACTACTTCAACCTGTTTCTTGGGTTCAGTTACAACTATCGCATTTATCTCCGTGCGGTTAATTTCTTGATCATTTTTTCGTTCAATCTCGTAGGTTACACTCTTGGTACCCTTTTCACCAGCGATCTTAATTTCCCTAAAACCAACTGGTCGATCAGCGTCCTGAATCTTTTCGACTGGAAAATCAATATCTTCATTCAGGGTCACTGTCTGTTTACCGTTTCGCCAAATTTCTAATGCCATATCCGCCACAATAGCTGAGCTATCTTCAGATGAAACCGTGTCATTTGCTGACAATTTAATATCTCTCTCCTCTAATAGTTCACCGACCGTCTGAGCGTGAGTTCTGACTAATACTGGCTTACCATAAAGAGTTAAGTTGACTGGCGTCGCCCTGTCAATTGATAAAACCAAGTCTGCGCCGTCAATCAACACATCGGGTATATCGCTTTCTTCAATAATATCCTCTGGGTAAAGCTCTAAATTTGCCGCTTTGGCTATTTGCCCAGGTGTCTGCAGAGCGGTAACCACCCGTTGTCTCAGAGTGCCGTCGACTATCGTTACAGGCTTCGCCCGATAGATATTAATATTATATTTTTTGGCAATTAACTCACTATCAAGCGCTGGCTCGACGACATCTTGCCCTTCGCTAATCGAAATATCAGCCGCCTTCAAGGCCTCTCGTACTGTCGTGGCCCGTGTAACAAATACTTTATGCTCACCTCTATCAAATACGTTAATCACGTGTTCATTCGCTACTACTCTCATACTATCGCTTTGAGCGAAAACTTGATTAGCTACTAGAAAGCTAACAATGAGCACTAATAATAGACCGGTTACAACAACCAGCTGTTTAACAAGATTATCCCTGAGCCTAAAATTTATATCCATCATTATTTATGCTTCTAATGAAGCGTATGAAGACTATTGTATCAAATTTTTTCTAGTCTGGCGAATTCAATGTTCAATTTCTTAGTGCCCCCCGTATCAAACCTGACCGACACCGCCAAGCCATCTGTATCGATGATCTCGCCTTCGCCAAATTTTAGGCTACGCACTCTATCGCCAATCTCATAGCTAGGCGTGTCTGGAAAAAATTCGCAGGACTCGTCTGACGTATCAAGATCGCTACTTTTTTCGGCCATCAAGCCCATCTCGCCTAAAAATCTCGAAGGCGCACTGTATTCTATTTGGCCAAATTGCGAGCGCGACCTAGCGCAACTGATGAACAATTCTTTTCTCGCTCGAGTTACCCCAACATAACAAAGTCGTCGCTCTTCCTCTATATCGTCTAGCCTGCCACTGTCAAATACTCGAGCATGAGGCAAGATCCCTTCCTCGGCTCCCACCAAAAAGACTACTGGAAATTCTAAACCCTTTGCAGAATGCAGTGTCATCATCGTAACTTGTTGCTCCGCCTGATCATCACCTGAGGACATTAGAGACATCTCCTCTAAGAATGTCTCGACGTCTACATAAGCACTCGCCTCTGCCACTAAAACTCCTAGGTTTTCCATCTTCTCTTCCGCCTGCAAGCTACCGTCGTTGATAAACTTATCGTAACCAGTTTGACGAATAATTTGTTCGAGTAATTCAGCCGGCTGATTATTGATAGATTTTCTCAACTCATCCAACAACTTACCGAGAGACAAGAGAGAATTTTTTGCTCGACCGGTTAAACCATCAAAAGCCTGAACTGACAGCAGATTATCAACAATATCACCACCTCTGGTTTCGTTAAATAACAAAAACTTCGCCACGCTAACGTCGCCGATTCCTCGCCTAGGTACATTAACAATCCTGGAAAAACTCACTCTGTCATTTGGCTGATAAATAAGCCTCAGATACGCCAACACGTCCTTGACAACCGCTCGATCAAGAAATCTCTGACCTCCAATAATCTTGTATGGTATCTCAGCCTGGCGCAACGCTCGTTCGATGGCATAACTTTGGGCATTAGTTCGGTAAAGAACGGCAATATCGTCATAACCACGTCCACTCAAAACTTGATTCTGAACCTCATAAGCCACACTATATGCTTCACTCGTCTCGGAATCATGCTCTGACAGTCTCGGCTGAACCCCTCGACCCCGGTCTGTCCATAAGCTTTTTTCTGTCCGATTAACATTGTGTTGGATAAGTTTATTGGCCAAATCCAGAATCTCACCGGTCGAGCGATAATTCTGCTCTAATTTAACTACCTTTGTCCCTGGAAAATCTTTATCAAAATTAAGGATATTTCGGTAATCGGCTCCACGAAAACTGTAAATGGATTGTGCGTCATCACCAACAACACAAATATTATGCTGATCATTAACTAACAACTTGATCAACGCAAATTGGACAGAGTTAGTATCCTGATACTCGTCGATCAAGATATGGCTAAATCTCGTTCGCCATTTCTGTCGAATCTCATTGTTATCCCTTAGTAATTCTACTGCCTTAATTAGTAAGTCATCAAAATCAAGGGCTGACGATTTAGCCAAAGCATTTTCATAATATCGATACACTTCAGCGATTTCGTGCTCGTATGGCGACCTGGCCCCAACCGATAAATCCTCGGCCGTCCTCATCTCATTTTTAGCATTTGATATCCTTGTAGCTATAATTTTGGGTTTAATATCTCTATCGCTTAAACCTTTAGCCTTCATGACCTGCTTAATTAGTCCGACTCGATCGTCTTGGTCATAGATAACAAATCGTGGGTCTAGCCCAATAGCATCACCGTCTATTCGTAGTAGTCTAACGCAAATACTATGGAATGTACCCATCCACGGCATAAAAAGACGGTTGTCCGCATTTCCACACAAAAGACCAGCCAGCCTCAAGCGCATTTCACGAGAAGCCTTGTTTGTAAACGTTACTGCCAGTATCTGGTCGGTTCGGACGCCTCTCTCACTGACTAAATAGGCTATCCTGTGAGTTAATGTTTTTGTTTTGCCACTACCTGCCCCAGCCAGTATCAATAACGGACCGTCGGAATGTTCAACCGCCAACTTTTGCTGGTCATTCAGTTCGCTCAGTATACCCATATATCTATTGTAGCAAGAAGAAGTAGACTACCACACCGCCAACAACACCCAGTACCAAGAATAACACTATGACTAGGAATATTACCCAGCCAGATTTCTTCTTAGTGGGCGTCAGTTGCTGAACTTGATCAGATACCGCATCAAACATCGGCACCGGTTCAGATTCATCCACGACTGGCGACCACTGCTGAGGGATATCACCACCTGACGGAGTAACAGCAGAGACAGGAGCAACCTCGGGGACATTTTCTTTATCTACAGCTGTTTCTTTGTTTTGGTTTTCGGATAAATCTATGTTTTCTCCTGTGAAGTCAGCTCGATTACTATTGCCAACTTCAGATATTACTTCGTTATCGTCCACTTGGGTTTGCTCAAGCTCGTCATTGCGTAGTTCTAGTGATGTATCTGAGTAAGTTAGCTCTTTCGACTCAAGCTCCAGCACCTCTTTGCTATATTCTGGGACTAAAATATCTGGAGAAGGTTGATCATTACCCAATTTGTCAACCTTTAATTCATCTTCTAATTTTTCTGAGCTAGCTGGCTCAGTAGCTACTCCTAGAGGACGCTTAGCTACGGTTGCCCCTGAAATAAATGGTGACTCAAGAAGCGATGAGTAATCATTCTCGTTATTTTTATCTTGATCAGACCCGCTGATCTGCTCATCCAAATTCTCTTCGATACGTTCCTCGTAATCCCTAACCTCATCAACGTCGTCGTCTGACTGCGGAGCTATAAATGTGGCATCATTTTGATCATCAACTGACGACTGAACCGCGCTGCCCTCTGCTTTCATTAATGGTTCCTGGTTTTCACTATGGGTGCCGCCATCTGTCTCTGATGGTTCTGACCCTACTGTCGCTCCTACTCGCGAAACAGCTGGCTGTGGTGAGCGATGCTTAACACTAGACGGGGGCATCACGTCCATGAACCGCCCCGTCGCACGCTTAGTAGTCAAGTTAGTTAATGGTTGCGCGCTGGTCTGATTCAACTCAGTTGCACTGATTGTATTTTCTTCCTCATCCAATACTTCCGTCTTATTTGCCTCATTCATTAACGAATTAACCGCTTTATCTAGTTCATCAAAATCCATATCAGTCATCTACCACCCTCCTGTTTTAGACATTATGCGCTTTTATTACTATTTCTGAAAACTGATAGACGTCTAGACTAGCCCCACCGATTAATAAACCGTCTACGCCTTTGACCTGTAGGTAATTCTGGGCGTTATCTTTGTCGACGCTACCACCATAAAGCACTCGAATCGATTCTGAAGCTTTCTTGCCGAATAAATGAGCCGTTTGCTTTCGAATAATATCAACAGCATGTTTAACATCACTGGGCTTAGCGCCATTCCCTGTGCCGATTGCCCAAACTGGTTCATAAGCAATCGTTATTTGATCTAGCTCATCAGAGGTGACGTTAGCTAAACCGCTGACCAATTGGTCATTTATCACGTCCGAGGTTTCACCGATGGTTCGCTCATGCAGGGTTTCACCGATACACAAGATAGGTCTTACGCCACTACGGAGTGAGGCTTGAACTTTAGCGCGAATCTCCCGGTCATCTTCCAAAAAAATGTGTCGTCTCTCCGAGTGCCCGACTATCACATAATCAGCAACGCCCCGCAGGTGGGCTACTGGAACTTCTCCAGTATACGAGCCACTATCTCGCCAGTAACAATTTTGCGCTGACAATTTAATCCGCCGACGATTTACCTGCAAACTCAAGCTTTGAAGTGTTAACATAGTTGGCGCAACAACTACTTCTACATCTCGATAAAAAGTCATTGTCTGCATCAATTTATGCAAATAAAGACTAGCCTCTTGCATATTCAGGTTCATTTTCCAGTTGCCAACGATTAGTTTTCTGCTCATCATAAATAACCTTTAAGTTTAGTTTACCACCTCAAAGCCATATGCGTCCAGTAAACTTTCTACGCCGGGTAGTTTCCGCCCTGCCATCAATTCCATGCTCGCACCGCCTCCAGTCGATACATGCGTAAAGCTAGCGCCGTCATGCCCGTCCCACTTTAGAGCAAAATCCGCCGTATCCCCACCGCCAACAACTGAGACCAAATCTGCGTTTTGAGCGATAGCTAACGCTAATCGAGCAGAACCAATTGATAGATTCTCCACCTCCGCATAGCCCATCGGGCCATTCCAAACCACTGTTCTAGCGCTCTTGATGACATTATCGAACCGATTGATTGTTTCCGTGCCTATATCTAAAGACATGTCTTCATCTCTAATATTTTCGATTTTCACTTCCCGCCGTGGATAATTGCCTGATGTCTCTGGCGCAACCGCCACATCAGTAGGCAAAAGCAAAAATTCATCAACATTCTCAGCGCCAACTTTTTCGGACGCTTTCTGGTAAATTTTATCTATTTCCGACTCTTCGCCAGGCTCAACTACACTCCTGCCTAGATTATGCCCTCGATGAGCCAGGAAGGTATTGGCCATAGCCCCGCCAACCAGTATTTTATCCGCTTTATCGATTAGCTTGTGAATTAATTCAATTTTATCTGATACTTTTGCGCCACCCATAATCGCTACAAATGGCTTCTTGGGTTGGCTCATCACTCCAGTTATAGTTGTATACTCTTTTTCTAGAAGCAAACCAGCAAAACTGGGTAGGCACATAGTAATCGCATGAGTGCTAGCATGAGCTCGGTGAACCACCCCAAAACCATCCTGCACGAAATAATCTGCCTGTACTGCTTTTTGGATTGATTTCGCAAATTCTAGGTCATCAGCCTCCTCTTCGGTATAATAACGCAAGTTTTCGAGCATTATGATACTGCCATGACTCGACTGACGAACCACCTGATGAACCTTATCGCCAACCACATCGCTAACAAAGCTAACTGGTTTGTTAATCAATTTAGCTAAATGATTAGCGACAACTTCAAGACTGTAACGTTCGTCTCTGCCGTCTGGTCGACCAAGATGGCTGATTAGCACAATTTTACACTTATTGTTCAGTAAGTAATCAATTGTCGGCAGCGATGCCCGAACGCGTAAATCATCTGATATTTGCCCATCGTTCGTCAAAGGAACATTGTAGTCAACTCTGACCAAAACTGTCCGGCCTCTTAAGTCTATATTCCTAAGTGTTGCTTTGAAAAAATTTTTGCCCACCATCATTTTACCTAACCTAGGGTCATCACCTGAATATTATCGGTTTTGCCAGAGTGGCCTGGCTCATGGCCACTAACTAAAACGACTGTCGCGGAACCTTCGCCAAAATAACCATCAGCGTGCAGTGCCTCTGCGAAACTGCGGGCTACACCAACGCCAGTGATTTGTTTGACTACTGGGCTTGTCGCGTAATTCAATGCTAATTTACAAGCCGTAGACTCAGAGTCTGTTATGCTAATAATCGGCATATTTGGCCTAAATGCGCCGACGCTAACTGCCGTCGATCCACTAGTTGTTTCGACAATTATAGCTTTTGCTTTTACTTCCTTGGCCAATTGTGCTGCCGTATAACTAAGGATTGCACTTGTCTTCTTCCGAGCCTCGCTACTTTCGACTGCCATCACTTCACTATGATCTTGAGTGTAGATAATCGTCTTGCGCATCGCCTGAACTGCCTCAAGAGGGTATTTGCCCATGGCAGTTTCATCAGAAAGCATAACTACATCAGCCCCCTGATAAACAGCGGTAGCCACATCGCCGACTTCTGCTCGACTTGGCTCTGGATTTTCCATCATGCTACCCATCATCTGTGTTGCGACAATGACCAGTTTGCCATGTTTACGACATAAAGCGACGATTCTTCTCTGGACAACTGGCACAACCTCAGCTCCCGCTTCGACCGCCAAGTCCCCTCGAGCGACCATAACCCCATCGCTCGCCATGATAATATCTTCTAAGTTTTCTTCTGAAATAGCTGATTTTGTCTCAATCTTAGAAATAATATCAACAGTCGAGCCAAGTGCAACCAATCTCTGTCGTAAGCTATGGACATCTTCGGCCGTCTGGATAAAGCTTAAGGCCAAATAATCAAAGTCCTTATCAACGCCCCACTCCATATCGGCAATATCTTTTGGCGTCATGATGTCGCCTCCGAAATTCGTATCTGGTAGATTCAAGCCTTTTCGACTTCGCAAATATCCATTATTCTCCACTTCAACGCGAATAGCGGTTGGGCTAACAATTTCTCGTACAGTCGAGCGAACCTTTCCATCGAACATATACAGCAATTCGCCAACTTTCATTTTTTCGGCCAAGTTATATTGAACAGGCAAACTTTTACCACCATCATGCTCAGCAATACTCGAATCTAAAATCAACATGTCGCCGATTTTTACTTCTAACATATTGTCAACTAAATCACCAAGGCGAATCTTTGGGCCTTGTAAGTCTTGAAGAATTGCCACAGGCTTGTCAAACTCTTTACTGGCTTGACGTATCCAGCTGATCTGTTCTAGTCGGTCTGGTTCTGCACCATGGCTGAAATTAATTCGGAATCCGTTAACTCCGAGCTTCATTAATTCTTTAATTTTCTCTGGACTGTGGACTGCCGGTCCGACCGTCGCTAGAATCTTCGTTCGTTTAAAAATGGTACTTATCATACTCTTATTTTATCATTATTTAGTTTATAGACCTAAATAGAGCCGTGAAGACGTCTGGAAAACTGTCATGAACTTGCAGGTAACGACTGGGCTGACAGTATTCTTGACTACCCATTATATGGAAGAAGCTGAGCGTGCCGATGACGTCTATGTAATCAGCAAGGGCGTTATTGTCGCGCACGATACGCCACAGGCACTGCGCGCCAAGTATACTACTAATACATTAACACTTGTCGCAAAAAACACAGACGCACTCCTCTCTAAACTAAATAAATCGAGCGTAAGAGCAACGAGTACTGCCGATACGATAATCATCCATACTGCATCAGTGAATGAGACAATCGGACTACTTAAGAAATATGGTGCGGACATTACCGATTTCGAGTTTCGCCACGGCGATATGGACGATGTGTTTCTTTCGCTTACCAATAAAGTCCAAGAAATGGAGGACAGACAATATGATAGCCTCACTAACAAAACGCCACATACAAGTATTCTACCGTGATAAAGGCGCAGTATTTTTCTCACTTTTATCACCGCTCATCGTATTTCTTTTGTTTTTATTATTCCTTGGTGTGACACAGTTGACAAGCCTCAAGGAAAGCCTGCCAAATGTAGACGAAAGCAAGTTATCACTTTTTATTAATTCATGGGCGTACGCTGGTATTGTTATGACGACGGCCATAACGACGGGACTCGCCGCCTTGGGTGTTTTCGTGGCTGATCGCGAGAGTGGACGATTCACTGATTTTGCCATATCTCCTGTGCCGCGCTGGAAGGTTGTGGTGTCGTATCTACTGGCGACTGCAAGCATTGCGACAATCATTACGACTGTTGTCTATATCGCAGCCCAGATACATCTTCTTATGCAAGGCGCAACAATACCAACACCTGAAATACTTATACAGACGGTCGGTCGGTATTTATTGATTGTGTTTAGCTTCGCGGCGCTATCAAGCCTTGTAATCACATTTATCAAGAGTAATTCAGCGTTTACGTCACTCAGTGTTATCGTTGGTACGGGAATCGGTTTTATGGCAGGGATTTATGTGCCGTTAGGGATAATGTCAGCTAGTGTCGCAAATGTACTAAATGTTTTACCGTTTGCGCAAGCAGCTGTGTTGTTACGCGAACCATTCGTTTCTGTTCCGCTAGAAAATATCTGGGAGGGACAGCCCGTGCAAGTAGTCGAACACCTCACAGAAATATATGGCTTACAGGCCGTTATTGACGGCCATATAATAAGCTCATCGACAATTATTTTACTACTCACTGTTATCGGCATAGTGGCATTAACACTAGCGACTATGCAAATATCGCGTAAATTGAAATAGGACAATAGCCAAACTATAACTGGCATACCAGCGCTAACTACATCGAAAAATCCGCCGTCGCAAACTTGTTTGCCGGGGATTAGCGAACGACGAAGGGTTCAATTCCCACGAGCAGGCTCGTTCAGGAAAAATAGCCTAGCCATTCAGGCTAAGCTACTTTTCTGGTGAGCCACGTGGATATTACCTGGAACTCTTTTTTGCCGTATTTAGTTAGTTTAACGGATCAACTCGAGAGCCTTGGCTTTCGGTATGTTGATAACGAAGTAATGGCACCAAAGGAGGTAACAGATG
>CAZJUX010000007.1:0-33638 GCA_964549705.1 uncultured Candidatus Saccharibacteria bacterium
AGATTTTCCATCTATCATCACTTCATTGGTTTCAAGAGCAAGTAATTTTTTACAATTGACAAAACTCCACCCGTTGTTCAGATAGAATTCACTGGCAATAACGCCAATGACAGCGAGATTGGTGGCATAAGGTCATGGAAAGATGCTCGCAAAGTCACCGGCACAATCACCGATAATAATCACGGCGAGACTAAGCTTTTCCGCGTTAACAGTGGTGGCGACGACACAGAGATTAAGAATCGACTAGACATAACCGATACAGACGCTCCAACCGTTAAGAACTTCAAAGTTAATGACGGCCTAACAGAGGGAACTTACTATATCATTCATACCGACCGGGCAGGCCTAACATCTAAGAGTGCGCGCTTCGTTGTCAGTAATAAAAAACCACTCATCGATAATGTGAAGAATATTATAAGTGGGGATGATAGCGAAATCATCTCTCCGCTTGCCAATCTCGGTCTGGCCCCAGCTGATGGTTCAGACGTTCTAGCGGACGAAGATAACACCACCAATAAACCAGTAGAAGACCTGAAGATAGCCGAAAATAACGGCGGTGTTCTAGACGCAGATGATAACCGAGCTGATGCTGATGGACAGGCTAGGCAAAAAACAGACTGGTCGTTAACCAACTTGGTGATGGCAATTATAGCTGGCATAATCGGTGTGGTAGCGTTGTCAGGCCTAGGTAAAAAAGAGGGCAGAGTATCTCGAATCCTGGCGATTGCAGTTGCGGTCGGGGCGATATCGGCATTTTTGATCAGAGAGGATATGTCGCAGTCAATGGGGCTGATAAACCTTTGGACAATTGCTTACGTGGCTGTGCCAATCGTTCAGATTACATTGCTTAGTCTGAAAAAGGGTGTAAAAGAAAAGTAATCTACTTACTAAGCTAATATCTTGTGATGCTTTCTGGCCGCAGGAAGCATCGCTTTTTTAGTATAAGCCTGTTATGATGGATGATAGAAAGCATCAAGTAAAGATGAAACAAAATCAGCACAAAAAAAATCGTCATCACAAATTTAAGCCTCAACACGCATTTGTTCAGCAATTTAGGCATTGGTTTGTGCCACAGAAACAAAACAATTTTCGACCGCGGATGATCGGTCGTCAGTCGTTAGGCTTTCTGCTTCTGGCGTTTACTGTGGTTCATCTGATAGCGCCTGCTAGCTCGGCAGTATTGAGTCGTGAAGTGGCGATAAATCCAGTTGATCTATTGAGTTTGACTAATGATGAGAGGCAAGAGGCAGGGGTGGGATCGCTCCAGATTAATACTCAATTAACTAAAGCAGCGTCGCTAAAGGCCAAGGATATGTTTGATCATAATTACTGGAGTCATACTTCACCAGATGGTGTTACGCCATGGTATTGGTTTGACGAGGCTGATTATAGCTATATCTATGCAGGTGAAAATCTAGCTAGAAACTTTAGTTCTTCAAATGGTGTGATTTCTGCTTGGATGGCTAGCCCAGGTCATCGGGAGAATATGCTAAAGGATTATTATACTGAGGTTGGCTTTGCGATGATGGACGGCAAGATTGACGGGCAACCAACTAATATAATTGTAGCGATGTATGGCACGCCTACTTCGTCTTTGACAGAGGTGGCAGGATTGCAAACAAATGCACCAAGCGTGGAACAAATAGGCTTCTTCGCTGGTATCGGAGTAGCTGTTCAGGACATGGAACCGTCAATGATCGGAGTGCTGGCGGTAGCGGTAGTCGCGCTTTTTGTTGCTCTGATCTCGCTGTTTTTAGCAGCTAGACGGACTCAATCGACGCATGAAGCTAAAAAATTGCATCGAGGCCATGAAGCCGCCAAAGTGGTCGGGATAAGTGTTCTAATTGCTGTAATGATTATAATGCAAAGTTCTGGGCAAATTAGCTGATAGATTACTTAACAATCTGTAGTTGTATGATTAAACCCTGCAAGTTAAAATATAAGGTACAGAAACCTGAAGTTTTAGGAGGCCGTGATGACAAAGATAAGAAAAGCAATTATCCCTGTAGCAGGGTGGGGTACCAGATGGTTGCCTATAACTAAAACTATCGAAAAATGCATGCTACCAATAGGCAATCGTCCAATTATCGACTATGTAGTTCAAGACTGTTTAAAGGCAGGTATAGAAGAATTTATCTTTATCGTAGGTGAACAGAGCAACCAGTTGGAGGCTTATTACAGAAGTAATCTTCAATTAAACAACTATCTGAGGCGTAGTGGACGAGAGGAGTTGCTTGAAAAAGTTGCACCGATTGATGCTGGACTATACTTTATTACTCAGCCGAGCTATGGCAAGTACGGCACAGCCGTGCCTATCGGTCTGGCATTAGATTACCTTGATGAGAATGAATCTGTAGTAGTCCTGATGGGCGATGACTTTGTCTACAATCCTGATGGTTCGAGTGAAGTCCAAAGATTGATTGAGGCGACGCCTGATAACCAGTGCAGTTTGATGACGAAACATGTTGGTGATGATGAGATATCAAGATATGGCGTCGTTCGCATGGATAAGACGGGGAATTATCAAGAGATTGTTGAAAAGCCGGCCAAAGAGGACGCTCCGAGCGATATGGCAAATCTAGGGAATTATATATTAAACAAGGATGTTATTCGACTTTGTCTAGATGTTAAAGAATCACCTCGGGGTGAATACGAGCTGACAGACGCAATCAACACCTATGTGGCCGGTGGGGGTTTGGTCAAGGTTGTGCCGTGCATCGGCGAACATCTCGACGGTGGCACAATCGATGGCTGGCTGCATGCCAACAACGTAGTCCTGAGTAATGAGTAAGTTTTTTAGAGGCCGTTTTCTGGTCTTTCCGCTGTTGTTGATGGTGCTGTCTTCAACCGCTCTTCATTTAGCTTTCTATACTGTCTGGGCGCCGAAAGCTGGTGAAAATGTCGCGTCTATTGAGCCATCGGGCTGGTTTGCTCGAGAAGGGCTTATTGTAATTCGACGACCAGACCTGCTCGAACTAGTATTGTCTGGTCGAAGCCCGAATACCGCTTCGCACCAAGGTGTCGCTCGAGATAGAGAGTATTATTATACTTTTGATACAGATGCGATTTATAAGTTTGATATGCGGTGGCAGAAAATCCAATCAGCTAAAGGCATCAACCATTACCTAGAACTTCGCACTAACCACTTAGGGGATGGGGAAGAGTATGACGGTAAAATATACCTACCTATTGAGATATATCGAAAATGCTCTAACTTTTCAAACCAAAATATCGTTATGTTTAGCTCGCAAACACTGAAGTATGTTGGGCACTTTGATATTTCCAAACAAAAAGCGGAAATATCTAGCTTAACAGTCGATCCTCATGGTGGTAGAAACGGTATTATCTACACGGCTTCATTTTGCGACGGCTCGAAAATTTGGGCTTATGATCTGTTGTCTGGTGTTTTTTTGGGAACAATAGCGTTATCTAAAAAAATCCCCCATATCCAGGGCATCGCTGTTAAAGATGGATTTTTCTATATCACTGAAGACATCAAGGATATTGTCTGGCTTGTGAGGGGTGACGGCCGAGTGCTTAGACAACTGATTCATTATCCTTCCAGAAATCTCGAAGGGATTGATTATACCAGCGACACATTGCTTCTGACATCTGATCAGGGTCAGCAGAAAATAATTAGTACTTGGCACCCAAAGGTGAATGATTAGATTCATCGCCCAGATAGTTGCAATATCTGCTGATTTCTGGTAAACTCACTAGAGTTAATAACAGGTTAAACTAAGGAATTAGAAGTGAAAGCAGTCGTCAAAATCTCTGGCAAGCAATACATTGTCAGCGAAAAAGAGTCCCTCTTGGTGGATCTCCTCCCTGAAGGCACAAAAGAACTCACCCTCGACGCGCTTTTGGTGATTGACGGAGACAAGACAACCGTCGGCACACCAACAGTCAAAGGTGTAGTGGTCAAAGTAAAAATTATCGAAGATTTAGTCAAGGGCGAAAAACTCCGAATTATTCGCTACAAATCAAAGAAGCGTGTTCATAAAGAAACTGGTCATCGCCAGAAATATTCAAAAATTGAGGTAACCTCAATCAAATAAAACTGCCTCACATTGCGTTTTATGACAAAAAATACCAGATGGAATAATCTGGTATTTTTTAGTAGTCTCGACGGAAAGATTTAGTTGCTTATGGTATAATACGGTATAGACAGTATGATAAGGGGAAATTAAAAAGTGGCGATAACAATTGCAGTGACGAATCAAAAAGGTGGAGTTGGCAAGACGACCACCGCCGTTAATGTAGCTTATTTCTTATCAAAAATGGGCAAAAAGATGCTATTGATTGACTTCGATCCTCAAGGTAATGCTACTAGCGGCCTAGGGGTTGATAAGCAATCACTAGAGACTGGCATGCCTGAGGTTGTGACGAGCCAAAATCCTCTTTCAGAGGTGATAATTGCCACCGAGCACAAGGGGTTGTTTTTAGCGCCGACCACGTCACACCTGGCTAATACAGAGGTAGAATTGGCTCAAGCTGAGGGTCGCTTCGTTCGCTTAAGACGAGCAATTGATGAAGTCCAGGCTGATTATGATTTTATTATTATTGATAGCCCACCTAGTTTGAGCTTGTTAACGGTTAATGGTTTGATTGCTTCTCAGTATATTTTATTGCCAGTCCAGGCTGAGTTTTACGCCTTAGAGGGGCTAGGTCAGTTATTGGAGACGATGAAACTGATTCGCAAAGGGCTAAATCCAATGCTGGAGATTATTGGTGTTTTACCAACTATGATGGATAGTCGAACGACTCTATCGAACCAAGTCTACGAAGAAATTAAGAAACATTTTCCAGACAAAGTTTTCAAAACAACTATCCCGCGCAATATCCGCTTAGCTGAAGCACCAAGCCACGGTTTGCCTGTTGGGGTGTATGACCGATTTTCGAAGGGCTCGAGAGCTTATAAGCAACTAGCCAAAGAGATAGTCGAAAGGATAGAGAAATGAAAAAAGGTCTAGGTAGGGGTTTTGATTCGTTAATTCCAGTCAATCTAATAGATGAAACATTTGACCCAACGGCCAAACAGGACGTTAAATTGAGTAGATTACAGGATTTAGCCCTAACATCAATTGATCCAGACCCGGAACAGCCCAGGAAGTTCTTCGATGAGGATGCGCTAGCGGAACTATCAGACTCGATTAGACAACATGGGGTAGTTCAGCCGATAGTCGTAACTCGTAAGGGTGATAAATACATCATCGTCGCAGGTGAACGTCGTTGGCGTGCTGCCAAAATCGCAGGGCTTGAGAAGATTCCGTCGATTATCCGAAGCTTGACAGATCAGCACCGCTTAGAGATATCGCTAATCGAGAACCTACAGAGGCGTGACTTGAACGCCCTTGAAACAGCTACTGCTTATTTGAAATTACGCGATCAATTCAATATGACGCTTGAGGAAATTGGCCACCGAGTTGGTGGTAAATCGGTTAGCGCAGTCAGTAATACATTGCGATTACTCAAGTTACCAAAGGCTGTTCAGCAGGCGATCTTTGAAGGACGACTGTCAGAAGGTCAGGCACGCCCTCTGGTCGGCCTAGAACCTGAATTAGCCGAACAATTGATGGAGCGAGCGATTGCCGAAGGCTGGAGTGTAAGAAAGATGGAGCAAATGATTGTTCTATTGAAATCAGACAAGCAGAAATCTATTCCGCAGAGCTCAGATACTCCTTATGCCACAGTTGTCGATAGTTTATCTAAAAAACTAGACGCCAAGGTTCGCGTGCGTACAAACGCCAAAGGAGCGGGACAAATCGTCATTAAATTCAAAAATCATCAAGATTTTGATCGAATCAACCAATTACTTAGTTAATTCTAAAAAGTCCGAACAGCTGTAAACGGATAAATCCTTAAGGAAACAGGGCCAATGATATCAAACAGCGGTATGTCTCCCATACAACTACGTGAATCACACGAATAATTACCTTGACGATGGTCGCCCATTACGAAGATTGCTCCTTCGCTGACAACTTCATCTACTTCACCAGAGGTAGGCTGGCCTGGTTCGTTATGATTGACTGTTGGATCCGGGTCAAAACCGTTGGGATTTTCGCTATTATAGACCGTCACTTTACCATCACGAACAGTTACTCGTTCGCCTGCAAATGCGATGACGCGTTTGACAATATATTCCTCACGACCAGTTGAGGGATTAAAATTAGGATTTTTGAAAACTATAACCTGGCCTCGCTCCGGTAGATACTGGAGGTTTTTCAGTTGTGAAATCGTGACAGGCAACCGATTGACAATCAACCTGTCGTTGGTGTACATAGTTGGTTCCATGCTTGGACCTTCAACGTTAAAACTACGAAAAATAAAAGTGTTAATAAAAATCGTGCCGATTATTACTCCGCCCACAAAGAGAACCAGCCCGAGGCTGTCTTTTAACTTGGGGTGTCGGTCTAAAAAGCTTGAGTCCACTCGATGATTATATGCCGAAAATGTGGTACAATCAATAGTCGTGAAACGTTCCACGAATACAACAGATGGGTTTGTGCCTCGACGGCCCCATCGTGCTGATATCAAGTCTCAATACGAGAATGAGACCGAAAATACTATTTCAACGAATAATTTTTCGAAGAAATCGACTTCGCAGATGCATACTGGCAATGGTGATGTGAAATTACATTTAAATGTTGACGCTCAATCGAAACAGTCTGGTTTAAAAAATAGCATTTCGGATTCACTATCGATGATTGACGAGACTGCGGTTGGGTCGCCAAGGCAGCGTCGCAAACAGCGTGGTAAGAAAAAGAAACGGATCAAACTGATCTCATTAATTATCGGTCTGTTACTACTAATTGGCTTAGGATGGCTAGTCTTTAGGGCCTGGACGACGTTTGGCAATGTTTTTCAGAATGGCAATATGCTGGGGGTATTCCAATATCAGCCACTTAAAAAGGACGCCTATGGACGGAGTAATGTGTTGATTGTCGGTTCAACTGACGATGATCCAAACCGCCCAGGGGCAAGCTTGACTGATTCAATTATGGTGTTGAGCGTAGATCAAGACAAAAAAGACGCTTATATCTTCAGTATCCCTAGAGATTTATATGTTAAATTTGGCATGCCTTGTAACTCTGGTTATGAGGGTAAGATTAACGAGTTTTTCGCCTGTTCGGCTGAGGGTGATGATGAAGCAGCTGAAGCAAAGAGGATGGAAGAAACCAGGAAGTTTGTTGGTGGTATTTTTGGTATGGATATCCAATACATTGCCCACATTAATACTATGGTGATCCGTGATTCGGTAAACGCCGTCGGTGGCGTAACAGTTGATGTTCAAAGTAGTGATCCGAGGGGCGTGCTTGATGCTAGTCTGGATTGGATGTGCACCCAGGGTAACCCGAGCGAAGCAGAGCGTCAGAGGCGCTGTCCAACTGGTCATTATATAGATTTCTCAAATGGGCCAAATGAAATGGACGGCGACAAAGCTATGTGGTTTTCGAGAGCTCGTGGGGCATTTTCAGGAGTCGCTACATATGGTTTAGAAAACTCTAACTTTGATAGGGAGAAGAATCAACAGCTAGTTATTATGGCTCTCAAAGACAAAGCGGTTTCAACAGGGGTAATTACCGATGTCACTAAAGTGGTTGGGTTGATGGATGCAATGGGGAATAATCTACGCACTAATGTTGACCCAAAAGAGATTCAATCAATCATGAAGCTTGGCTCAGAGCTATCAAATGAGAATATTCACCGACTAGGCTTTTATGACGAGAACAATCGGCTGATGACAACAGGCGTAGCTCCATCAAATGGCGCTAGTATTGTTCGTCCAGTGGCAGGAATATATGATTACTCGGCCATACACCAGTACTTGCGAAAAAATATTTACGCCACACCTGTCAGTAAAGAGAACGCTAAGGTGGTTGTGCTGAATGGCAGTGGTGTAGCTGGTGCTGCTCAAGTGCAAGCTGATAAGTTGGCAGATCTAGGAATGAATGTCACGTTCGTTGGCAATGCGCCAACCAGTGATTATATGGGGACGACTATCTATCGAGTCGTCGGCGAGGACAAGCAAACTGTTACCAGTGAAAAATTAACCGAGCTTTTTGGCAAGAATATCAAAACAGGTGCGCCACCTTTCGGCCTTGAAGCAGAAGCTGAGTTTGTGGTCATAGTCGGTGCTTAATTTGCTATAATATATAAAGATATGATTGAGTTTTTGAAGGTCACGAAGAATAAAACACTGTTGAGCGAGTTGACTTATTATGCGCTTAATATCGGCCTGGCGGTTGCTTTATTGGTCTTGGCGATTACTATTCAGTCGATCTGGCCAGCCTTGGGGCTAGTCCTGCTCAGTAAGTGGCGTGTTTTTGCGGTTCGTCCACGTTTTTGGTGGGCAAATATGCAGGCTAATATGGTTGATATCATAGTTGGTCTTGGTATTGTCATGTTGATGTATCAGCCCAAGACCACGCTAGTAGTCCAAGTCTTTTTGGCAGTTGCTTATGCGGTGTGGCTGGCGGTTATTAAGCCACTCTCTAAGTCGCCTCACATGCTAGTTCAGTCGGCCATCGCTCTAACTATTGGCACGACTGCTTTGTTCACAATGTCGTCTGAATGGCCACAAGTCATCGTTGTCATGGCTATGTTTGTAGTCGGCTATAGCGTCGCTAGGCACTTTTTGTTCAGCTATGATGAGAGTCAGATGATCATCTTGAGTCTTGTTTGGGGGCTGCTGTTTGCTGAAATTGGTTGGTTGGCTTACCAGTGGACGTTTAGTTACCCGTTGCCTCTAGTTTCCCCGCTTCGCTTACCTCAGGCGACAATTATATTGTTGTTGCTGTCCTTTGTTGCCGAACGAGCCTACTGCTCGTGGAAGAAGCACGGACAGGTTATGAGGAGTGACGTGCTTGCGCCGGCTGCTTTAGCTTCGGCGCTGGTAGCGGTGATTTTAATATTCTTCAATTCAGTTACTATTTAATAGTTTAGGGGGTATATGATGAAACATGACAAACGAAAAAAATCAGCTTTGATTGCAGTTGGGGTAGTAGTTGGTTTTTGGTTGACAGTTGGTGCTGGATTTGTTGGTTACAATTTTGCCATGAACTCAAATAAAGACCAGTTAGGGATTAACAGTAGCATTGACGGCAATCAAGTGATTACCGTTGAGGAGGCTGATTTAGAAAAAATGGTTAAACAGGTTTCACCTAGTGTTGTGTCAATCGTCACTTCACAGACTGCTGGGAGGGGGTTCTATCAACAAGAGGTTGAGGGGGCAGGTACGGGGATAATTATTAGTGAGGACGGTTATGTGTTAACTAATCGGCACGTTGTTCAGGGCATTAGTTCGGTTCAGATCGTGACGAATGACGGAACTCGTTACCAAGACGTTAAATTAGTCGGCTCTGATCCATCAAACGATATCGCTTTTTTGAAAATCAACGGTGCTAGCGGGCTATCAGTCGCATCGCTCGGTGACTCAAGTACAGTTAGGGTTGGCCAAGGCGTGGTAGCTATCGGTAACTCACTCGGTCAATTTAACAATACAGTTACTAGCGGGATAATCTCTGGCCTAGGTCGGCCGATTGTTGCGTCTTCTGGTCAATCAAGCATGGGGGCAGAGGCACTTAATGATTTAATCCAAACTGATGCCGCTATCAACCCTGGCAATTCTGGTGGGCCTTTGATTAATATGGCTGGTCAGGTTGTTGGTATCAACACTGCAACGGTTACAACCGCTCAGGGCTTGGGCTTCGCTATACCAATAAATGCCGCCAAAGGCTTAGTCCGTGGTGTCCTCAAAGACGGCACAATTCAGAAGTCATTTATCGGTGTTCAGTATCTTTCGATTACGCCTGATGTTAGGTCGGAGCTAAAATTATCCGAAGAGCGAGGAGCGTTAATCCACGCTGAATCTGGCGGAACAGCGGTCGTGAGTGGCGGCCCAGCAGAAAAAGCAGGATTAAAGTCGGGCGACATTATTATTAAGATTAACGATCAGATAGTCGGCGAAAGTAGCAGTTTGAGTAGTATTATTTCAGAATTCTTGCCAGGCGAAGTTGTTAAGTTGACTGTTGTGCGGAATGGCAAGACGCAGACGATTGATTTGACTCTAGGGACTTTCCCGTCTCAGAACTAGACAGAAGCCTTGGGATCGAAAAAAAGATAAATTGTTTTTTGAAGCATAATCGATGATTGCCCGATGTTGTCTCGGATCAGCCTCAACAATTAGCCAGCCGCCACCAACTAAATGTCGGGGCACCTGTTCGATTAGCTCGTAAATCAGCTTTAATCCACCTTTATCCGCATAAAGTGCCAACTCTGGTTCGTATTCTGTCTCTGGCGAGACCTGCCAGCTCCCATCAACATAGGGAAGATTGGCTAGAATATAATCCAGTGGTTTGATTTGTCCAAAAAGTAGATTTTGTTTTTGGATACTGACTGATGCTTCCAGCCTCTCGGCGTTTTTTCTAGCCACATTCAGAGCCTGTTCGCTGACATCGACTAGAGTTACATCAATATCGGGACGCTCAAGTTTAGCAGTAATGCCAAGACAGCCACAGCCTGTTCCAATATCAATCAAACTAGATTGCCCCGAAATATCTTCGGCTGATACCTCGAGGAGTAATTCGATAATAGATTCTGACTCGGGGCGAGGGATTAACACTTGAGGCGTAACAACAAAATCTCGGCCATAAAATTCTTTGCGTCCCAATATATAGGCCATCGGCACGCGTTCTAGGCGAAGCTGTAGCCGAGCATTAGCAACGTCTTGCCTTCTTGGGTCGAGCTCTTCGTCTAGGTGTGCGTGCAGATATGTGCGATTTTTGTGTAAAGTTTCAGCCAAAATCAGCTCCGCATCTAGACGATTGGACTCTATCCCAGTATTCTTGAGCCGTTTAGTCGCCTCTATTAGCCAACTAGAAATGTCCATATTGCTCACTGTACCATAGCGATATTAGGTTTTGGCACCTTGAGCCTTCAGTTCTCGCTCGTATTTTTGCAAATTTTCAATCAAGTCGTCGATATCTCCATTCATTGCCGCAGGTATATTTGAGCGGGAGTAGTGGATACGGTGGTCGGTTATTCTGTCTTGGGGGAAGTTGTAGGTGCGGATTTTTTCTGAGCGATCACCAGAGCCAATCAGCGAGCGACGTTCGGCGGTTAGCTTGGCGTTTTCGGCTTCAATTTTTTGTTGCAACAAGCGCGACCTTAGTACGCTCATAGCCTTCTCTTTATTTTTAATTTGTGACTTCTCATCTTGATTCGTAACAACCATACCAGAGGGTAGGTGGGTGATTCGCACAGCGCTATCAGTTGTGTTAACACTTTGGCCGCCATGACCTGATGATCGGTAAATGTCTATTCGCAAATCGTTCGGGCTAATCTCAATATCAGTCTCTTCGGCCTCAGGCAGAACCGCTACAGTAGCCGTGCTAGTATGGACTCGTCCTTGACTTTCGGTAATGGGCACTCTCTGGACTCGGTGGACACCACCCTCAAATTTCAGCATGCTATATGGGGCATCACCCTTGATGCTAAAGATAACCTCTTTATACCCGCCACTG
Source organism: uncultured Candidatus Saccharibacteria bacterium (assembly GCA_964549705.1). GTDB lineage: Bacteria > Patescibacteriota > Saccharimonadia > Saccharimonadales > Saccharimonadaceae > Nanosynbacter. Next base: position 11,526 of record CAZJUX010000007.1, read on the forward strand.
TCATTATCGCTACTACTAATCAATTCAGCCTTATAACTATGAGTTTCGCACCAGCGCAAATACATTCGGTAAAGTTCTGAGGCGAATAGTGAAGCCTCATCGCCTCCAGCCCCAGCGCGGATTTCGATGATGATATTTTTTTCGTCATTGGGATCTTTTGGTGTTAGCATTATAAACAGTTCTTCTTCGATTTTGGCCAACCGCTCGTTAATTTCGTCAATTTCAAGTTTCGCCAGCTCTGCTAGATCGTCGTTCCCATTAGATAAATCTTTCGCCTCTTGGAGATTCTTCGTCAGTAGCTCACGCTCTTTAGCTAGGCCTATTAAATTATCTAATTCCGAAAATCGTTTCGTCTTCTTAGCATAGTCTGGGTCGGTAAAAGCATTTGGTTCCGCTAAAAAACGCTCCAAATCGAGCCGTTCAGTCTTCAAGCTGTCGCTATCTAGATAAATCTCCGCCATAACTGATTAAATTATAGCACAGAGGGTTATTCTTTTGTTGTCACGTCGGCAGAACAGTAGAGAAGGTTAAGCTTGACAAGATAGGTATTATATGCTAAAATTAGAACAGAAAGTAATTAAAATAAATATGTCTGAAATCATCACAGTGCCAACAAATCATAATGAATTACCCGATGCCGTCCCCGTATCTGGGCAAATTGATTATAATAGTCAGGTAGTTACTGCTGAACAAATTCTCGAAAAATTGGAGAAAAGTGAGCCGCCAATCAAGGATAGTGAGGGCGTGGCTCGTCGAACCTACGTTGTTAATGGTAGGGAGATTACTTTCTTGAACCCACAAGAAATAAGCTCACTGCCTGACCGTGATGTCTATTATGCCGCGGCTGATATCGTACCTCCAATTATCCCGTTAGAGGGAGATTCTCTTGAAGGGCAACTTGATAGCCTCAAGGACACGGACAATTCTAGGCACAAGAATAATATTGACAACAAGAACAAACTAATGGCAGTTCCTGCAACTCCTCTTGGGGTAGTCGAAGCAGTAATCCGCCTAGGCACTCGTGAGATGGAAGAATTGCGAGATATGTTAATACATAAGAAGTATACAGACTCTGGCGTACTGACGTTTATAGATAGTTTTATTGCTACTACGTCGATTAAAGATGACGGTAACTTTGCTGATGAATTTAATGTTAGCGATGGCCTAGCATTATTGGTATCTGCTTTTTGTGGCGATAAAGATTCAAGAAGAATAGTCACAAATCGGCTTGAGGCACTCTATGCCCAAGAATCCAAACGATTACAGGATAGGCGCTCATCACAAGAGCTGGAAGGCTCTGTGACAGTAGACCAGCTCTGCCTAGTTCATTCTACTACACACCCGCCAGAACTTGACGAAAACGGCAACGCTACGCTATATCCAACAGGTCATTATAATAATGGGGTGTACCCACGTTCGACAGTGCACTTTACATGCAATTCCTTGGTGGCACCTACTAACGCATGGGGGCAGGATAGTTGGGGGATAGACAATACTGTGCTTATCGCCAACCTTGGAAAAACTCTAAAATTAAATGGATATACTGGTGATGACGGAAAGGTAATATATGGTTTTGAAACTCTGGCAGGAGTTGATTCGTGGGTTAGCCTGAAGCCAGGCGAGTCAATAAAGCTCCCAGCGGTCATTGTTGAGTCTGTGGCTGAGGGGCAGGAGGAGCCGATAGTTCGTATTGGCAATAAAGTGAAAATATTACATAAGAAGGGATATTCAAAAGAACAGATGGCGGACATTATTAAAGATCTTCCCTCGCTCCGTAGTAATACGGATATTAGCCCCGAGAAACTTCGAGAGGAATACATTAAAAAGATAATGGTTGAACTGGGCGCCGATAAGTCAATGATCGATCAGCCATCGGCAGATGGGCATGGTATGGCATCGGGTAGGATTGACGGAGAAATTAGTAGTTTGGCCAGTAGATTGGGTCTTGATCTACATAGGCACTTTGGGTCACCAGAATATCTCAGTGAGAATTATGGATATAATGCTTTACGCTTCTATGGCAAGAACGGGTTGGCCCTAGGAGGTATCATAAGCCCTGGAACACCGTTGAACGCTCTAAGATATAGAGCCGTGGTTGGCGCATTCAATAGTTTCACGGACGATGACCAGTTAGAGTATTCGTCAGGGGCTAGCGGTAATTTGATATTCCACTAAGTAGTTAGGGTGATATCGCTAATATGCCAAAATTGCTTAAGCAGATTTTTTAGTGTTTTTCTTGCTTTCGCTAGCCTTGGGTTCTTTGGTGTCGCTCTTAGTTTTTGTGGCTATTGAAGCTTTGGCTTTCTTGGCTTTGTTGGCGAGGGCGGACTTGCGCTCTTCGGCAGCGCGCTGGCGAGCCTTGAACTTATCGACGCGGCCTTCGATGTCGATGACTTTCTTTTCGCCTGTATAGAATGGGTGAGAGGCACTAGAAACGTGGACTCGGACGAGAGGGTATTCTTTGCCATCTTCCCATTTGATAGTTTCTGTTGTGGTTGCGGTTGACTGAGTCAAGAACGCAAAATCCGCTTGATCGTCGCTAAATACGACAGGGCGGTAATTTTGTGGGTGAATACTGCTTTTCATACTCAAACAATCATACACTAGCAAGGTGAAAAAGTCAAAAGGTATAGTATAATTAACAGTAATCATGTCCTCAGGCAACGAACAATTCGTTAGATTCCAGAATGGTATAACCTATATTAATATACCAGAATACCAATTCGACTCGTCGCGCAATCCTTTCGTGGAAATGGGGGTTAATCGTGAGAGGCCTTATGGCATCGCTCGCTACTTGGATATCGCCTTGCTTCACCAATTTATGCATGGTGATATTTTGATTTGCGGTGTTCGTTCGACCGACTTCGGCTTATTTAACAGAGAAGACTTGATAAGGCAAGTTCAAGAGTCGGGCGGGCTGCCAATCAACGATCTAGGTCTTGATTATGACTTTGAAGCTTTGGAGTTCTCGCCATTTGTAGCGTCTTTTTCTACCTTGCCGTTTTTTGATTTGTATCACAAAAGCAGTCCTCACGCCGAGAAGAGACCGCATCACCCAGTCGATATATGGCTGATTTTTGACATCAAAGCCTATCAACAAATCGGTGACGGGCAGGCGAAGGGGCTTTATCGCTACAGATTGCGCTCAGATTACGACCGCCACGCTTCACTACTGGCTCTAGCGGTGATAAATTAGAGGCGTGATCAGTTACGAAAGTATTGACAAATTTATGAAAAGAGAGTAATATATGAAACATGAAAAGAAATTCGCCAGATATAAAGAGCCCACGCGATGTGCGCGCTTTTGCTCATTCAGCACGCTCTAGGGCTAATGAGAGCGGCAACATAGAAGATATAACTAAGGCACTTCGTATGGATGAGGAGCTAAGGAAAGGGCCAGGTAAATCGAGGGACATGGGTCGCTCCGCTCTATTGAGAGAGGTGGCCGGATATGTGGCATTTGTTGACTGGACTGCTGGTGGTAAGGAGCTTAACGAAGGGAACGTAGGGGGTGGCATTATTTTTAAAGAGCTAGCGAAAGATGTGATTGCCGAAACAACAACCAATAGAAGCGATAGACACGATGAGCGCTATGTAGGGAGTTATAGCTCGTGGCATATGGCCTTACAATCACCGTATAGATGGGAGGCAGGGACGCCTCCTGACCGTGGGGTACGTTTTCAGCAAATTATACCGCTTGAGGAGGCCTTAGGTTTTCCTGAGCAAATACATGATTTTGATGGTAATCCACGTGATGTTGATCCAAACCGAACAGTAACTAGAGCCGTAGCTAAGGCTATTGCCGATAGAATAAAGCATAAGAATATATAAATGTATCAGGGGCTGCACTTCGCCTTTAGTCTGTCCTAGGCGTGGGTCGAGATTCAATAGCCGAATCTTTGCATTACTTAACAAACTATAGTATAATTACCCTTGTAATCAATTTTAATGACACAATTCGTATCGTCTCCATGTTGATACGGATGAGGAAAAAGGAGAAATAAATGTCTGTAAAGGTAGACATCAAGGCTTTACTCGAAGCTGGTGTGCATTTTGGACACAAAACCAGTCGTTGGCACCCAAAAATGGCGCCATATATTCACTCAAAGAGACAGGACAGTCATATTATCGACTTGACGAAGACCGTCGAGGCTCTCGATAAGGCTTTGCCAGAACTGACAAAAATCGTTGCTGGTGGCAAAAAAGTGCTATTTGTCGGCACTAAAAAGCAAGCTAAGGATATCGTTAAAGAGACAGCCGAGAGAGTCAGTCAACCCTACGTTACTGAGCGCTGGATTGGTGGTATGTTAACAAACTCGCAGACGATTTCGCAGCAAATCAAGAAACTGAAAAACCTCGAAAAACGCATGGCTTCGGGCGACCTCGAAAAACGCTACTCGAAACTAGAAGTCCAGCGATATCAGGAAGAAATTGACCTGCTGAATACCCGTTACGGTGGTATCAAGGACTTGATGGGCAAGCCAGGCGCTCTGGTGGTTGTTGATGCGATGGTTGATGATATCGCAGTTCAAGAAGCTGTCAAGTTGGGAGTCCCTGTTTTTGCGGTTGTTGATACAAACGTCAATCCAACTGGTATTGATTATGTCATCCCGGGCAATGACGATGCAATCAAGGGGCTTGCCTTGCTGTTAGATTATTTTGCCCAAGCAGTTGCTGAAGGGGTTGTCGCGGTTAAGCCAGTCGATAAACCAGCCAAAAAGGTAGAAGTTAAAAAAGAGGAGAAATAAGATGGGTATTTCAGTCGATGACGTGAAGAAGTTACGCGATTTAACAGGCGTGGGTCTGACCGATGCTAAACAGGCACTGGTTGATGCTGATGGTGATTTTGATAAAGCTCTCGAAGAAATGCGTAAAAAAGGCCTAACTAGAGCTGAGAAAAAAGGCGACCGAGAAGCTAGGCAAGGTATAGTTGATAGCTATGTGCATGATGGACGAATTGGCGTAGTTATTGAGGTAAATTGCGAAACCGACTTTGTAGCCAGACTTGATGAGTTCAAGCGGTTGGTTCACGAGGTAGCGATGCAAGTCGCAGCGATGAGTCCTCAATACGTTTCAGTTAATGATGTGCCAGCCGAAGAGCAAGAACGAGTCAAGGCTGAATTGATGGAGTCAGAGGCGCTTCAATCGAAACCAGCAGATATGCGCGATAAGATAGTCGAAGGCCAACTCAAGAAATATTTTGAAGAGAAAGCCCTGATGAACCAAGTCTATGTTCTAGACGATAGTAAAACAGTTGATCAGCATGTCAAAGAATCTATTGCTAAACTCGGTGAAAACATCGTTATCCGCCAATTTAGGCGAATTGAACTCGGGGTTAGTGAGTAGCGATCCATCGAATTCATCCGACTACGCCAGCACCTCTAACTTCCCTAAGATACCTTAGGTTATCCTCTCGCCGTGGGTCTATTCCCCAGGTTTTGATTCCCGAGACAATAGAGTTTGACTAATATCGCTCTGTTAATCTTCTGCGAGGGTGTCAGGACTCTTTGCATCGGCGGGTGGGTTTGGTCGCAATGGAATTTCGTCTTCTGGAAGTGGTACACGTTGAGCTAACTCTTTTTGGAGATCAGAGAGTTCATGAGTAGTGGATATCCCTTCCGTTGATCCAGCTCTTGGTAATTCTTGTCCCGAATAATAGTGATATGGCATGTACTCTCCTCGCAATCTATTTAATTAAAACTAATTTTGTTAGTTATATTATCTCCCATAACCAATTTTTTGTCAATAATTCTATGGATATTTTTCAGGTAATGGGCGAGCTAGTTAATTGAAATGATTTTGTATTTATTTTTTATAGCGACGCTGTCGGTAGTAGTTAGGATAAATTGATGGTTTTTGATGGTTTTTTGAAGTAGCTGTTCTCGTTCTTTGTCGAGTTCAGAAAACACGTCATCGAGCAGAATAATCGGTTGCTCGCCAGTCAATTTGGTTAATAACTCGAGTTCGAGAAGCTTAAACGCCAACATGATTGTGCGCATCTCACCCCTAGAGGCGACATTCACAGCAGGCTGATTGTGGAGATATATCAGATAATCCTCTCTTTGAGGCCCACAAGAAGTATGACCCGTGGCAATTTCATAATCAAGCGAGCGGTTCAGGCGACTAATTAGAGATTGAGGGTAGTTATCGAGTGATGTGCTAGGCAGATATTCGATCGTTAACTCAATCGACTTACCAGCTAGAGAAGCGTATAGATTCTTGAGTTGAGCTTCATGTTCAAGCAAGAAAGATGCTCGAGTTTGTGCGATAACCGATGCTAGCTCAATAAATTTGATGTCCCAAGCGAACAGATGATCATGCCAAGTTGAGCTAGTGTCGTGATTTTTCAGCAATTCGTTGCGCTGGAGCAGAGTGCGCTGAAAGGCGCGGATTGTTCTGTCAAAGCGGGAATCAAGCTTGGCAATCAAATCATCGAGAAAATCACGTCTTCGAGTCGGCGAGCTGGTGATTAAGCGAAGCTCATTTGGCTCAAACAAAACGACTGGCGCACGATTTTTATAGCTGAGAATTTTACTTTTACGGTCATTGATTGTCCATTGTCGGCTGAGTTTGTCGCCATCAACAATTAATTGGAGTCGGCGAGTTTCGTTTGGCATTTCGAGGACAACGCTGGTTTGGTTCGTGCCAACTCGTACGCAATTACTCAATGATCCACGAAAACTGCTACCCCTGAGGGCGATATGAACCGCTTCAAGTAGGTTAGTTTTGCCAATACCATTTGAGCCAATAATAACGTTGCCATTATCATTAAATTCCGTTTCGAACAGCTCATATGAGCGGAAATTATGTAATTTTATCTTTGAAACTCGCATAAACCTTATTTAATGTTAGCATGCTAAGCCTAAACTTTGGTATAATAACGGCAGTAAAGAAAGCGGAGGAATTTAATGTTTGACACTAAGCCTTATGAGGAGAAAATCAGCCAAGCACTGGAGTTTTTTGAAAGTGAACTGCGAAAGATTAGAACAGGGCGAGCCCATGCTAATATGCTCGACGGCGTGATGGTCGAAGCTTATGGGGCACGGATGCCTCTCAACCAAGTGGCGAGTATTACCGCCCCTGAGCCACAGATGATTTTGGTAACGCCTTTTGATCCAAGCAACGTCGTGGCGATTTCCTCGGCTATTCGTGAGAACCAATCACTTGGGTTTAACCCATCAGATGATGGTCGAGTTGTTCGAGTGCCAGTGCCAAGTTTGACTGAAGAGCGACGCCGTCAATTAGTTAAGCAGGTTGGCGATAAAGTCGAAGAAGTGAGAATTGCTGTGCGCAATATCCGCCAGGATGCTCTCAAAGAGGCCAAAAAGATGCGTGAAGCTAAAGAAATCGGTGAAGATGACTACTTGAGAATCGAAAAAGAAATCGACGGCATAGTTTCAAAAACTCAAGATAGGGTTGATGAAATATCCCGCGACAAAGAGAAAGACGTTTTGAAAATTTAATGAGTGATATTCCTGTGCATGTCGGCTATATCATCGATGGAAATCGACGTTGGGCAAAGAAACATGGCTTGCCTAGCTATGAAGGTCATTTAGCTGGTTACAACGCTATCAAAGATGTGGCTGTGGCTACCCTACAGGCTGGTGTTAAGTATATGTCGGCTTATGTTTTCAGTACCGAAAATTGGAAACGATCTGAAGAGGAAGTAGGTAAGCTTCTTGGTCTCATACTAAAATTATTGGCTGATGATCTGCACTTCTTTGGCGAGTATAACGTCAGATTGGTTATCGCTGGCACTAGAGATGGCTTAAGCGATAAGATTATTTCCGCCATAAATAAAGCCGAAGATACTACCAAGGATAACACCGCAGGGACATTGATGCTTTGTTTTAATTATGGAGGTCAGCAAGAGATTACGGAGGCGGTTAAAAAAGTTGTTCAGTCGGGCATTCGGGCGGATGAGATTACATCAGAGCTTATCGGTGAAAATCTTTATTCACCAGATGTGCCTCCTTGCGACGTGATTATTAGAACGAGCGGTGAACAACGACTGAGTAATTTTATGTTATGGCGTGCGGCCTATAGCGAGTTGATTTTTCTCGAAAAGAATTGGCCAGACATGACAGCCGACGACGTCACTGCTATAATCGAAGAATACAAGAAAAGAAATCGAAGGTTTGGGGGGTAAATGGAGCTTTTTCTGGGAATTATCATAGGGCTAATTGTTTTAGTAATCTTGATTGTTTTGCATGAGCTAGGCCACGCGCTAGTTGCTATGCGAAACGGCGTGGTGGTTGAGGAGTTTGGTATCGGCTTTCCTCCACGTGCCTGGAAGAAGAAGCTCAAGAATGGTGTCTTGTTCACACTTAACTGGCTACCTTTGGGTGGTTTTGTCCGTCTAAAAGGTGAATACGACTCGGCTGTTGGCGAGGGGACCTATGGTGGATCGAGTTTCTGGGTCAAGACAAAGATAATGATCGCTGGTGTTGTGGTTAACTGGGTAACAGCGGCCTTGCTATTCACGATTTTGCTACTAATTGGAATGCCGAAAACTGTTGAGAATCAGGTAACTTTGCCGTTTGATACGACGGTTAATCGTTCAGAGCTGGCTATTGCTAGGGTGTCGCCTAATTCACCCGCCAACAGGGCTGGGCTGGAAGTTGGCGACAATGTTTTGAGTATCGGTGCGAATAAAGTCCAAACACCTCAGGAATTAATTGATCGAGCCAAGGAGTTAGCCGGGCAGACGGTAGAAATTAGCTTTATCCGTGATGGTTCGCCCAAATCAATAACAGTAACCTTGAACACTGAGGAGAAGGCTGTTAAAGGAGAGTATCTAGGGGTTGTCCCTAGACAGTCAGAGACGATTCGCAGTACTTGGTCGGCGCCGATTTTAGCTGTGGCTACTACTGGTCAAATGACTTACGGAATATTCAAGGGCGTAGGGACGCTGATTTACAATGGTATTACAGGATTTTTTGGTCAATTTTTCGGTTCAGATTTGAGTCGCCAAGAGGCCAAACAAAATTTAGAAACAGTCGGCGATAGTGTAGCGGGTCCAATCGGTATACTTGGCGTACTATTCCCATCAATGGTGAGTGCTGGATTTATTCAAGTTCTATTGTTAGCTGGGGTGATTTCACTAACTCTGGCAGTGATGAACATTTTGCCGGTTCCAGCTCTCGACGGCGGTCGTTGGTTTACTATGGCAGGTTTTCGATTATTTAAAAAGAAGCTAACTAGGGAGCGAGAAGAAAACATTCAGGCAACTGGCTTCCTAATTCTCATGGCATTAACAATTTTGGTAACTTGGAATGACATCAGCAGATTCTTCTAAAAAACCTGGCCAAAAGGTTACCGCCAAAGGTGACGTTAGGCATAAAAATAAACTAATTAATTGGAAATTAGCGGTTCTCTTGCCTTTTTGGGTCTATGCTTCCTTTATTTTTGCTGGCCTTATCATCTCTGGGATAATCCAGCTCCTGAGTTTATTGGGTGTAGATTTCAGTTCAGTTGATCAGGTGCTATTTTCGACAATTACCCAACTAGTGATCTATATTTTAGCGATAACAATTGTAATTGGTGTCCCATTTTTGCTATTCAAGAACAAAACAACGCTTAAGGAACTAGGTCTAAATGATTTGATATCGTGGATGGATATCGGTGTTGCTGTGCCGGCCTATATAGTTTATATGGTAGTCAACGTATTTGTAATGATGCTGGTTGCGCAATTGCCGTTTGTAGATCCAACGCAAGCGCAACAATTACCATTTGATAGAGAACTGTTTTTTGCGCCAACTCAATATATTTTAATATTTCTGACATTGGTAGTTTTGGCACCGCTAGCAGAGGAAGCCTTGTTTAGAGGATATTTGTTCGGCAAAGTCCGTAAGATATCTCCATTTTGGTTAGCAGCTTTAATCACCAGTATAACATTTGGGATAGCTCATTTTTGGACTGGGCCAGGCATGCCCTTACAGTGGGTGATAGCTGTTGATACGTTTGTTCTGAGCCTCGCGCTGTGCCTATTGAGAGAGTATACTGGTGCGATTTGGGCAGGGGTTATAGTCCATGCGATAAAAAATGGTATTGCTTACTATTTCTTATTCGTCAATCCGCAGCCACTAGAACAGCTAAAAGCTGGCATAATAATGTTTCTGTAGGACACTATGACACGAGTATTGCCTATTTTAGTCATCAAGGTCGGCACTAGTTCGTTGCTTGACCAGAACGAACAGCCAAGTATCACTTTCGGTTTTGTTGCTGACAGTATTCGAAAGTTGAGCGAAACACATAGGATTATCTTGATTACATCTGGTGCAATTGGTTTTGGCGTAACTAGACTAGGGCTGGGGTCTCGACCGAAAGAGTTAGCAAAACTACAGGCACTTAGTATGATTGGTCAAGTTGGCTTATTAGAGTCGTGGCGTGAAGCGCTTGAAGGTATAACGGTTGGTCAAGTTCTGGTGACTCGGCATGATCTACATCAAGAGGTGGAGACCGATTATTTTCGACAAAGCATCGAAGCAATTTGGGGTTATGGCGGTCTGCCAATCGTTAATGAAAATGATGCGGTAACCAGAGATGAGATTAGCTTTGGAGACAATGACAACCTATCAGCTGAAGTCGCGGTAGTAATGAAAGCTAAAAACTTAATTTTTTTGACAGACCAAGACGGAATACAAGCAAATTATGGAACGCCAAATCAGTGTCGGCTGGAGCTGGTTTCGACAAAGGATGCTGAGACTCATTTAGTCCCAAGTAAATCCTATTTAGGAAAAGGTGGCGCATCAAGCAAAATTCAAGCTTCTCGCCTTGCTTTGGCTGAAGGGATAGACGTATACATCGCTCTAGCTAGTCGCGAACACTCATCCGAAAACGCCTTGGTTGGCAAATCGGGCACAAAAGTTATACAATAAATTCATGCGATTTTCACAATTATTCACTAAAACCAGCAAAACTTCACCAGCAGATGAGGTAGCAAGAAACGCTCAATTGCTAATTAGAGCGGGCTACGTCTATAAGGAAATGGCGGGGGCGTATGCTTATTTGCCACTTGGTCTGCGAACGCTCGATAAGATTCAGCAAGTGATCCGTGAAGAAATGAACAGCGTCAGGAGCAACGAAATAACCATGACAACGCTCCAACACAAAGACATCTGGCAACAAACTGGGCGCTGGAATGATGAGGCGGTTGACGTTTGGTTTAAGAGTAGTCTCAAGGATGGAACAGAGGTTGGATTTGGCTGGACTCATGAAGAGCCAATCGTTAATATGATGCACCAGTTCATTCATAGCTATAAAGACCTGCCAGTAAGTGTCTATCAGATGCGCACTAAATTGCGTAACGAACTGCGGGCTAAGAGCGGAATTATGCGCGGTCGTGAGTTCATCATGAAAGATATGTATTCATTTCATGCGTCGGCCGAAGATTTAGAGGCTTATTATGATGAGGTTATCGAGGCTTACAAGAGGGTGTATAACCGCCTTGGGATTGGTGATGATACCTATGTGACGTTTGCCAGTGGTGGAGCGTTTACTAAGTTTAGTCATGAGTTCCAAACGATTTGTGATGCTGGCGAGGATATTATTTATCTGCATCGAGAGAAGAACATTGCTGTAAACGAAGAAGTGATCGATGATGCTGTGCAAGAGTTGGGTATCGCTCGAGATGAATTAGAAAAAGTAAAGGCTGCTGAAGCGGGCAATATTTTTAATTTTGGTACACAAAAAACTGATGAAATGGGTCTTTACTACACTGATACCGAGGGCAAACGCCAGTCGATTCACCTTGGCTCGTATGGCATAGGTGTCACTCGAGTTATGGGTGTGATAGCGGAGAAACTAGCTGATGACAAAGGCTTAGTTTGGCCAGAAAATATCGCACCATTTAAGGTTCAATTGGTGTCAATCGGCGCAAAGGGTACTGAAGAAGCCGATGAAATCTACAATAAGTTAACTGAATTAGGTGTCGAAGTACTTTATGACGATAGAGATGAACGAGCTGGTGCTAAGTTTGCTGACGCTGAACTGATGGGTATGCCGTGGCGGCTTACGGTCAGCGACCGGGGTGTCGAGAGCGGACAATTTGAATTAACGGAACGCACAACTGGCGAAACAACTCCAGCTAATTTTGAGCAAATTATAGCGAAGCTTGACATTTAGCAACAAGTAGTGTAATATATAGGGTAAGTAATTAATTGTTAAAAAGGATTATTAAGAATAGATTATGACAACTAGACCCGAAGCGGATAAACCAAGAGGAGATTTATTCAGACAGCCGAAGAAATTAATAGTTGGCGCGCTATTAACTGCAACGGTTTTTTCTATGACTGGTTGTAGAACTGAAGCTAAACAAAGTAATGTTCCTATGCCTCAGGCAGATTCATATTCAGCTCCAGCGGATCCATCAGTAGAAAATAGTCAGCCCCCCACAATAGATAAACCAGCTGAAACGCCACCAACTTCGACCGCTCCGAAATCATCAGCGAGTGAATCGCAGCCGTATAGAGTAGGCGATGAGATAAGTCCTTCACCAGAGAAGCTTCCAGAGCCAAAAACTTTAGAGCAAACAGCTAGCATAGTTGTGGGCCTTACCGCTGGTGCTATTGAGATAGAGGGGCTTAATAGAACAGGGGTGCGGACTGGTCAAGGAAATGACAAATTACAAAATTACGAATATTATTCGCTAAACCCAAATGACCTGCCAGCAGAAACCCCTGTTGGTTTTGTGGAATTGAATCTTAAGAATGCTGATGCTGGGCTTATTGAATTTAATGCTAGCCTCTTTCGGAAGTCCGACGACGGAGGACAACAAAAGGTTGCTGTAGGTGCCGCTACTATGAACGCGGGTATAATTGAGGCGTTATCCGAAGGGTGGAACGCACGCACGCTCTATCAGGACGCTGGATTGAAGGATAAAGGCATTAAGCCAACTCGGATTGAGATTATAGATGGTGGTGAATATAAGATTTATAGCGCTGCCGATCTAGCCGCTTTATCTGAAAAAGAAAAGCAATATCTGATAGAAAAAGTCATGGAGCTCTTAGGCGAAGTGACCAAGGATCATCGCAGTAGCTATGTTGAGTATGATACTGCTGATGTTCCGAATAAGGAAAAGTAAGACCATATTCACATATTGACAGCTGGCTAGTGGATTGCTATACTCTAGTGGATTAGTTGAGGTAATACTCTAAAAACGCTACATGTAGCGTTTTTAGGTTTAGTAACAGCGCTATATATAGAATAGGTTAGGGGATAAAATTATGAAAAAGACATATCAAATTACTGACGAAGGCAAGCAAAAATTAGAACAAGAGTTAGAGCAACTCAAGGGTCGTCGTGGTGACATTGCCGACAAAATCGCTGCTGCTCGAGACTTTGGCGATTTAAGCGAAAATGCTGAATACGATGCTGCTAGAGAAGAGCAGGGGTTGGTCGAGACGAGAATCGCTGAAATCGAAGACATATTGCAAAACTCAGAGATCATCAAGGCTTCAAGAGGTTCAACCGTCGGCTTGGGTAGTTCGGTTGACTTAGAGTCAAAGGATAAGCAGGTTACCTACAAAATCGTCGGTTCAGTTGAAGCAAATCCGCTAGAGGGCAAAATCTCTAATGAATCTCCAATCGGTAAGCAACTGATGGGCAAAAAAGTTGGCGACAAGGTAACTATCATTACACCTAAGGGCGAAATCTACTATCAGATTATGTCGATACTCTAGCGCCTTGTGTTATACTAACAGATATGGCGACACTGAGGGATTATCGAGATGAGCGATTACGCAAGCTTGAGACTTTGCGTGAACTTGGCGTGAGTCTGTATCCTGCGCATGCCGAGAGGACGCAGATGAATGCAGATATTATCGAGAATTTTGACGAGCTGGGCTCTCAGCGGGTGACGGTGGTTGGGCGGATTGCGTCGATTCGTAGTTTTGGCAAGTTGGCATTCATTAAACTACGAGATATCACAGGCGATATTCAGTTGTATTTACAAAAAGACAGCGTAGTAGAAATGGATGCTTCTCGTGGCGTACTGGGTATGAAACAGTTGAAACTGCTTGATACAGGGGATTTTATCCAAGCAACTGGCGAGGTGACAAGGACGCAAACTGGCGAAAAATCAGTCGGCGTGCATGAATTGCGGTTATTGGCTAAGAGTTTACGACCGATGCCAACAGAGTTGACCAACAAAGAGGAGAGGTTTCGCCGTCGTTATGTTGATATGAATGTTAACCCTGTGGTTAGGGAGAGGTTTGTTCGTCGAAGTAGGTTCTGGCAGGCAACGCGAGATTTCCTTAACGAAGAAGGGTTTATCGAGATAAATAACACAGTTCTCGAACATACCGCTGGCGGAGCTGACGCGACGCCGTTTACTACTCATATGGACGCTTTAAATCAGGAGTTCTATTTGAGAATTAGCCATGAATTACCATTGAAACGACTTTTGGTGGCTGGTTTTGAGAAAGTCTATGATATTGGCCCGAGGTTCCGCAACGAAAATTACACCGATGAGCATTTGCCAGAACATAACGCCATGGAGTGGTATTGGGCGTATGCAGATTGGCAGATGGGAATGGCGCTGACCGAAAAGATGATCCGTTTCGTGGTTGATCAAACTTGGGGTAGGCGTCGGTTTGAATTAGCTAACGGGCAGATTGTTGATTTTGGGCTAGATGGCGAGGGCTTCCCGAAGATTAGCTTTGTGGAAATTATTCAACGGGAGTTTGGTATCGATGTATTTGATTCGTCAATTGAAGAAATACAGGCGAAATTAGCCGAGCACAATCTCGAGGTTGAGAAAGTTGATAATCGCTTGCGTAGTATCGATAAACTCTGGAAGAAATATCGCAAAACTCTTGCTGGGCCAGCATTTTTGGTCGATATCCCGACTTTTATGCAACCACTAGCCAAGGTTCAACCGTCTGATCCACGCTTGAGTCAGCAGTTTAATCTAGTATTTGGCGGTAGTGAGATGTGTAAGGCCTATAGTGAGCTGAACGATCCATTAGATCAACTAAATCGCTTCAAAGAGCAACAGGCTCTACGTGATGCTGGCGATGACGAGGCACAAATGCTCGACATTGATTTCGTCGAAGCACTCGAATACGGTATGCCTCCAGCCTGTGGTTTAGGTTATAGCGAACGAGTCTTTTGGAGCCTCGAGGGCGTTTCGGCTCGTGAAGGCGTGCCTTTCCCTCAACTCCGTCGTGAAATTGACGAGACGACGAGGGAAATATACCAGGATATAGAACTGAACTAATTAAGATCAAGGCACTTGATTAGGTATTGGATAGAGCCAATACATTTATCGAGACAAATCCAACCATATCGGCAGTGGTCCTGAGGGAGACTGAGGGCTATCGTTTCGGTAAGGTTGTCAGTGAAATTGAGCAGACTCTTGCTTCATATCCGAAGGATTCTCTCAAAGAGGTGACAAAGATCGTGAAGAAATACACCTCGCTCGATTTTAGAAATGAAGGAGGGGAGACATTAAGCGACCCAGTGTTCTATGATAGTAATATAGAAAGTAGTCTAGAGGTGCTTGAAAAAGCCTCTAAAGACGGATCGCGCTTATCTAGTCTCGAAGAGTCAAGGTATCTAGCTCCGCTTCAGACAGCACTATTAATACTTAGATATAAAGACCGGTCGCTAAAAGATAACTCTGAAGATGAGGACCGAGTCAATAACGAACAGACTAGGCTTGCTGATGATATCACTGCAAACTTAGAGGAGATAGCAAGGATTCGCCTAGAGGTAGCGTGCGGATTTGTGCGTGGTTTGGCAATTCTTGATAAGATGGGGTCGCCTAAAGAGGGCGATGTATTATACCTGACCATAGAGTTACTAGTAAGGTGTAAACTGATGCGTGATACTAAGTGTGATGCCTGGTTGTGCTCAGAACTTTTTAATAAAGGAATTGCAAGAGAAAGTCTCACTGAGGAAGAAATTGATTATTTTCGTCAAAGATATGGTAGCCCAGTTATCGAGAAGGTGAATAGTTACCGTCAGGCTGAGATGGAACAACTCCATCACACCTCTCTTACCGACTATATACCGCTAAAGCGAGCTTTAACTAAATGGGGATGAATAGGTAGCTTCTTCAGAATAGCAAGAAAGTAATAGAACAAGTATGGAGTGACTGGAATCACGGTGTTAATATGCCCAACTTGTATTTACAACTTAGAAGAAAAGTGATATAATAGAAGTAATCTGCTAATCGGAATAAAAGCAGGCGATATTTTAGTAATTTTAATAAGACAATTAGTGAGCTGTAGATAGTCGGGTGTGGAGTTAGGAGATAGATGAGCCGACGTAATCGAGTTTTAGTATCTGGTAGAGAGCCTGATGTTAAAAAAAAGGGGGGCGTCGACGTTCGTGGCACCAGAGCATCTTATCAGATCGACGACCAAAGATTTTTGTATAAAAAAGGTAAAGTTGCTAAAGCTCTTACTGGGCAGGCGTTTTTTGCGTCTAAGTACGAACCTCACATAACCCTTGTGGGAGGCATGGAGTTGAGGCCATTTTTGGAGAACCAAAATCTCGGACAAATACCTGTTGATATACTGAATGGCATAGCTACAACTGATCTCGCCATTCCAAGTTCCATAGCTGTGGTAGGGCTAGACATGTATGGCAAGGGAAGCAATATTTTAGCAATATCAGTCGAGGATCCTCATCTGATGGAGCGACGCGCTGAGGTTTTGGGAAGGCTAGCGTGTGTTATGGGGGTGTCGTTAGCTAAACTAGAGGAAACTGAGTATAGACCTCACGTAACAATAGGTAAATTATCTAGGCGAAGCGAAATAACCGCTAAAATCTTAGATAATGCCTCGGAACTATTGCCTAATACTGTCAGATTGCCAGAGCTACGGATAGATATTTTCCCCAGGGGCTAATCAACTCTGCTATAATTAAATCATCTCAATACGAAGGGAGCGGAGATGAGGCGATTTTTTGGCATTTTTGGTAGAGTGACAGGCTTTTTAGGCCTGGCTTTAGCGTTGGTAGTTACTAATTCGTCAATGGTATCGGCAATCGACGTCAATAATTTCGTCATCAAAGACTATCAAGTTGATATGGTTTTGTCGAAAGATGGTGAGCAAAGGTCAAAACTCGAAACTACAGAGACAATCACGGCGATTTTTCCAGATTTTGACCAAAACCATGGCATAGAGAGATCGCTTGTTAATGAATATGACGGGCATCAGACTAACCTAAAAATAGAATCAGTTACAAGGCCAGACGGTAGTCCGTGGCATTACGAGATAAATAGTGCGAATATCTTGCGGATAGGTGATAGAGAGACTTATGTGCGAGGTGAACAGACGTTTATTGTCAAATATTCTCAACGAGATGTTACGAAGTATTTTGCTGGTGAAAATATCGAAGAATTCTATTGGGATGCAATCGGTACTGAGTGGAGGGTGCCGATAGAGACGGCTAGAATTTCACTGGTGATGTCAGGTGATTTGGCGAACAGTGCAACTGGCTCAATTAGTTGTTATCGCGGAGCATTTGGCTCTAGTCAAGCTTGCCAATTCACCGAGCAGACAGATGAGAGTGGCCAGAAATCGATAATTGTCCAAGAACAAAATCTAGAACTCAGCCAAGGAATTACTCTAGCAATTGGCTTTAAATATGGCACTTTTGCTGGATATCAGCCGACATTTCTAGAAAAAATATTACCCACTCTGATTATGGCCAATTGGATAAGTACTCCGATAGTGATCGGATTAGGAATTATCATGACTCTTCGGCAAAGTAGGGTAGCTCAAACACCAGAAATCAAAAGAGTGTTAGAGCAGGCAGTTGTTCCACAATATATCCCACCAGAAGAGTATAGTGTTCTAGATAGCTCAAAGGTTTACTACTCTAGCATGGAAAATCGGGCTATGCCAGGACATATCATTGATTGGGCCGTTCGTCATTTTGTCGTCCTGAAACAGACCAGAGAATCGAGTATTTTCAGGAAAGCTCAATATAACATAGAGGTGATAAATGAATTCCCCGAAAAGAGCCGTCTGAGTACGTTAGTTGAGGATATTTTTGAAAAAATTCCTGGAGTAGGTTCGACGGTTACTACTCAATCGCTTCAAAAAAGAACATCTAGTTTGGTGAATGCTTTTCACAAACAAGATAAGGTAATTTTGGAAAGTGATCTTTATAGTGCGAATGAGCAGGCGACAGCCTTCGCCAACAAGGCTGGTTTGATTTCGCTGGTTATTGGGTTTATCACTTTTACAGTGCCGACCATAATGTTAGCAATCTATATGTTCAACTTGAAAGGCAGAAAATTCTATAGTCAAAAGGGAGCCGAGCTAAAGGATTATCTCGATGGCTTGAAGTTGTATATTAGTGTAGCCGAAGAGGAACGGCTGAAAATGCTCCAGTCGCCCGAAACTGCTGAAAAAGTGGGGGATGTGGTAAGCGACAAAGGAGCTAGAATTACGCTGTATGAGCGAGTTTTGCCATATGCGATTTTGTTTGGCCAAGAGAAAGAGTGGGCAAAACAATTAGGAGATTTGTATTCAGAAACAAACCAATCACCAACTTGGAGCAGTTCGCTTGCAGGTTTTTCGACAGCGTCTTTCGTTAATAATTTAGGTAGCTTTACGGGTAATATCTCATCAGCCAGTAGTTATTCATCGAGTTCGAGTGGCTCATCGGGCGGGGGTAGTTCAGGCGGTGGTGGCGGCGGAGGCGGCGGCGGTGGCTGGTAGTTCAGATTTATTGCCAAAGATAAAGACCAAATTAGTAATTTTTGGCGTTACAGGAGATTTATCACGCCGAAAATTGTTGCCAGCCTTGAGAAAAATTGTTGCTAGTCGGGCAATTGATGATCTGGAGATTATCGGGATTTCTCGTAATAAACTAGACATTAAGGAGCTGGTTGGTCCAGAACTGGCCAAAATATCCAAGGGTATTACTATGGATATGACTAGTCTAGATGATTATCATGGCCTGAAAAAAGAGATTTTGCCTCAGGCTGGCGAACAGACACTGATTTATTTATCAATTCCGCCTGTTGCTTCAACCAGAGTAGCTGATAACTTGGGGCAAGTAGGGATAAACAACCCGAGAGTAAAATTATTGTTCGAAAAGCCGTTTGGGCTAGACTTAGCTAGCGCTAAAGATATGGTTGAGCGAACATCACGATTTTTTGATGAGACACAGATATATCGAATCGATCATTATATAGCTAAAGAGATGGTGCAAAATATCGTTGCCTTCCGCTCGGGAAATGCAATGTTTCGTCAGTTGTGGGGTGGTAGATCGGTCGACAGGGTCGAAGTGAGAGCATTTGAAACAATTGGCATAGTAGGTCGAGCGCAATTCTACGAGCAAACTGGTGCGTTACGCGATGTTTTACAGGGTCATTTGATGCAACTTCTATCGCTGATTCTGATGGATATTCCTTCAAAGTTGGACTGGGGGCAGCTGCCTGATCTAAGATTACAGGCGTTGAAGCGAATTTTGCCTGCTCAACCAAAATTAACAACAAGAGCTCAGTATCGGACGTATAAAGACGAGGTAGAGTCATCTACTAGCCAGGTGGAAACTTTTGTTAAGGTCGAGCTAAATAGTGATTCGTTGATATGGGAGAATATTCCTTTGACTCTAGTGACTGGTAAAGGCTTAGACAGGAAGGTGACGGAAATTATCGTTTACTTCAGGGCTGGCCATGTCGAACAATCAAATGCTTTGCGGTTCAAAATCCAGCCGGATGAGGGAATAGAAATAGATTTGTTCGTCAAAAGTCCTGGTTATGAACGGGTCTATGAACGCCAGAAGTTGCAATACAAGTACCCAGAGGATGCTGCTTTGCCTGAGGCTTATGAACAGGTGTTAGTTGATGCGATAAAGTCGAGAAAAAGTTTATTTACCAGTAGCCAAGAGATACTTGAGAGTTGGCGAATACTTCAGCCAGTTTTGTCTGCTTGGGCTTTCGATGATTCACCGATAGCAATTTATAAATCTGGCACTTCAGCTCAAGAAATAATCGATAATAAGTGATATAATCAAATCATGATAGAAGTCAGAGGTGTAACCAAAACTTACGGCAAAAAGCAAAATGCTTTTGTTGCCTTAAAGGATATTAGTTTCGAGATACCAGATGGCGCTAGTGTGGCGATAATTGGTAAATCAGGTAGCGGTAAATCAACGCTAATGCATGCTATGAGCGGGTTAGACAGGCCAGAAAAGGGTGAGATAATCATCGATGGTGAAGATATTTTGAAGTTAAAAGGCAGTCGAGTCGATAAATTCAGGGCAGAGAAAGTCGGCTTTATTTTCCAGAGTTTCTTTGTTCAAGGCAATGAATCAACGTTTGATAATGTAAGCCTGCCTCTTGAAATCGCCCAAATATCCCGTTCACAGAGACAAGCAAAGATTGTCGCAGCACTTCGAGCAGTTGAGTTAAATGACAAAGCCAAAGTCAAAGCCAAAAACCTGTCTGGTGGGCAGAAGCAGCGCTTGGCGATAGCTCGGGCAATTGTTAATCAGCCAAAGATTATTTTTGCCGATGAGCCAACTGGCAACTTAGATAGTGTGACGGGTGAGAGAATTGAGCAATTATTGTTTAGCTACAATAAGCAAAAAGCGGCGACGTTGATCATCGTGACTCACGATGAGGAGTTGGCGAGTAAATGTGATATACAAATTAGCCTAAAAGACGGCAGAATTATCTCTATTGATGGTAGGGGAGATACTCCTCGGGCGACTCAACAACCCAAAACACCAGTTAAGCGAAAGTTGGTTATGTAACTATGAAATATACAGATATTATTAGAAGAGCAGGACGAAGTTTACGTGAGGCAAAACTTCGAACATTTTTGACGAGCCTAGCGATTGCGGTCGGTGCGTTTACGATTACCTTATCGATGGCCGCAGGCGCAGGAACCAAGCAGTACACCGAGAGATTGATTAGCTCAAATGTTGATGAGCGGTTGATTTTAATCTCAAAAGACAAAACCCTCCTTGAGGGTGGTACAACCTCGGCGGATGCGCAGACTGGGCTTATCGAATATGGTGAGAGTCGAGTCGGCGGTTCGAACTATTCGATGGAAATGTTAAATCAAGATGACATCGCAAAAATTAGCAAAATCGAGGGCGTAACCGAGCCAAAGCCAGTTGTTCAAGTTGAAGCGAAGTACTTCCAGTTTGAGGGCAACGATAAGCGCTGGATTAGCCCAGTTATGATGTTTGGCTCTGGCTTAGTCGTGGAGTCTACTGCCGGCTCGCTGCCAGCACCAGGCGAGCAACTCGGTGCAAAAGATATTATTATCCCAGAATCATACCTTGAACCACTTGGTATCGAACGGGCTGAGGATGCGATTGGCAAAAAGGTAATAGTAACACTCGAAGGATATACAAATACTCCAACTGAAGAAGAAATTGCTCAGGCTATGGCAACAGGTGGCTCAGAGGCGGTAGCCGAATTGGTCGGGGTCCAAACGAAAGATTTCGAGTTTAATATCAGTGCAGTGACCAAAGAACCGTCGATGTCGGTCATGACTTCATTGACCACGCCACAGATATCAGCCTCAACTGCCAGAGAAATGTATGATTTTGTCGTGGCTGGCACGGATTATGAGGGTAAATATCCAGCCGTTACCGCACGAGTAGCGGATGGGTCAGAGCCAAAGGACGTTAAACAGAATGTCGAGGAGGCTGGTTTTTACGCCATGGTGGCAGAGGATTTCCAGGAAATCATTTTTTCAGTAGTAAATTTGCTCCAGGGGATAGTAATCGGTTTTGGAGTCTTGGCTTTGATCGCTTCAGTATTTGGGGTGATTAATACACAATACATATCAGTCCTAGAGAGAACACAGCAAATTGGACTAATGAAAGCGCTCGGCATGCGTGGGCGTCACGTCTCAAAGTTGTTTAGATACGAAGCAGCCTGGTTGGGGTTATTCGGGGGGATAATGGGTTCTGCTTTGGCACTTATCATCGGCACTGCTTATAACCCATGGATTACGGAAACCTTGGGGCTGGGCGAGGGAAATTATTTGTTAGTCTTTGAGCCTATATCGATTATAATTTTAATACTGTCTCTGTCAGTCGTAGCGATTATCGCTGGTTACTTCCCAGCGCGCAAGGCCGCAAGGCTCGACCCGATAGAGGCGTTAAGGACGGAGTAGGCAAGGGTAT
>CAZJUX010000007.1:33738-39537 GCA_964549705.1 uncultured Candidatus Saccharibacteria bacterium
AAGGCCGCAAGGCTCGACCCGATAGAGGCGTTAAGGACGGAGTAGGCAAGGGTATATGTCAGAGAGTTGGCCTGATGATATTACTAGAAGGCTAATTGCTGCTGGATTGGCAAATGTGGCGCTAAATAATAACTACCCGAAAAAAGAGAATAAACTTAAGATAGGTCTAATAGGGCTCGCCCCAGAGACAGAAAAATTAATTTATCAAGAACTAGATTTACCTATTGGTAACGGCAAGCCTAAGGCCTTTGCTTGAGCCCATGATGTCTTGGTGGCAAGCAATAATTCTAGGAATCGTTGAAGGAATAACTGAGTTTCTGCCTGTTTCTTCGACGGGGCATTTGGCGATAGCGCAGAAGTTATTTGGCTTAGCCCTGGACGACCCAAGTGTAGTGGCTTTTTCGGCAATTATTCAGATCGGCGCGATAATGGCGGCAATTATTTATTTTTGGTCAGATATCAAGAGGGTGCTGATCGCTTGGTGGTATGGTTTATGGCAAAAAGCAAAGAGAAAAAACTCAGACTATCGCTATGGCTGGGCGATAATCATCGGTTCATTGCCGATAGCGGTCATAGGTTTATTTTTCAAAGACGAGATAGAAACCGTTCTGCGTAGCTTATGGTTTGTAGCCATCGGCTTAATCGGCTGGAGTGTTGTTATGTGGCTAGCTGATCGAACAGCCAAGTCGTCAAAAGCCGAACAGCAAGTCGGCTGGAAAGACACTTTGGCGATAGGCTTGACTCAGTGTGTCGCCTTAATCCCTGGCGTATCTCGCTCTGGAGCAACAATCTCGGCTGGCTTGTTCCGGGGGATTGATAGGGTGGCTGCGACAAGATTAAGCTTCTTCCTTGGAATACCAGCGCTAGTAGCGGCAGGTATTTTACAGACTGTGACTCAATACCAACACATTTCTGAAGGGGTAGGGTGGGGCAATACTTTAATCGCTACAATCATGTCGTTTGTAGTTGGCTACGCTACAATCACTTGGTTACTGAAATTCGTCTCTAATAACAACTTCTCATTGTTTATCTGGTATAGGATTGGCCTCGGACTTCTGATGGCTATATTGTTGTCGTCGGGCATCATAGTAGCGGTTTAGCGACTGCTTGACACCAGGCAGACGAAATAATACTTGATTTTTCATACTACCTTGTATAACATAGAACTATGAATAGACAAAGTAGTGTAAAAACGAAAGGAGCTGAGTATGACGCATGGTAGGCAATCACCTTTAGATACAAATCTAGACGGCGTTATCGGTGTAACGG
Organism: uncultured Candidatus Saccharibacteria bacterium; assembly: GCA_964549705.1. Lineage (GTDB taxonomy): Bacteria > Patescibacteriota > Saccharimonadia > Saccharimonadales > Saccharimonadaceae > Nanosynbacter. The sequence goes on from CAZJUX010000007.1 coordinate 35,008, forward strand.
AAGGCACCCAGGAGCGAGCAGATATATACGCTGAACAATTAGCCACTCAACTTCGAAAAGGGTTTTTGGCGTATTGCGTCTTGTGTATCTGTAGAGGGACGGCGAAATACACCAGTGATATCATCCAGCGGTTACGTGAAACAAATTTGATAGTCACAGAGGGGACGATCTATCCACTTCTGAATCGTCTACAGAAAGACGGGTTACTAGAACACGAATGGCAGGAGAGTGAGCAGGGTCCACCACGTAAGTATTACAAGGTAACTGCTTTTGGTGAACGTATCATCAATCAGACCGCTAAAAAAGTTAAAGATCTTAATAAAACACTTGAAGAGCTATAGAGAGGATAGGACATGAAAGAGATAACAAGAGTTCACATCGCGAAACAAGCTTATGATATTGAGGTAGCGGCAAAGCGTGATTTAGATAAATATTTACAAAAACTAGAGCTTTATGCTGGCGACGATGAGATATTGGCGGATATTGAGATTCGGATCACTGAGCTACTGATTGAGTTGGGTGTTGAAAAGGGAGGAGTAATCACGTCAACAGAAGTAGCGAGAGTGCGTGAGCGTTTGGGTGAGCCAGAGGAGTTCGCATCTGATGATCAGGCGCTGGTCGATAACGTATCGGCTGAACGCTCGGTTAAGCGACTCTATCGTAATATGGACGGAGCCTTGCTCGGAGGTGTATTAAACGGAATCGCTACATATCTTAAAATTGATGTAGTTTGGGCTCGACTAGTTTTTATCGTTTTGTTAATTGTTTCATTTGGGACAGCTAGTTTAGTTTACATAATCTTTTGGATCGTGGTTCCACCTGCACGAACGATAGCGGAAAAATTGCAACTAGAAGGTAAGCCTGTGACACTTTCAGTGATGCGTGAGCGAGTGGCAGATGGTGAGACTTCGCCATCAAAGACAGCGCAGTTAATAAAGAAGTTTCTGTATATTGTGATGGGAGTTATGGCTTTCATTGTCGCACTTGGCGCATTGCTTATTGTCGCTCGCGTTGTTGTCGGGGTGATGCTTGGTGGGATGGAGCCAATATTTGGTCATTATGGTGCGTCAGAATACGACTGGATGGTGTGGTTTGCCCTAGGTTTGTTTATATTGAGCGGTCTTCTCTTGGCTATTCTGTCGACCATTGTATCAGTCGCTTTATTTAAACAGCAGTTTACGAAGCGCATGGGGATTGCGATTGTGGTAATTATCATCAGTGGTATTGTAGCGTCGAGCGGTGGTGTGGCGATGGCCATAGGCTATAGCCAGCTGATTAGTGATGTAGCGCAAAAATCATTGAAGACATACAAGATGGCGTTGCCTGAACTAACTAATATCAAAAGTGTTGTGTCTATCGCTCACAGCGCTTCAGGGCAGGAGAGAGGTGCTTTTGATCAGATGGCCATCAGATATATCGTAACGACTGGGGCGCCACGCTTTGAGCTTCAGACGCAATACGAGCAAAATAAGCCTGATATATTTGTCGATGGTGAGACAGCACGGATTTCATTAAAGGCAGTTGGTCAACAAATTTATCGCTTTGGCCATACGCAGCCACAGTTGACAATTTATGGCCCTGCGCTTGAAAGCGTAGATGTTCAGCAAGGTGATTTTCAGTATACTTCTCCAGATCAGCAAACACAGAACAGCCTTATGATTAGGGGTGAGGGTGGAAATAGTGTTGTGCTCTATGGCGCATACGACACGGTTAGTGTGAGCGGTGGAAACATTGTTGATTTGAGTATGAGTGCGGTGCGTAGTTTGACGGTGAACACTGGTAAAAACCTTTCGCATGTGCGAGCTGGCGTAGTTTATGACCTCTCGGTCATTAGCCCAGAGGTTTGCCCAGTTCCTGATTTTGTTGATGATCCACAATGGACGCTGTCGGTGCGGGGTGTGTCATCTGGGCAGATGAGCTTCAACGGCGTAGTTGGCCCACTAAAGCAATATGATACGCCATGCATCTCGATAGTGATCGGTGCGGACGAAGTCTATATAGATGATTATTAAACACTACGGCGTGCTATAATTAGCCCATGTTAGATATTCGATTTATCCGAGAAAATCCAGAAAAGGTTCAACAAAACGCTATTAACAAAGGCTATGGCAACCTATCAGTAGAAAAGCTGTTGGCGCTCGATAGCAGGCGACGAGAATTACAGGCAGAGATTGATAGCTTGCGTGAGGAGAGAAACCAAAACGTCGATAGTTTGAAAAAAGCTGGTGGCCAACCCGATCAGGCAACTATCGAGACTGGCAAGCGTATAAAAAAAGCTTTGTCAGAGATTGAGCCTGATCTTAGTAATACTGAACAAGAGTTCACTTCCTTGCTTAGACAATTTCCGAACATGGCTCTCGACATAGTGCCAATTGGTCGGACTGAGGACGAAAACGTCGAAGTTTATCGAGGTGGTGAAATCCCAAACTTTAGCTGGACACCAAAAAGTCATGCTGAAATTGCTGAGGCTAAAGGCTGGCTAGATAGTGAGCGGGCGGTCAAGGTAGCGGGTAGCCGTTTCCTATATATAAAAGGAGATTTAGCTCGGCTTGAGTTCGCACTGTGGCAATATGGAATTGACATTTTAACTGATGAAAAAGTTATCAAAGAGATTATTGAAAAAGCTGGGCTAAGTGGCAAAGTCTCCTCGAAACCATTTACGTTCGTCCTGCCTCCTGCGGTTGCCAAAACAGCGGTATTTGAAGCGACTGGACGGCTAAATAAGCTAGAGCAGACTTATAAGATTGAGGAAGAAGATTTATGGCTGAATGCTAGCGCGGAACACACTCTTAGCCCGATGTATTTAGACGAGATTATTCCTGAGAGCGAATTACCGATTCGTTTAGTCGGTTATACGACCGCCTTTCGTCGAGAAGCTGGTACATATGGCAAAGATACCGAGGGCATGTTTCGTTTGCATCAGTTTAACAAACTAGAAATGGAAAGCTTCACTGACAGTAAAACTTCGCTAGATGAGCATTTATTGATGGTTGCTATCCAAGAATATTTAATGCAAAGTTTGGGGTTACCGTATCGAGTACTAGAGAAGTGTACGGCCGATATCGGACGGCCAAATGCCAAAGGAGTTGACATAGAAGTCTGGCTACCAAGTCAAGATAAGTATCGTGAGACCCATACAGCTGATTACATTACCGATTATCAGACGAGGGCTATGAAAACTCGAGTTCGCCAGGCAGACGGCGTTTTAGCCTTGGCTCATACCAATGACGCCACCGCATTTTCCGAACGACCACTAATTGGTATCATAGAAAACTTCCAAACCGCAGTCGGCGACGTTATTGTGCCAGAAGCCTTGCGACCTTATATGCAGTCCAGAGAAGTGATATAATATTTAAGCAATAGTTTTATACTAAAACTAAGGGGGAAAGATGATAAAAAACCTTACAATCACTGGTATCAGATATGAGCTAACCGAAACAACCAAGAAATATGTCGAGAAAAAAATCGGTGCTTTAGATAAATATTTACCACGCCACGCACGTAAAAGTGCTTCAGCAGACGTGAAAATTACTCAAATCAACAATCCAGGCGGTAATAAGTATGAGGTAGAAGTAATTTTGTCTGTACCTGATAAAGTTATCGCTGCGAAGGACTCGACAATGAATGTAATGGCGGCTGTAGATATTGTTGAGGCGAAATTAAATGGTCAGATCCGTAAATACAAGCAGTCAACTGTACCACATGAGGGTAGAGGTAGGAGCTTGTTGGCTAGATTTAAGCGTAGTTATCAGCGCGAAAGTTAGAGCTTTCTGGCGCGATAGAGCACCCGGGGTAAGCCCTGGGTGTTTTTCTCTTTAATTTTCCCTAGAAAAGAGATACAATAAATATCAGCTGAAGATTATGCTGAAAGTGAGGAGTTTTAGATGGCGTTGACTAACCAAAAAATGCTAACAAAAGTATTTGGTGACCCACAAAAGAAGATATTAAAAAGGCTCGAGAAAAAAGCTCGTGAAATTGATTCTTTGGGTGAAAAATATCAGAAAATGTCTGATAGCGAGCTCAAAAAACAAACTGAAATTTTGAAAAAGCGTTTAGCTAAAAAAGGCACAACGCTAGATATGATTTTGCCAGATGCGTTTGCGGTAGCGCGTGAAGCAGCGTTTCGAGTAATCGGAGAAAAGCCATATTTAGTCCAGCTAATTGGTGGCATCGCCCTCCATGAAGGAAACGTAGCAGAGATGAAAACCGGTGAAGGTAAGACCTTGGTGGCAACACTCCCAAGTTACCTTAATGCACTTGAGGGCAAGGGTGTCCATGTGGTTACAGTCAACGATTATCTTGCTCAGCGCGACTCTGGGTGGATGGGGCAGGTGTTTGACTTTTTAGGATTAACTACTGCGGCGATTATCAATGAAGAGTCGTTTATATTTGATAAAGATTTTGAGAACGAACATCACACTGACCCACGCATGAAGAAGCTTCGCCCAGTGACTCGCAAAGAGGCGTATGAGGCTGACATAACTTATGGCACCAACAACGAATTCGGTTTTGATTACTTGCGAGATAATA
>CAZJUX010000008.1:0-14093 GCA_964549705.1 uncultured Candidatus Saccharibacteria bacterium
TTGTAAAAAATTACTTGCTCTTGAAACCAATGAAGTGATGATAGATGGAAAATCTGGTTACCTGAAGCTAGCAAGCGACAAAACGGAACCGACAATTATAGTTTAATTAGAATCTTCTAAGATCTCCACTACTCGCTTCCGATACTCGTCCGCCATCATGATTGTCGCATAGTCTTTAACTCGGTCAAGAAATAAAATACCATTCAGATGGTCGGTTTCGTGCTGAAAGACATGCGCAAGAAAGCCATCGAGTATTTTACGTCGCCTAACTGCATTCTCGTCAGTCCACTTAGCATCAATCTGTTGATAACGAGGGGTTTTTGCGTAAATAATGTCATCTCCTGTGCCGATACTAACACAGGCTTCCCAGGAACTAGTCCGCCTACCAATACCCGTATATTCTGGATTAATTATCACTGTCTCAAAAACATCCAATTCCGGTCGATTGGGCGTTGGTTTAATCCCAATAACACTCAAAGCATACCGAGCGCCAACCTGTGGTGCAGCCAGTCCTACGCCGTATTTTCGCTCACGAATCGTGTGATACATATTTGCAATGAGAGCTTGAACCTCGTCAGACAAAATCTCATCGTCGTTCAAACGAGGCATCGCCTCTCTAAGAATCGGGTTCCCTGCTCTAGTTAATTTCAAAATCTCTGGCATATGTTAAATCCCTACAATCTTCTTCTATTATACAAGAAACTATGGTCTTCACCATATCTACTATCGTCCTTCAGCAACAGACTGAATAAGCAGACTCTCCGTCGGTGATAAATCTATATCAGCCCTGTCCCACTGCCCATTAATCTGAGCTAACGTTTTCAAGCCACTCAAGTCGCCTACGATTACTCGTCTAGGCATATGTATCGAATTTTCAAATCTCCTAGGGAAATATATTTTTATATCATCTTCTTCAGAACAGTGTCTACTAAAACCGTCTGGATCATAGATAGTTAAAGCTTTACTGTAACCATGCTTTTCGCTGCCTAACTGGAGGCAAGCCGTTCTATAGAGAAGCTTGCCGTTGTCCCCCATCGAAAAAGCTGTCAAAGCTACAGATCTTATCGAGCCTTCTAGTTTTCCTCTATAACTCTTCTGGACTGATGGAGTATCATAGAAACTTGCCTTCTCTGCCCAAACAACCCTGTCACATAGAAGGCCTCTTTTTCTCTCTAATTGGCTGAATGCATACTGCTGCCAACCTAGTTTGCTGGGTCTACTTAAATCATCATAATATTGAGCAAGCGCGACATTGGATAGTTTAATCACCGCCATCCTACCCAACTTGATGAGCACATCCAGATCCGGTGGCATATCTAACTTTAGACCACCACTCTCGGACAAATACAGACTTTCAAATCCTCTTGTCAAATTAACCTTGAGGTGGCTTGATTCTAGAGAAGGGTTATTTGATGTCATTCCATAAGCTGATGTCATAACTGTCATCTTCCAAATCAATCGCATGAGGGCTTTGTTGCTCTCGTCGTATCAAATCCCCTAACCCGTCGCCCAGTGGGTCAACTGGGGCAAAAGCCAGACGGCGATTAAATCGTGAACTAAAAATGTATTTTGCTAGTTTCATATTCTTATCTTTAACAATTAGTTTGTATCTTCATAGTATCACTAATATGACTAATTGTCAAGTATCAGACAATGGCCTCAGTCATTACTCGGTTTTAACTAGTTTTTATCATCTAGGGTTTCTTATTCAGGCAGATTGTCAACCCCGCACCATCGATTTTGACGGCCGATGGGTTGTCGATAGTTTGACCGATTGTCGACAGGGTTTCCGCAAGTATAGTCTCTTGATTCTCGGCAATCGCTTTTTGGAGCTCTTTGTCATCAGTTTCGAGTGATAGGATTATGCGGTCGTCGACGTTTAGACCAGCATTTTTGCGAGCTGATTGGACGAAACGGATAACTTCTCGCATCAGTCCTTCGCGCTTGAGTTCGGGTGTGATGTTTACGTCGAGCGAAACTTCACCGCCGAGTTTTACAGCCTTGACGTTTAGCTCATCGAGTAAAATCGATTCGCAATCGACGCTCTTACCGAGTCTTGGGACTGATACACTGGCAAGTGGTTGACGGACTTTCAACCCTAACTTGGCGCGCAGACCTAAAGCTTGATTAACAAAGTCACGAACCTCATCCATTTCGTTCATAACAGCTTCGTTGACCTCAAAATTGATTGGCCAATCAAGCAAATGAACTGACTCCTCGCCGCCACCAAGTTTCTGATACAACTCTTCGGCCAAAAATGGCGTAAATGGTGCTAGTATGACCGACAATTTCAGTAGGACATAGTGTAGCGTGCGGTAAGCATCGTTCTTATCGCCATCGTCTTCAGACTTCCAGAAACGACGACGACTTCGACGAACAAACCAGTTTGAGGCGTCGTCGATAAATGGCAATATTGGGCTCATCGCATCGGGTATATTATACTCATCCATGAACTTTGTTGCTTCTGCGTTTAGCTGATGCAATCGACTGACAATCCATATGTCTAGCGGATTTTTAAGATCGCTTAGACTAAGAGTGAAAGGTTTCGTAGGGTCAAACTCCCAATTATCTACCTCAGCATACATAGTGAAGAAATCATACATATTCCAAATCATGCTAAGCTTTCGTGCAACGTCACCGACTTCTTTGTCTTGTAAGGCAAAATCTTCGCCATTTAGCAACGGGCTCGAAAGCAACAGAAACCTCAAGCTATCAGCCGAGAACTTATCCATCAGCTCGTTTGGATCGGTGAAGTTACCGAGTGATTTACTCATCTTACGACCGTCATTGCCAGCTAGTGTGCCAGTGGTGATGACATTGTCGTATGCTTGTTCGCCGAACAAGGCCGTATTAACTACATGGACATAATAAAACCAGGCGCGGATTTGTCCGATGTATTCGACGATAAAGTCAGCTGGATAATTTGCCTCAAATTTTTCTTTGTTTTCGAACGGATAATGAAGTTGCGCGAACGGCATGCTACCCGATTCAAACCAGCCGTCGAGAACTTTGTCGATACGAGTAAACTTTTCGCCGTCTATCTCAAAGGTGATGTCATCGACCCATGGGCGGTGGTAATCCTCTAGTTCAACGCCAGAAAGTTCTTTTAATTCAGCATACGAACCGACGACTTTGACCGTGCCTTTGTCGCCTTTCCAAACCGGCATTGCGGTTGCCCAGAAACGGTCACGGCTGAGATTCCAGTCTGGTGCTTGTTCAATATTTTTGGCGAAACGACCATGTTTGAGGTGCTCAGGGAACCAATTGATGTTTTCGTTTTGCTCAAGCATCAGTGGCTTGCTGCCCTGAATATCAAAGAACCACGACGGAATCGCTCGATACATAATCCGCTGTTTGGAGCGAGGATTAAACGGATATTCATGCTGGATGTAGTCAATTTTCCAGGCTATACCCTTTTCTTTGAGATCTTTGGCGATGAATTTGTTGTTGTCCCAGACTTCAAGCCCCTTATAGTTGGTGTCGATGTAATAGCCATTGTCGTCGATGACATGAAACGCTTCGACACCAAGGCTTTTGGCTAGTTCAAAGTCGTCTTCACCATACGCTGGTGCGACGTGAACAATACCTGAGCCCGATTCGTGGCTGACAAAATCGGCAGCGTAAACTTTATGGACTTTGTCGTTTACTGGCCAAGTCGAACCAGTGTCGAGCGGTTCATAATTTTTGCCGACCAGCTCGCTACCCGGAAACTCCCGCAATATTTTGTATTCGAGTGGTTTATTCTTCTCATCCTTCAACACTCGCTCTGATGCCTCTTTAGCAATTATCAGCCTCTCGCCATCTACCGAAACCTCACAATAGATCAGCTCTGGACTCACTGCTAGCATCAAGTTAGCCGGCAATGTCCATGGCGTTGTTGTCCAAGCCAGGAGATATTCGTCAGCCATAACCCTCTTTAATGCTTCGAGAAGTTCAGAGAAATCATTAATATAACCACTCTTACGATTTAGATGACCACCATTTTTAATCACTTCTAAATTATTCTGGAGATTACCTGCCAGTTTTTGAGCCTGAGCTAATGGCACGGCTGGATTATTATCACCATGAAATTGAATAATTTTCCCTGCGTTTTTTCTCACTAATTCCCAGTCATACTCTAGGTCAACAAATGTTTCAAGTTGACTTTCTAAGTGTGGTAGATCAAGTTTTTCATAAAAACCACTCACGAAGATTGATGCCTTAATCGGAGACTTCATCTTCTCGTTTAGTATATTTAACAAAAATGTTGAACCGACGGAATGACCAATGATAATCGTATTTTCATCGAGCTCAAACGGAATCTGTTCATTAAATGCTTTGTGCCAATTTGCCAGGTTCTGCTCATCGCCAATTGGCATCTCTGGCACATATACTTCTGCGCCAAGTTTTCTCAGTTCATCTTTAATATATGGAAACCAATTACTTTCAGGCGTGCTACCAGTGCCATGAATAATCACTACCTTGGTGTGTGGTTTTTTCAGTTTAAACTTCACATAAAGACTCGGATCCGTTACCGTCTGGTAAGCATCATTATCCATCGTGACTTCGTTTTTACTGACTGGTGTGGCAAACTTAGTGTCGTACATCAACACCTTTTCACCCTCATAGATTTTGCCTTTTTCGTACAACTCTTTGAACGCCCACCAAACACTCTCCATGAAATCCTTGTCCATAGTTTTGTACGCGCCCTTAAAGTCAACCCAGCGACCGATACGGTCAATCACCCCCTCCCAAGTCGCACTACTAGCCACCATCGACTCACGAGCTTTGGTAATATATTGCTCAAGCGTGATAGTCGGTAGTTCATTACCCTCTTTGTCGAGTGGGGCTTTCTCGTCAGCATTTGTGATAATTTGTCGTCTGTCAGTGATATTTAGTTGTTTCTCGACAAAATTCTCAGCTGGTAACCCATGACAATCCCAGCCCCAAACTCGCTCAACCCGTTTGCCTTTCATCGTCCAGTAGCGTGGCACAGCATCTTTAACGATTGAACTTAACAAAGTCCCGTGATGTGGTACTCCAGTAATAAACGGCGGCCCGTCGTAAAATACATATCCATTGTCCTTCGAGCGATTTTCGACTGACTTCTCAAAAGTCTTCGCATCTTTCCAGCGTCCGACCCAATCTTTTTCGTATTCGAGCGCTCGTCGCCTAGTTCCATGTTTGAATTTCATTATTTTCCCTCCTCTGTCTCTATAACTGTAAGGTCAAATATCTCAGCGATTTCTTCGTCTGAGTAACCTTGTTTTATCAGATGCCTGTAGAACTCTTGGGGTGTTAGCGTGGTATCGTCTGCATCCCCATGGTCTACTGGCTGAGCCTCTTTTTTCCAGTCATTATTCGACATTATCTCTTTAAATAACTCATCAACTTTTTCTTGTGATAATCTTTCGCTCATTTCGTCTCCCTTACCTATTGCTCTTCCTACGGTTATCCTCACGACAGATCATCTGGCAATTCTCGCTATTGGTTTTGCCACCCTCACTCCAGGGGGTGATATGGTCGGCTTCCATCTCGCCGATGTCGAATTTCGCTCCGCCACAAACCGCATTTCGCGCCACACACAAACCGCCTTGACGCTCATAAGCTTCACGTTTCATCTGATCGGTGAAACTACGAATCGACAAATATTTCTCTTGCCTACTCAGGACAAACAAATAAATGCCAGATTTGCTCGTAACATCTTCATCCTGCATTAGCCTCGAAACTTCCGTCTCCAGCTCATCGGCGTTTAGAGCGGTTGTTTTGTAAACATTATAAAGTTCGCCCCACGCTACATTGGCCATTTCGCGACGATAATTCGGAAAAGTCTGCCTCACCCAACCGATAACCGCCTGAAAATACTGCCACAACTCGCTAGCGTCTGCGTCGTGCTGGTGTCTAGCCATATAGTCACGTATCTCGCCGTGATTTATCCACGAAAGCACCTTTTCGAGCAACTCCTGTCTGAGCGGTGCGCCCGTCATCAATTGTCCGCCGTCATTTGCCAGCAGATAAGCCGCACAGTTGCTTTTAGAAAACTTCAGCTTAGCGTCAGAAAGCCAGGGTCCAGTGTAGACAGCATTTCGGAGTTCTTGTGGTGTCAGTTTCTCGCCAGCGATGTTGATAACTTCAAACCACTTCAACCGTTCTTTGTCTGTCCCCTCGCAGTGATAAATCATCAATTCGTAGTCGAGTATCTGTTTCTGCTCCTCATCGGTCAGATTGTGAAAAAACATGTTGTCGACCGAAAAACCACCGCTGACGTATTGCCCGATACTGATCGTCCTCTGCTGGCCATCGAGCACTTCAAAGTCGCCATCATCACGCACCATCCAATACATGACGTTCAGCGGAAAATCCTGCCTGACGGTGCGGATAACTTCTTCGCGCTGTTTGCCACTGTAGACAAATTCTCGCTGGTACTTTGGTCGAACATCGAGCCGACCACCATAGGCCACCACGCCAAGTTCGGCGTTATCCTGAAAGCCGTCGACGACGTCGCGGATTTTGATACGATGCAGGTCAATTTTCATACTATTTCACCACTTTCTTATTTTTGATTAATAGTCGTGCATAAACAGCCTTATAGGTAGAGCCTGTTTTCAAAACGCTACGAGCATTCAGATCATTAAAGCGCTCGTTATCCTCAGCTGTGTATTTTTTAGTTCTTAGGCCAGATGTATTTTGTCTATCTGTAATACCCAGTATATTAAATTGTTCAGGATTGTATTTATCCAAAAAAGTGATTGGCACACCCATAACCCCAGCAAAGTCCATCGGGATATCGACCACGACGTCGACATTTATCGCATCGTAATTGTCATAGTGCGGATATAGTTCTGGTTTGTATTTGCGATACATAACGAACTCCTCGTGACGTTTGGTCGTATCGAGATTGGTAAACCAGCAAGCCATGATGTGCTTGACCTTTTTGTCGTCAACGATTTTTTCATAAGTATGGCCCTCTGGCACCTCAAACCACATGTCGCTATTGATATTGCGATAGCCGAGCCAGAGTTTGTTTTGTTTGATCAGACTGAAGGTTTCTTTGTAGGTGATAGCATTTTTATTACCGATAATCAGGAACTTTTTGTCGTGCTCGACCAACTGAGCGATATATTCACGGAACAGGCTAAACGGCGGATTGGTGACGACGATATCGGCCTCTTTCAATAGTTCGACGCACTCTGGGCTACGGAAATCACCATCACCCTCGAGCGGTGCCCATTCGTTATTTTTGTTGGCTTTTAGCTGTTCGGCGACATCTTTGAGATTATACGAACCATCGCCGTTAATATCGCCGACATCCCGGATGATGAAGCGATTGGCATTTACTTTAGGGCGACCTTTTGGCTCGGCCAGCGTCTGGTCATCACCAAACAATCCAAGCTGAGTGTTGGCAATCGGCGACGGTTTATAGCTGGTGGTTATCAGAGCCTTTAGCCCTAAATGCCTGAAGTTCAGCACGAAATACTTAAAAAAGTTGCTCTCGTATGGATCATCGCAGTTACAATAAACCACCTTATCTCGAAACTGAGCTTTGTAAAATCGCAGCTCGTCCTCGATATCTCTAGTTTGAGTATAGAACTCGTCTTTTTTGGCCTTTTTGGCCTTTTGTAGAACTTTTTGTGCCATAATTACGACCTTTCTGGCTATTTTTAAACAAAAAAACCCTTCTTTGCCTCTGGATCCCATTGCACTGGGAGTTGCCATCCAGATTCAAAAAAGAGATTCTTTTTTGCACTTAATTTACTCGGTCTGTCGTGCCGACTCCGGTGAGGTCTAATCTCGCATCTATACGATTTCTTCTCACTAACTTCGTGGTTGATAGCCACTCAAATGTTCTCTATTGGTATTATACTACAAACTCGCCGTGTTGTTAATGCGATATGACCTTTTGTCTATGTAGCCATTTTAGTAAAATCAAAGCTATCCGCTCTTCTCGCATCTCGCCGTTTAGAATCATTCTTTCGGCTTCAGCAAATGTGAACCAATTGTCCGCTTCGATTTGTTCACCATCCTCGAGGGATTGCCCTTCGGCTTTTGTCCAGTCAGATGAAGCGTAAACATGTAAATCCCACTCAACAGTTGAGCCAAGCGTGGAAGTCTCGACATAGTCTAGTGAGCCCACTCGGATCCCAGCCTCTTCAGAACTCTCCTCTACGGCTTTTTTGTCGGCTACGACCCGAATATCCTCACCGGACTTCAAAAATTCTTGATAATCCGCTAATGTGTCGAAAACTTTTCCGCCAGGTAAACGATAGTCCCAAGCATTTAGCTCATTGCGAAATTCACGAGTTAGTAGCACTTTCTGGGACTCTTTGTCATATATGATAGTTCGAACACCTGGTGCTCGACGAACCGATTCAAACACTCTGCCATCTGGCTGTCGACGATTGAGAATCTCAAAAAAACTACCCCTGTAGACTACTTCGTCTGTTGCCATGTTTGCCTCCTCCCGTTCGTTTCTAGGCCAATTATAGCATGATTATTCACTCGTATCATCGACAACTTCACCTCGGATTAGTTGTTCAATCTTGACTTTGATTTCTTCTCGGGCGGTGCGGTTTTTCTCATCGGATTGGTTGCGAGGGTCGCTGATGTCCCACCAGATGACGTTATCGCCTTCTTTTAGCCAATCTGGAGTTTGAGCTTTTTCGGCGATGTTTACTACTAAATCATAATTTTCTAGCATATCTGGGGTTAGAAATTGTCTTTTTTGACCACTAATGTCGATGCCAATTTCGGCCATCGTTTCGCTCGATTTGGCAGGTCTTTGCGATATCTTCTCGAACTCAGCCAAGCTCGGCGCCTCGTCCCACCACTTGTCAGAACTTACTCCAGCTGACCGGGCATTTTCTGAGCCTGTTAAGTGATTGTAAAACCCCTGTGCCATCTGTGAACGAACTGCGTTGGCGTTACAGACAAACAGGATTTTCATGTCTTTGTGGTAATCAGTCATTTTCTAGCTCCTTGATTTTGCTGAACACAATTTTTGACATCTGTTTGTGCCCCAACTTCGAAAAGTGAGCACCGTCACTACTCAGATCGATATCATCAGCGGAAATTGTTGAACTATTGCTCTGTTTCATTAGCTTGATTAGTTCCGATCTCTTCTCCACGCTGGCTGGAAACAGATCTAGGTCAAAATTAGACGGCGACAAGTACAATAACTTTGTTGACTCCTCTCGCTCGGCTTCGCCGTTAAGCTCCCCTAACCTATCACGATACCACAATAAGTCATCTCTGGTTTGCTCTGGAGTGCGTGAATACTCATGCCTCAGGTCGTTAGTGCCAAGAGCGATAATCAAGATATCGATAGGCTGATACCGTCGATAAACCAAACCAAATGAAGCCCGTCGTTGTTTAATCAAATTTGCCCCAGGACAATCCCCAGCCACTCCACCAGGCACACCTGCCCCAACCACTTTATATGAATTACCAAGAAGATCTTGTAATCGATTTGTCCAGCGAACCCCAGCCGGATAACGGGTTATTTTATCAGTCATCCCCCAAGTATTTGAATCACCATAAACCAGGATGATTTTTTTAATATCTTTGAATTTTTGTATTTTTTTATTCTTCAAGTCTATGTCGCCTATACTTACACTTAAGTATAGCACACCCCTTATCGTAGTGGTTAAGCCGTCAAAAATTTATTAAAATTATACATTATGTTTCTTCAAATTCAGGCTATCCGCTTACCAGTTTCATCGATTGCTGCATCGACGTCGTCGACAAAGTCACCTGTTTGGAGTTTTTCGTCAGTTTTAGCAAAGTCAACATAGAAATCACGCTTCAAAATGTCATCGTTTAGATAGCGCATATCTAGTCCAGAGTCCTGATTGATTTTTTGGGCTTTTTTCCATTGAGATTTCATCGTCATACTTAGTAGCCAGTTTGGCAATTTACCGACTGGTTTGTCGATATTCGCTTCCTTTAAAAGTTGCTCAATCATCGGCTTAAATTTCATGTTGCGCGAGCCAACCGCTAGCTCGTCGCCATGTTCAGCCAGCTCTAGTGCCTGTGCTGTGCAAACGGCAATTTTCTTGGCAGAGATAATTGTTGTACCGCCATTGCCATAATATATCTTTGGCGATTGGCCGAATCGCTCGATAAACACATTTTTCCAAATCGGCTCCTTGTTTGGTGCCACACCGAAAACATAAGGAATATTTAACGTGGCGACTGCGAAACTATCGTCCCCTAAATCAAAGGCTCGACGAGCTTGATCGACTCTAGCTTTGATGTATGGATGTCGCTCTAGCCCACCTCGGCTTATCCCGCAAATGCCTTGATTGCTGATGTAGGAAAAGTATGAACTATAAATTAAGGCTTTTTTCACCCCCTGCTCTTTAGCTACTCTCAACACCCGCTCTGTCCTATCGACTAATTGCGTTTGGAAGAAATCTGTCGCATTGACTCCAGGCTTTAGCTCAACTCGATCGTCTGGCCCCGCTGCGTAGACAATCGCATCATGGTCCGATAAAATTTCAGCTAATTTTTGGTCATCCAACTGATCGATGTCCGCTCTAACCAAATTAACCTTCGCTGACAAACTGTCATCAACCGCCTCATCAGGCAAGGCTAAACAAGTAACCTCTAACCCTCGCTTAACCAATTCTAAACTCGTGTGATAGCCCAAAAAACCAGCTCCACCTACTATAAAAATACGCTTATGTTTCATGAATTAATTATATCACTTATTCTGTAGTTATATCGAGCTCTGCGCAAGCTATGGATGTGCCTGCCATAGTTTTTATATTCCGTTCTGCTTCAGCGCTTTTTTCTACGCCACGCAATAAACTACAAAAGTGTCTCTTTTTGACTAATGCGTAAAAAGGCTCTTGTCCCACTTCTATCTCTCTACCGTTCCTCCAAACTAGAGGCATGTCTAGCTCACCGGTGGCGGTATTTATCGCCCATTTCCTGATGGTCTCCCCAGTCTCAGGGTCAGATTCGATAATACTATACAGCTCGTCGCCCGCACAATCCCTAAATACCTTGACCATACTACTATGCCTGTCTACGTCCAAGTACCTCGGCTTAGCGGGAACTGGATCAACTAAATCTTTGCCCTCATTGGCTACCAGTATTCTACCCAAGACATTTTTAATGTCTTCTAGCATATAGTTTTGTAATTTAGCCCTATGGTATAAATCGGGAGTCTCCGCTATTTTATTTAGCAGTCCATCTCGAGTTAATTCGTCCAACGGGCCTAGATCACCGCTATTAACACCCTCTGACTCATAAATTCCTATTTCACTCATAGCTCTAATATAACACCCTGGTCGATGTCGTCTCAAGCATTAGCACGCACTAGCACAATAATCGTAAACAAGCCTACCGCTAGTTAACTAAACAGGTCCGAGCCGTATTTGAACAAAATTGCTAAGACAATGACGACAATTAACGAGAACATGACCAGCTTGTCAAAGTCCTTCTCGATAAACTTGGTCAATTTCTTTTGAATTTTCTTTGACAGATACAAGTTATTCTCACGGATATTGTAACGAGTTATGGCAAACCAAACAAAAGTTGTAGTAAGTGTCACTAGTAAGCACCACGGGCAAAGAGCACCTATCACGAAATAGCTAGTATAGAGCAGATAGTAAGCAAAGATTAGACCTAGCGTATAGCCAATCTGCGCCATGGACATAAACGGACGCGGAAACTTCACGCCCATCAAGCCAGCAATTGCTACTGTAATCACTACTGGCTCGGCTATTAACCCCAAAAAAGCATTTGGGAAGCCGAACAAACTGGCCGATGGATGTAGTGAGACAGTGGCGCAATTGAGCACCGCACTGATCGAACAAGCCAAAACCGCATCTGGATCGGCTGCTAATTGAACCGCTTCATTACTCAGAACAAATGAAGCCAGCAAACTCAAAAAAGCACCGATTAGCATGCTCAGAAAAATCCACCTATTGTCGCGGATTTTTTTATCATTATGCTGAAAATATTTTTTAATATCTGATGCAATCTTAAACATAATAACTTACCTCGCTTATAGTTGGCAGTGGTCGTCCTCGCCAAACATTCTGTAATTGACCACTATCGTTCAGGGCGATAATAGTTGGGTATTCTACAACATCGTAAACTCGACAAGTCTGTGCTCCGCTTGGCGTATCTGGGTCAATTTCTTCTAGTTCATGGCCCGTTTGTCTCGAAAAGTCTCGCAAATAATCCAAAACTTCTCTTGCGTGATCGCTTTCATATTTATAGATTACCGCTACCTTCACGACTCACGCCTTTTTTTGATTTCTGCCAAAATATCCGCAAACTCATCCAAAGTCTTGAAATCATTGTAAACACTGGCAAATCGCACATAAGCTACTTCGTTTCGCTTAGCCAGCTCCTCCATGACATAATCCCCGATCAATTTTGACAACACTTCGGACTCACCAAGTGCATAGATTGCTTCCTCGACAGCACTAACAATCGCATCAACTTCTTCCTCGGATTTGAAAAACTTGCCGACTGACTGATTGACTGCTGATGATAACTTCGCACGATCAAACAATTCGCGTTTACCACTTTTTTTGATAACGGCGAGATTTGGTTTTTCGATTCTCTCGTATGTCGTAAACCTCTTACCGTCGGGCGCTTCTCGCCGTCTACGAATAGCTAGCCCATCGCTGACTTCACGTGACTCAACAACTCGGCTATCACCTATATTGACGTTCGACATTGACCAAGTTACTCCTGCGATTCCTTCTTTTTCTTGCGTCTTCTAAGGAAAGCTGGCATATCATTTTCCTCTTCTTGGGCTTTATCTTCTACTGGCTCAGTCCAGATATTTTCTTCGTTTTCTGATGCAAAATTATCTGCCACATCTTCACGGTCCAATTCCATGTCAATATTCTTGACCATTTCTTCATCAACTTCTGGCTCTTGAGTCGTGGTAGGCTGAAAGGCTGATGCCGAATTACCCAGGCTCACTTCTTGTTGATGGTATGTTTCACTATCAAAACCTGTCGCTATTGCTGTAATAATAATCTCGTCTTCCATCTCTGGTTTGATTGTTGCGCCAAAGATAATGTTAGCGTCTGGGCTAACCGCACTGGTGATAATTTCAGCCGCTTCCTGAATCTCCGCCATCGACATATCGTAACCACCAGTAACATTAAACAGTACGCCCTTTGCGCCATCAATCGACACTTCAATAAGAGGACTTTCAATCGCCTGCTGAGCCGCCAAAACAGCTCGGTTCTCGCCACTTGCCCGACCGATACCCATCAGCGCAGAACCAGCGTTGCTCATAATCGCTTTGACATCAGCGAAGTCGAGGTTGATTAAGCCATGCTCGGTAATCAGTTCTGAGATGCCTTGAACACCTTGCCTAAGGACGTCATCGGCAATCTTGAACGTCTCGAGAAGTGGAGTTCGTCGATCAATTGTCTGCAACAAACGGTCATTCGGAATCGTAATCAAAGTGTCAACCTGACGACCCAAATGAGCAATCGCCCATTCTGCATTCAAGCGACGCTTTTCACCCTCGAAACTAAATGGTCGAGTTGCCACACCAACCACCAAAATACCCAATTCACGAGCAACTTCTGCCACTACGTGACCAGCGCCAGAACCAGTGCCACCCCCTGCGCCAATTGTTACAAAAACCATGTCAGCGCCTTCTAGAGCCTGTCGAATTTCTTCGCGCGACTCATTGGCGGCTGTTTCACCAACCATTGGGTCAGCCCCTGCGCCCAATCCATTAGTAGTGCTATGCCCAAGATGGATTTTGACATCTGCCTTGGAGTTGTGAAGCGCTTGTGCGTCAGTATTCATGGCGATGAATTGCACTCCACTAAGCCCAGCGTCTTTCATCCGATTAATCGCTGAACCACCCGCCCCGCCAACACCAACAACTTTTATGCTAGCAAATGTTTGTATATCACTCGGTTCTACTCGTGCCATAAGTCTCTCCCTATTTCCTTCCTTCCACTATAACATTTTTTAATTCTATCTTCTAGCATATTGTAAACAAATTTCGAACAAGCTCTTAATTGAATACTCCTTAAATAAGAAATCTCATGTAATTCATTTTCCATTCTCATAATCGCTGAACATTTCTTTAAATCAAAATTTGTAATGTCATTCTGTAAGCT
>CAZJUX010000008.1:14103-34669 GCA_964549705.1 uncultured Candidatus Saccharibacteria bacterium
CCATAAGTCTCTCCCTATTTCCTTCCTTCCACTATAACATTTTTTAATTCTATCGGCTATCGGAATTTTGCTACTAACCAGCTCAGAAACCCACCTGCCTTTTTCAGCGCCTTATCAGCCCCTATCGATTTACCGCCAAAATGTCCATTTGTAGTCCTTTCTGTCGCATCAATCAACATCAACCCAACAACAGAAGCAAATTCTGGAGCACTAACCTCTTCGCTCACTCCAGCAAAGCCCTTCGGTATTCCTTGCCTAACCGCTAAGTTGAGTTGTTCCTTAGCAAAATCAACGAGATTTTTCACTTTAGAACCACCGCCAACCAAGACCACGCCACTCGGTAGTTTACCAGCTACACTAGCCCGTTTCAGCTCCTTGTTAACTGCTTCAAAGATTTCCTCAAACCGAGCTTCGACTATCTCATCTATATCTGTCTGAACAAATTTGTAATTCTGCTTGTTGATTTTTGTCTCTACCTCGCCGATAGATTCACCGCCGAACCGCGCATGCGCTAATTTAACCTCTTCGGCAATTTCTGGATCAACCTTGAGGCCGATTGCTAAATCGTTAGTTACATTTTGTGAACCAACTGATATAACCGAGACGTACTGCAAGTCACCCTCTTCGAATACAGCAACACCTGTAGTCGACGCTCCGATATCGACCACTGCGACACCATTATCCATCTGCGACTCGCTCAGAACAGCTTGAGAGCTAGCTAACACCGAAGGTACCAACGAATCAACTTGAACCTTTAGCATCTCAGCCACCTTCTGGACATTTACTGCATGAGGCGCCAAACATGAGACGACATTCGCCCGAACCTCCAATCGAGTGCCCGACATACCGATTGGATTCTTAATGTTGTCCTGGCCGTCCAGTCGATATGAATGAGGCACAACCTCGAGAATCTCTCGGTTGGCTGGCACCTTGCCCGTCATCGCCACTTCTTCGATTCGAACTATATCATCTTGGGACACTTCGTTATTCTGTGATCCAACTGCCACCATGCCATCAGCCTTAGTGCTTAGGATGTGCGATCCGTTGATACTAAATGTTGCTTGTTCAACCTGAAATCCGCTCATTCGTTCTGCTTTTTCCAGGGCTAAATCAATTGCCGAAGTAGGTCCTGTTAAGTTCGATACGATGCCTTTTTTCATGCCACTATTAGCCGAAGCACCAACGCCAACGATCTTTGGCGCACCCGATACGCTATCAATATGAGCCACTACCACGCGAACCGTTTTCGTGCCAATATCAATTCCGACTGCGTAACGAGGCTGTTCTTGCATATGCTTATAGTATACAGGTAAAGCCTGCAAATAATCAAGGGAGGCAATCCCTAGAGTTTAGTTAAAATTTCCGCACCAGTTTCAGTAATCAACACCGTATGCTCGAAGTGCGCACCGAGCGAACCATCTTTCATCGAAATCGTCCAGCCATCACTGTCGGTAATGATTTTTTCGCCACCTAGCGAGGCCATTGGTTCGATAGCTATCGTATCACCATAATTCAAGACAGGACCAGTACCTCTTGTTCCATAATTTGGCACTTCTGGAGGCATATGCACCTGATGCCCCACTCCGTGACCGACTAGGCTACGGATAATCCCAAGTTTACCCTTGCTGAGCACCTTTTCTACCGCCGATGAGATGTCACCAATCCTTGTACCTGACCCAGAAATCGCATCAATTCCAGCATACAAACTTTGTTCTGTCGTATGTAACAAGTGTTTTTTTGCACCGCTAGGTTGCTCGTCAATAACCATTGTAAAAGCCGAATCAGTTTTCATCCCCCGATAACCAATAACCAGGTCGAATTTGACCACGTCGCCTTTCTGGAAGACATATTCCGTCGCTGGAGAATGGACTAACTCATCATTAACAGATATACAGATAACGCCAGGGAATTTGACCTCTTCCGTTAGATAAGTTGCTTCAGCACCAAAATCTTTGATCCTCCCCGCAACCAGCCGATCTGCGTCCATCTCGCTCATCCCACTAGTAGTTTGTTTTTTCAACTCATCAAGAATAGTCGCTAACATCCGCCCACATTCGCGCATAGATTTCAATTGTTCTGCGGTTTTTTCGCCAGTAATCAGATTAGTCACCTGACGACACCACTCCTCTATCCTCAAGTTCCGCTTCAATCGCATCGTGAACCTGCCCCACTGTACCAACACCGTGAACATGAACTATTGGAATATTGTTTTCGCTCAATAAATTCAAAATCGGATAAATCTCTTTATGATAAATATTCAATCTTGCGTCAATCACTTCTGGGGTATCGTCAGCTCGTCCGCGCACCCTCAGCCGCTCAGCTATCTCAGCTCGTGGAACTTCGAGAACAATTGCTAGTTTTATCTTCCGACCAAGTTTTTCTTGTTCGGCAACTAACCAACTTGCCTGGTCTGGGTTCCTCGGGAATCCATCAAGAATAATTCGCTCGATACTTCGAGCTTTTTCTAAAGCCTGGTCCAAAACTTGACCAATCAATTCGTCAGACACCAAGTTACCCGTTTGAAGAGATTCCAAAACCTCTGGGTTTCTCGTGTCTCGCAATAACTGACCTGTGCTTAGCCAGCGCCAATGATGTCTAGCGGCCAACATTTGACCCTGCATGCTTTTGCCAGCTCCAGCTGGACCAAAAAATACTATCATTATGCCCCCTCGATTTTAATTATTTCTGTAAAGTTTCCTTAACAATTTGAGCCAATTTCGCTCCATTAACCGACTGACCTAGTTTAGCCTTGACTATACCTATTACCCGCCCCATACTCTTAGCATCAACTTCGCCTAGTTCAGCCACGGCCTGTTCAACAATCCGTCTAACCTCATCATCATCTAGTTGTTCGGGCAAAAACTCCTGGATAATCTCCAGTTCCTGTTGCTCAATTTCCGCCAAATCATCTCGGTCGTTCTGACGATAAAGTTCAGCACTTTCGCGACGCTTTTTTAGCTCACGAGCCAAAACTGCTTCGATTTCTGCGTCAGTTAAGCCCACCTCTCGCTTGCCGAGTGCCACTTCTTCGTTCAAAATCGCCGCTTTGATATTGCGAAGCAATTCGCCACGAAAACGATTACCGCCCAAAAGTGCGGTTTTCATTTCAGTTGATATTCGATCAGCCAAAGCTGACATTAGCGAAGTCCCAAGCGCATTTTGGCTGTTTTTTCAGCACGACGCTCGCGACGGATTATCGCTTTTTTGCGACGCTCAGTTTTTGAAATTGGTTTCTCAAAGCGCATTGCAGCCTTTGCATTCGCCAAAACTCCGCTCTGGAGTACTCGACGGTTAAAGCGACGGATAATATTCTCGTTCGCTTCCTTCTGATCTTTTCTAGTTACTTGTACCATATCAGGTTGATTGTATCAGATATGATTAGCAAAAACAACCTACATATTATCCCTGTTTTTCGCTAAATGCTACCAGCAGACTATGCGGTTACAAATCAGAACAATTTCTGAGGGGTGGCACTATCTAATATTTCTGTCAACTTTGCGATCTCATCTGAGCCAACTGGCTGATCATTGAACCCCAATGACTTTTCAGGTTTTTGATTCTCTATCTCGTTTGTAAGCTCTTCAATTTTATTTTCCGTAAACCCAATCATTGCCCGATAATCTTTGGGGTCAGGTCTCTTCGTTTTATCAGCAAGAATCTTCTGGCTAACATCACCTACATCCAGCCTTGTTACCTCAGTCCCATCACGAGCAAGTTTATATCTATAATACCGATGGCCATACCCATCTGGAGAAATTTCCTGGATACTAAGTTCTCGAGGAAAGGCATAATCAACCTCTTTCGTTGAATTTGACTGAACAGAGATGCTTAGTCGAGACCCATCATCCTGTAGAACCCCCAGTAAAATATTAGACTGTGAATATGGAGATACTACCCCCGCATCGTATGACTTGGCCGCACTCTTATGGCGCAGAAAAGTATCGTCAACCAACTCCTGAAAGCCTCTAGCTGCTTGTCTTCGTTCGCCTACGCTCAATTCCGCCTGCCTACCGTCTGGTTTTTCTATGAAACCGATAGCCTCGGCGGATCCATAACTTTTATTCATTTTTTGTATCCTTTTTGTTTATTTTTATAAAAGATACCATCCAATATACTCTCTCTCTCTTAATTTGTCAAGGCCTAAATACGATTCAACAGAGATGGCAACTGAAAAACACGCTGTTTTTAGCGTGTTTGAATGATTCTATTTTCTATAAATTACAAGATCAGCTAGGTAGATTCTAACTCCAGCAATCGCCCCTCGACTGATCGCACGCCGTTCCAGTCATTGATTGTTACCTGGAACCAAACTGATACCTCGACGCCAACATTACAATAGAAATGCTCTTGCGCACCAAAGGCTAACATATCTAGAGTTTTACCGAGTTTATCTCTGACAGTGAGTTTGATGTGCTGACCGTCGGAGCCCATTTGACGACAATTTAACACCTGGACGTTATTGATTTTTAGTACTGGCTCGGGGTTACCATTGCCAAACGGCTCCATCTGAGCGATATCAAGCACCAGCTGTTCATCAATTTCAGCAAAATCATCAACCTCAACATCGGCCTGAGGCGAGAGAAACTTCTGCTGATCTTTCAACTCCAAACTATCGTAAAATTGATTGACTCGATTGCGAAACTCTGGGATTTTATCGGTTTGCAGTGAAACACCGGCTGCTGCCGCATGCCCGCCACCCTTGATAATTAAATCTTCCGCACTATGAACCGCCTCGGCTACCGAAAAACTTCCAAAGCTTCTAGCCGAACCAGTCGCTTGATCGCCCCGTTCGGAGATGATAAACGTTGGTTTTCTATATTTTTCAACCAATTTTGAGGCGACAATACCGATTACGCCGTGGTTCCAACCAGGAGCACTAACTACTAGAACTTTGTCGCCAGCCAATTGCTCCGCCTGGACAATCGCTTCCTCAAAAATATCGTCCTGAATACTTCGTCGCTTCAGGTTTAGCCCTTCTAATCTCTCGCTAGCCAGCAACGCCTCCTCTTCATTTTCTGCTACCAGCATATCCAAGGCGTGCTGAGCGGTTTCCAGCCGACCAGACGCGTTCATCCGAGGACCGAGAACAAACCCTAAACTTCTCGCCGTCAACTGATCTGGTTCGATCCCCGCCACAGCCATCAACGCCTTTAGCCCAGTCCGGTGTTGCTTCTTCATTACCTCTAGCCCCCAGTAAACATTTGCTCGGTTCTCCCCGTCTAGGCGAACGATATCACAGACAGTCCCAAGAGCCACCAAGTCCAGTAACCACTTCTCATGCCCCTCCCCTAAGCCATCGAGCTCTGTCTGCAGGGCCTGGACTAGCTTAAACGCTACGCCTGCACCACAGAGTTCACGAAACGGGTATCGATGACTCTCAAACCGAGGGTTAACCGACGCCACCGCAGGAGGAGGCGTTTCAGCGACATTATGGTGATCGGTCACTATTACGTCTACCCCCAAACTATTGGAATAATTAATTTCTTTGTGGTTCAAGCTACCGCAATCAACCGTCACAATCAACTCTGCCCCCATGGCCTTAACCTTATCAACCGCATCGATAGTCATACCGTATCCCTCAACAAATCGATTCGGGATAAATGCCTCGACATTCTTGAAGCCAAACTTTTTAAAAGCGTCCATTAATAACGCCGTCGCGCTAAGCCCGTCAATATCATAGTCGCCATAAATCACAATTTTTTGCTGTTTTTGGTGCACCAGCTTCAGTCTATCGACTGCTTTTCTCATGTCTGGCAATAAAAACGGATCGTGCTTCGTTAAATTGTAATCTGGCTTCAAAAAAACCCGCCTTTTTTCAGGCGTATCCAAACCACGTGCAATTAAGATTCGTTCAAACAGGGTCATTTCGCCCCTCAAGCAACTGGACGTCGAGTTCGGGTTGCAGTCTGCTGAGTTTTGATAACTATACTTTGAAGTTCTTTAAAAATCGGAAATTGTTTGTTGGCGGAATACGCCCGAGCGTTACCTTGTTTTTCGCTTTTGAGGAAGCCTGCTTGCTCAAGTTTTTTTAGCTCTCGCTGAATATTGCCTGGGTCTTCCTTGATCAGCTTAGCCAATCCTCGGACATGAGTTCTAAAATCAGGGTACTTCGCATAGACAACCACGATTTTCCGTCTAACCCGAGATGTAATAAATACGTCTAGCATACTCTCCCTATTTCGATTATTGTCCTTAGTTTACACAATTTTACAACACCACGCAAGTTAAAATAACTGCCAATTCAAAACTATTTGATTAATTTTGGTGATTATATCCTCTCGTGCCGGGATAGTATTTTCCTCGAAATAGTGATTAACACCCATAAAATTCGACTTAACATCTAGCACATGCATCTCATCGACAGCGATATGTAAACGATCGACTGCTTCAATACTGGCAGTTGGCGAGGCTACAACAATCTTGTCGATTCGTATCGACTTCAGAAAATCTAGCGCCACATCAATTTGCGATAAATCGCTCGATAACCCATCGCTAACCAAAATGATTACTCGATCTTTTAGCATTTTTTTATCAACCACACCGCTATCGCCCAGTAGGCGATTAATTCTCTGATAAGCTCGGCGTTTCTCTTCCTCGAAATAGCCATGGAATTCGTTGATATAATGTTGTTTTTGACCATCAGAAAAAGCGCTATTGATAGTCAGAGAACCTGTTTGAGACAAAGCACCAAAGCTCAGTCCCTCTCCAGGAATATCGATGGATTCGCTAAGCAACAGCATCAGCACACAGTGTAGACGCCAAGCGATTTGCTCACCAACTAACACCGCTCCGTCGCTCAGCGATAAAACAGCTGTGTTCTCGTAGCGGTATTTTTCCATTAATTGTTCGGCCAACTTCACGCCAGCGTCAGCACGACTTTCAAAATACATATGCTTATATTATAGCAGGTAATCTGCGTATAATATAGCCTATGAGGTATTATGAAGTGGCACCAACGACTATTGTTCGCAGTGAGAGTTATTTTTTCACATACGGCTCTGACAACAAACTGCCAACTGGGGCAATTGTCGAAATACCTGTCGGGAAAAAAAGTCTTATCGGCGTAGTTTTGGCGACCTCTCAAAAACCTGAATACCCAGTCAGGCTAATTACCCGTCTGGTCGAAGATGTCCCACTGCCCGCTTCGCTTCTTAAGACTGCCCAGTGGATGAGTAGATATTACCAAACTCACTTAGCGCTTGTCCTGCAGGCGGTATTGCCAACCGGGATCACTAAAACACGTCGCGAAAGAACAGCCACTAACTCTGAGCATTTTCGCTCCCGAACACAAAATGTATTCACTAACGACCAAGTTAACGCAATCGAAACTATCGGCAAAAGCCCCCCGAGTACAATTTTACTGCACGGCATCACTGGCGCTGGTAAAACTCTGGTTTATATCGAATCCGCTAAACAGGTTCTGGCTCAAGGCAAATCAGTAATTGTCCTTGTCCCTGAGATTGCCTTGACCTCACAACTAGTCGCTGAGTTTTCCAATCATTTCGAAGATATTATTCTCAGTCACTCACAGCAAACTGAGGCTGAACGACACATATCCTGGAGATATACATTAAACTCTACTGAGCCCCGAGTTGTTATAGGGCCTCGCTCAGCTCTATTTTTACCGCTAGAAAGAGTCGGCTTAATCATCGTCGATGAGTGCCACGAGCCCAGCTATAAACAAGAACAATCACCTCGCTACTCAGCTCTACGAGTTGCTAGCACATTAGCCAAGTATCATCAAGCCAAGGTTATCCTCGGTAGCGCCACCCCTAGCGTAGAGGACTATTACCTTGCCTCACAACAGAATAAGCAAATTATTTCCATGCCTCACCCAGCTCGACATGATACCGCCCCGCCAAATATTACGCTTATTGATATGACTAAGCGTAATAACTTTGTTCGGCACCATTTCCTATCCGACCAACTAATTCAAGCGCTCGAAGAAACCTTTGCTATAGGCGAACAAGCTCTAATCTTCCATAATCGCCGAGGCACTTCATCTGTCACTCTCTGCCGAAACTGCGGCTGGCAAGCAGGCTGCCCACACTGTTACGTTCCGTCAACACTTCACGCCGATCAGCACATCTTGCGCTGCCATATCTGTGGCCTAACTGTCCCAGTGCCGACTAGTTGCCCGACATGTCAACATATTGACATAACTCATAAAGGCATAGGCACAAAAAGAGTCGAAGATGAGTTAAAAAAGCTCTTCCCTAAACAGAATATTGCTCGCTTTGATGGCGATATCAACGACAAGGCCAAGTTAAACCGACGCTATAACGAGCTGTATGATGGTGAGATCGATCTAATTATCGGAACCCAGGTCGTAGCTAAAGGACTCGACTTGCCCCATCTGCGCACAGTCGGAGTCGTTCAGGCAGACGCTGGGTTGAGCCTACCCGACTACACATCATCTGAAAGAACCTTCCAGCTCCTATATCAAGTAGTTGGACGGGTCGGTCGATCACACCACCAAACTAGAGTTGTGGTTCAAAGCTTCCAGCCAGACCATCCGAGCATCGCTGATGGTATCACGCAAAACTATCAAGATTTTTATCAGCGCACACTAAATCAGCGTCGTAAAACGAATTTTCCACCCTTCTGTTATTTACTCAAACTAGTTTGTAGTTACAAAACCGAGAAATCAGCCGTCAAAAATAGTCGAGAATTAACCGCGCTACTGAAGAATAACTTGCCATCAACCGCCGAGATTATCGGCCCAACACCAGCCTTTTATGAACGAATCCATGACAATTACCGTTGGCAAGTTGTTATAAAAAGTCCTAATCGGCGAGACCTAATCGATGCCCTAAAGTTCCTACCGAAAGCCAACTGGCAATTCGAACTCGACCCTATCTCCCTACTCTAATTTATGATATAATCACCCCTGATGACAAAAGACGATATCATAGCTTTGCCTAACCCTCATTTGCGACAAAAGTCGTCGCGCATCCACGTGGTGACTGATGAAACTAGACAGTTGGTTGATAACATGGTCAGTGCTGCCATAGACTGGGAGAATTCTCGACCTCATGAAATCAGTGCCGCCCTAGCAGCAGTTCAGGTTGACCGATTAGAGCGAGTTGTAATAATCCGCAATGACTTCGAGGACAAAAAAGATGGTAAATTCACCGCCCTAATTAACCCTGAAGTGGTTAAGTATGAAGGCAAGCTAGAAGATGACTTCGAAGGTTGCCTTAGCGTATCCAAGCATATATATGGCAAAGTCCCAAGATACAGCAAGATTCGAGTTAAAGCCCTCGATCTAAACGGCAATGAAATCCGCATTAAGGCCGATGGGTTCCTCGCTAGGGTTATCCAGCACGAAATAGATCATACCAATGGAATGGTTTATATTGACCATATCAAGGACAAAAAAGATGCTTTCTATCGGCTCGACGAGAAAGGCGAGCTTCAGCCACTCGACTATGACACAGAAATCGCCGAAAATCATATTCTTTGGGACTGAGGAGTATAGTCTAATTACTCTCAAATCCCTAGTCGAAAATGGGTTCGACGTTATCGCAGTAGTGACGAAGCCCGACAAAGCTAAAGGTCGAGGCCAAAAGATTATCGCTCCGCCCGTCAAACTGTTCGCTCTAGAGCATAATATCACCGTCTGGCAACCAATGAAATTATCAGAGATAACAGATGAGATTGCTAAATTACAGCCCGTAACAGGGGTTCTGGTTGCCTATGGTAAAATCATTCCCCAGCGAATAATTAATTTGTTCAAACCTGGAGTTATCAACCTCCACCCGTCCCTCTTGCCTCTCTATAGGGGGCCATCGCCAATTGAATCAGCTATCACAAATCTAGATAACGAAACAGGTGTATCAATTATGCAACTAGACGCTGAAATGGATGCTGGACCAATCTACCGCCAAACACGCCTTAAATTATCGGGAAAAGAAACAAGGCAAGAACTTTATAGTAAACTGTTCTCCTCTGGAAGCCGAACACTTGTTGAAATACTGCCCGGCATCATCTCTGGCGATATCCAACCAACAACCCAAAACCATTCCAAAGCCACCTATTGTCAAATGCTTAGCAGGGAGTTGTCGCTTATCGACCCCGACAAACTAACTGCAACTCAAGCCGAAGCTCACATAAGAGCCCATTTAGGGTTCCCGAGGAGCCGAATCAGCACCAAATTCGGCGAACTAATCATCACCAAAGCCCATATCTCCCAGGCAGCCACCTCAGAATTATCTATCAGGTGTCAGGATGATGCTTTTTTGACCATAGATGAGCTCATCTCCCCTTCGAGCGGCAAAATCATCTCAGCTAGAGACTTCCTCAATGGAATCAAAAACAGACTCTAGCCATTAGAATCTGTTTCATGATTCGCTAAATACGCGCAAAAAACTATAATGAAAGTTCAGAATCATCTTGGGCGACAGGTTGCGGACTACTGATGCCAGCCAAAATGGCGTCCTTCTGTGAAGTAATTTCCTGCTTGAGCTCGGCCATTACAGCAGCCACGACATCACGATAGTCTGGCCGATTGACCTCCAGCCACTTAGTAGCTGCAAACTCATCTTTCAAGCGTGGGTCGCTCACATCTAACTTCAGCGCTTGCTGAAGTCTCTGAAACATCTGCTCTTGAGCGTAGTCTGGGGCATATTTCGCTAAAAACTCATCAACTGCCCCGGGAACCTTGTCGATAATATTAGCAAATTCATCTAGCTGTGCGTCGCTCATGCCATCGCTCAATCGCTGACCAACCCGAAGCTCCAGCTCACTGTAAATATGATCCAAAAACGGCTTACGCTGCTCCTCGGGCAACCCGTCTAGCCCCAGCTCCTTCAAAAAATCATCATTTAGTTGAAACATATTTGTTCTCCTTATCTAGGATTTATATCATAAGTATAAATAAATTATAGCAAAACTCTTAATAGATTACCACAACTCAGAGCTGAGGTTTATTTGCTGCCTGATACATTGCTAATATTTTCTGATGCGACCTTAAGATGGCTTATCGCTGTATTTAAGGCTGCGCTACGTTGCTGGCTCGTATCAGTTGGTTGTGTTGTATTTTTGCCACCAACAACTACCTGCGCCTGACTCCCCTCGCTAAGATCCATAGAAGAAATTACTAATCCTCCGTCATTGTTCCTGTATCTAGCCCCAAAGGCTATGGTTTCAGTATTTGTGTCGTTCAAAGCTGATCTTATCGCATCGATAGTCAGGCTTGGATTCGGGCGCTGTATAGTTTCGTTATTACTCCCGACTTTATAGCTAATTGATACATTAGTGCCATCGACTTTAACGTGAACTGTTATCAAGCTCCCCATCCTGTCAAACACAACTTCACCAAAAATGCAGGATTCTGAGTCACTGTTATCATATCGCTCAGGAGATCGGCTAGATCCACCATTGGCCTCTAAGATATTTGCTAGGTCGGCTCCGATACCACGTAGCGTCTCATGGGCAACCCCATTCAACTCCAGGCCGTCTCTACCCTTGGCTTTTGGAATAGTATCCCCGATAAAAGGCAAGTTATTATCGCAACCGGTGAGAACAGGAGCAAGCGCAACTGCAGCTACGGCCCCGAAAAGCCCCCTTCTAGTCATCTTTGGGTTCAGTCTCGCTTCTGGGGTTATTGTCATAATTTCGTTCGCTCCTTTTTTATTGCGTTAGTCGAAAATACTAATTGCTTCTAGCATAATATTATCATACTCGTCCTGATTTGTCAATCATAACCTCAACTAGTGCCATTTATATTCCTTGCAATTAAGGCTTTATCTGATTAAAATCATAGAGCTTACTCGTTTTCTCGCTCAGCTCTTCGATATAATCTCGTGCGACAACGTCAATCGTATCACGAGCATCTACTATATTATCCCCCAGCCAATCAAGCAAATCTTCCTTGGTCGCCCCCTCCTGTTCTATTTGCTCGAGGTGATTCATTTGCTCTGCTGTAACAATTTCACCCAAAATACCAAGCACACGAAGCTCAACAACAGCATAAAAATTATCTAGCAAATCCGACCGACCCTTGCTGCTAGCCTTGGTTAGACCCAGTTTGTCCAGTATTTCTTGTTCTGTGATGTATTTATCCTGCCACTTCATACCTAACTCTACTTTATTACTATAGCCCTCTCTGTAGCATCCAATTCAGTGAATATTCAGCCACGCCGTTCTCCCAAGTCGCCACCCCTGGCATAGTCAGCCGATAATCTACTATCCCGCTACTGAGAAGCTCTCGATATATGTCATTGCCACTGGCCCCATGAATATTAATATAATCTGGCCCGAATTCACCCATCAAGCTATTATGTAAACTCCAGGCTTGATTCGGATCAAGATTTAAGCCATTTAGATTCGCAAACTCAGTTAACTCGTGTACATACCCATGCTCAGGATCTACAAAAAACTCATTTCCTTGAATCGGTGGTGCTAAGCTCTCAGGTGGCGGGACCCCTGGCGCTACAGGTGAATTCAAGATACAGTTGTGCACAGCATAAGTTGCCGACACGGCAGAAGCATACCCAGCGACCGCCCCTAACCCAGAGATTACTCAATCTGGTAGCCTCAGCACTTTTAGCGCAGAGATCTTGAACTATTGCCCCCTCGAGCAATACATCTTCTTCGCCAATCATATTCATCAAACTTGTTTTTAACTCGACTTTAAGTCGCTGCCCGAGAGCCTCTAGGCTCTGCTCTAGTGATCCACCCCGATCCTCAATAGCCTGTCGATTTGTCGCTATCTCACTAGCACTCTGCTCTCTAGTAGACTCGACCTGAGCTAACAGTTCTGCTGTCCTCACGTTACTAAAGTTAGCCAAAGCACTATCATAATCTCTCTTTGCCTTGGCTATTTCTCTGCGCTTACCGATAAATCTAATCCTGTTCTCAGCGACTACTGAGGCATATGTGTTTCGCGTTTTGTTAAGAGTTTGTCGAGCTTGCTCAAGCTGGCGCCTTCTATTCAGATCCTCCTCTGCTAGCTCGTTGCTACCGTCGGCAGAGGGCCTATCTCTACCTCTCGCAGGAAACCCATTTCGTATCTGATCCTGAAAATTAGCAATCTGATTCATCTCATGATTAGTAATAAACTGTCCATTAGGCTGGACAGCTCTATCGCCATGAAAATCAACGATATCACCTATATCATCTGGTAGTGTTCCTTCATTTCGTGGGACGGATTCTCTTCTCATACAGGTTTCCTGATTGAAATATTATACACTTTTATTTTTTACAAGTCAATTTTAACAGATGAGCCCGCCTCCATAAATTCATTTTATCATATTAGACTATTGACTTATTGTCCAGTCTATGATAGTATTAAATCAAATCTTAGCATTATCATTTTAATTTAAGGAATTATTCAATGGCCAAGACACCAGAACAAATCAGTGCACAAGTTGACGAATCGGTAGAACAATACACCGAGAGAAGCCTCCCACGCATTGGAGCGCTCAAGCTCAATATCCAAAGGAAGTTTATGAGCACGATGAATTCAGTCGGTCGCTTCTTCCTAAACAGTGGTAACTGGGGGTATAACCACAAACTAAAGAAACTTGAAAGTAAAGAAGATAAAGCCCAGAGAAAATATGACAAACTCCATAGCCACGTTAACCGACATGCCAATAAAACGAAGAACCCCAAGATAAAAGCCAGAAGGCTAAATAACCCTAGACTAAAGCAAGCCGAAGAGAATCTTGCCTACCGAAAAAGCTTGACTAAAGACCATATAGACGCCAGAAACGAACGAATTCAGTCGGTAGAGGCTCAGGAGGCTGAAAGACGGACGACTATCGATAATAACCGCCAGGATTTGATCAAACAGAAAGAAGTAGCTCTTGCGAAAAAAGCATCTCGACACCTAAAGAAGGATTTCCGAAGAAATGGCTATAGTAGAGCTGAGGCAAAAATATTAATCGAGGACATGACCCCAGAGCAAAAGAAAGAGATGGGCAAACTATCCCTGAGAATGGTAGCCCTAAACGCCTCTTCTAGACGAAACGAATTAGATCTATCGATAGCCGAAGATCGTAGCACAGGGTTAACCAAAGCAATCGAGTCTACCAAGACAGAGTTGGCTTCAAGAAAAACCGAATTGGCGGATATAAACAACTCTATTCTAAATGAGATGGGTAAAAGAGTCAAAACATGGGATGACGTTGAGGTAGATAGGCTCATAAAAAGACTGAAGTCAACCGGTAGCAGTCTAGACTTGGTTAAGGTTAGTAGGTTGCGTCAGCTACGCGAGGATTTCTACGATATAAATAGCGATGTGAGAGAGTTAGGGCGACTCAAGACAGCCCAAGGCAAAGACCTAGTAACAGCGAAGGCAACACATGCCGAGATTGAGGCAGAGTATACCCAAAAGAAGGCTATCCTCGACAGAAAACTTGCTAAAACTGCGGCAAGACTTGGCAGACTTAAGCAAGAAGTAGAAAACGGATAAAAATTAAAAAAGGAGCAACCATGTCAATACTAACCAAAGAATTCTTAGAACAAATCGGTATCTATCTCGATGATGAGTCAATAGCCAAATTATCAGAGAGCGTCGAAGAGGAACTCTACCAACGAGTCATCAAAGAGATTATCGAGCTATCGGATGATGATATAATCGCAGAACTATCGAAGCTTAATGATATGAGCGACAGCGATGCTCAGAGTTGGTTACAGGCTAACGTCGAGGATCTTGACGAGATAGTCAATGACGAGATCGCCATCTTACTAGGTGATTTAGCCGAAAACGCCGACAACATCAGATAATCCTAAAATGTTGAATATAAAATCACCGCTAAAATAGCGGTGATTTATCGTTAACAACCCCTTATGACACTTGCGACTCGAGGTGTAATATGCGTGATTCGTGATTTTTCAGCTGTTTGTCATGGGCAGTGATTTGCCCACCCTTTTCCTCTAGGTCACCACCCACAGCATTGAGAATTTCATTTAATTGCTCGTCCTGCTCATCGAAACGTTTGTCTACCCCAACGAAGCGTTTGTCTATTTCGTCAAAACGTCTGTCTACTTCATCGAAGCGACGATCTAAGCGATTTTCCAACGCTAAAAGAAGTTGTTTGATATCTGCTAGGTCGTCGCTAGTTAAACTCATAGTCCTAGTATACGCCAGAACTCCGAACAAGTGCAAGTCTTGTCTACAGCGTTTTCTTCACCAGCTCACGGGTGAAGAACTCGAGCTTGTCGCCCTCTTCGAGGTTAAGTTTTTTGGTGGTTTTGAGACTGAGACCACACATTTCTCCCTCAAAGACCTCTTTGGCCTCAGCCTGCTGTCGCTGAACACCTGTAACTTCGATTTCAGCGATTTGTATATTTTTTCGTTTCACACGAGCCAATAAGCCACTCTCGACCTTGCCACTCAACACCTTACCCCCAGCAATAACTTCGTCACGCAAGGTCCTGAACACGCCCTTAATCTCTAACCCACCTATCTCCGTCTCAACTACGTCTGGCGCGAGCAATTTCTCCATCGAGTCCTTGGCATCATCGAGTAATTCATAAATCACCTTAAATAACCTAACCTCAACTCGGTCACGCGCTGCCAAACGCTTAACTGCTGGCGGCAAGTCAACGTTAAAGCCATAAATAATTGTTCTTTTATCGGTTGCCATATGAATATCTTTCTCGGAAATATTACCAACCCCTGTTCCTATAACTCGCAAATTGACTTCACCCTTGGTATCAATCAGCTTCAGGCTATCAATCACTGATGTCAGCGAACCCTGAACATCCGCCTTGACTACAACGTTATATTCCTCGGCGTCATGCTTTTGGCTCATCATCTTGAGAATGTCTGCTCCAGTCACATTAGTCGAAGCCGATAATTCACTCTGTTCAGCTTTGAACTGGAGGGCTAGGTTCTTGGCATCTTTTTCATTTTTGACAACGATAAACGAGTCACCGAACTGAGGCAATTCCTTAAACCCAGTCACATTTATCGGCATACTTGGTCCAGCCTGCTTAATAGACCGACCTCTGAAGTCCTGTAGCGTTCTAACTCGTCCATGAGTTGCGCCCGCTACCAGATAGCCACCTGGCTTGACTTTGCCGTGTTCAACCAATAACCCAACTACCGCACCCCGCCCGGTTTCCATATGAGCTTCGATAACTAAGCCTTCGGCCGGAACATCTTCGTCAGCCTTTAGCTCTTCCATATCAGCCACCAATAACACCATATCGAGCAGTTTATCGATATTTTGGCCAGTTTTTGCACTAACCTCTACCATAACTGTATCACCGCCCCATTCTTCTGGATTCAATTTGTGCTCAGACGCTAATTGCGCCTTTACCATATCTGGATTAGCAGTTGGTTTATCGATTTTATTAATCGCCACCACAATCTTCGCGTTAGCTGAGCGAGCAAACCGAATCGCCTCAACCGTCTGAGGCTTCACACCATCATCTCCTGCGACAACGATAATAACTACGTCAGTCAAGACCGCGCCGTGCTGACGAAGTGCTGCGAATGCCTCATGACCTGGTGTATCAAGCAAGGTGATCATTCGACCATTTCGCTCCGTCTGATAGGCGCTAATATGCTGAGTAATTCCGCCAGCTTCGCCGTCGACCGTCTTTTTGTCCAAGATAGCATCTAGCAAGCTAGTTTTGCCATGATCAACATGCCCCATAACAGCCACAATTGGCGGGCGTGAAACGGCCCTGTCAGTCAACTGATGGGTATGGCGCTCTCTGGCAACCACTGCCTTTTTTTCTAATGCGACACCAAGACTAAGCTCCTCAACCACAATTTGAGCAGTCTCAAAATCCAGTTTCTGGTTTATAGTCGCGATGATGCCATTCTTGAACAGCTCTCCGATCAAACTGGTAACTGGAATATTTAAAGTCTCAGCTAGTTCGCCAACGGTAACCGAATCCGCAATTGCAACGATTTTTTCCTCTGCCATCTGCTTCTCCCTTCTCGCCGCCTGCGTTTTGCTATCGGTGGTCGACGAACTATGACTTATTCATTTATCTACTTCTTTTTCTTATCCGATAAGCTAAGTGAAATTTTACGATTTTCCTCATCGATATCGAGGATAACAAACTCTTTTCGCTCATTCAGCGTAAACAGCTTTTCTGGATCAGTGCCGTCTCCGCCAAGTTCACTAACATGAACTAGCGCCTCAACACTTGGGCTAAGCTGGACAAAAGCACCAAACGGTGTGATTCGGGTGACTGTCCCCTCAACTTTGTCGCCAGACTTAAATTGCTTGACTTCATCAAGCCATGGATCTTGTGTTAGCTGTTTAATGCTCAGGCTAAGTCGTTCTTTATCAATAGCGATAATTTTTGCCTCGACTGTTTGCCCTACCTTGACGTAATCACTCGGATTACTGACTCTTTCCCATGAAATTTCTGAGATATGAATCAGGCCTTCAATGCCATCAACGTTAACAAACACACCAAAATCAACCGTGCCAGTCACGACACCGGTCACCTTATCTCCAACTGCTAGCTTACTAAACCTTTCAGCTAAGCCTTCCTTGATCGCCTCTTTCTCCGAGAAAATTAATTTGTTAGCTTTTCGGTCTACGTCAAGGATTCGCACACGCATTTCTTTGCCTATTAGCGAGTTTAGTCGCTGCAAGATTTCATCTTTATCACTTGAACCAACCCTTGGGTAATTCTCGGCCGAAAGTTGCGAAACCGGCAAGAACCCGCGTACGCCCTCAAACTCAACCAACAGACCACCACGATTGGCATCATATGGTGTAACAGAGATTATCTCGCCTGATTCGAATTTTTCAACGACATCATCCCAACCTCGATCCTTAGCTGCTTTGCGAAGTGACAACAAGGAGTATCCGTTATCTAGTTCCGTATCAACTACGCTAGCGGTAACTTCATCGCCCTTCTCATATTTTTTTGATGATCCCACCTCGCGACGTGGCACTAAGCCAACTCCTAGTGGGCCAAGATCGATTAAGATTTCATGTTTCTTAACCAAGAGAATAGTTCCGTCAACTACCTCTCCTACAGCCATTTGCTGTGTTTTACCGTCTGACTCTGCGAGCAGGTCATCCATTGTTATTGTGGCATTTGCCATAAGTCTTTTTCAGACTCCTTCCTTAAATTGTATTTCTTGGGGCGTTCGAAACAAACATCCCATAGATTATCTATAATTGTATATGAAAATACCAAAGAAGTCAAAGAGGCGACTAGTAACTAGAGAGCTTTGCGCCTCGAGCCAACATAAGCGATAGCCATGCCAGCCATCGAACTAGCACCGATAACGCCAGCCAAGCTACCAGTTGGACCAGATTGAGGTAGGCGTTCGCTAGTCGACTGGTTACTCCCTGATGGTTGGCTATTGACCGAACCAGGAGCCTCTCCAGCTGTTTTGTTATCTGTCGAAGTTTCATTTTGGCCAGACTCATTGACGACCCCTTCCACTGAATTATTCTTGTCATCAGAATTATTGATTAGCGACTCATCTGCAACTGGCGCTAAGCGCTGACTAGCCATATACTGGCGCACCCCATAAATTGCTCCAAGCGCCAACAGTGCCAGGATTAAGCCAACTACCAAAAATGTCGCTACAGATCCACCCTGACGATTACTCTGACTCATAATTTCCAAAACTCCCTTTTGCAATATTATATCACAAATCCGTCGTACTAGTAAATGATGCTACAATAAAACTATGATTATTGCAGTTGACACAGGTGGGACAAAAACACTAATCGGTCGTTTTGATGATGGCGATTTAACAAATTCAATCAAAATTCCTACCCCAAAGAATATTTACGAATATATCCAAAAAATTGAGCAACATATCCTCGAGCTGTCTCGTAACCAACCCATTTCGACCATTTCAATAGCCCTACCTGGAGTTGTCAAAAACGGCGTAGCTGTTTGGTGCGTCAACTTAAATTGGGTCAACCTGCCTGTTAAGGATATGATAAGTCAAAAATTTCCTGATTCCAGAGTCATCATCGAAAATGATGCCAATCTAGCTGGCTTGGCCAGCGCTAGACGGCTCGATCCTACCCCAGGAAGATGTCTTTACGTTGGCATCGGCACAGGAATTGGCACGGCTCTACTATTAGATGGTCAGCTTCACAGCGCACTGCTCGACTGTGAAGGTGGTCATATGATGCTCGAGTTTAACGGGCAGAAACAGACTTGGGAGCAACTAGCCTCTGGGCAGACTCTACAGAGTTTATTTGGCGAATTATCACAAGGATCAAACCCCGCAATATGGCCTAAAGTTGCTGAACGGATAAATCTAGGCCTGAGGGCGCTCGTGCCGTTTGTCCAACCAGAAGTAGTTATCATTGGTGGGGGGATCGGAGCCCTGACTGACAACTTTTCCAGCGTTCTCTCTGGACTGTTGGCCGAACAGCTCCCAGCTTCAATCGCTTGCCCAAAAATCATTCCTGCCCCATTCCCAGAAGAAACCACCCTGTACGGATGTTATGATAATGCCGTTAGTGATAGCTAGCCAAATTAAAGCAGATTTTCCAGAGATTATCTTTGCCAAAGATAATTATTTTTCTTGGTCGAGTAAGCATCGAACAATTTTCTACATTGATATCGAAACCGAGGCTAATACTGCCCAGATTCTTCATGAATTAGCCCACGCCCTACTTGAACACACCAACTACCACAAAGATATTGCCTTAATCGATATGGAGAGGCAAGCCTGGGAGTTGGCGGTAGAACAACTAGCCCCGAAATATGGTTTAAACCTGAAGTTAACAGATGATATTATTCAAAATTCGCTTGATAGCTACCGCGATTGGCTTCACGCACGGAGTAAGTGCCCTAACTGTAAGGCAACCGGCTTCGAAAAAACGAAAAAACATTATTTCTGCCCAAATTGCCTCGGTGGATGGCGAGTCAATGAAGCAAAATTTTGCCAACTTCGGCGCTATAAGACTTGAGATTGAATCCTTGTACGCCACAATTTTGACATAATTAACCACAAAAACCCCATCGCCCAAACATTGTTAGCAAATTTTCACGAAGGGATTTAACAACTAAATCATGTGAATAATTTCTAATGATATGAGGGTGGTGGGGTTTAGGGTTTATGTATCGCTATCTGATTATTTCGCGTCGCTGGTCTTGTCTGACACCTTGCGTCGTCGAGAAATCCGACCGCCCTTGGCTCCAGCAATTTTTGCTAATTCTGGGTTAGCAGCGAAACCGCCCTTAGTCCCCTTGACCTGGCCACCCTTGCGACCGATGTTCGCGTAAAAATCAGAGCCATGCCTTGATTTATTGGTTAATGCAGCCTTCTGGGCACCTAATTTAGTTCCTGCCATTTCGAGTTTTCCTCCGTATTAAAAAGATTTCCACACAAAAATCCATGGAAACCCTCACCTTTTATATCACACACGCTATAGTGTATGAATTCATTGTAGCATACTGCTCATACTTTGTCAAGGTTTACATATGCATTTTAATATTGTGAAAAAGTCTTGTTTTTGAATTACGACTAGGCTACACTGGTGTTAGGAGCTATTTAAGACAAAAAACTTAAAGTTCCACCACAAAAATAACCACCTTTTCTGCGAGATTGGTGGTTATTTTATGTTTGCTTAATATTTAACTATGATACGAGGCGTAGAGTAAT
>CAZJUX010000009.1:0-30845 GCA_964549705.1 uncultured Candidatus Saccharibacteria bacterium
AGGCTCCTCCCAAAGCGTCCGAAGACTTTACTCCTAAGAGACTATGCG
The DNA here is from genome assembly GCA_964549705.1 of uncultured Candidatus Saccharibacteria bacterium. Taxonomy (GTDB): domain Bacteria; phylum Patescibacteriota; class Saccharimonadia; order Saccharimonadales; family Saccharimonadaceae; genus Nanosynbacter. The sequence goes on from CAZJUX010000009.1 coordinate 49, forward strand.
GTATTAGCCACCCTTTCGGGCAGTTATTCCTCACTTTGGGGCAGATTCCTACGCGTTACTCAGCCGTCCGCCACTCGACAGCATTCTCACTCTTTTCTCGACTATTACGAAGCAAAAACTCCGAGTCAAGAAAACAGTGAGAACCTGTTTCCGTTCGACTTGCATGTGTTAGGCACGCCGCCAGCATTCATCCTGAGCCAGGATCAAACTCTCCGTTATAGTTACTGAGAGGCGGACCCCTCAATAAACTGATTTTGATGTATCTCTACATCAAGGCTCTAATACATAATAAACTGACGATGATTTGCACAATCAAATTGTTAAAGATCCATCATCTAACCAAAAAGTAACTTGTATAACCACACAATTCGCACATTTTGTATCGCTACAGATGTGATTGTCGTTTTACTCGCACTTTTACGACCAGACTATCAACTATCATACGCTAGATTTAGACGTAGGTCAAGCCTATTTTATAGATAATGTGTAGCTAAAATAACAACACCAGCTACCATTAAACCAACAGCCACCCCAGCAATTACTTCTGTCGGCCGATGACCGTGAGCTACACGAATCTTGGTTAGCTTACTTTTCTGTTCTTTTAGTAATTCATTCAATAAATCACCCTGCTCACCAGAGGAAAAGCGAACCATCAACGCGTCGTAGATTACGACCGCTGAAAAGAGCACGCTCAGCGCGAAAACAGAACTACTGTAACCCTCATAGTAGCCTATCATCACCGTTAGCGCTGTGACAGTTGCGCTATGAGCACTCGGCATACCTCCTGACAAGAATAGTTTTGCTCCTTCGCTCACGCCAAAAACCCGTCGATTGCGCCCAAATAACCTGGCGCCATGCTTCAGTGCATGAGCGACAAGCCATGCCGTCATCGCTCCGAACAAAAACTTCATATTAGCTAGCCTGCTCCTCTTCCTCTTCTGATGACTCCATCATGCCGATTGACGAAACCGCATCATCGCCACTTAGCCGCATAACAGTTACGCCCTGAGTAGTCCGCCCAAGTAGTTTAATATCGTCTAGACCTAGACGAATTGTCTGGCCATTCTCGGAAACCATTATTGCTTCTGTCATCCCAGGCTCGATTGTCTGAACAGATATAATTGGGCCAGTTTTTGCCGTCACTATCGCCGCCTTGATACCAACACCGCCTCGTTTATGAGCTGGGAAGTTAGACGCCTTGGTTCGTTTGCCGAAGCCTTTCTCGCTAATTACTAGCAATATTTGGTCGTCGTTAGTCACTATATCCATACCGACCACACTATCGTTTGGACGCAATCGAACACCTCGCACACCTCTTGCCGATCGACCCATCGGGCGCGCGTCTGCTTCGTTAAAGCGGATTGCCTGGCCAGCTGAAGTCGAAATTAGTATGTCATGGCTACCGCTAGTTTTTTGAATCCAGCGTAGTTCATCGCCATCGTCTAACTTGATAGCGATCAAACCGTTAGTACGAATATTGGCGTAATCCCTGAACGGAGTCTTCTTAACCGTCCCCTTGACTGTCGCCATAAACAAATATCCCTCATCGTTAGCGTCTTTTTCATGCTTGATGATAGCAGTGATCTTTTCTTCTGGCTGTAACTGCAGCAAGTTAACTGCGGCTACGCCCTTGGCATTCAAGCCAGCCGACGGCACTTCATACGCCTTTTGCCTGAATATCCTACCCTTGTTGGTAAAGAATAGCAGGTAGTCATGTGTAGAAGCAGGAATTACCTGATTGATAATATCCTCTTCTTTTGTCGTCATACCCCGCTTTCCCTTGCCACCACGATTTTGTTTTCGGTAATCACTCAGTAAGGTGCGCTTGATATAATTTTCGTTAGTCAACAAAATCACAGATTCCTGCTCTGGAATTAGCTCTTCATCGCTAAACTTACCCAACTCATGATTAATCACCTGAGAACGTCGCTCATCGCCGTATCTCTCCTTCATTTCGAGCAATTCAGTCTTGATGATCTTGAAGATTTCATTCTCATCGGCCAATATGCCCTCTAGCTTACCAATCAATGCTATCAGCTCCTTCAGTTCATCCTCGATAGCTTGACGCTCTAGGCCGGTCAACCTGCGAAGTTGCATCGCCAGGATAGCCTTGGCCTGAATCACTGACAATTTGAACTTAGTAATCAACGCCTTTTCGGCTTCTTCCTGAGTCTTGCTGGCTCGAATTGTCTTAATCACTTCGTCTATGTGATCAAGTGCGATTTTGTAACCCTCCAAAATATGTGCTCGCTCACGAGCTTTTCTGAGTTCGAACTCAGTTCGCCTGCGAACCACTTTTTGGCGATGCTTGATAAACTCATTTAACATCTCTTGAAGACCCAGCATCCGTGGCTGGACCCCATCAACTAGGGCAAGCATATTAAAGCTAAAACTAGATTGTAGAGGTGTCATCTTAAATAATTGGTTGAGTAATTTCTTCGGATAAGCATCTTTTTTAAGCTCAATAACAATTTTAACCTCACCCCTAGCGCTTGAATCCCTTAAATCACTAATCCCCTGGACTTTCTTTTCTTTGTGAAGTTCAGCAATTTTCTCAATTAAGGTAGCTTTATTGACCCCATAAGGAATCTCTGAGATAACAATCTGGTGCCGATTCTTTTTGGACTCCTCAATATTAGCTACCGCTCTTACGGAAACACTACCCCGACCGGTCTGGTAAGCCTGTCTCATCGAAGCCCCGCCATAAATAATCGCTCCTGTTGGAAAATCTGGTCCCTTAACATGCCTCAAAAGGTCATCAATTGTCGCCTCTTTGTTGTCGATCAGCTCGATTGAGGCATTGATAAGCTCACCAAGATTGTGTGGTGGAATATTAGTTGCCATACCGACAGCAATACCAATTTGACCATTCAATAGTAAGTTAGGTAATTTGGCTGGCAGAACCTTTGGCTCTTGCTCTGACCCGTCAAAGTTATCGCGAAAATCAATAGTATCCTTGTCAATATCAGCAAGCATTTCATCAGCAGGCTTGGCCATACGTGCTTCGGTATAGCGCATCGCCGCAGCCTCATCACCGTCCATCGACCCAAAGTTGCCTTGACCCTGGATTAACGGATACCGCAACGACCAAGGCTGAGCAAGGCGCACCATTGAATTATAAATCGCTGAGTCACCATGTGGATGATATTTACCCATCACATCACCGACGATGCGAGCAGACTTAACAAATTTAGCCGTACTGCGATTGCCGTTTTGATTCATACTGAACAAAATTCGACGGTGGACCGGCTTCAAGCCATCACGCACATCAGGTAGCGCGCGATCGATAATCACACTCATTGAGTAACGAAAGAAATTATCCTCCATCACTTTCTCTAACGTACGATTCTCGACCCCTACGACCGTCGTATCTTCGGATAGAATATGCTCTGGTTCGTTGTCTATTGGTTTGTCTATAGTGTTATCTTCGTCCATAATACCGTCCCTTAAATATCCAATTCCTCTAATTTTGCGTTCTTTGCCTCGGCCTGAATAAAGTTCTTTCGTAGCAGAACATCATCACCCATTAGCTTTGTGAAAATGGCGTCAGCTCGCTCAGCGTCCTCGATATTCACTTTTATCAGCACTCTGTTTTCCGGATTCATAGTTGTTTCCCATAGCTGTTCGGCATCCATTTCACCAAGCCCCTTAAAGCGAGACACTGTCACTCCCGCTTGCTTCATGCGATCATCGCTCTCATCAACCGAAACGTTCCGAGCTTTTTTATCAGCAATCAGCTCATCGAGTGCTATATCAAGCGCTGGCTCATCATACACGTACTGCTTTTTCTGCCCCTTATTGATACTAAAGAGTGGTGGTTTTGCGAGATAAACATACCCTCCCTCAACGATCTCCTTCATATAACGGAAGAAAAATGTTAATAGCAAGGTTGCAATATGGCTACCATCTACATCGGCATCGGTCATGATAATGATTTTGTGATATCTCAACCCGCTAATATCGAAAGAGTCACCGATACCGACACCAAATGCCTGGATCATCGCCACAATTTCCTTATTAGCAAACATTCTGTCAAGTCTAGCTCGTTCAGTATTTAAGATTTTACCTCGTAGTGGCAGAATTGCCTGAGTATGATTATCACGACCTTCTTTGGCCGAACCAGCTGCCGAGTTACCCTCGACGATATAGATTTCACTATCACTCGGGCTTTTACTCGAACAGTCCCATAGCTTGCCTGGCAAGCCCATGCCGTCCAAAGCTCCTTTTCGCAAGACATTGTCTCGAGCCGCCCGAGCTGCTTTTCGTGCCCGAGCCGCCAGTAAGGCCTTACCAACAACTTTTTTAGCAACTTCTGGGTTTTCCTCCAGGTAGTAAGCGAAGTACTCATTCATTACCTGTTCGACATAACGACGCATTTCTGGGTTACCAAGCTTATTTTTGGTCTGCCCCTCAAATTGCGGATCAGGTAATTTAACCAAAATAACTGCTGTCAAACCTTCGCGGATATCATCGCCTGTTAAGTTCTCTTCTTTTTCCTTAAGTAAACTATTTTTGCGAGCGTAATCATTAATTACCCGAGTCATCGCTGTCCGAAAGCCAACTAAGTGTGTCCCGCCGTCATTAGTTAGTACGTTATTGGCGAACGGTTTCACTATCTCATTATATGTATCGTTGTATTGAACTGCAATTTCAACCATACAATCTTCGACAGCCTTCTCAACATAAAATATTTCGTCAGTCAAAGCCTCTTTGCCAATGTTTAGATGCTTAACGTAGCTCTTTATACCTCCCTCAAAATAAAACGCCTGTCGACTGCCAGTTCGTTCATCAACTACTGAAGCAAAGATACCCTTGGTCAAATATGCTTGGTGGCGCAAATAGCTAACGACCCACTTATAGTCAAACTCTATCGTCTCTTTGAATATAGTTGGGTCTGGGTGGAAAGTGATACTTGTACCCTGCGGACGGTCCGTTTTACCAACTTTCTGGAGTTCACTTTTTGGCACGCCTCTTTCGAATTCGATTCGGTAAAGTCGACCGTCCCTGACTACTTCAGCTACAAACCTATCAGACAAGGCATTAACTACACTTGACCCAACGCCGTGGAGACCCGAAGAAACTTTGTAGCCACCCCCACCAAATTTACCACCAGCATGGAGTACTGTCAGAACAGTCTCAAGCGTGCTTTTGCCAGTTTTGGCGTGTTTATCAACAGGAATACCGCGTCCATCATCTGTCACCTTCAGACTACCGTCTTCCAGAATGACAACATCAACACGCGTAGCGTACCCCGCTATCGCCTCATCAACTGCGTTATCGGCAATTTCTTTAACTAAATGGTGAACACCATCGTAACCAGTGCTTCCGATATACATTCCTGGTCGCTTACGAACCGGCTCAAGACCCTCTAGAACCTGAATCTGGGAGCTATCGTAAGCATGCTCGGCTGTTTGTTTAATCATATTCCCCTCGCTCACTTAAGTTTTGGCTATTTACAACTTCCTTATTATACCGCAAAAAAATTGTTCACTCAAGCCATTTACATGAACATATTTCTTATGCTAAACTAGAACTATAGATTAAAAAAGACATAAAATATATAAACACGGGGCAATATGTTCAAAAAACTAGTTTCACGCATACCATTCAGTCCGTCACTAATTAGTGAGTTAGGAGTTTACGCTAATAAATTACGTAACGAGGAAGCGTTACGTAGAACTGGGCTAATATTGACCGCTTTTGCCTTAGTTGCCCAATCATGGATAGTCTTTATCCCTCCTGAATCCGCTAACGCTGCCCACCCTTCCGACCTAATCAATGGTGGCGTTCACACAAAATCCGCGCTTCTTGCTAGCTGGGACAACAATACACAAGGCTTTAGAGAGTTAGCCGAGGGAGCAGGCATCTCAAGGGAAGATCTTAAGAATTCCCGAGAAGGCGAAGTCACAAGCCGAACAAATGGCCGGGACAGTGGCTGGCTATCTTGGGGCAGGATTTCCCGTGGTGGGTCAAGCTCACAAGAAACTCATGTCAAAATCGGTGGTCAATCAATATATATTCATGCCTTGTCTTATTATGATACTGGTAACAACCTTTATGGTAATGGCTCATATTATCCTGCTTTTATTGGCACAACCTCAAGCGGTAAACCGTTCCATATCATCAAATCCTGCGCCAACATCGCGCTCAAGGAGTTGCCTCCTCGAGAGGAAAAAATCCAAGTCTGTAAGTTATCGACTAGCAAGGTTGTCGCTATTCGCGAGAGTCAATTCGACGAATCTAAGTATTCCAAGAACCTAAGGGATTGTGAACCTAAGCCAGCCGCAAGCTGTAGTAGTATAATTATCAAGAAGATAGAACGAACGCACTTTGAGTTTTCTGCCAAGGCCAGTACCGCTAATGGTGCGACGATTTCCGAACACATATATATTATTAGGAACAAAGACAACCAAGAAGTTAACCGAAAGACTATCAAAACCAACTCGACTTCCTCCTCGCTTAAATACGACGCCCCTAATGATGGAGAATACAAGGTCCAGGTAATAATCAACTCCAGTCTCGGACAGCTTACTGCTGGCGACTGTCAGTCAAGTTTCACCGTTGAGCCAATCCAACGTTGCGCCCTGAACCCCGCTTTACCGATCAATGACCCTGAATGTCAACCTTGTCCTGGCGACCCATCTCTCTGGGTAAGAGACGAGGACTGTGTAGCTCAAGTTATTCGAACCAAAGACGCTAAGAATCTAACCTCAAACTCAGACGCATCCTACCAGGTTGCCAAAGCTAGCGATCGAATCGAATATATTCTAACAGCCAAAAATATCGGCAACGCTCCGATCACGCTCGATTTAACAGATAACCTGCTTGACACTCTAGAATATTCAGCACTATATGATCGTGGCGGCGGCGAGCTAGACGAGGTGACAAAAGTACTGACTTGGCCGAATATCTCTCTCGGGCCCAACGAACAGCGCACATTATCCTATGTTGTCCAGGTTGATAACAAAATTTCAGCTATGCCCCAAGGGCAGAGCAATCCAGTGTCATACGACTGTCGGATGACTAATACTTTTGGCGATACCGTTCACATTCAGGTCAATTGCCCTGATATTAAAGTGGTCGAACAAATTGTCGAAGAACTACCAAAAACGGGCCCAACCGAGAACCTAATTTTTGCTGGAATTATCGCTTCAGTTGTAACCTTTTTCTACTTCCGATCTAAACAATTAAATTACGAAGTCCGCCTAATCCGTCGTGAATGGACGGCTGGGACGATCTAAACAGAGGAGAACGAAAATATGTCTGAAAAACTAACCGATTCACTAAATAATCCAGAGCAAGGCATCCAGGAATTAGAACAAACCAACATAGAAAAGACTCAAGGAACCGCCAGTAGCCAAGAGTATCAAGATCAGTCTTCTACAGAGAAGGCAATCGAAAAATCTCAAGAAGTTGAAGCAACTAAGCTGGAGGCGATAGCAGAGGCCGAAAAATCTGAACAACAAAAAAATTCTGAGAAGCAGAAAAAAGCCGAAAGAGCGCCGAAAGAGCTATTAACCAAAGAAGTTATCGAAACAAAATATCAAAAAACCCTCGACGATATGCGGACTAATCTACCTTCAAAAGCGTCCAGAACTTTCAGCAGGGTTATTCATAACCCCGTCATCGAAAAAACTAGTGAGGTCGTTGGGAACACGGTTGCTCGACCAAACCTAGTAATTTCAGGAGCAATTGGCGCAATTGCTTCAGTTATCGTCTATTTCATCGCCCGTAAGTACGGCTATCCCCTATCTGGCTTCGAAACAATTGGTTTATTTATCCTCGGCTGGGCAATTGGCGCGATTATCGAGTTTGCCCGAGTCGGTTTCTTAAATAAAAAATAGCTGTTAAGAACAAACTCTGTGATAAACCGACGATTTTTATCTTAATTTAACCGATATTTCGTCATCGGTCGCTACATTTTTATTACGCAAATCAAGATAATTATCTTCCCCAAGAGGAGCTGACTGAGGAGCTGGCTGAGTGTCAGATAGGGCTGGCTCAACTGATACTGGCTGAGATGACTCCATCGATGTAGCGACGGGCATTGCTTGCGGTTCTGGAATTGGATTACTGAAGACGGGCTGGGCAGGTGGCGGGGTTGGAACTTGGAACGACTGCTGAGATCCTGGTGGTAATGAGGTCACGGGCATAGCTGGGGCGGGTTCTACCGGATTTATCGGTTGGCTTAGTGGATTATCTACCGGGGCACTGGGTGGTGGCACTACTGCAGTTGGGGCTGCGGCTGACTTAGCCCCGCCAAGTTGCTGTCTTTTAGCTAGCCATTCATCCAGGAACGAACCACCGCTACCTGAAGTTAAGGCTGGTGGAGCCGAAGCAGGCCTGAGGCCGCTACCGCTTGCACTGGAACCACCAGCCGGTAACTGCTGACCTCGACCCATTCGATCAAAGATCTCCTTCTCTACCTGAGCACGAGGCTTGCCATATTTTGCATTCGATAAACGAATCATCGCATCTCTTAGCTGAGGGTTAACTACCCCCATGCGTGGCACCCAATTCATGCTAAATGGCGCTGATGGCACATTATTAATCATCACTGAAGCAATTGACTGGAAATTCGGCAACTTAGTCAAATCATCCATATCAAATGTTGGTTGGAACTTCTTGACCATCAATTCCGCATCGGTTACGCCAATACGACCTGAGATAACCGTCCCGACGTTACCGATAATTGCCTCACGAATCTTCTCTGTCAACTGAGTCATAAACTGGTTGCCCATGATCAAACTGAGCTTATACTTCCTAGCCTCAGACATAATTGACTCAAAACTATCAGTAGCAAAATTCTGGAACTCATCAACATAGAGCGAAAAATCAACTCGCTGATCTTCGGGCGTATCAGCCCTCGACATCGCAGCGGCTTGGAATTTCATAATAAATATAATACCGAGAAGCTTGGCATTCAATTCACCCATCCGACCCTTAGATAAGTTCACTAAGAGAATCTTTTTATTATCCATGATATCGCGTAGATTAAAGCCTGATTTAGTCTGTCCAATAATATTTCTCATGGCATCGTTAGAAATAAACGGACCAAATTTCGAAACAACCCAAGCAATCACCTCGCCAGCCTCATTAGATCGCTGTGAAGCCGGGAACTCTTTCGTCCAAAAATCAATCACCTGAGGATCCGTGACATACTTTAACTTAGCCTTGACAAAATCTGGGTCAGTTAGGCATTTTGGAATATCGATAAACGTTCCGCCAACAGGATCAGCCATCAATAAAAGCGCACAGTTACGGAATATGTGCTCCAGCCTCGGCCCGACAATACCTGTATGCCCTGGGTCATACAAACTGTAAAGCATGGCGATTGCTTCCTGAATTAGGAAATCCTTCTGATCGGGCGTTTCAAACTCGAACATATTCAGGCCAATCGGGTTCTCCATGTCGGCGGGGTTGAAATAGATAATGTCCTCGACTCGCTCTTTTGGCACCTCACCGAGCAAAGCCTCAACCAAGTCGCCGTGCGGATCAACCATAGCGAAACCTCTCCCATCCATCATATCCTGATATGCCATGTTTTCCTGGAGCCATGACTTACCAGTACCAGTCTGGCCAATAATATAAACATGGCGGTTGCGATCCTTCGGACTGATTCTAATTGGCTTTTTTACCCCCCTGAACTCGTTGTAACCGACCAGCACACCCTCATCAACCACATCAGTCGGTCCATCAACTTGTTTTGACATCTGACGTTTAACCTGAGAAGTCGAAATTGATTCAGTGCTTGGTAGATGAAAAACTGTAGCCATTTCAACGCTGTTTAGAATATTACTATTAATCTCTTGTGGGAAAAATCGCATCAAATAGGCTGTTACCATATCGTCAATATTGCGCGACATCGCAAACTTAAATCCGTTATTGCGTGCTGAATCAAATAATGCAAAAGCTGATACGATATTATTTAACAAAATCTGCGACCGACTAGCCGTATTCGACGAGACAACCACCCGCACCAAAACCTCATAAGCAGGATAGCGTGCTTTTTCGCTAACAGCGTCGACTTCCGCTTGTTCTAGGGCGGTTAACTGCGTGTCTTCTGGCTTAAGCGCGTCTTTATCTTTGCCCGCCTCAGGCGGTTTCCAGAGTGCCTCCATGATATCACCAGGCGAAAATCCTCCACCACCAAATCCCATGAAGCCTGTTTTTTTCTGACTCTTGCTTTTCCTCAAACTGTCAATATGCGACTCGAGTGCTTTTGACCATTTTTGATTAGCAGGACGAACGAGGAATTGCAAGCCAATACCGTCTTCTTTCTTGGCCGAGGAAAAAGCATTTAATATCGCTGATGAGGCATCACGCTTAGATTCCTGGTAAGTAGCGATTGGAAAAACAAATGATTTCTTTAGCGAAAACTCGCCGCCAATTGTACCACTAGACTTACCGTCACGATTAAATATATTAATGTCTCGAACCTCTTCTAGCCTAGCCGACGGATAAGCCGAAGATATCGCCTGTTTAACCATTTCGATCAACGATACGGGAACAACAGCATAATATCGCACTAGACCTTCGTGAGCGACTATCTCAAATGACAGATGCTTTTGACCATAAACCTTACTCTTAAATCCCTTAGTCGCCGTACTGGAGATAATACTGTACATAACCTGAGCCTGAGATATTATCTCTTCCGTCAAATCTCGCTTATCGCGACTACCAGCGTCAATATCCTCACTAGTCGGTGGCAAATGGATCAGCAACGGCACCATCTTGAGCCCACGCTCGTAATTTTTAGCGCTTCTCAGGGCGCTCCTGTACTGGAATAGAGCCACAGCGGTACCCACACCGAGCACTACCACGGCGATAAAGCTAGTTATTAATGGCCCACTTCCCCCCATAATCTATACTATAGCCCTATTCGTCAGACTGACCAAGTGCCTTATTAAAACGTTTCTTTAAATATTCAGCCTGCAATTGGGTAATGACTCTGCCTCTCTCATATGGATCGCCTTTTGTTAATGAGATCATCCGCTTAACCTTGTCGACCCATTCTTTTTCGATTAAGTCGCTATCATTAGCCACTAGAGGCATGTCGTCATCTACTGCTTGAGCGCTGTCGTCTTGAAGCGTAGTGGGCGTGGGCACTGATGGGGTAGCTAATATGGCAGGGTCTGTTACGGGCACGGCTGATGATGACTGGGCTAATGTTTCAGCCGATGATGCCCCCCGTTCAGGGATTGGCGCTAACTCAAGACCTTGCTCTGGTCTACTAGGCTGGGTTTCTATCCCCCCTGGAGCCTGTGGAATATTTTCAATATTTGGCCGAGGATTCGACAGCTCTGGATTCATAGCTAAATTATATCACGCCACCATCTTAAAAAGAACATATCAAAAACGCTTATATATATAAAAACATGCCAATACCTCAAAGATGATCAGCAGAGTCAGATCCATCCATCGGACACCACCGACCGACTGCATTCCCAGTAATATTACCGGGATGAGTGCCAAGATGCTAGCATAATAATAAAATTTGAGAGCCGAAGTTCCCCCTAAGACTAACTTTAATCTACTTGGCCGAGAAACCTTAGCTAGAAAAACCGTAACATTCCGCAATATTAAATAAATAAAACTTACACTAATAATATAAATCAACAAAAAAACCGCTAGAATCCCAAGAGGGCCAGCGGTACTTGGCGAAGTAAAGTTCATAAACAACAGCAAAATAAATGCCGCGACAACGCCGATTATCAGAAACGTCAACTGTCTCATGTATTAATTATATACTAATCCCCTGACAGCAGACTAGGTGCCTGAGCGACGGTCATAAAGAAGTGAGTCGAAAATCCTGTCCGCCACTAAAAATAACTATTGGGCGCGGTCGACAACTTCGAACCATCGCTCTAAGGCGACTGACCGCTCTCTTTCGAGAGCATGTCTTGCGTGAGACTCCTCAAACCGCACATCCAGTTTGTTTCCAATAAACTATTTATTGGCAAAATAACTGGATGTGCGTGGTACTGCCCACGCGCGCTCAATGCCGACCAAAATCAGCAGAGCATGTCGGCGACACTAGGCCAGAAACAAGTTGTTGCGAGACGACTCATTTCGGCTTATTTAATGACGCCGATTTGTCTGCTGAATCATTCATGTGGTGGCCTGAACGATTCGAGATTTTTTTAAGTTTGTGTTAAGGTTGGGTGCTTTTTTGTTTTTTTTCAAAAGCTAGTTCAATATTAGCATAAGAGATAATTTTCGTCAAGTATCTAGATATCATAAGCTAATGTAATATTCACAATTAACTCATGTTGTAAAAATTATCATCTGTTAATTTTTACAGTATCGATGTTGTAGTATTTACTGAATAGCATTTTTTACAACATTCTGTTACTTCATTCTTCACGATTATGGAAGAATCATTTTCGAAGTTCTGGTTTTTTTGTTACAAACCTCTTAGTTAAATAGCCAAATACCAGAACCACCATGTAGCGCACTAAATCGCAGAAACGCCCTCCGCCAGAATCGTCCTCGTGGAATCAGTTGGCTGAATCGATTCTAGTTATTCGGCTACATAACTAGCCGATTTGTGAGGCCCAACGATTCCAGTCAAAGACTCAAATATACGTTGCTATTTTGCGGCACATCGCGTGGCAAGCCCAGCAGTCTTGTGCTGTCAGTTTAAACTGGGTTGACGTTAATAGCACTAAGACTTAGGTTAAAAGCTAAGTTAGTCGCGAATCGCGATGACGGCCAACAACTACCTCCTCCCCGACTGCCAAGATACCTAGCACAGGGTCTTTCCGTAACACAAGCGGTATTATGAGTCGCTGTAAGCAGGTACTCTATCTCGTAGCTAAAGAAAATACTCAAACAATAACTAGGTTGTTAGTGCAAACTTTTTACCCGTACTATTCTTACAACGCCCAGATAGACTCAGCCTGCCCTTGACTCAAACTGAATATTGTAACGTCGCCAAGAAAGAGTCGGCCAGTTTCGTCCACTTCATATTATTTTTCATACTAATACACCAAACATTCCATCGCTCAAACAGCCACACCTAGTGGTATCAACTGGCTTAGCTACACTATATACCTAGTGTTCATCCTTGTAGCAATAAGTTATCCACAGAAACCGGCTTTTAGTGTAGTATTTTTTACTAATAAATGGCTCGTAAAATAGTTGACATAAACGTTTTCACGGATTATTATAGGGGTAGCTTCTGAATAAAAAAATTATCCAAACAGTTCAGTGGCCAAAAATAAACAATATAGAAAAAACTCCACTTTGAGAAACAACCACTACTCGCAGGTGGTTGTTTTTCTTTACCGAGGCTTTTTTTCTAGGAGAATAGCACATAAAAAGCCCAACCACCGAGTCTGGAGGTTGGGCAAATTATACTGTTTGGTGGAGCTGCCGGGTACTGCCCCCGGGTCCAACTGGTAACTGGCTATCCGTCTACAAGTGTAGATTGTCTTGAGCTTTTGACAACTCCTCAGGCTAAAAAACAACCATAAATACCTGATTTGTTGCGTGGAAAAAGTCCCGATTTTCGTGCCACTGCCCACGATAATCAGCGAGCAACATGATATAACACCCCTACCTTCCTATGTTGCCTGGATGAAGGGATGGCTATAGCTAAGCTACGGCTGGCGCAAAGACAGGTGCGCGGAACATACTAGCGAAGCTAGTAGCGGCGTCCTTGATTTTGCTTGCAAATGTGTTTGCAACTAAAGATATACGTAACGCGTATGGTCGACTTGCAAGATAACCTGTTAATGTCCAATTGTCGAAAGCTGTATCAGCCCCGCACAACTCTTTAATTATAGCATAGTTAGTGTTAAAAATCCAGTCAGTATGGTTTAATATAAGCATTATGGTAGGCAGGGTTTTATCGGCAACACCACTTGGTTTCGATGGCCAACTTATTGAGGTAGAGGGCGATCTATCGACAGGTTTACCCAATTTACAAATCGTCGGCCTAGGCAATAAGGCCATTGATGAGGCCAAAGACCGAGTTAGAAGCGCCATTAAGAACTCTCTACTTGACTTTCCGAGGGGTAAAATCGTCATCAATCTCGCTCCAGCTGAACTGCCAAAAGATGGGACTCAGTTTGATCTACCAATAGCCTTAACTGTCTTGTGCTTAGGTGGGCTATTGTCGCAAAAAAGTCTAGAGAATGCTTTATTTATTGGCGAGTTAGCCCTTGATGGCTCAATCCGGCCAGTTAAATCAGCCATAGCAGCTGCTGAAACTGCCAAAAGATTCGGCTTATCGACTGTTTACGTGCCAATAATGAATTCTCGTCAGGCCAAGTTAATAGATGGCGTCGAAGTCGTTCCTGTAAATAATCTAAAGCAACTTTTTCTACATCTCAAGGCTGAAGTCAAAATAGAACCGATTAACGCCGACAATGCCCTGGGGGCGCCTAGGACGAGCGGAGGAGTTTTAATCGACGATATCCAAGGGCAAGAGCAGGCGAAGCGCGCTGTAGCCATCGCAGTAGCCGGCAGACACAATCTACTGCTGTCTGGTAGCCCAGGTTCTGGCAAGACTATGCTGGCTCGTGCCTTAAATTCACTTCTACCGCCATTGAATAACCAAGAGATTATTGAAGTGACCAAGCTTCATAACCTTGGCGGCGACGCTATAGAAGATATTGTCCTAAAACGCCCCTTTCGATCACCTCACCACACAGCCAGTCGCATTTCAATTATTGGCGGTGGATCCAGGGCTACTCCTGGCGAAATATCATTAGCCCATCATGGGACCTTGTTTCTTGATGAGTTACTCGAATATCCGAGGGCTGTTCTCGAGGCCCTGCGCCAACCGCTTGAGGATCAGATGATTTCGATTAGCCGAGCACAAGGCAAGTTCACCTATCCCGCCAGCTTCCTGCTGGTCGGCACAATGAACCCCTGCCCGTGCGGATATTACGGCGACAATAAAAAAGCCTGCAGTTGCTCAAGCATGCAAATTATTAATTATCAGAAACGACTGTCTGGGCCGTTGCTTGATCGAGTTGACTTAACCGTTTCGGTGTCACGCGTGCCTCACGAAGAGTTATTCCAGCGAAGAACGCAGACTAATTCACAACATATCCAGTATCAAAAAATTATTCAATTTGCTCAAAAATGTCAAAATTACAGATACAATAATAGCTTAAAATACAACGGTAATCTAACCAGCAAAGAGGTCGATAGATTTATCGTTTTATCTGATGACGTCAGAGAGTTCCTGTTGTCGGCATCCAAGAAACTTGATCTTTCTGCCCGTAGTTATTTCAAAATTATCAAGGTAGCTCGGACTATCGCCGACCTAGAGACAGCAGATGAGATAAGTATCGAGCACCTTGCCGAAGCACTCCAGTATCGTCAAATCACCCCACCCTAGACGCAGCTAGTTAGGCGACCTAAGCACACCTCTTGAATCTATCTCTGTTTTCTGTTAATATTACAGATGAAACAAATTTAATGACAAATGCTCATCAAAGGAGAGCCAAAGCGATTAACAAATCAACTCGTATCAACGGAGAGATTCGCTCCCGAGAACTTCGCGTTATCGGTGCGAACGGCGAGCAACTTGGAGTTATGCCCCTTAAGGACGCAATCCAGGTAGCCGAAGAAGCAGGACTAGATCTAGTCGAAATATCACCAGACGCAAATCCACCTGTCGCAAAAATCATCAATTGGGGAAAATTCCAATACCAAAAGATGAAGGATTTGCAAAAAAGCAAGCGTTCTAGCAAAGTTAGCGAGCTAAAACAAATGCGTTTTGGGTTGAAAATTGGTTCAGGAGATCTAGAAATTAAACTCCGTAAAATCCGTGGCTTTTTAGCCGACGGACACAAAGTCCGCCTACAAGTAGTCTATAAAGGACGCGAGATGGCACATAAAGAGATAGGATACGCTCTGATGGATAAAATCGTAGATGCTCTTGGAGACGAAGTGATTGTCGAGCAAAAACCTCAGATGGCTGGACGCAATCTGAGCGTGGTATTAAGGAGTAAATAATGCCGAAATTAAAGACCCATAAGGGCACTGCTAAGCGCATCAAGTTGACGAGCACTGGCAAGTTGACCCGTCGTCGTGCATTTGGCAGCCATTTCTTGGCCAAAAAATCTATGCGACGCAAGCGCAACATCAGTACACCAGCAACCGTAACTGGCTCAATGGCGAAAAACGCTAAACGAGCAATGGGAGTATAATTTATGCGAGTTAAACGAGGCGTTACTGCCAGAGCTAAGCACAAGAAAATCCTCAAGCTAGCCAAGGGTATGCAACATAACCGAACACGAAGTTTTCGATTAGCTAAACAAGGTGTTATCCGTGCACTACAATATGCTTACCGTGATCGACGCAACAAAAAGCGTGATTTGAGGGCTCTTTGGATTACCCGCATTAACGCAGCCGCCCGCCAAGAAGGCACAACCTATGCTAGGCTAATCGCTGGCATGAAAGCAAAGAATATCGAACTTGATCGCAAGGTTTTGGCCGACATAGCCGTCAGGGAACCGAAAGCTTTTGCCGAGATCGTTAAAACTGCTATTTAAGCGCCTGAGACCGATAAAACTAAAATCACCCTCCATAACCGTAGGGTGATTTTAGTTAGCAGACCACCGATAAGCCGGATTCTGTCGTGAGTGATCATCTATCTAGCTTGTCCGTTACCAGACAAGTCAAGCGGTTATCGACCTGCGGACGAGTCGCCCAATATGCAGATCTCCTTGCAGCCAGCAGGGTTTACCTCTCTACTATGTCACCATAGTCGACTGCGAGCTCTTACCTCGCTCGTTTCACCTTTTCCCCGCATCTTTTGTCTCAGATTGCTCCCTACCGTATCTAGTAAAGCTCTGAAGCAAAGGATGCGGGGTAGTTTTGTTTCTGTGGCACTTTCCCTAGAGTCGCCCCCGGTCGCCGTTAGCGACTGCCGTTACCCTATGCTGTCCGGACTTTCCTCCCCGCACCTTCTATTTCAGATATAACTTCGTCGCGCTGGATGAAGCTCTGAAATAAAAGGTGCGGGGCGATCACTTAGTGGACTGCTACAAAGATTATATCATAAGCCGACATGTAGATCGCGCTGAGCATCTAGCGTTTTATTGACCATAGCATCGGCTAATTTATTAAGTTCCCTAGGAACATGCGTGAATTTAACCTTATTAAACTGGGCTATTAACTGGGTTATGTTGTCGTAAATCGGCCATAACTCTCGATTTTTCACCTTGTAAATACCCTTGAGTTGGTTGATCACTAGCAAAGAATCAGCCCTTAGCTCTACCGTCGTCCAGCCCTTGGCGAGTGCAGCTTTGAGCCCCATTCTAACAGCTTGGTATTCTGCTTGATTATTAGTCGTAATCCCAATATATTCACCACCCTGCTCAACTACTCGGTCAGAGCTGTCGACCAGAATAAAGCCTGTTGCCGACGGCCCAGGATTACCCCTTGAACCACCATCAGTATAAAGAGTTGGCATCTTAGGGTTATAGTCATCAAAACTGGTTTTTGCCACCTCGGGCTTTTCAGCCCCCAAGATAATTTGCGTCAACTCGGTTAACCTATCTGGGTCAGGTCTACCTGCATGATACCAGGCATATTTATTATAATGGCCGCTCAAGCTAATTGATAATTTATCGTCAACATCTACTCGATATATAATCACGGCATATTGGATATCTCTATCATCAGCGTCAACATAAGTAACAACGTCACCCAAACTCAGCTCCAGTCGTTCATGGATACCCAAGTCTTCACTTATAAGCCGCCGAGCTGTATCTTCAGGCTGTTCGGTTGCTACAAGGCGCCCACCGGGTAGCTCATATTTACCAATAATACTAGACCGACCATCGGCTCTTCTAACCAGTAATGGCTTTTTGTTATGTTCGATAATTATTCTAACTGATATTCTTTGAATCATCTAATTTCTCTTTGGTCGGGGTAACTGGACTTGAACCAGCGACCTCACGGCCCCCAGCCGTGCGCGCTACCAACTGCGCCACACCCCGACGAAGTCTATTTTTACACAAGAAGCCCTGAAACCGTGAACACGTGATATTCCCCGCATAAATGCAAGGTGGGTGCTCGCAACCTATTACCACGGCAATAAATCATTAGAGCTCCCTATATCATATGATGTTAGGAAAATCATATGTGCCCACGGACAAATCAGGGCTCTTTAATTATATCATCTATCGCAGACTTACACACCAAATATATCCACAAACAACTCTAGGGCACCATTCATCCCCGCAGACATCAGGGCTCCAATTATAGTTGATCCTAGAAGGACTAGAGCAAATATCAGAAAGATCCCATAATACTCGATCTGCTCCATAACCCGTCTTGCTCCCTCTGGCGCCAGTGCGTAAAGTACCCTTGACCCATCAAGCGGCGGTATCGGCAGAATATTGAACAGAAAAAAGCCTAAGTTAACCATAATGAAAGTAGAAATTATGTTGCCAGCTAATGAAGTCTGGACTAACCCGCCCTCCGTGATTACTCCGCTCACTACACCTATACCAAAAGCGAAAAAAGCTAACAAAAAGTTAGTCAACGGACCAGAAATTGCCACCAAAGCGACCCCCCACTCCCCATAACGGAGATTATTTGGATTAAACGGCACTGGCTTTGCACCACCAAAAATTGGACCCCCCATTAGAGCCATCATTAAAGGCAAAATAATTGTCATGAATGGGTCAATATGTTTGATTGGGTTCAGGGTTAGACGGCCCTGTGCTCGAGCTGTATCATCCCCTAAGAAATAACCCATGAAAGCGTGCATTGCCTCATGAAGGGTCATCGATAGTAAAATTACCACTAAAATTATTGCGATATTTATCAAATCCATCTCTACAATTATACACTCTCTTGACTAAACCACGAAATACCGCTACAATACTAGAGATATTTTATTAACTATAAGCAAAGAGAGTAAATATGGCATCACGATGTGAGCTAACAGGAAAGGGTCAGCAGACAGGCAACCGAGTCAGTTTTTCCTATCAGAAGACAAAACGTCGTTTCAAGCCGAATCTGCAAAAAAAGACTATTGTAGTAGACGGCCAAAAAGTAACTATGATTCTTAGCACCCAAGCTATCAGAATCTTAAGAAAAAAAGGCCTACTTCAACCAGCCCAGCCTGCTAAGACAGCTTAGTCGAGAATTGGCTGAAAATTAATCTTAAAGTAACCCCTAGTTCTAGGGGTTACTTTATATTTCATGACTAAACTCGCAGAGCTAGCTACGACTTATCTTTATAACCGTTAGTTGCTCAGGCAGAGAGCCAAGGTTCTTAAATTTCAATTTCGGCCCAGCTTCAACTACTGAGGCTCCGAGTTCGTTGATAAAGGATTCGATGTCTTGTTGTGGCACCTCATATTTTAAAGCGCTATCAGCAAAGTGAACCGGGACTACCATTCGAGGCTCTAATTGACGTATCATGGCGGTAGCCGATGTTGAGTCGAGCGTGTATCCCCCGCCCCCAACTGGCAAAACAACTACGTCTACAACACCGATCGATTCCAGTAGATCGTCGCTTAAAGTTGGCACTATATTACCAACTATAATCATTCTAATATCGCCGATAACCAATCGATAAATAGTCGACAGATCTCGGTCGGACTCACTGTCGATATGCCTCTTAGTGGCTATGCCCTTGATCGCCATATCGCTTATTTCGTATTCCCCTGGTCCATCGATAACTAACTTGGCCGACTGATTATCCGGGATAAACCTGACTTCTGTAGCTATAATTACATCGTCTTCAGTGCTCGTTACATCTTTCAGCCCTACGATAGAAATCTTTGGGTCGATTAATGCTCTAGCCTTTTTAGTTGTTATTATTACAGCATTTGCGCCTTTGTATTCAATGTCAAACATATTTCCTCCTTAACCTAACACTTTCTCTGTGTCTAATAAGATCACATACTTACCCGTCAGCACCTCTGAGACAAATCGATCCCTAACGCTCAATCGGTAATAAAAATCATCATAGGACATTACCGAATACTGAATCTCTTTGCCATTCTGGGACTCTATGCTCTTAACTGCCTGTTCTACTTTCGACTGAGAGATGCTACCAACTAACAAAATATCAACTGGACTAGCCGATCCGCGAACTAACGACCCAGCCAGCACCGCTAAACGAAGACCTGGTAGCTTAACGATACCATCTGACCACTTATGAGCCGACACCTGGTTTGGCGTTTTAGGAACCTTAGCTACGCCACTGTCGCGTTGGCCAACAAATATCTCCCGCAACGGCAAAAAATGCTCGTACTTCTGATTGGCCGAGTAATAGAGCTTATTGTCCGAACTATCGGAAGTAATAATCCCTACCTCTAGCATATTGGCTAATTCTCGTCGAACAGAGTTAATCTGTTCGTCAATCAGCCTAGTGATTTCTCTGACGTAAAACGATTTAGTTGGGTTACTCAAAAACAGATGCAATAACTTCACACGAGTTCTTGAGCCGAATAGCGAGTCAATCATTATCTGTTTTTTTGAACCTCCTATGTCACATATTGTATCACGGATGATTCAGGTTAGCTAGATAATTGAACAAAGATTGTTCAGCGGACGTCAGCTCTGCCCACAAGATATAAGGATCGCGTCTAAACCAAGTCATTTGTCGTTTAGCTAAATTTAGGTCACTAGAAATATTTTTCTGGATTAGTTCAGTCTTACTCAACTCATTATTTAGAAATCGGCGCACTAAGGGGTAAACGTTGCCAGTCATCGCTTCACTATCCCAGCCATATTTTTCCGCTAATTCTGTTGCTTCTTTGACAACATTATTATCAAATAGTTGTTCGGTTCTGAACTCAATTCTTGTCTTAAGCATACTTTTAGATGTAGCTATTCCCACAACGACCGTATCTTCGCTAGGTTGATTTTGCCTGATTGAGCTTATGTTATTTCGTTCTATCGCTCGAATTAAATACCGTTTATTGTTCAGGTTTTCTGGCATGTCTATGTTGTATTTTCTACAGTGATCTTGCAACTCATTTACATCCATTTCCTCTAATGTCTGGCGCGAAAATTGGCCAACCTTTGCCCCAAAAGAAAAATTAAACACAACTGCATCGATATATAGTCCCGTGCCCCCTACTAAAAATGGCACACGTCCTCGCTGACGGATTTCAGTTATTTTTTGATCAGCATACTGCTTGAAGTCAGAAACAGTCCATTGTTCGCCTGGGCTGACCAAATCCAACCCCCAATGCGGCACTACCTTCCGTTCTTCATGCGTTGGTTTAGCAGTACCTATATCCATCTCTCGATAAACGGTTCGGCTATCAGCACAAATTATCTCACCGCCAATCTGCTTAGCTAATTTAATTGCTAAGGTTGTTTTACCACTGGCCGTTGGGCCAATAATAACCACTAGCGGGAGATTGGCCCTACTCATCAATATTACCCCCTGGCCACCATCGTCGATCCGCGAAATCAATTATTCGATAATTCTCAATCGCAAATCCTTCCGCTTCGAGCACCTGCCTATGCCCATCTTTACCGCCCGGATACCCACTGGCACAATCGCCAAAACGATTAACTACTCGTTGCCAAGGTAAATTAACATTACCGAAATGGGCTATCCCACCAACGGCTCTCGCGGCTGTCGGCTGCCCTGCTAAAATCGCGACATCACCGTATGTCATAACTCTGCCACTAGGGATCTTGGCGACAATATCGTCAACTCGGTTCTTAAAACTATTTTTTCTCGATTCGCTCAACTTCATAAACTACGTCCTGCCAAATTCGACATTTAACTATCTGGTCAAGAGCACCGAGCTCATCGGGCTTTTTTATCTGCCAAGGATAATCACCAAACCAATATAAGTTGCTAACGCCATGACTACTCGCGTCAATTAAATGTTTATAATTATCATCGATTAATAGATCCGCTCGTAAAGCAGAACAGATAAATCCCTTACTGCCAGTGCCTACGTGGTGGATTTTGCTAAAATAACCCGGGAAAAATCGTTCAGTCAGTCTACTTGTAGCCTCACTTACTTGAATCGGTCGAGCGGTAACTAGATGGAGTTCATGTTGGCTAGCTAGTTGATGAATCGCCCCAACCGAACCGTCTATCGGAGCAAGTTGGTTGTACTCATCCGACAGCTGGATTTCAGATAAACGACTAATCTTATCCTCGTCACTAGCCTGCCACTCTTCATTACCCGACTCGTAGGCCCTAGATAGAGATACTCTAGTGCCGTAAAGACGGTTATAAATATTAACCATACTCTCGACTCCAGGGAATAGCACATCGTCACAATCTATGGCAATGACCAGTTTGCGGTAGCTCATACCGCTAAGCCCCCCATTTCACCGCCGGCCATCCGCTCAATAGTTTTCTCTACTTCAGCCCAAGAGTAACAGCGCATAATACCTTCCAGTGGATCGGGCGTTCTATTCCACGGATAATCACCAAATAAAATAGCCTTCGCCCCCACGCCAACCGCTCCAATGCAATGTTTTGGCTGATCATCAATCAAAACGTCAGCCTCTAGATAACTAACAAGACTAGCCTTCGTTTGATTAATCGACAAATGGTTGGCATCGTCCCAAATCCCCGCAAAATGAACGTTATCCCGATGAAATATATCTGGATAGTGTTCACTAAGCCAATTATGAGTGATATCTCTCACCTGAGTTCTCCTAGAAGTAATCACTAGCAAGTCATGTCTATCGGTGAAACGGCTCAAAACATCAATAGCGCCAACCTTGGTATCATAAAATGACATAGCGTCTGAGTTGTGAAACTTCAGAGAGCGCGACCGAAGAACATCGCTATCAACTTGCCATACCTTAGCCCAATCCTCGCTGTAGTCATCAATAGTTAATCTGGGATCAAACTGTTGGTTGCTAAAAGCGATAAACTTCTCAGCGTTATCGGCTAGAGCATCGTCAATATCAATAGCGATTTTTAGTCTCCGCACTTATAAGCTCCTCAAATACTCCGCCAACTCGTCTAACTCCAGCTTATGTTCACCGTCCTGGGTCCTGATACTCACTTGATGAGCTTCTTGATCTTTAGGCCCGATGATCAACTGAACTGGGATTTTCATATTGGTTGCTTCTCGGATTTTCTTTCCTAGAGATTCATTGCGAACATCGACCGTCCATCGAAGTTCATTGTATTTAATTGGCGACATCAGCACTACTCCCGTAAGCGTCTGCTCGACCTCACTAACATAATCCATCACTGTATCGTTGATTGTTAATATACGCACCTGCTCTGGTGACGACCAGAATGGGAACCATCCACCAGTGTGTTCGATAAACACGCTCAAGAACCGCTCGACCGAACCGAGCAAAGCGCAGTGAATCATCACTGGGCGAGCCATTTCTCCACTTTCCGTTGTGTATTCGAGATTAAATCGCTCAGGCTGAACAAAATCAAGCTGTATGGTTGCTACTTGATGCTCGCGGCCTATCGCATCTGTTGCCATGAAGTCAATTTTTGGCCCATAAAAAGCTGCCTCGCCGTCCTGCTCAAAATAACTTAGATGATTGTTCTCAACTGCCTGTTTCAATTGTGCTTGAGCCGATTGCCACAAGGTTTTTTCACCAAGATAGGCATCTGAATCATCACGGTAGCTCAAGCGAACCCTCAACTCCATGCCAATAGTCTGGTATAATTCTCGCGCCGATAGCAATAAATTATTGATCTCATAACCGATCTGGTCCTCGCGGCAAAAAACATGACTATCATCCTGTGTTAGCGACCGAACTCTTGAAATACCGCCCAGCTCACCAGTTTTTTCATCTCTATAGTCTGTTGTTGTTTCTAGGAATCGAACTGGCATATCACGATAACTACGAGGCTTTGAAATATAAATCTGCGTGTGGTGCGGGCAATTCATCGGCTTGAGTGCCATCTCATCACTGGTTTCCTGGCTCTTGACCAAAAACAGCTCTTCGCCAAATTTTGCCCAATGCCCAGACGTTTCATAGAGATCCTTTTTGGTAATGTGCGGGGTCCAAACCTTTTCGAAACCAAATCTCTGCCTCAGTTGGTTGGAATAACTTGCCAAAACATCCCTTAAAATCGTCCCTCGAGGCGTAAACATCGGTAACCCCGCTCCGACTAATGATGATGTTGTGAATAAATCCAACTCTTTTCCGAGCCGACGATGATCGCGCTTTTTTGCCTCCTCTAGCATAGCCAAATATTCGTCTAGCTCGGGTTGCGTCGGAAACGCCACGCCATATAATCGTTGCATTTGCGGGTTATTTTCATTACCGCGCCAGTAGGCACCGGCAACTCGCATCAATTTGAATACCCTGATTTCGCTCGTATTTTCGACATGCGGACCACGACAAAGATCCATAAAATCACCATTAGTGTAGAACGAGACTTCGTTCAGCTCTGCCCCGGCCTCAGCGATCGTGCCCATTTCCGCCTCGTCTAAATCCTTTGCAACCGTTGTCCCAGCTCGCTTCAAATCATTCAACAACTCTACTTTATAGGGCTGGTTTGAGTCTTTTGCCCAAGCAATAGCCTGGTCAATTGGCTTAATAGACTTCTCAAACGATTGCTTTTCAGCAATAATTTGACGCATAATTTTCTCAATTTTTTTGAATTCATCCTCGGATATCTTCGTCTCGCCCAAATCGATATCATAATAAAAGCCATTATCGACTACTGGTCCGACGCCAAATTTTGCCTCAGGCCATAGCCTTTTGACAGCCGAAGCCATAATATGCGCTAGGCTGTGGCGCATCGCATGAAGTTTGTCGTCGCTCATAAACTCTCCTTTTTAAATTAAAATAGCACGCAGTCAGAACTTCAGTGCTCTTATGCGTGCCTCGGTCCCGCTCAGGGAGGTTCCACCTTGGCTTTTGCTCTTATTCCGGTAATTTAACGTGCTACCGCAATCGCTGTCACGGAGTTCAAAAGCTGGTTAGGCCTTGTCATCACTCTAATTTTTGGTGGGCGATATAGGATTCGAACCTATCACCTTAGCAACGTCAATGCTACGCTCTAGCCAAATGAGCTAATCGCCCGTATCTATACGTGTACTGTGGACCGAAAGGTGCTGATACATTAGGCGTGAGGTTATTTGGCTAGAGCGAACGCAATTATTTTCGCTGAGGGCTCCCCAAATGAGCTAATCGCCAGTATCTAGTTCAGTATACCAGCCCCTCGCCTATTTTTGCAACCATAAACACAGAAAAATATCGTTCATGGTATAAACCTTAATTATTTGTTCGCTTGACTTTGTCTGTTATCTATGCTAGCATAAGAAGTATGGGTAAATACTCCCAAGCAAAACAGATTGGTTCGCCAAGCAAAATAGACGACTCGCTATTAAGCCAAGTCACTCTCTACTTTGAAAGTAACAAATCAATCACCGACGAACGCGCTAGTCTACATAGCGACAAGTCGAAAACAGGCAAATAAACCGCACCCTCCCGCCCCGACCTACAAGATAAATCTCTAGAACAGAAACTACGAGTTATTTAGCGTTATACCCCTGAGGTTTCATTATCTTCAGGGGATATTTTTATTTCCACAGCGTTTCCACTGGATTTTTTTATAGCGACATGTCAATATATAGACATGTTATGTATTAATTGTTTCCACAACGGCACTAGAGTTGCTAATTCTAGACAACACAAAAACAACCCAACCGTATGGCGCAGACGACGTTGCCTTGACTGCAATACCGTCTGGACGACTTATGAGAGGGCTGATTTAGACGACACTAAGGTTATTAATCACGACCGACAAACAGCGCCCTTTAATATCGGTAAGTTAACAATTAGCATCTCCCGTAGCTTCCACCACGATAAGCACGGGGCTGATTTCTATAGCTATCCTCTCGCTCAAACGGTTCAAGAAGAATTAGTTAAGAGAAACACCCAGCTATCCACGGATGATATCGCTATCACCGCCCATCAAATACTCCAGAGGTTCGATCCTGTCGCAGCCATCCAATATGCCGCCCAGCATGATTTAATTACCGCCAAACGACGCCCTGGCCGACCATCTATATCGAGCGCTTTTTTGAGTTAGACAAACTAGCTGAAGAATTTGGAGCTATCTTCTCGGTCACATCGAATTTATCTAGATATCGTCCCAAAAATAGCCGTGTTTGTGAATTAAAGGCAGCCGCCGAGTTGTAGGCAATAGCCGTGATAGGCATCAGCACCCATTGAAGTACCATCAAAATGTTCCGTCGCTTTTTATATCTAGCTGGGCGTGGCGGCAGAAGCTTGAACGACACAAATACGGTGATAATTAGCCCGATCATCGCAACCCGCTGGAGCACGCTAATTGTGTCTGGTAGCTGAAGAGCTGCGACGCTACGGCTTGCCTCGCTATTGACCAGCAAAGGCACCCAACCACCAACCGCCACTAGGATTGACACACTTGCTAGAGTAGTATGGCCGTCGATTAACCTAATTAGTCTTGTGAATCCTGCCCAGAATGGCACATTCCTCTGCCTACTAAATACTCTTGAGGCGACATAGGGCACATCTGAGGCACCGTACGCCCAACGTCGGAGCTGAATAAACTGAGCTTTGAGAGTTTTTCGATAAGTATCTGATAGGACGGCGTCCTGATAAACTGGAATATTCATTGATACAACGTCGTAATTACCGCCAAAATGAAAGTAACTGCGCCAATACTGATGCCCGTCCTCAACGATTGTCCGCGTACTCCAGAAATCCATCTCGACCAAAGCATCCATCGGCTGAGCGTGCGTTGCAAAGTTACGTAAAGTATGGGGTCGCATTGAGGAAATGATATTCCAAAATGAGTTACCAGTAGCCAATACCCTCATCGGCGCTGGTACGTCCCAAATATTATTCGTAAAAAGGCTAATCGGCTGGTAGGCCAGATGCTTACGATTCTCGTGGATAATGTACTCATAAGTTAGGTAATCAAAATACCGTGCGTGTGGCTTATTGTCGCAGTCCATTGTCGTAACGATCACATTGCTAAATGGAATCCTCTGTTCCTCTAGATAAGTTTTCAACCAACGGCCAGAGTGAGTGATGTTCGCGCCCTTGCCGACAACCTCATTTGGCAAATCTTTAGGATGCTTGACTGCGTGGAAGGAATGGAATTTATCACCATAGAGCTTAACGAGAGTATTGGCGGTTTGCTCAATGCCAGCCCCGCCCCGTTCTTCGTAGGCAAAGATGACAATCAATCGTTTTTTATCATAGGTAGTGCCAAGAACAGACTGGATAGTTGGCTTAATCACTTCTATACTCTCGTTATATGCTGGGATAATCAAGACATTATAAAGCTGACTTGGCTTCGGGAAATAACCTTCTTCGCTATTCGAGATAATTCGCAGGTTCTCCAAATGCTCGACGTAGCCAATATCTTGGCTATGCCGATTTTTCAATCGTTTATATGAGTCTTTAGGGTTCTCTAGATCGGCTAGTCTATTTGCCCAATTAACCATACTGGATTTATCCATTCTTAGCCTACCGCATATCACATGGTAAGCGATAGCCGCCGCCTTGACTAACATAGTCATGACAATCGTTAGTAGATAAATTGAGGCTAATAGCGGACTTATTGCTGATAGAACGACCATTAGTAGAACCGCTCCGTAGCTTAACAGAGCAGGGAGTCTCTCGAAGAACCGATATTTGGCCGTCCGCTTACCAAGAGGAATTTCTAAATCCATAATACCTAACCCAAAGCCGCGATTCTTGTCACCGAATAAGCAATCATAAACAGGATAAACGACATCATCAGCGATAACCACAGCACAACTGGCGTTAAACCCGACCTATCGATCTTAATTAAGCGACTGGCAATAAATAGATTGCTAACAACAATAATAATTTCTAACAATATATAGCCCAAAAGCGTCCACCAATAGTTCCAGTAAAAACCCGTTGTGCCGAACGAACTGAAACGGGTAATTACTTGGGTTTCACTTGGCCTAATACTCAAGCCGATAATAATTATTACTAGAACCGCTACTATTGAATTAGCTATAACCAGACCAAATAATTGCCGATTTTTCAGTAGTGGTCTCACCGATGATAATATTTTATTAGTAGTCATATTCAAATTGGAGCCGCTGATCGGACTTGAACCGATGACCTACGCTTTACGAAAGCGCCGCTCTACCGGCTGAGCTACAGCGGCGTACTCCTTCTAGGAGATTATAGCAAACTGATGACGTTTTTCAACTTCCGTCCAATTAACAACATCCCACCATGACTTGATATATCTGTCGCGTTGATTTTTATAATCTAAATAGTATGCGTGCTCCCAGACATCCAGCCCCAGAATCGGTAATGGCCCACCTGTCATAATCGGATTGTCTTGATTTGACGTAGTTAAAATCTCGCCATCTGGCATTAGCCAAACCCAACCGCTACCGAATAAACCGAGGGCTGAAGCAGTAAACCTATCAACAAAACCCTGAAAATCACCGTATTTTGCGTTGATTTTACTGGCCAGGTCGCCTTTCGGCTGGCCACCACCATCAGGAGACATCACTCGCCAAAATAACGAGTGGTTAAAGTGCCCACCACCGTTGTTTCGGATCACTAAACGCATGTCGTATGGAATACTGTCGAGATTAGTCAAAATCGACGCCACATTATCGCCATCCATATGCAACTTATCTAAGGCAATATTTAACTTATCGACATAGCCTTGGTGGTGTTTCATGTGATGCGTCAACATCGTTTCCTCGCTGATGCTTTTTGTCAAAGCATCATAACCGTATGGTAATTTTGGTAGATTAATTGACATCAATATAGCACCTCACTCCTCCATTATTTTTTAGATTTTCGATCTGTCCCTTGAAAGCTTTTAACGGAACCTTGATATATCCATAGGTAATCGTATCCTCTTTTGTTGATACCAAGTTAACAAAATAATAGCCATCGCCCGCCAGCGGTCGAACAGCTTCTGATATCATACCTGGCTTTAATTTCAAAGCAGAAGCACTCAAACCTCCGTCAGAATTATCCTTAGCTACCGTCACAATAGGGACATATTGAACTTTTTGCCCCATTGTATCAACTATTTCCTGTAGACCTTTTCCCCCAACTGCTAGCTTATTTACCTCAGACGATATCTTTGAGGCCTCTTCATCGACAGCAAACGAGACTGCTTGCTGAAGTAATGACATCTTTACAGCTGTACGCATTTCATCCATCGTCCAGCTTAAGTTTTCTTGAAGAACCGCTACGTAAGCTTCGTCAGATAATTGAACTTTATCACGATAATCCTTGATCGCTATGTCAACTTGCTCCTTGGTCGTCTCGATGCTTAATTCCCTCGCTAATTTACGAGTATAAGCATATTCCAGCGCACGATCCATCGCCATTTCTCTCTGAAACTTAGCCTTATCTACTGAATCAGCCCGTCCTTGTCGATCCAGTGAGGCCCTAGTGCTTCGTTCAAACATCAAATAGTCGCTGTAGCGGACTTTCTCGCCACTAATCGATGCCACAGGCAAGGCTAGCAATTTAGTCACCCGATAAGATATGTCCCCCGTATCTTTTTGGACATATAGTTGAAACCAGAAGAAAGCTGACACTAAGGCTAGCCCAGCGATACTAACCGCCAAGGTAATCCAAACTAATCGACGCTTAGTGTACTGGATAGGATATTTATGCTTACGACCACCTGCCAGCACCTCCTCTCGGTGTTGCGCCATCGTATCGTTGGTAATACGAGACGGTAGTGGCTTTTCATGAGATTTACGCTTCCAAATTTTCTTGAACATTGCCGACCCTTTCATTCACTATCTCGACAGCATCCTGGAGTTGATTATATATTTTATCGGGATGTTCGACATTTTTGATCACTAAATCGCCAACAAAAGTCTGAATAACGATGGTTCCAAAGTTAAAAATTTCTCCAAAGAATCCTGGTACATTATAGCTTATGTTCTGAATTTTCACTAATTTCAACTCGATTACGTCTTTCCCAAAGAACCCCTTCTGAGTTATCTGACGGATTCGTTGATCGGTTACGATATAGTAAGTGAAGTGCCAGAGCAAAAAGTGGTAGAAGAACAGAATCAAACCAATACCAAAACCGCCTAAAAACACATAGAACAAATTGAAATTATCTTGCCATATAAGATATGGTAAAGCACCGAGCGCCATGAGGATAAGCAGTAGATAGAAGCCCTTACGCATAGCGATAATATGTCGACGAAAAACAAAAAGCAACTCCTCACCCTCTCTTTGGCCGTCGAACTGTTGCGTTTTATTCTTTTTAGTCATTTAAACACCTATCGCCCATATTAGCATTATAGTTATTCTATTATATCTATGTAAATAATGCGAATTGCCACCTAAACTTCTCTAAGTTGACCAATCAACTCATCCGCATTCGCCCAAATATAGTTTTTTGAGGATAATTCGGGCAAATATGATGATCCGACAGCCGACTGATGCTCGAAAAGGTAAATTGGCTTACTTTCACCAAACGCTAGACCGAACTCCATCAGCTGACCGACACTCCGTCGAGGCGAAACAATAACCACTACGACAATGTCACTTTCTCTTAGCTCCTTGAAGGCCCTGGAGAATACCCCCTTCATGTCGCCATTGTTATTCAACTGAGTAATCTCTTCGTCAAACGCACTACAGAATACCTGATGACCGCTTGCTTTAAGCAATTTTGTCACCGAAGTCATCAAATCTCTAATGTGCTGGGTATCTTCGCCAGTGAACGCATGTGAACAAAATATTTTCATCGGTTAATTTACCTTTTGGTACCCCGGGCAGGAGTCGAACCTACAACCTTATCCTTAGGACGGATCTGCTCTATCCAGTTGAGCTACCGAGGCATGTGAATCATTATACCTGTTTGTGGGGATTTTCGG
>CAZJUX010000010.1:0-10044 GCA_964549705.1 uncultured Candidatus Saccharibacteria bacterium
GTCAATTTTCGACCATCTGGCCTTAAACCATACTCAACAATGCCTCGCCTTACATCTTTGTGAAGCGCTGAAGTAAAAGCCTCATCATATTCATCGTGGAGAGAACCATAATTCTCCTCACCAATCTTTTGGCGCATTACGTCATGAAACTCCCAACGGAGCTCGTTAACCATCTCGTTGCGCTCTGGATAATCTTTGCGCAGATGCTCACCTAACCTACCCGCAATCCACTCATCGACTTCGATTTGGATCTCTGCGTTAGGCAAGACTAGTTCATACTCTTTGGCGACTGGCTTAACTCTTGAGACCAACTGGCGCTGTAACTCAATCGCTGGCTGCATCATCTTGTGCGCCCAAGCAATCGCCTCGACAATCACCTCTTCGCTAACTTCATTCGCCCCGGCCTCAACCATCGTTACACCACTTTCGATACCAGCGACGACCAGGTCGAGATCACTCGCTTCACGCTCTTCAGGCGTCAGAAAAGCTTTGAACTCGCCATTAACTCGACCGATTCTCAAACCGGCGACTGGACCATCGAAAGGCACGCCAGTTAACATCAATGCTGAACTAGCCGCAATCATCGCTGGAATATCTGGACGAAAGTTTGGATCCATACTCAGGACTGTTGACACCACTTGAACTTCCTGGCGATAACCTTTTGGGAACAGTGGTCGGATCGGCCGATCAATCAACCGACCGATCAGCACCGCCTCATCACTTGGGCGACCCTCTCGTTTAATGAATCTTGAGCCAGAAATCTTACCAGCTGCATAAAATTTTTCTTCATAATCGATACTTAGTGGAAAATAATCCAGCTGAATCGGCTTTGAGCCTACTTGAACTGAACCGAGCACCACTGTGTCGCCGTAGCTAACCAGTACGCTACCAGTTGTACGAAAACCGACACGATTGATTTCGAGGGTTAATTTTTGACCACAAAAGTCAGCGCTAAGGCTAGTGATCTCCTTGCCGCTAGGATTAATAGTTGACATATTTGTCCTCTCTTTCTGTAGCGGAAAGTAACAGGTGTCGAAGCTGATCCAGCCACAGCATCTATCACCATCCGCCATTTAATTCGTCTACTTAGATTGTAGCAATTTTTCAATAAAATAGCCATCAGCATAGTTCGAGAGAACCCAAAAGTCGAATCGGCCGTTTAACTATCTTTTTTCGAAGAACGCTTGCTAACCACCCTCGCCTTGGGATAAGCCTTGCGGATTCGCAGTAAGTTATAGCGGGACCAACGTTGAGCACCAGTTCTAAGCTTGCCCCCTCTTGTCCTTAATTCATCGACTAAGTTATCGACATATTCCTGAGCGTCATCAAGTGTACCCTGGAGTTTCTTGATATCTAAACGCAGTCGTATCAACGAACCAAGCGAGTTCAGGAAATCAATTAATACTAAGCCAAACAAGACCCAGGTCAGTGCTAACCTCACGGCTAGAGGAATAGTCGACACAAATACTTCAACCGAAGGGTGGACAACGTAAATCAGTAGCAGGCCGAGCGCACCGAACGCCAGAGCTGCAGGCGCGCAGATATAGCCCTTGAAACTCATCGGTAAATCCGAATAATCCCATAACCTTAGTTTAAAGAATTTGTCCAACACAAACGACACAATCAGCTCAAGGATGGTCGCCACCGCCATTGACGCTAGGAGCACCAAAAACGGGTTGTGGATGTACGGCTGGACAGTATAAATCATCCCCAGGGCGCCAAAACCATATATTGGTAAGATAGGAATCGTCAAAAAACCCCTGAGCTGTAATTTATGGTGAACTATTAGATTAAAGAATAATTCCCAAACCCAACCGAGAAACGCATAGACAACAAAGTATAAAACTGCCTGGGTGAACAAAATCATTAT
Organism: uncultured Candidatus Saccharibacteria bacterium; assembly: GCA_964549705.1. Lineage (GTDB taxonomy): Bacteria > Patescibacteriota > Saccharimonadia > Saccharimonadales > Saccharimonadaceae > Nanosynbacter. The sequence continues at coordinate 1,871 of CAZJUX010000010.1, forward strand.
CGTTTATTATACATTATTAAGCTCGAAGCCAAGCCTGAACTTGGTGCATAAAGCCATCGATTGCTGGGTAGTCGATCATTTCCTCGACGCTAATCCAGTCATGAGCTTCATGCTCCCAACTAATCTTCACTTGATCGGCGCTGTTGATGGTTACCTGATAAACCGCCTGCTCCTGGCCTGATTGAGTCAGCCAAGAATGACGTAGGTCGAAGGCATTTGTATCAACAACCAGACCTGTTTCTTCGTGAATTTCTCGTGCTAGACCTAGTTCCATCGACTCGTGGCTTTCGATTACCCCGCCTGGTAAATCGATATCATGAGCCAAAGTCGGATGAGTTTCACTCCGATACAACACTAAAATTCTGCCCGATTCATCAACAATCAAGGCCTTGGCGGCTGCACTCATAGCTATATTGTAGCAGATTTTTCGGGTATAATCATCACATGCGTGCAATTCAAAATAGATCTTTGTCTAGAACTATTAGTCTCGTACTTGGCGTCGGGCTATTGGTCGCAGGGCTGTATTTACTCTGGACTGCGACCAATCCTTTGATTAAACAACAGTTGGTCGACCCCGTAGACAATTCGACGACCAAGCTGATTGATGACACGGCTAACAAAATCAGCGCCAATCGACTCTATATCCCAAAAATTGACATTAACCTCCCCTACACGACTGGCGAAGCTGATGTTATGGAGGATGGTGCTTGGTGGCGCATGCCCGAAAATGGCAACCCTCGAGATGGCGGTAATTTCGTCTTGTCAGCTCATCGCTTCATCATGGGACTGACGCCTGAACAGACTTGGCGAAAATCACCGTTTTACAGTATCGATCGGCTAGAGATAGGCGATGAAATAATTATCGACTATGACAGCCAACGCTATACCTACCAAATTAGCCAAAAATACTCTGTCGCACCAACCGCCATCGAGATTGAATCCCGCACTGATGACGCTCGCCTAACCCTCTACTCTTGCACTCTAGGTGGCGCAAGCGATGGACGCGAAGTCATCATCGCCAAACTCAAAAGTTAATCAGTCAGCCAAGTCGCCCAATCACCAGAGCCACGAACCCAGAGCATATTGGTGTAATCCGCCAGTCCCGCTGCTGTACATACGGTCAGATTAGTATACCAAACATTAGCAACATTCGATTCTCCGCCGCCTTTCGAGGACAAGAACAACGATAGCCTAGCATTAGCTGGCATAACCCGTGACACAATAGCCCAATCTGAACCACTGCTGTTGTTTCGCACACAGTAACCTACATGCCTGTGCGATTCCCGCGAAAATTTCAGCCTGGCTGCGCTGAATTCAGCTTGGCTTTCGGGGTATTTGCCGTTGAGTATCTTATATTCTTCGAGCTTCTTAGCGTTATTTGCCAGATCAGACCGCACCGCCGCGATATAAGTCTGTGCCTGTACGCCACTATACGCCACGATACTTATCGTCGCCAAAATACCAATCACCACGATGACGATCAGTAGTTCGACGATCGTGAAACCATAAACTTTTCTGTTCATGCTTTTAATTATACCCCCCCCGAGGTTCGTCAAGCGAAAGGCATGAGAATTATAAATATCGAGTATAAACACCTCAAATAGCAAAAATCACCCCATAAAGAGGTGATTTTGTAAAAACCAAACTACTTACTTACGCAAACCTAGTTTGTCCAGCACTTGCTTGTAACTCTCAAAATCGGTTCGCTCGAGGTATTTCAGTAGGCGCTTGCGCTTGCCGACCATCTGTACCAAGCCGCGACGAGCCATGAAGTCATGCTTGTTGACCTTAAGATGCTCTGTAACCTCTTTGATACGAGCCGTCAAAACCGACACCTGAGCCTGTGGGCTACCGACATCGTCTTTGCTGACCTGAGTCAAAGCAATCGCTTGTTGCTTGTTTTCCTTTGTTATCATAACTTAGCAATTGTAGCAGAATCCCCCAAATTCCGCAAATCCTTCGTATTCATCCAACGCCTTAGCCTCCAACCTACCCCCTAACTTGTAAAAACCAACACCTTAAAGGGTGACACCCTAGACGGTGTTGCAAAATACGTAAAACTTCCAGATGCAAGGGTGACACCCTAGAATCTGGCGGGATTTACAGAACCTACACAGCGAAAAGTTTGTGGATTAAACTTCAGGATTTTACTCTCTTCTGAGGGCATCGATTGGGGCGATTCTGCCCGCACGGATAGCTGGCAATAGCGATACTAAATAACCGAGCAAACACATAAACACCACGGTGCCTACGACTAGCCACCAAGGCACCGCAAATAATGAAAAGCTTTCGTCAACTCCCCTGGACAAGGCTACACTATTTGAAACCATATTGACGACGAACCCCAAGATAAGTGCCAACAATATGCCGACAGTCCCGCCAATAATCGTCAGTAGTAATGATTCTACGATAAACAGTCTGCACATGTCACGCCGCCTAGCACCCAGAGCCATCATCAGCCCAACTTCTTTGGTTCTTTCGAGCAGTGCCACAGTCAAAGTATTTAACATTCCTGTTGTGGCGATCAACATGCCGATTCCACCAAAACCGATTAGCACCACATTGAAAAAAATAAAAAATCGATTAACTTGGTCTATTGTATCCAGGGGTGAAGTCGTCTGATAGCCCATCGACTCAATCTGCTGTCTCAACTCGGCTATATCGAGCTCACTGTCAGCTACTATCTTGATCTGCTTGAAATCATCAATTGCCAACTGGTCGAGCAACGCTTGTGACACATACATCGCCGAGCCACTTTTTGACTCAATCACGCCGACTATCTCGAGTGGTTCGCTAAGCGTCCTCTCGCCATCGTCGAATTTCAGAGTAAGGTCAATTTCTTTACCAATAACCTCCTCAGGCTCAGTATAGCCGAGACTACTGATGAGCGACTGGCTAATCATCAACTGATCGGGCTGATTTATCTGAATTTTTTTGCCAGCTATCATAGTCAAATTAGTCAGTGCCAAATATTCCTGATCGATACTATAAACGACACCATCGCCCAGAGCTGACCCGAGCTGGAATTCTGTTGCAACGGAACTTTGCTTGCCAATTTTCTCAACGCCGCTCAAACTCTCGAATTTTTCTACCGTCTGACTATCGAGCTTCAAGATGTCAGAATTGACGCTGGTGACGTTTACGACTCGGACTGAATCGGTGCCGATGATATCTTTCTGAACCAGATTTTGCAAACCCAAGCTAAATGAGAGCAACAAAAACACCGCACTAACTCCAATGGCTACACCAAACATTGTTAAATTATTGCGGAACTTCTTGATGCGTAAATTAGCCAGTGCCATCCGTATCAGGACGCTGATGCGAATCGGCCGTAGCTTCTCAAGTATCTGCCGAAAATCATTACCCCTCAGACTAGGCTTGGCTAACTCGCCAGCACCAATAGACTCATCGATCACCCCGTCCTTGATATGCATCACTTGCGTGGCATATCGGAGATAATCTTCATTGTGTGTTACTAGGATAATCGTCCGCTTCAGTTCTTTATGAAAATAGTTCAATAGCTCCATCACTGCATTGCCGTTTGTGCTGTCCAGATTGCCCGTCGGTTCATCAGCCACGATATAGTTCGGATTTGCCACCAAAGCTCGGGCTAACGACACTCGCTGCTGCTCGCCACCAGACAAAAGTGATGGGCTGCTGTCGGCATAGCTGTCCATACCAACTCGTTTGAGCGATTCAAGTGCTTCCCTCTCAGCATTATCTCGATCATAGCCTAGAAAATACAGAGGTAGGGCAACATTTTCCAGTACGCTCAGCGATTTCACCCAATAGCTCGATTGGTGAACTATACCCATCGTCCTAGCCCGAAAATGAGCCAGATCCTGTTCGTCCAAGTCGTAAATGTTTTTGCCCTGATACAGTACCGTGCCTTTTGATGGCTCGTCTAGCCCAGTCAAAACATTTAGTAACGTAGTCTTGCCACTACCTGATGGCCCATGAATCACCGTGAAACTGCCGTCAGGTATGATAAAGCTCGCTTGACGGATACCCGTAATTGTCCTCTCGCCCAATTTGAAGTTTTTGCTAATCGATCTAGCTTCAATCAACACTGTCTGTCCAGTCGCATCTCTCATAGACCAAATATCTTCTCTAGTGTGCCTAAGATTATATCAATCACGCTATCACTGGCCTGGCCGATAATCGCACTACGATCTTCGCTCTCCCCTGTATTGCGGGCTTTGTCGTATGAAACAGCCTTGAGGTGATAAACCTGTGATGTATCGAGATCGGAAATTACTACCGTATGTTCAGTCACCAATGCATTGTCCTCGGCCGTGCTTGACGAATAGCTACTGCCAGAACTCCCTTTGCCGTATGACACATGGCTGGTGGCTGGTTCGTCAGTTGTCCAAGAGACAATCATCTGCCCCCTAGCTTCATTGCCTATACCACGGATACTTGTCTCGACTCGTAATTTCGACACAGTCGGTGGTCGGGTATCGAGTGCTGTTTTGAAGTTTTGTTCATCGGAGACCGCTAGGTTGCCGTACTGATCACGTGATTGAGCCACCACTGCGTAGTCACTGTCATCGAACAGCCCCTCCACGACGACGCTGTGACTCATAGTCATCTGCGAATCACTAACCTCTCTGGTTGGTTGACCGTTGGTGCGATAACTAAGTAGCGAAGTGGTGGGGACGTTGGTCTGCCAAGTGATTTTTTGGGTACTAGATGGCGTGCCTTCAACTGGCTGGAACTGGAGATTGCTGATTTTTGGTCGAGCTGGAGTGACGAAACTGTCAATCCGACTACTGTCATACTCATTGCCCTCGTTATCGACGGTGTTGACTTTATAATAATATTTCGTGCCGTCGCTCAACCCCGATAGCTCGACTATATAATTCGATTCTACCAGAGAAGTGTTGATCTCTTTGAGACCACCGAAGCTTTCGCTATTGCCATAATAGACCTTAACTCTAGTGGATTGCCTCGTTGTCAATTGGATCATTGCTGACTCGAGATTGACTTTGACAACAGAAACATCCTTAACGGTTGGGGCTGGTTGGGTGCGAAACGCTACTTCACTGCTCGCGCCAGTGTTGCCATCCTCATCAGTCCAACGAACTTTGTAGTAATAAGTCGTATCTGGCTGAAGATTATTTAACTCAATTTTGTGGTTCTGAACTTGAGCCGACTGAGCCGCTTCCGCAGTAAAATATTCACCGCTCGACAGGCCGTATTGGACTCGGCTATCACTGGCTCGATCGGTGCTCCATGATATAGTTGCCGAACGAGTTTTGACTGTTACTGACGGATTGGCGACGATAACTGCTGGGCTAGTGAACCTGCCTGTCGGGAGTTTATCGACTGAACTACTAGCCACACCACAGTTATTGGCACTATCGCAAGCCTGAACCTGATAATAATATCTAACTGGAGCTAGCTCACTATCGACAAAGCTAGTGCCCGCAGTCGATGCTATTTCCTGGAAATTATCACCGTCTGTTGAACGCAAAACTTTGTATTTGGCGACACCCGAACCGACACTGCTTGGTTTTTCCCACGATAAAGCCAATTTCCAGTTACTAGTAGCTTTGACGCTGATATCAGCGATGTCAGGGTTGAGCGGGACACCAGGTGCCGAAGTGTTGGCGGTAAATTTCACGCTTGCTGAGACCTCGTAATTAATGTTTCCGGCTTCATCACGAGCAACAACAAATAATGTGTTTTCGCCTGGCTGAGTTGCGTAAGCACCGTTTGGTAAACTCGTCTGGCCTGGTGGGGTGAATGTACAATTACTGGCTGTCGGCACAACGTTAACTGTATAGCAGTAAACTAGCGATTCGAGCGAGCCCTTGTATGATGCGGGAGGTTCCCAGCTAAAAGAGAAGTTATTGCTATCTGAACTAACAGGTGATGCTTCTAAGTTGCGTGGAACTGATGGTGCGCCTGTGTTGATTTTGATAACTGTAGTAATCAAATCGCTTGAAATATTGCCAGCCTCATCATAGGTGCGGAAGCTAACGATGTTGTTGCCCTCCTGGAGCTGGTTGTAGTCCTCGGGGTCAACGGTCGTATACGTTCCGCTATTGTCGAGTAAATCGGAGATGTCCTGAGCACCACTGTGGTCTTTGCCGTACCATGGGCCTGAGCCAATTTTGTATTGCAGTCCTTTGACTCCTGACATGTCGTCATTCGGGCCATCTTCTCCTGAGTTTGGCCAAAGTAGAGTAACTTTTTTACTCGCTAGAAATTGCGATGGTGCGTTGATAAAGCTTGGGTTGGTTGGTGGAGTGTTGTCATAACGGAAAGAAAAACTAGCCTCAGTGTCTGAGATGTTTTTTGAGTGGTCGATTGTCTTGATTTTTAGATAATATGGATCGCTGGAGGTCGTCAGGGCGGTCGCCAAGCGATCCGTGATAGTCAAGTCGATGAGATTGTCACCGACTGCATACGGACAGGCGTTTTCAGTATCAACTAGTGTGTTCGCTAATATGCCTTTGGTGGACTTTGGGTCAGCACCTGCGTCCTGCCCCAGATAAAGACAATAGCCGAGCACACCAGAACCATCAACATTGTCTACGCCGTCTTGCCATGAAAAATAGCCATTGGTGTTTGTCCAACCACTCTCCGCAACACTCATCCCGCTAACTGATTTTTTAAGCGTGATATCACTGGCTCCGCTTGGTGCCGTCAAGTCTGGGTCGTAACCGATAGCCCTGACTGTACTGAAGTCAACCCAGCCGAGATCCTCGCTCCAAGCATAGCCCGAAAAGGCGTTGTCCCCCGCCGTGACATTTGCGCCACTGTCGCCAAAATCAATATCACTAGCGTTTAAGCTTTTGGCTTTTGAACTAAGCTTGCCGTCTACCCCCGCTCTGACTGGACCGTTGGGGTTATCGCCTGAGCCGAAACTGACCCAGCCGAGATCCTCGCTCCAAGCATAGCCCGCCATCTGTCGAGTATAGTTGTCAATTGTTACATTTGCCCCGCTATCTAGATCGAAATCAATCTTCTCGCCTGTCGACAGCACCGTTGCATAGCCAGTCACAAGGACGGTACTGGTCGCCTCAACTTGGTTGAGATTGTAAACCAGAGTTGCTATGCCAACTAGGCTAACCGCCCCAGATATCACAAAAAATCGCTTAATCTTTCGACTATCTTTCAAACGAAGCTTGGTCAGTGTTTTTCTTACATCAAATCTCATCTAATTAACACCTACCTCCAGTATACCACAAGCACCTTGAGACCAAACCCCAAAAAGCCGTCAAACGCAACACCTCCTAGGGTGTCACCCTTTAAGGTGTTAGTTTTTACAAGTTATGAAATTTGCCATGAGCCACCAGGGGTTGTTCAGTAAAGTTAATCAAAAAAGACAAACACTATCCAGACAACCCAGATACGACACCCTCTAACCCGCTAATTGATCTTTCAACACCTTCAACTCTGCTCGCCTACCCTCATAATCCTGCAGAAATTGCTTATATTCAGCAGGCTTCATAGCCAAAATCCTGTCTGGATAGAGCCAACTAGGGACTTCGCCACCTAGATACGAGGCAATGCTAGACCATTTGTATCGCATATAACTGCGAGGATTCATATGAATATATCTAGTTATATGTAATAAATATTCATCGCTAGTAATCTGCGACGCCTTGAAAGCACCCTGGAACAGATGTCCCGACGCTTTATGTCTCATGTTGTAATACATTGTATACGCAGTTAACGTTGACTTCATGAATTGAGAAATTGCACTTGGATCGGAATCTTGGTATAAGAGTAAGTGGAAATGATTATCCATCAAGCAGTAAGCCACCACGTCGAGATCATATTTCGCATAGAGTAGACCGTCTGCTCTCACGGAATCGTCACTAGGATCAAGATATCGTGCAAAAAGAGATAGGAACTTCTCCCTATCGATATCGTCATGGAATATAACCTGCTTGCCTGCTCCACGATTATAAACATGATAAAATGCGGGGACATCATAATTTCTGATGGTATTTTTTGCTGGCATATATCTAGTTTACCACAAACTTGTATTTTACAACACCTTAAAGGGTGACACCCTAGACGGTGGTGTTAAAAACAGGTGTAGATTTGGGGCAGGTTCGTTGGAGCTTGAAGCTGTTGGCTAATTGGAAATGGCCAGCGTAGGAGGCGAGGATTTGTTGTCTATGGGGATGATTGATAGAGGCCTCGTCGGCGACTCG
>CAZJUX010000010.1:10144-15536 GCA_964549705.1 uncultured Candidatus Saccharibacteria bacterium
GATCGCCCGCTCATACCCCCTCAGCTCAGCCAAATTCCGAGCGATTATCACCCAGTCATCGACATATCGCAGATACCATTTGACCTTCAAAACATGCTTAACATAGCAGTCCAGTTCGTTTAGATAAACATTGGCAAAAAACTGTGAAGTCAGATTGCCAATCGGCAGTCCCCGACCCCGCTCAACCGTAAAAAGCGATTTATCTATCGGCAACTGCCGAAAAAGCTTTGGCGGACTATTCAGCCGGGGAGGTATGTCATGAGCTGGATCATGAAAAATGATCGTCCTCGCTAACCACAATACCTCCTCATTTTTGATATTTCTAGCAAGTATTTTATACAAACACTGCTTGTCAATCGAAGTAAAAAAGCTTTTAATATCCATCTGCAGGTAGTAACATTCCCGCTTTCGCCCGCTTTCACTGGCTTGCCAAACAAAATCTTGTAGTCGCTTCATCGCCCCATGCGTCCCCTTGCCAGGCCGACAAGCCCAAGAGTCATAGATAAATCTCGGCTCATATATTGGCGCCAGATAATTATACAACAGATGATGTACCACACGATCGCGAAATTGCGAGGCGAACACTTCACGCAACTTCGGCTTAGTTACCACGAACGCCACTGCTCGTCCTAGTCGATAGGTCCGAGATTGGAGCTCCTGCTCAAGCGACAAGAGATTTTCCTCCAAATTATAGTCAAACTTCATGCACTCTAGAGAATTACTTTTGTTTTTTCGACAATCTTTGTAGGCGCGCAATAAATTTTCATAAGTAAAATATGTTTTCTTCATCAATCCCACAAAAAAGAAAGCCCCGTTACCGGACGCAACGCACCTGATACGCATTGGTCTTGGTGTTGTTGTTCGTGTTGCCATTGGACAGATTCGTGTTCCAGGCATTCGTCACCGAATTCTCTGTCGCCGACCAGTGGTTGGCAGAGAGAGACAACAGCCCTAGCGCAAATGTCACCGACTTAGCCTCAAGCGAAATGCCACATCGTGAACATGTCACGTAGCGGAACTCTGTCTCTTATCCCAAATATTACTATTTGGAGCGATGACCGTAATGGAAAAGTAGTCTTAAGCCTAACTCTAGCTTGGTGCCAAGACGAGGCTTAACTCCCTACTGTCCTTTCTTTTTAAGAGTCATTTCGACCCTCGCAATAATCATACCACTTCTTGACCTGCTTGGATATATCTACTAGCTGAACTGAAATATATTTGTAGCTAGTCACTTTTATCACCCTCAGATCATAGAGCAGTCGCACTTTGAACCTCATCCGCTCCAAGGCGAGGCTAGCTTTTTGCAGTGCTGGCAATTTGTTTTGGCTATTGTTGGCGATTATGATCAAGTCTAGCAATTCCGTCAGCAACCCCCTGATCTCCTGTGCCAGACCGTATTTATAATCTTTGCGAAAGTTCTGCGACAGCTTGAAGAAATACATATTTAGAGCATATGTCGCTTTGAAGACTGGCAAATGCTCGTATCGAGCCATGTATCACTTCTCCTCTGTTATTCTATAAACTTGTATTTTGCAACACCTTAAAGGGTGACACCCTAGACAGGGAAGTGAATAGCTGGGGGTTGTGTTCTATCGCTCGACAAGCCCCGAGAGGGCTTATCGAAATGACAAAATGACCCATCATTACCGGACGCAACGCACCTGATACGCACCGGTCTTGGCGTTGCCGTTCGTGTTGCCAATGGACAGAATCGTGACCCAGGCAACCGGCACCGAACCCTCTGTCGCCGACCAGTGGAAGGCAGCGGGCGCGACGAGATTAAAATATGAGCCATCGATATAAGCCTGCATCAGCTCTCTTTGGACTGGCAGACGCCAGCCGTTGCCCCTATCGGAGCAGAGTTGAATCGCCGTGCGGGTGCTGTTGTTTACGTGCGAGTTATCCCACGAGTATGCGCCACAGCTGTTGTCGGGCGAAAAATCATTGGTGCCAGCGGTGTTTTTGAGACATTTACTCCAGACTAGTCTAGTGACTGGGTCTTGTTTGTCATCACCTGCTATGGCAGGGCTAGCCACTGACCAGTCTGGGACGCAGTTATCGGCCTTGTTGGCCCTCGGCTCGCTGTCGTGCCAAGCTTGGGTTGGACAGGAGCTAACAACTTGAACTCTAGTGCCAGTTTGTTCGATACGGCTAGAGTTGTAGAACTTCTTGCCAACTGTGACGTCAATCGGAGCGATGTCACCGTTTGGTGTCCACTGGGAGCTGGTCGAGATGCGATTCCAGTTAGCCCCCCAGTCAGGCAGATTACTCGGACTGCCGTAGCCGAGAGTCGTTAAATCATCGTTGAGCTGTTTGATACGTGAGGTTTTGCCGTTATCGACTCCACCAGGATAGGTCTCAGCCCCCACTAGTACACTGCCACCGACAACTAGCCCGCCAATCAACACGCCGACCAGTAGAGCCAGGGTGGTTGATGACTTGAGTGCGTTGACTAGTTTGCCGGTTCCTAATTTCATCTGTTGCTTCATATACCCCTATTCTTTTGTTATTTTCTTATATAAATTACTAGATTGATTATCCGTTTTGCTACATTAGCATTATACCACCCCCCTCTCGTTCTCCAAAATTGATAATAAACAACTAATAATAGACAGGTGCGATAAATAGATATGAAAATAGATATGAAAATAGATATGAATTTACCAACTCACGCTAACTTGTCACTAACTTGTAAAAACTAACACCTTAAAGGGTGACACCCTAGGAAGTGTTCACCATAGGAAGTGTTGCAAATGACACTTAGCCTAGGAGTTTAAGCTCAGTGACTAGAATATTTGAGCGTAGTTATATAAAGTAATAGGTGGATTTGGCCCTGGTACTTGAACAGAGGTATGGCCACATCTTGTCCTGATAGCATTAAAATTCGATGTATCCTCAGCGGTCGGCCGATTAAGCGAAGCGTAAATCGCAAAACCGCCTCCACCGTCACCACAGTTATAAAACAAGAGCACGCTGTCTGAATCAGCGGCATTTTTGCTCTTCAGCTCGTTTCTGTAGCCATATTTCAGATTCGCCGGCACTAGAGTGTCTACGCCATTTGCGACATTAAATTTGCCCGTTCCAGTAATCCGAGCGTTGTTCTGCATCTCATTTAGCTGGATCGCATCGCCAGCTGTTTTGACAGTTGAACGGATTTTGGTATCATTAGCATCATCAATAGATCCGAGATAAGAGACGGTCGTGATTGACGCCAAAATACCGATCACTGCGATTACCACGAGAAGTTCGACGATTGTGAAGCCAGTTCTTTTCATATGTGTATTATAGCACTAGCATGATTAAACTACGAAACAAATCTCATTCCACAAAGTATGTATTATGAGTTGACCCCCATATCACTCAAACTTATTGCTTGGCCAATGGAATACTCCCCGACCTTTAACCGACTCAATGACGAACAATACGCTCCTACCCCAAGCGCTTGGCCGATATCCTCGGCCAATGTCCTAATATATGTCCCGCTAGACACGTGCGCCTCGATTTCAAGATATGGGTAATCATATCGCACCGACTTTATCGAATATATCTCGACTACTCGGCTAGGCATCTCGACAGTTTTGCCTTCCCTAGCTAATTTATAAGCTCGCTGACCGTTAATCTTGATAGCGCTAAAAGCTGGTGGCGTTTGGGTAATTTGACCAACAAACCGACCTAAAACAGCGTTGATTTCATCAAGTTCGGGCTGACGACTCGATGACTGCACAATCTCGCCCTCGGGATCACCCGTCGAACTAGTTTGCCCAAGTCGAATCTCCGCTTGGTAAACTTTGTCTAATTTACTGAATTGACCAGCCTCTCGACATTTCTTGTCTGTCAATAAAATCATCAGTCCAGTCGCAAACGGATCAAGCGTCCCAGTATGGCCAACTTTTACTTTGCGCCCAGCTTTCTCGGACAAAACCCGCCGAACTCGAGCAACCACGCCGAAACTCGACATATCAACTGGCTTGTCAATTAGCAGGACTTGTCCCGTTCGATCGTCGTCGGCTACCATCTACTGTTGCCCAGGAATTTGGAAAGCAGTCGGATTAAACTCAGCCTGAGCTGGTGGCTGTTGCGAATCAAGCGGTTGAGCTGGCATTTGTTGGTTAGCATCAAACCCGTCAGGAGCTGGTGGTAGAGGTGGCAAAGTGCCAAAATTAGGCATCTCTAAACCTGGTGTTGGCGGTAGCTCCCCGAAAGAACTTTGGTCTTGAGGCTGTTGTGGCTGTAATTCACCAACGGTAGGCTGGCTAGCGAGTGGCGTTGCGATAAAGTTTCCTCCAAGTTGTGGCGCTGGTGGCTCCGCAAAAGGTGCTTGGTTCATATCTGGTGAGGCAGAGTAAACCATGCTATTGCCACTCGTCGTCAACGCTTCGGTATCAGCAGTCAGAGCAGAGATCAAAGTTTGGTTTGAATCATTAATATTTTCGGCTGGTGCCGCGAGATTTGCCGCTTCCACTAGCTCAGTACTAGTTGTTAACTCGGCTGGTACAGCGCCAAGTGGCGCAATCGGCCCGCCAAGGTTTATCTGCTCAGCTGGCGCAGTCGGATAACTGGGCGTCTCTTGCGAACTCATCAATGGATTGAAGTTATCAGGCTGTTCCTGCGGCGCCATCGAAGCGTTGAGCGGGATATCAGTCATTAACCTCTGCTGGTCGCCAACATAGCCACCGTGGGTCAGGATAGTTCGATTTCTCTCATCCGCTAATTCTCGCCGTTTATCCTCGGCTGCCTGTGCAGTCGTTGCGTTCAATGTCCCGCCGATAAGCTGTGGTGGCGCTTCCTGCACTGTGGGGCTTTTAGATTCGCTGATTGGCTGAGCAACTGGCTCTGGGGCTGGTTCGGGTTCTGGAGCTAGTTCAGGAATTGGCTCGGACTCTGGTTCTGGCTCAAAGTCGTCCAATAAACCACTCGCCTCTTTGGCCGCTTTTGCCTGATCATCTTCCCTAGTCTGTCTAGCGACTTCATCAAGATCACGTCTGCCCTGATGTCGAATTGATAGCGATCCATCGTCATCATCATCTTGGTGCTTCTTGGACAACTTAGCCGATTCGCCTTCGGCTAATTTAACAGACTTGGGGCCACCAGTTTGTTTAGGCTCGTCAATTGGCTCATCGACGTCCTCTAGTTTTGAAGCAATCAGCTGTGGATTGGCGCCAGAGGCAATCAATTCGGCTGCCGCTGACATGGCCTTCGATGAAGTCACTTCATTGCCAAATCGGTTAGTAACAGAGACGATACCCGTCAGTAACGCCGTGGCAATTTGTTCAGTCATAACTACTTTTGGCGTTTTTAGCCCGTCGATTAACTCAACCAGCATCTCGCTAACACCTGAGGCAGAACTATCGTGCCAACCAATCGAGCCAAGGTTGCTATTGACCTGACCAGC
>CAZJUX010000010.1:15636-24034 GCA_964549705.1 uncultured Candidatus Saccharibacteria bacterium
TCATTCAAGAATATCGTCAATCCTAACGCCGCTGACAGTTCATCGACTGACGGGCTATTGCTAACCGTCACTAAAATATTGGTAGCTTCTTTTATGCTGTCCACTATTTGCTTTTTTGCAGAGGTTGAGCCGGCCATTAGTTTTTGTTATCCTATTTGTTTTATTATAGATTCTGGCATGAGTTTACCATAAACAATATCAAGCTGTCAATAGTTTTAATAGCTATTTACTTTTTCACCATATATCTGTATAATTGCTACCTGATTAGCGAAAAAACTATTAGGGACAAAAGGAGAATTATGCCAATCATCAAATCCGCTATTAAGCGAGCCAAGCAAGCTGTCGTTCGTCGTGAACGCAACATTGCTACCAAAAAAGAAGTTAAGCAAGCAACGAAAGCATTTCACGCTAAACCAACTACCAAAACACTAGCTGATGCCCAAAGTGCTATCGATACTGCCATCAAAAAGAACGTTATCAATAAGCACACTGCTGGCAGACGAAAGAGTTCCCTATCAAAAATTGCCAAGCAAGCCGGTGTAAGACTTGAAGCATCGAAAAAAGCCCCAACGACAACCGCCAAAGCTACAATAACAAAAACCCCAGCCAAAAAACCGGTTACTAAAACCCCTACCAAAGTTGCTAAAACTTCTGTATCGAAAGCTACTACCGCTAAAAAACCCGTTGCCGCTAAAAAGCCAGCCACCAAGAAATAGTTTATTTCGAATTTGCTATAAGTCAGCTTCAGGTGGTTCTACATCACCTGGTGTTTGAGGCGCTGAATAGCTATCTGCGCTACCGACGACCAGTCTAGTCTCAGGATTTAGCGCATCATAACCAGCTAAAAACACTGCCAGCAAGGCCAGACCCATTGCTACTTTTTTAATTATGCTTGTTCTATCTAGTGATTTATTATCTAGTGAAGTTTCATCCAATTCTAATTTACTCATACTATGATAATACATGATATGTCAATATTTGTCAAGCTCTAGTGTCTTTGGCTATATTTATTAGAGCTAGCTCTATCAACAGCCAAGGCGAAACATTAGTGGACTTCATTTGAGTATCGGCATTATGAAGGGCACCAATAATCCGCCGTAATCTTGAATGATTCACCCGACGAAAATGCCTGCTCAGACCTTTGAGCGCAAACGGCTTCACCCCGAAATCAGCAACCACACGGTCAGTATAGCCTCCCGACAAAACTAACGCCGACAGATTAACTGCTTGCGAAGCAAGTAGCCCCATAGTCATGAATGCGCCATCGCTGTCGCTGGTCTGTTCGAGATATTTAATGGTCGACTGGACCTTAGCGATATCCCCGTCGAGCGAAGCTTCAAATAACCCAAAAATATTTTCAGACTTCGCTAGGGGCAACATCAGTTCCAAAAGCTGGTCATCAACTTCACCTGCTAAACTTAGCTGTCTGATAAAGTTCACTAAACGCATCTGGTCGAAGCCAAGCCGATCGATGATGAAGTCCTGCTGAGCTGTCGTCAATATCACCCCCTGCTCTTTCGCCTGTTGCTCGAGCCACTTCATCAATTGCGCCCGTTGGTATGCAATCAGTTGGACATATTCTGCGACTTCAGCATTTTTCTGGAGCCATTTATAAGTTTTACTCCGCTTATCGACTTTTGAATCAACAAGGAGCACCGTTTTATCTACCTCTGCCGCCAAGATTTCGGGCAATTTCTGCCAAAGCACGTCATTTTGGCTTAGTCCAGATATCAATACCGGCCGATTTGATTCAAAAAGCGACAAACCGAACAAGACATCTCTCAAGCTAGCCTCATCGATAGTCTCGCCGTCTCGTCTCTCAAGATCATCTTTGGAAACAATTTTCGCCACTGCCTGTTCTTTCTGGTAATCATTGTCCCCATATATCAAATAAATCATCTGTTTAAGATTATACGCTATCAGAAGTAGTTGAACTAGACTGACGGTTAATCGGCTGTTACGCTTTTTGACAGACCGGGCAAATGTGGGTGCCACGACCAGACACGCGGATTTTTTCAATTAGAACATCGGGGTGGCGATAGCAGGGTTGCCCTTCGCGACGGAAAACTTTGGCGAATTGGAGGTAGCTACCCCTCTCGCCCTTGGCGTTGACATAGTTCCTATCTGTCGATCCGCCACGCTCAATACTCAGACTAAGCACGTCAATAATAGCCTCGAAAAGTTCAGTCAGCTGGTCATCAGATAGTACATTAACCCTAGTTTGAGGATGAACTCTCGCCTGCCACAATGCTTCATCGGCGTAAATATTACCCACCCCAGCTATCACCGCCTGATCGAGAATGGCTGGCTTAACCATCATGCAGTTATGTCGACGAATCCGCTGGATAAATTCGCTCGGTTGAGTTTGCTCATCTAGTGGCTCGGGCCCGACTTTCTGAAAAAAAGTGAGCTGGTTAATCTCATGATCTGGCAACAATCTCATCCAGCCAAACTTGCGCTGATCGTTAAAAAACAGCCTCGAATCATCCGCAAAGCATATCTGCACTCTGGTAGAGCGATCTGGCAGTTCATTGACCAAACTGTCAGTCGGGTGCCCGCCACCAAAGTTCTCCTGCCCACGGAAAATCAATTGTCCAGTCATCTTTAGGTGTGTTACTAGCGAATAGCCCGTCGACAGGCAAATAATCAACACCTTGGCACGACGATGAACACTCTTGATAGATGAGCCGATTAAAAATTGATTTACTTGACTCGGTGGATTAGGAAAGCTCCTTGGTGAATCGAATAGCTCAATTGATTTTACTGACCTACCAACAATTAAGTTGCTCAATCCAACCCGTATAATCTCAACTTCTGGCAACTCTGGCATAGACTACAACTTAAGTAGCGAACCTCGTTGCTGTAAACCAACACTACGCGCCATCTTTTCGCCGTCAGGAATTTGTTGCATAAACATACTGACAATTTCACCGACATCTGCCTGCGCTGAGCCTCTCGAGCCACTACAATCTGACGTCCAAAGTGATCGAACAGCCGAACTATTCATCATTGTCTCAAACTGGTAAACTCGTCCCGTCGCACAAATACCCCGTAAATCATTCTGATCGACCGTTACCGTTCGACCATTCATCATCTTACGCTTATCTAATGCGTGAACCAACTCTTCATAAGCTGGCAAATTGTTTTTTAAGTGAGTTGATTCCAGTGCTGTTTCGACATAGCCTTCATAGGTTGTCATCACTCTCGATTCAGGCCCTATCGTAACTTGATATGAACGATGCTTTTCGTCGGCTACAATTGGTCCACGCACTGTTAAGCGAACCGATCGGCTCAAATCAGTCGAAAGCAAAGCAGTCCTACCTTCGTCAACCTGGGTTGCTGCGCCATTCCCCTGGCTCTCACCACCACCCCCAATCAAGGCACGCCCGACAGCAATAACAATTGCCACAATTGCGATAGTTACAACAATAATAACCAGTACTGGCACAAACCGATAAAAAGAGTTGTAAGACGAACGTCTCATAGAGGTAGTATACCATATTGCTGTAGCTTTTTTTCAAGAGCTGTTTGGCTAGTAAAGTGAATTGCCTGGATGCCAAGATCCTTGGCTGCTTGAACATTCCTAGGCTGATCATCAATAAAAATCGCCTCCTCGGCTAAAACTCCCAATTCGCCTAGAGCTACCTGAAATGCCATCTTATCAGGTTTGGCATAGCCCATCTCATAACTTAGAGATAGGACGTCAAACAACTGTTTGTCTTCTGTTGTAAAAAAATCATCGAGACGATTTGGAGTGATATTCGATAGCATACCGATTTTACAACTAGTCCGGGCCTTCAAACTGCGAACAAATTCAAGCATAGCCCCGTCTAGTGAGCTACCATGCTCAAGAATATTAAAAACTTCAGTTTCGC
Organism: uncultured Candidatus Saccharibacteria bacterium; assembly: GCA_964549705.1. Taxonomy (GTDB): domain Bacteria; phylum Patescibacteriota; class Saccharimonadia; order Saccharimonadales; family Saccharimonadaceae; genus Nanosynbacter. The sequence continues at coordinate 19,512 of CAZJUX010000010.1, forward strand.
TTAGGCCGGTCCACCCAGCAGTCAATCTGCAAACTTCTTCTGTCGTGATAAAACCTAGATCATGAGCTCGCTTAGCGTCATCAAATTGCCTCAACAGTTCTTGATTGTTAGAAAAATATTTTTGGCGAAAAATTAAACTAGTTTCTGTTACGAGCACGCCGAAACAATCAAAAATTATCGCCCGGAAGTTTATTTTACTTCTCCCCAGCTCTCGCCTGAAGATATTTCGACAGCTAACTTGATAGCTAATTCTGGGCAAATTTTTTCCATAACATCTCTCATAATATCACTAACCTTACCGACACTATCTGGTGCGCACTCAACCAAAATTGAGTCGTGAATCTGCAAAACTGGTTCAGCTAAGCCCTCTAGTCTATCCTCAAGCTGAATCATCGCCAATTTCATTAAATCAGCTTCGGTGCCTTGAATCGGCATGTTCATAGCTGCTCGTCTGGCTGCTTCACGAACCACAAAATTACTCGACCTCACATCGGGCGTCGGACGCCTTCGGCCAAAAAATGTCTCGACATATCCCTGTTCACGTGCTTGAGATGATATTTTGTCTAGATACTGGCGAATTGGTTTTCGAATCTCAAAATAATGATCTATAAACTGTTTAGCCTCAGCCATGGTCATTTTGGTCGCCTGAGCTAAACCATGTGGGCTCATACCATAAAGCACCCCAAAATTGATGACTTTGGCAGCCCGTCGCTGATCAGGCGTAACATCTTGTAGCGAAATACCGTAAACTTCTGCCGCTGTTTTAGAGTGGATATCAATACCGCTATTGAAATCGTCTATCAAATCTGCATCACCAGCTAGAACTGCCGCTAACCTCAATTCAAACTGTGAGTAGTCAGCACTAACAAACACTCTGTCATCTCGTGGTACGAATGCTTGACGAATTTTTCGCCCTAGCTCAGTTCGCACTGGGATATTCTGCAAATTCGGGTTGGTACTACTCAACCGTCCCGTACTAGCGACATCCTGGTTGAAAGTTGTATGGATCAGGCTGTTTTTGTCGACCAATTTAGGCAATGCTTCAATATATGTGCTCAGTAATTTTGATAATTCTCGGTGTCTTTCAATCAGCTCGATGATTGGATGGCTTCCTCTCAACTTATCAAGTTCATTCTGGCCAGTTGAGTAGCCAGTTTTACCCTTTTTGATGCCAGCCGTTGGCAAATTGAGATTAACGAACAGCACCTCTGCTAGCTGGGATGGGCTGGCCGGGTTGAACTTGATGCCTGCTATTGAATACATCTCTTGCTCAATCTGAGCCTGCTCTTTCGAAAGCTCTTGTTTCATTTGGTCGAGTTTAGACGAGTCTAATTTCATACCTCGCCTCTCCATTTGAAACAATGGCCAAATAACTGGAAAATCTAATTCGTAGGCGATCTTTGACAGCTTTGAGTCACTCGACAAGATTCGTTTTTGCGTCTGACAGACCCGATAAAGACGATTCATCTCTAGCGCTGGACTCGACTCATCAACTCCATCCATCGCTAGCGCAACAAGCGACCGATCCCGTCTCAAAGGGTCAATAAGGAAACTAGCCTGACGGATGTCGTGGATTTCGCCAAATCGAGCCGTTACGCCAAATCGTTCAAGCTGATGATACAATTGCTTGATATCGTAAGCTACCACTGTGCCCTGTTCTAAAATTCGCCAGGTAGTTATTGAAACTTCCTTGATGCTAGCTTGATAAACCTGATCAGCTGATTGCCCAATATACAGCTGGTTATCGCTGATGAAGATATAGTTCTCGCCCTCAAAAACGACATCTTTTGATAACGGGCTTATCTCGGGTAGATGAACTAACGTGGTCGGCTTTCCTTCTTTGCGCATAGCCTCAGGTAGTCGTTCAATCAGCGAATAAAATTCTAGCCGTTTTATAATTGACTCAATCTTGGCATAATCGCAATCCTCAACATCAGCCACACCCCAGTCTAGCTGGATTGGCACGTCAAAATATAACTGGGCAATCTGCTTTGTCAGATATGCCAAATCTCTACCATCGGTCAACTTCTGTTTCAAGGATCCATTTATTCCATCGAGACGTTCGTATATACCATCCAAATTTTGATATTGTTGTAGTAGTTTAATGGCTGTTTTTTGACCGACTCCAGGAACACCAGGCAGATTGTCGCTCGAATCACCCATCAACGACTTCAGGTCAAGGAATTGGTCCGCCCGTATACCATACTTATCCTCAAAAGCTTTTGGCGTAAACTCTTCAATGTTACTCAGACCGTTCTTCATAGCGAACATCTTCGTTAATGGTGAAATGATTTGCAAGGCATCGAGATCTGAGGTAATCAAAAAAGTTTCAATACCCTTCGCTTCGGCCTGACGGGCAAAAGTCGCCATGATATCATCTGCCTCGTAATCATCTATTTCGTAAAGCGGCCAGCCAAATGCCTCCAGCAACTCATGCAAAATCGGAATCTGTTCATAGAAATCTTCTGGTGCTGGCTTGCGGCCAGCTTTGTATTCTGGATAAATTTCTTTACGCTTGCGTATATTTGTGCCTCGTTTATCCCAAGCCACTGCCACATAATCGGGCTCAATCTTTTTGATTAATTCAAGTGCCAAACTAACAAAGCCAAACACACCACCCGTCGGCGTCCCCTCGGCAGTCGAAAGATTCGGCATAGCATAATAACCTCTATAAAATACCGACTTCCCGTCTATCACCGCCAGCTTCTTCATAGATTAATTATAGCACTATGCCACTAAAAGCGCCGCGCCACCGACAGCGAGGGTAAAATCCCCTCCTCTACTGCCTGGTGGCTCTAACTCATCACGAGGTTGCGTCCGTGGTATAGGCTTACCTAAATCATGAAATAATCTCAGCTCTTCTGCTTTTCCGCCAACGATAGTTACCGTCACGGCTGTGTGATTGAGGTAATTCATATCGGGGTATTGTGCAATGATTCCACCTGTATTGTCTATAAATAAAGTGGTGTTATATCTGTCATCTGCATGTTCAGGGCTTTTTATGATATCTTCGATCTTTAGCCAAAACCTACTGGATTCTTCACCTGGTCGAGAATAACTTACCCAATATCCATCAGGGTCTATGTTCCGATCCTTAATGTTTACAACCGTCCATAATCCGCCAAGGCTATCTTCGAACACTCAGCCGTGCATAAGATCTTGAATATCTCCGGACCCTGTAGAACGACGTAGTTCATCTAGTTGTCTTTTTATATAGTCTTGAGCCGAAGACTCTAGTTCTGGTTCCGGTTCAAGAAAATCATCTCCAGCTAATCCCTTAGAATCTTCGGAAGCGCCAAAACCTAACTCTTGAGAATGCATACTAACATCTCCTGTTTGTATTCCTATTACGCTTGTGCTCATTAATATAATTAAGTCTCAAAAATATGTCAACTGTTTATAAACTTTATGGAGCACGAATCAACACAGCAGTAAGAATATTTGTTACGCTCCTGATGTTCGGCTATAATAATCTCTATGGTGATTAAAAAACACACGCATATCGTTATTTTTGTCGGCTTAGCTGGCAGTGGCAAAACTTCTGCAACTGATTATTTATCAAATAAAGGATTCCCAAAGATTCATCTAGGTAGTGTCATCCTCAAAGCCATGGAAGAAAGCCAAATTGAACGAACTTGGGCAAGCGAGCAAAAATTTCGTGAAGAAATCCGTGCCAGAGAAGGCAAGGATTTTGTTATCAAGCGAGCGATTGCCAATATTAACGATTTAATGTCAGCTGGCCAGCGCCTAATCGTTGTCGACGGGGTTTATTCCTGGAGTGAATATGTCTTACTTAAACAGACTTTCCCTGGACAAACGACGTTTATCTCTATCGTTGCCCCTAAACATATTCGTTATCAGCGAATCGGTAAACGGACCGAGCGACCGATGACCCCTCGAGAGGTGGATGAGCGCGACTGGTCAGAAATAAAAAACCTCGAAAAAGGCGGGCCAATTGCTAGCGCTGATTATTTTATCATTAATGACGGTTCTCTCGACGAACTTCACGCCAAAATTGACGAGCTGACAGCCGTCACTCGCTTCTGCAAAGCCCCCGACCAATGCTGACCTGGAGCATCTATCAGTAATTAATGGTAGCTTCAAAAATCTGATTGCAATATGTGATGTTTTCTGCTTCGCCATAGCGCGTTGTGTATTCTTTCGGGCAAACCACCTTCCCCTTAACCGCATACTCCATAAAAGCCCATTGATCAGGGACAGCGCCCCATTGCTCATAATAAATACCCCGATACTCAGTCCAAGCCCCATTGCTGTATGTTTCACGAGCCAGCTTGATGGTTGGATCTGGCATGTTATTTTTCGTATAGGAACTCAGTGTATTCGCAAAATCATCATTGGCAAAGCTAGCGTAGCCATAGCTATCTCTCGTGCAAGATCCTGCCTCAAAACCGTCCTTAGCAGGATAATCACTGGTCTTGCCAAGACACCCTGCTTGCCAGCCGTTAGGCGGAAGTTGGCCATTTTCAGCTTAATATAGTCGCAAGCCCTGCATATAAGCTTCG
>CAZJUX010000011.1:0-23578 GCA_964549705.1 uncultured Candidatus Saccharibacteria bacterium
TAACTGATGTTGATGACGGTATAGCACATCGCCAAGACATCAACTACCTCCATGGCTTAAATGGAGCTTGGAGATTACTTAACGCCATGGTTCAAGCAGATCAAGTAGACGAAGGTATGAGGTGGCTACTGTCATCTAAATTCAATCCCTACGACCAATTAGACCGACGCCTAGTTGAAAGGCACGCACAGATACCGTCATCAATCAAAACCGTTCTTGAGGTACAATAGCATATATGAAACAAATTGTTATTGTTATAAATAAACTCAACCCTTCGGCTGCTGCGTCATTACGCAAGTTAAAGGATGAGGGCCTAGATATTAGTGTTGTTGTTCTTAGAGATATTAGAGTTGCGCCGAAGGATCAATCAAACCTTGAGCTAGGCAACTTGAGCGTATTAGAATTAGAGACAGATTTCTTCGATGATAGCCGATTGTCGGCCGATCTAGCACCATACCGAGAAGTTCTAATAGGGGTGGTATCTCGGGGCGAATCATCAATCCAATATCTCGCAAAGCTTACGGATATTTGTTACAATTGGGGCCTGCTTCTGCCGAGTAGTGGGGCGCTCAAAATCGCTACAGATAAGCAATTAATGCGTCAGTCTTTTATGAAGTATTGCCCTGAGGTGACACCAAGTTTTTTACGAGTACGAGATGATAGCGAAGAGACAATGAGGCTCATCGATAAGCAGGTCGGCTATCCACTTATTATAAAACCGGCCAATCTTGCATCAAGCCTATTAATCCAAAAATGCGACACTCCTGAGCAAACGCGCACTGCGGTAAAAAATGCACTTCAGACTATCTCGCGTCTTTATGATGATAGCGGTCGTTATGAAGAGCCGGTGCTAATTGTTGAGCAAATGCTAGAAGGAGATTTGTATTCAGTGGATGCATATGTATCGTCTGATGGTGAGATAAACTACTGCCCAGCTGTCGAATATGTCACAGGTCAATCTATTGGTGTTGATGACTTCTTTTTGTATCGACGTAGTGCACCAATTTTTCTAGAAGGGGCAAAATGGGATGCTTGCAAGCTGGCAGTAGGGCGAGGTATTGAAGCGATTGGCCTTAGATCGACAGTTGCTCATGTTGAACTATGTAATACTTCTGATGGCTGGAAGATTATCGAAATTGGTCCACGAGTTGGTCGTTATCGTATAGAAATGTACAAAGAGATATACGGAATTGACCATTCGAATAACGACATCAAAGTAAGATTAGGCATGAAGCCAGAAATTCCTGTTGAAGCTAAGGCCTACTGCTCTGTGTATAGTATCTATCCCACTCAAGAGGGTGTCCTAGGGCGGATTAGCAACCTTGACGCTCTTAGTAATCTTCCATCGCTTGTATATGCACGCAGATTAGTAGAGGATGGATCTGAGGTGCGTCATGCAAAGCATGGCGGTATTGCACTAGCTGAAATGATATTGGCACACATAGATAAGGATCAGTTTGATAGAGACTGCACATGGCTAGAAGATAACGTGAAAGCAGTGGTGACATGAGCGAGGAGGGCGTTGCGATCGTTACTTCATCTATAGCTATGTCTGGCACTGCTGCACTTCAGCGATCTTTTGAGGCCTCGCAGCATCCAGCCGATATTATCCTATTGAATGACGGGTACAAGGCAGTCAAGCAGATTGATAGGGCGGGTAGTATTATTTTTCGGGTTAGTCCGAGGTCATATAAAGTCTATCGCGATATTGTCTTGCCTAACCTACAAAATAAACGGAATAAAGAAACGCTTTCACGTACACTAGATGCCTTTGACAAGGGTAGGCAGGCCCAGAAGCTAGTCCATGGAGGGGTGCTTATGCCAGATACAAATGTGGTCCATGATGTGTCCATGCTCTCTTCCTGGCTGCCCTGTGTATTGAAACATCCCACTGGTAATCAAGGGAAAGGGGTGTTTTTAGTGAAGGACAATAATGCGATGGTGAAAATCGCAACACAGCTCATCGATGCTGCGGGATATTGTATTCAGCAAGAGTATATACACATTCGCCCAGCTGCAGACAAGCGCTTGTTCGTGGTGGACAGGAGTGTGGTCGCAGCTATGCGCCGAACCGCAAGTGGTGATAACTTTCGCTCTAATCTGCATGATGGTGGTCGAGGCGATTCATATACACCATCATCTGAGGAATGTGCGACAGCAGAACTGGCTGCTAAATGTCTAGAATTGCCATTTTGCGGAGTGGATATTATAGATAGTCCAAAAGGGCCTTTAGTACTTGAGGTTAACCCGTCTCCGGGATTCGCAATAGCGGACGTTACTGGGATACCCGTCACAGACATAATAGCAAGTCATTATACAAAAAAGAGGTCTATATGATTTTAGTAACATCGGAATCTGCCCTGTCATTATCTGGCACCTCTCGTCTTATTTGCCTGAGGGGCTTAGAGCGAGGATGGTCTATCAGAACACCCTACCTGTCATCTTCTCATTATTTCATAGATAGAGGTGATGGTCGTGAGGTGCATATATTTAGCTCCACACCTCCAACTGTTTCCTATGCGAGTGCGCATCTAGTGAATAACAAGTATGCGACATCCTTGGTCTTGTCCGGTGATGGTATTGCACAGTTGCCGATAATGATGTTAGATACGAAACTCTCCCAGATAGACGAAGCAATGCGATTTATAGATATAAATGGACCCGTAGTACTAAAGCCAGTCGATGGTGGCCATGGCAAAGGCATAACAGTTGGTGTAGACGACGTGAACAAGTTAATCTTATCCCATCGCTATGCTTTAGAGAATATTCACACTATACAGTCGGTCGTGATGCAAAAGCAGATAGTTGCCAAAGAGCTTCATGATATACGCGTTGCTGTAGTGGCGGGAAAAGTGGTTGGAGCGATTGAGCGTATCCCAGCGAGAATCAGAGGCAATGGTTCGAGCACGGTAGCTCAGTTGATCGAAGCCGAGAATCAGCAAGAGTATCGAGGAGAGCCATATCGAGCAAAACTGGCTAAAATCGATATCGATCGAGCAATGACTTATCTTGGGAAGGCGATGGATAGCGTTCCCCTGGACGGAGAATGGCGGTCAGTTATGGCCGTAGCGAACTATGGCGCAGGAGGCGAGTTGGTGGACGTGACAGATGACTTGCCGAGGTGGATGCAGGATGAAGCAATCAAGGCTGCGCAAACACTTGGTCTTGACGTAGCTGGCGTTGACTATCTGCTTGATAGGTCGCCAAGCATGTCTCTAGATAGACAGGATACCCAGGGTGTGATTATAGAGGTAAACAAATGTCCGGCGCTTAGTATACATGATGAGCCTACCGTGGGCAGTAGCAGGTATGCTACTGAGGCGTATCTTGATTTTATTGAGACACTTTGACAGTGATATGATCTCTAAGGTAGCCGGTGTCGGCTTCAAACTGTTGACGATTATTACTGCACAGTATGACTACTGCGCACATCTTAAATCCATCTCCTGCCTTGCCAACCAGCTCTCCAGGTTTTGCTTTGATACTCAAGTACTTTAACGACGTCAGTTTTTCTAATTTTTGCTGATTGCTAATTTTGATGAAATTGCCGGCTTTATGTGGGAATAACTCAAATACACCAACATAGCCGTTGCTTTTAGAGGTGATATTGATTGGCGCATTCAAGCTGACGGCCAGTGCATTTGCAGTAATGTCGATTCCATTCGCCAGCCAGTGCATACGCTCACGGTATCCTCCATTCCTTGCTCCGATTTCGACAATTCTTGGACCGTTCATGGTGAGTATTATCTCTATATGAGCAGGGCTGCTAGTCATTTTGAGCAGTCGGCAACCTAGGGCTGCGGTATGACGTATGGCGTCTGTATCTTTCTTAGATAATCGAGAGGGCAGGAGTCTTGCATAGTGAAAATTATCGTCAAAGCCTATATCGTAGCCTGTCTGATAGTCGACTACTTGTTCTAAAACATACGGTACGCCACTACCATCAATAAATGCATCAACTGAGTGTATAGTCCCCTCAAGAAACTCCTCGACAATAAACTTGGGGCTACTGTTTGGCGCATACTTTTTGTAGGTACCACTTGCTAGATTGAGAGCTGTTTCATAGTTGACCAGCAACGTATCGAGAGAGTTGTTCTTTGTGACGAGAAGACTTTTTGTTAGATTGGCAGGCTTTAGGATCAAAGGAAACTCATGAGAGAGTGCAAAATCTATTAGATCTTTTTTAGATCTCACTACCCTAAAGTCTGGGCTAATCTTTTCTGGAGAATCGGCAAACTTGCTTCTCATTAATTCTTTGTCAGCGCACGATAAGGCCGACTCCTCAGTGAGCCCGGGGAGCCCTAGGGAAGATGATATGATGGCATTGGGTAAAATATAGTTCTCGTAAGTCGCAATAGACGCATCTATGGGCTTTTTGAGGTGTATCTGACGGGCTGCGCCAATATAGTCCTCTCTATTGCTGAAGGAACAAACCTTACGATTCTTTAGTTTTTTTTCTGGATATTTTGTGGTTAATTCATCCTGTAACAGACTAAAAGTATGTCCATGCTCATATATATATTTTTTGAGTCCTGAGAAAGATTTGCCAACAATTAAAATATGTGCCATAGCATTGATAATTATAGATGTTTATGCTATTATAATCAATATGGTGTTGAAGCATAATACTATAGAGTTGAACCTATAATTATGGCTAGGCGAGATGATTTTCATAAATTAATTATAGGCAGGTCGGAAAGGCTTAATTTTACTGACTTTAGTATCCACGGGGTACCTGTGAAAGTTGATACTGGGGCTTATCGTTCAGCGGTGCACGCTTCTGATATTGTTGAGGAAGATGGTGTTGTTTCATTTACATTATTCGGAGGGCATCCTGTTTGCGGGCAAATGGCTCAGCGGGTATCTACCCACCAGTTCAATAAAGTGATGGTTGCTAACTCGTTTGGACAGCGAGAAGAGAGGTATGATGTAAGTTTTAAGGTGAGGCTAGGACCGAAGATTTTCAGAGCAAAATTTACACTCGCAGATCGGTCCAGGAAGATATACCCCATACTTATAGGCAGAACCATGTTAAATCGACGCTTTCTTATAGATACAAATGAATCTGCGGTAGACAGGGTTCAGCTGAAAAAAGAATACGGAATTGAGTTTCCTAATGACGAGGAAGATGGTCGATAACTATGAAAATCGCAATCCTCTCAAACGGACCGGGGAATTACTCGACAAGACGCCTCAAGGAGGTGGCTAAGGCTCGTGGGCATGAAGTTAAAGTCATCAAGTACAAAGAGTGCTACGCTTCAATCGAGCAGAGCAACCCAACGGTCAGTTATCGCGGAGAGAGCTTGGAATATTATGATGCGATTATCCCACGAGTTGCTAGCTACATGACCCGTTACGGTACGGCTATCGTCCGTCAGCTGGAAATGCAGGGCATGTATAGTATATCAAGTTCGATTGCGATAAATCGTACACGTGACAAATTGCGGAGTATGCAGTTGCTGTCCAAGACTGGTGTGGCAATCCCAAAGACTGTCTTCAGTCGCAATACGACGGATATCGACAGTTTAATAGATAGTGTTGGCGGAGTGCCAGTCGTGATTAAGTTAGCACGAGGCACGCACGGTAATGGTGTAGTGCTAGCCGAGACTAAGCGTATGGCCAAATCCGCGCTGCAGGCGTTATACCTACACAACGATGACGGTACCAATATCTTATTGCAAGAATTCATCAAGGAGTCGGCTGGTATAGATATCCGTGCTTTTGTTGTTGGTGGGCGTGTGGTTGCGAGCATGAAGCGACAGAGTCTAGATGATGACTTTCGCTCAAACCTTCACAAGGGTGGCGAAGGTGTAACTATAAAGCTGACCGAAGAAGAGCGTAAAATGGCCATCAAAGCGGCGCGAGCGATGGGCCTGAGTATCGCTGGTGTCGATATGATGCGAAGCAACCGTGGGCCACTTGTTCTTGAAGTTAATGCCAGTCCTGGTTTCGGGATCGAAAAAGTGACAGGTCGAGATGTTGCAACGCCAATCATCGAATATATTGAGCAAAACGCCAAACGACGACCGAAGAAAGACAAAATCGGCGCATAGATAGATGATATAATCAATCCATGGAAGAAAAAGTCAGTCAGAGCGCTCATTATGTGCGACGATCTATCCAATGGCTGATAGTTGTTGGCGTGATTACTCTGTTATCAGTCGGGGTTTTCAATATTGTCCAGCAACAACTGCGCCCAAAGCAGATGGTTGTCATTGGTAATAATTCGATTCAGGCAGAAGTCGTTGACACCCCAGAAGCTAGGTCAAAAGGTCTAGGCGATAGGTCGAGTATTTCTGATGACGAAGGTATGCTGTTCGTTTTTAGCGAGGATAAAGAGTGGGCAATCTGGATGAAGGGCATGAAGTTCCCGATAGATATTGTCTGGCTAGACGGTAGCAAAAAGGTGGTTCATCTAGCTGAGAATGTCCAACCAGATGCTGAGCCATATGTCGAGTATAAGCCACCACAGCCAGCTCGTTACGTTCTGGAGTTGCAGGCAGGCAAGATTAAGCGGGCTAAAATTAGAATTGGTACACGGGCAGATTTTGACCTTGAAAGAGATAAATAACTGCGATGGAAATAGTGATTTTATTTGGTGGAATTACCCTAATATCAGCCGTCATTGCGCTAGTGTCAGCTAGGCGCTTAGGCGTATTAATTATGGGGTTGGCAGTCGGGTCAATACTATCAAGCTTGTGGTCAGATTGGCTGTCAAGTATATTGGTCGGGGCTGGTATAGAATTTAGTTGGCTCCCTGCTGGTGTTGTTTCTTCAGTAGCTCTGCAGGTCGCTCCACTGGCTTTTTTGTTAATTAGTGGGCCTAGGTACGCTGGTAAAATCGAGAGGATTTTTTCGGCACTGATGGTCGGAGCTATGTCGGCAGTATTTTTAGTCGAGCCATTAGGCCAATATTTAGTGCTGAGTGGTGATGCTTTGACAGTGTATAAGAGTTTACTGGAGTGGTGGAAATATATTATGACGGCAGGGCTGATAATTGGTGTGGCAGATGTATTTATCATGCATACACAAAAGAAATCTGACAAGAAAAAACCTTGAAATATAAGCGTTTTTGTGCTAATATAAGATTAGGCTAATCTTAGCCAATTGTTTGGCATTAAGTTTTTTATAGCCCCTTACGGGTCCATAGCTCAGCCGGTTAGAGCACCTGCCTTTTAAGCAGGGTGTCGTGGGTTCAAGTCCCACTGGACCCTCCAAAGAATAATCCTCACCGAAAGGTGGGGATTATTCTATAACCGAGAGACATTGACTTAAACACCATTGGCAATCTGATATTAAGGATTATGCTATAGTTATACTCGAGGAGGATAGAATGTCAGACTTGATGAGATTACGCCAGATGATAAGAGACTATGTCGAGGAGCGAGATTGGGATCAATTCCACAACCCCAAAGATTTGACAATTTCGCTTGCCCTAGAGTCTTCGGAGTTGCTTGAACATTTCCAGTGGAAAACCACTGAAGAGATAGAGGACTATTTAGTAAAGAGCAAGCATGAGGTCGAAGAGTAATTAGCAGATGTATTCTATTGTGTCCTACTAATTGCTAACAAGCTAGATGTCGAGTTAGAGCAAGTTTTATCTAAAAAGATGATAAAAAATCGCAATGAATATCCTATCGAAAAAGCCCGTGGCAATTACAAGAAATACACAGAACTGGCAGACTAATAAATCAAGCCGTGTTAGAGATGAGACCTCGTCTAAGAGTAGATTCTAAAAAACCTTAATCTCAACTAACTATGTGCCAGGACTTGACCGGACTATCAGGGGGGGTAAGATTAAGTGTAATATGCTTGGGCTAAGACACAAACAACAAGGCTTCACGATTGTCGAACTATTGATGGTTATCGTGATTATTGGTGTTTTGGTGGCGGTTTCTATCGTGGCGTATAATGGTGTGAATAAAAAAGCTAATTCGTCATCACTGGAGTCGAATCTTAGTCAAGCCGCACGAAAGCTCGAGGCTCTCAAGGCCACAGATGGCGTATTTCCAAGCGACTTAAGTTCGTCTGGACTAGCGGATATAGCTAGTTTTGGTTACTGGACTAGTTCTAACCAGGTTAATTATTGTCTGAGCTCGAAGAAAGGCGATATTGTCCGTGAGATAAGTTCATCTAATCCGACGCCTAGGGAAGGGATCTGTGCAGGTGCTTTGTTTAGATGGTCTGTTTCTGGCGGAGTGAGCTATGATGAGTTAAGAGATCAGTTGGTTCTAACCCACAACATTAACGGGATTGCTAGATCTCCATTATTTTTATTGGATGGCAAAACTGTACATATGACAATGGCGTTAGAGTCATTCGCGACGATACCTAGGACCGGTGGGGCTGGCGACACTGCCCAGGTTTATAGCGGGGCTGCTTATTTTGCCACAAATGGGATAACTCCAGCATATAACAGCGCTGGGTGGACTTCTAATGGTAACGCTAGGGAATTAGCTCAATAGCTGGGAAAATTATTCTTGGAGCATTTCTACTGGGAGTAATGTACAAAATGCCTCGTTCAATATTAATTCAGACGCAACACGTACGAGCAATAATATTATCCGCAACGTCCGAATAACCTATAAATGATCTCGAGACAATGAGTCGGATAGTTTCGATTTCTAGAGAAAGTATACTATAATTCTAGAGTGGCAAAGAGGGGGAATAACCAAAGCACTGCAGAGGTACAGAAGCACCTAGATTATAAACAACAGGTTGATCTAGGCAGTTTTTATACCCCTAAAAATATTGTCGATCTGACTTATCATATTTTGCAAAAAAACATAAATAATTTGTCAGAGTTTTCTATTCTAGATTCATCTTGTGGCTATGGCTCATATCTTTCGGTAGAGATGAAAGTTAGGCGGTTAATTGGTGCTGACATAGACAAAAATGCACTTAGTCAGGCTAAGAAGGCGATAAATAGCGCTGATCTATTCGATGTTGATGCGCTTCGCAATGTATCTCGTCGTAATTATCAGTTGGCTGATGACGAAAAGCTAATTGTTGTCGGGAACCCGCCATACAATGATACGACTTCTATGATTCGAAGGAGCTCAAAGAATAAATCTATTGGATTGGGAGTTGATCAAGATTTGCGGACTAGAGACACAGGCATGTCATTCTTGCTTTCTTTCGATAAACTTAGGGCTGATTATATCTGCGTTTTACACCCACTGTCGTATCTTATAAAGAAAGCTAACTTTTCATCTCTAAAGAATTTAGTGAAAAATTATCGATTAATTGACGGAATCGTCATCAGCTCGCACGAGTTTTCTGATACCTCAAAAGCGATGGCTTTCCCAATTTTAATTTCCCTCTATGAGCGCGACGATAAAGGCATGGAGTATGGAGATATAAAGAATTATATATTTCAGGCCAAAGAGGGCTTGAAGTTTCGACTAGGTGATTTTGATACTATTGCGAACTATATCTCTAAATATCCAAATAAGAAATCCATTACTGACATGAGTAAAGTAATAGCGAAATTTTATACACTGAGAGATATAAATGCCCTCAAACGCAATCGTACTTTTGTCGATAATGATATGACGAACACTGTTTACGTAACAGAGGAGAAGCTACCGTACTACTGCTATGTTGATGTTTTTAAGAAATACGCCGATAGACTGCCGTATTATTTTGGAAACTGTGACGTTATTATCGACCATGATGAATTTGAAAAAATCAAAGACTATTTTGTCTCTGAGAGTATTAACACCAATCCCGTTTTAAAAAATAAACTTAAATTTCGCGCTATTCCTGGGGCGGGGGAAAAGATTGAAGACTATTTCAATAAATTATTTGGAGAACATTTGTATGCCAAAGATTAAATTAGATAGTATAAACCAGAGGATTGCTGTGCCCATTTCATTGACCGCCGTCAGTGGAAAAATTAGAATAAAAAACCGCTCAGTGATTAATGAATATGGCACGCCTGTCGCTACCAAGCGTGATGGCTTCAAGTCAAGCAATTACATTGAGTGGCAGATTGGTTATGATGTGGTTAAAAAAGAGGCGACGAAATTAGCCGAGAGCACTTTGCCTGACACAAACTTTATTGGTGCGAACGGTAAGATAAAAGCACTGTATGAGTTGTCGGAGTATGTCTACTATTTCTATAGTTGGGGAATATTGACCGGGTCAGACCTAAACAAGGTCGTCGGATATCTTGAGGCGGTTGAGGGCAATAATTTAATCAGTAATAGTCTGGAGCTTCAAATCGATCGAAGTCAGCCGATAGACAAAAAGATTGTTAGCTTTGAGTTCGAATACACTCAAGTGAAATACCCACTACTGATTCATAAATCTAATAGTTCTAGGATTATCACAGAAATCAAAATCACCGAGAAACAATACGCAGTTGGCGTCCAGCCGATGTTATATATCTGTTTCCCGATCACCGAATTGCGAGCGAGGGCGACACTTGTCGGGCGAATTGCGGAGACAAAGGAGATCGCTTATTTTGACATAACCCAAAATAACATCCAGGAATTTATTGAAGTCTTGAAATTGTTCGGCATACTTTCCGAAAGCCATCGGCATGATGTGCTGGAGATTATCAAAACCATCAAGGCGCAATAGCTGAGAATAGCGGGATAATACTAGAATAGTCCTCCCTAGCAAGGATAAGGGGTCTCTATGTTCACCCCTTGACTCTGCCCCTCGGGGGGGGTAAGATTATAAGCATGAATAGAAAAGCTCATGGCTTTACGATAGTCGAACTTTTAATCGTAATCGTTGTGATTGGCATACTGGCTACGATCGGCATTGTGGCATATAACGGTGTTTCGCAAAAGGCGAATAACGCGGCTATCATAAGTGCTGCGAGCAATTCATCAAAGATGATCCAGACGTATATAGCCGAATATGGCACATATCCATACACAGTGCCCACGTCTAGTGTAACCTTTTGTATAACAACTGAGTCTGGATGCCTCGATACGTCTGGTAACACAATCGGCAATAGAGCTACATTTGACACCGAGATGGCTCGTGTGGGTGCAATTCCGCGGAGTGATCCACATAGTGGTGGCGAAATGAACGGGGTTGTGTATCAATACGTAGAGGCGGCCACTGTCAACGGAGCGTCTCAGCCGCTCAGTTTAGTCTATTGGCTTCAAGGGGTAAACCAAGACTGTGGCTCGCCTGTGGTCGTACAGTGGTATAATACGCCCACGGGGAAGACGCGATGTAGGGTTAATGTGCCAGGACCAGCTCATAGGTAGTTGGTTTAGCTGGGCATATTGATGTTGATGTAGCCGTGCCCGTGGGTTGGGCATTATAATAGCCTAATATTTTCACGAGGACGGTTCTTTGTTCCACGAGGACGGTTCTTGTGAAATAGAAAAATGTGTCCTAATATCCTGCCAGCTGATGCTTGATATCCTCTAGCTCATTATGCGTGTCTTTGTAGTCTGCCAAAAAGCTAGAATACTCACTTATCGATGAAAATTGCTCAAGAATTCTTTTTGGATTTATCCAATCTTCAGCGTCATCTGTCAGGTAGTATTTAATAGACGAATATGGATAATATAACCACTTATCAGGGTTTAGGTGGATATATCTTGATATGTGTAGCAAATATTCGTCCGAGTCAATTCGTGATGCTTTATAGCGACTTTCAAATAATGCCCCACTTCTCCCATATTTCTTATTGAAGTATATGCTATAGGCCGTTATAACCCCGCGCATAAGTCTCTGCATGGACTTTTCGTCAACTTGATAAACTAGCAGATGAAAGTGATTTTGCATCAGGCAATAGGCAAGCAACTCGATATCATCTCGTAGCTTTATGTAGCTAAGACCTGCTTTGCTACGAAAATCCTCTTCTGATAGGTATCTGCGTAAAAGTGTTAAGAAGTATTCATAATCACTTTCGTCTAGGAACACGGACTGTCGACTAGCTCCACGCGAATAGATGTGATAGTAGCTGTCGGGAATATCAATTTTCAATACATTTCGACTAGGCATAAGCATATATTACACAATAAAATTCCATTTCACAAGAACCGTCCTCGTGAGGGGGGATGGAGATGTTTTGGTGTGGATATATATGCCCGTGGGGTGTATTATAATTAGCTCAATATGCAGCCTTATTTTTTGCAGAAGATTCATGTTTCTTGGCTAATTGCTGGTTGGTGTCTAGGTGTAGTGGTTGGGATTATGGCGGTGTTTTATGTCCCGCAGGGGACTTTCTCGGGGTTGGCCTGGCTGTGGTTGAGTTTGGTTTTGTTGGTGCCGATAATCAAGAGCCAGCAGAGATTTATGATATTCATAGTTTTGGTATCTGGTTGTCTTTTCGGACTGTGGCGAGGGAGTTTGGGACAGGTCGGACTGGAGAATTACCAGATACTAGTTGGCAAAACTGTCGAAATCAGCGGTAAGGTTTCGGAAGACCCAGATATTAGCGCTAGGGGACAGACTGTTCTGCGACTGAAGGATATTTCGATTGGTGAAGACGAGTTGCCAGGCAGTCTGTGGGTAACGACTGGTAAAAGTGAGGCGATTAAACGTAGTGATATCGTAACGGTCAGGGGCAAGATGGGACAAGGTTTTGGCTCGTTCGCTGGGGCAATTTATAGTGCTGAAATTTTGAAAGTCGAACGGCCAGTGCCTGGTGATGTGGCGGTTGGCGTGAGAGACTGGTTCGCTGAGCGGGTCAAGCAATATCTACCAGAGACGGAATCAGCGTTGGGGTTGGGTTTTTTGCTTGGACTTCGACGGGCACTGCCTCCAGAATTGGTCGAAGTGTTGAAAATCGCTGGCCTAACTCACGTTATCGTGGCCAGTGGATACAATTTGACGATATTGGTTAGGCTGAGTCGGCGATTGTTCGTTCGGGTGTCGAAATATTTAGCGATGCTGTCTAGCGTAGCGATGATAATCAGTTTTATGGCGGTGACGGGTATGAGCCCGAGCATGTCGAGGGCGGGGTTAGTAGCGGGGCTGAGTTTGTTAGCCTGGTATTATGGGCGGAAGATTCATCCAATGGTTTTGTTGCCATTAGCGGGGTCAGTCACTCTGATAATTAACCCTCAATATGGCTGGAACGACCTCGGCTGGCAACTTAGTTTTGCGTCATTTGCTGGTGTTATAATCTTTGCACCATTGCTTCAGAGATATTTCTTTGGCGAAAAGGAGCCAGGAAATATCAGGCAGATATTTGGTGAAACGTTATCGGCTCAATTGTTCACTTTGCCAATTTTGGTGGTGGCGTTCGGGCTATTTAGCAATGTCTCATTAGTCGCTAATTTGTTGATTTTGCCGTTTGTGCCGTTAGCGATGCTTTTGGTCTTTTTAATCGGTGTGTTCGCTGGGTTGCCGATCATAGCGGAGATAATTGCCCTGCCGACGCAATGGTTGTTGAGCTATATGGTGGCCGTGTCGGAGTGGCTAGCTAATCAGCCGTGGGCGCAGACGGAGGTAACGATGAGTTGGTGGGCGGTGGCACTTGCCTATATCTTGCTTGGTCTGGCGGTGTGGTGGATGCAACGCTCAACAGGTTTTCGTTTGCGGGAGAGTAATGTGGTGGAATAGAATGACTTCTCGTTTGTAGTAATTTTGTAGTTTGCCCTCTATGCTTGACAGATGTATAATAGAGAGTAATTAGTAGGTAATAGTTAGTATTTAGGAGTTGTGATGTCAGGACACAGTAAATGGGAAACAATTAAGCGTCAGAAAGGCGCAAATGATGCGAAGCGAGGGGCGATATTTACTAAACTCGGCAATCAAATTGCTATTGCTGCCAGAGGTGGTATTGATCCAGCGATAAATTCTAGTCTAGCTTTGGCTATTGAGAAAGCTAAATCAGCCAATATGCCAGGGGCGAATATCCAGCGGGCGATTGACCGAGTGGCTGACAAAAACGCCGCTGTTTTAGAGGAGATTACTTACGAAGCATATGGTCCAGGTGGTGTGGGGATAATTATCGAAACGGCGACAGACAATCGCAACCGAACCTTTCCAGAGGTTAAAAACGCTTTGTCTAAAAACGGTGCTCAAATCGCTGATGCTGGTAGTGTGGCGTTTCAATTCACTCGCAAGGGGGTGATAATTATCAAAGCAACTGGCGAGGATGCTTTATTGCAAGTGTTAGACGCTGGAGCGGAGGACGCATCTGAAGAAGACGGTGAAATTATCGTTTATACCGACCAGAAAGAATTGGCAAATGTCCGCAAGCAAATCGTCGAGGCAGGATTGAAAATTAGCGATGCCGAGTTGCAATATGTAGCAAACGTTCCAATTGAGGTAGCCGATAAAGAAACCGCCATGAAACTACTCAAGGTTCTTGGCGCACTTGATGATCTCGATGATGTGGTAAACGTTCATACAAATGCCGATATCACAGTAGATATTGAATAAGCGTTAGCAGTTTGCTATATTTTATCCATATAAACTTAATTGGATGAACTATCTATGAGACGAGTTTTGACTTTGTTAGTATTGGCTTTAACGATAAATTTAGTTGCTCCTGCGGGGGCAATTTTTGCTAGTGAATCCAGCCCTGACGATTTAGTACAATCAGAACCAGAGACAATGGCTGAGATAGAAGCCAGCTCAATCCCTGTGGTTTTAAGTGGTACAGTGGTGATTAGCCAGACACTGCTGGGCACCCAGAACCAACCCCGGCTAGTTGAAATTTATAATAACTCAGATATCGATATAGACATGGACGGCTGGTGTATCTGGTATAATGCCTCGACAACAACTTTTGCCAGTGGCTCTAAAAGGGGATGTATCAGTATCGATGAACTTGGGTATAGAGTTATTTTGCCAGCCAGAACCCATGCTATTTTTTCGGAAAACGATCTGTCTGGTGGTCTGGGAGCTGGGTCAAAAGGTCGGTTGTATATTACCGATAAATCACAAAACGTGATCGATTTTATATCTTGGAATACAGTAGTTGACGAATCAAATCCATTTATCGTCGCTGGGGGCGGAGCTCATATTTTTGGGCGTAAAATGATTGATAATCTAGTTTACCAAGATACTGATAGTAGTAGCGAAGACATGTTTCTGTCCTCACTGAGAGAGCCTCCCTATGAAGGTGGGTTGACTGAAATGCTAGATGTTTGTAGTAATATAGCTGGGCTACAGTCTGTTATCCCAGTAGGTTATGAACGATCGGATAGTCTGATTTGCTTCGTTCCGGTGCCGACTGTGATGTGTCTAAATCTTCCAGAAATGCAAATCGATAACGCCTTAAGCTCTGGTTATGAGGTGGACGACGAGGGTAATTGTTATAGAGATGTTTGTCTAAATATTGCGGGATTTCAGGGCGTCCCCCCAAATGACTACTATGAAGTTAACGGGCGGTGTGAACAAGAGATCATGCCCCTACAGGTCACCGAGCTATTGCCAAATCCAGATGGGGTAGACAAAGGAAGTGAGTTTATCGAAATATTTAACCCCAATAGCCATGATGTCGAGCTGTGGAATTGGAATTTTTATCTAAACGATGACTATCAGAAAGTTTATAGCTTCCCTATCGATAGCATAGCACCAGCTAATGGATATTATGTGCTGTGGAACAGTCAGGTGGCCTACACTTTAACAAACAACACTGGCAGTTTGCGATTAAACTCTATCGACAACCATTACTTGGTTGATGTACCACGTTGGGAAAATGCCAAAGATGGACACTCGTGGTCTTTGATTGGTGGGCAGTGGCAGTTTTCTAGCTTAATCACACCTGGTAGCAAAAACAAACTACCAGAAATTGCGGATAAGATTACAACTAATCTGGTATTGGATTGTGGCGAAGGGCGAGAAAGAAATCCGCTAACGGGTAGATGTCGCAATATCCCAGTCGAGAAAGAACTGGCTTTATGTAAAGATGGCCAGTATCGGAATGAGGAAACTGGGCGTTGCCGATCAATCGCTCTAGCAGTCAGTTCCTTGAAGCCGTGTGCTGATGATCAATTTCGCAATCCTCAGACGAACCGTTGTAAAAAAATCGCTAGTGCCGATGATGTGACATTGGCCGATTGTGGCGAGGGTCGAGAACGAAATCCTGAGACCAATCGATGTCGAAATGTTCTAGCAGTTTCGACAACTAAGTTACCGTTTGCTCCAGAAAATGTTACCCAAGTTGCTAGCGCGACTTGGGGTTGGTGGGTGTTTGGCGGTGTTAGTCTGCTGGCTCTGGGCTATGCTGGCTGGCAATGGCGCTGGGAGGTTGGTCGGATTGCCCGACAAGTGCGGTCAACATTTTCCCCTAAAAATAAATAGGCTATAATTAAAGAGATGAGGATAATTGGTATCGACCCTGGCACAGGCATATTGGGCTTCGGTGTAGTGGATTTCGACAGGCAGAAGTTTAAATTAGTGACCGCTGGCGTCGTGTCTACTCCCGCTCATACACCGCTACCTGAGAGATTAGCGGAGATTTATGACGCTCTGACAGAAATTATCAATGAAACTGGGCCAGAAGTGATGTCGATTGAGAAATTGTTTTTTGCCCAGAATGTCACGACAGCTATCAGTGTCGCTCACGCTAGGGGTGTGGCGATGTTGGCTGGTCAGCAGGGAGGGTTGTCGATTGCTGAGTATACCCCTCTGCAAATTAAGCAAACCTTAACAGGCTATGGTCGGGCAAGCAAAAAGCAAATCCAAGAGATGGTCCGTTTAAGCCTTGGCTTGAGAGAAGTGCCCAAGCCAGATGACTGCGCTGATGCTTTGGCGGCAGCGATTACTCACGCAACGATGATTAGAGTATAATAAAATAGTGGCAAAGAAAAGTAGCAAATCTAAACAACGACACTCTCCTCTCCGTCGCATAAAATGGTATCTTCGGTCAAAGTGGCGCTGGTTCAAGGAGCTAAGTTGGCGGAAAAAAACATTATTTATTAGCGTGCCAGTTTTTCTGTTTGCCTTGGTTATACCCCTGCTCAGTTTCTTTTATTTTTCGTTAACTATGGGGGACATGGAGACGTTAATGAACCGCAATAATACCGGGGTAGTTTTGAAAGATCTGAGGGGCGAAGTGTTCTACAGTACTGGTACAGCCGCGCATCGCAATATTGTTCCGTTAACCGATATGTCGCCTCATGTCAAAGATGCTGTGGTGGCTAGTGAGGATAAGAATTTCTATGAGCATAGTGGTGTGTCGATACTTAGCACGTTGAGGGCGGTTTACGGGTACGTTTTTTCTGGCGGAGGGAGTTTTGGCGGTTCGACGATAACCCAACAACTTGCTAAGATGACCTTGCTGTCATCTGAGAGAAGTATCGGGCGTCAATACCAGGCATTTTCAGTGGCGTTAGCAATCGAACAAAAGTATTCCAAAGACGAAATTCTAGAGATGTATCTCAACTCAGTTTATTTCGGCAACAATTCATTTGGTATCGAACAGGCCGCAAAGAATTATTTTGACAAAAAGCCAATTGACCTCACTCTGGCTGAGAGTGCGATGCTGATCGGCTTATTGCCCGCTCCTAGCGCCTACTCGCCGATTACTGGGGATGTAAACAAGGGCATTAAGCGACAGACTGAAGTCCTAGACAGAATGCTTGAGGAAAAGGTAATTAGCCAAACAGATAGAGATAATGCTCTAGCCGAAGAATTGACCTATCAACCACCTGCGATTATCAAGAACGATGCACCACATTTCACAGAAATGGTACTAAAGGAGCTATATGATAAGTATGGCGAGGAGACTGTCAGCCGATCTGGTTATCAGGTAACGACTACTTTAGATTTAACACTACAAAGACAGGCGACCGAAAATATCAATAACCAAATTGGCTACATAAATCGGATGGGCGGCTCAAACGCCAGCTTAGTAGCAATCGATCCAAAAACTGGTGAAATCCGAGCTTTAGTTGGTAGCGCTGATTACAATAATGAAGTTTGGGGCAAAGTCAATATGGCGACAACCAAGCGACAGCCAGGTAGTACATTCAAGCCAATTTATTATGCTTCAGCATTAGCTGATGGCGAGATAACACCTGCGACGATTATCCGTGATGAACCAATTGATATTAATGGTTATAAGCCACAAAATGCCACTAAGCGATTTTACGGCGACGTAACAGTTCGTCAGGCGCTAGCTCGTTCATTAAATATCCCTGCGGTGAAGGTAATGCAGTCATATGGTATCGAAAAAACACTGAATTCTGCCGAGAGACTGGGTATTTCATCACTAAAAAACAATCCTTCCGACTACGGTTTAGCGCTAGCTATCGGGGCGGGTGAAGTCCCATTAATCGAGATGACTAATGCTTATGCGGGATTCGCAGACGGGGGAAATATCCGAGACCCATCTCCTATAAAAGGCATCAGGGATAAGTTAAATAAAATAATTTTTGTCCATAGTAGCAAGCCAAGGCAGGCAATCAGTCCACAGGGGGCTTATCTGATTTCTGATATTTTGGCTGATCAGAATGCGCGATCATTTATGTTTGGGAGTAGTCTGAATATCCCTGGAAAGACAGTAGCCGTCAAGACGGGCACAACTGACGACAACCGTGACGCTTGGACGATTGGCTATACACCCGATATCGCAATCGGTGTCTGGGTCGGTAATAATGATAATCACGAGATGATTAGTGGTGGAGCCGATATGGCGGGCCCGATATGGCGACAAACGATGCGTCAGGCAATCGGTGATGTAGCCCCAAGTTTCACTAGACCAGAGGGGGTAGTTGAGCGATTTGTCTGTTTCGGGTCTGGAGCGGTTGCTCTAACGCAAGGGACTAATACATATAGTGAAGTGTTCCTTGAATCGGCTGTGCCAAGCGCCACCTGTAATTCTACGCCTCAGCAGGTTGAGCCACCAAAAGAAGACGAACCGCCAAAAAAACCCGAAGAAGAGCCAATCGAAGAGCCAGCTACCCCTGACGAGCCAGATCCAGCCACTCTGCCCGAGACTCCTGGTGAGCCAGTTCTTCGGCCAGCCACTCCCTGATGTCTACTGATAAGTGATATAATAAAATAATGATAGCGCATGTTAATGGCAGGATAGTCGAAAAGTTTGGATCATCACTGATAGTTGATGTTCACGGCGTTGGTTATGAAGTGGTTGTTTCGACTGGAGACTATGAACGAGCTCAGCTCGACACTGAAGTTAAATTCTATACCTATCACCACTTAAGAGAGCAGGCGGAAGAGTTGTTTGGGTTCTCGTCACTGGCGGCGAAGAAATTATTTGAGCTATTGATTACCGTTCAGGGAGTTGGGCCAAAAGCAGGATTAGCAATCCTTAGCCTAGGCGAAGCTGAGCATGTGCGTAATGCAATTGCTAATTCTGACAGCTCATTCGTTCAGCAAGCTTCTGGTGTTGGCAAAAAAACGGCCGAGCGTGTCGTGATTGATTTGAACGACAAAGTTGGTTTGCCGATTTATTATAGCCACAAGAATCAACCAGTCCAGGTTGAACTGGATACAACAGATGAGGCGCTTGAGGCTCTCGTGGCCTTGGGATATTCACTAGCTGACGCGACGAAAGCGCTCGAAGGGGTCGACGCAAATTTGTCGACTAGCCAAAGAGTCACTGAGGCACTGAAAAAATGACAACCATTAAAGCGTGGACAGGGTTTATAGAAAGGCAGATTATATGGCGATTCAGCGAATAGTCGATACTAGCGCACGAGACGACGACGCCAACGAGCAGGCAGTTGAAGTCACTCTTCGACCTCAGCGGTTTGACGAATATATTGGCCAGGAGAGGCTAAAAACTAATTTGAAACTGGCGATAGATGCTTCCAAGAAGCGCTCCGAGCCAGTTGACCATATTCTTCTCTATGGGCCACCAGGTCTTGGTAAGACAACCATGGCGAACGTTATTGCTAACGAAATGGGGGCAAATCTACGTGTAACTTCTGGCCCAGCGATTGAAAAAGCTGGCGATCTAGCAAGTATTATCACTAACTTACAGGATGGTGACATATTGTTTATCGATGAAATTCATAGGCTAAGTCGGACGGTTGAAGAAATTTTATATTCGGCCATGGAAGACTTTAAGCTGGATATCGTGATTGGTAAAGGGCCAGCTGCTCGGAGTATTCGGCTGGATTTGCCTAGATTTTCAGTGATTGGGGCGACTACACGGACCGGTAGTTTAGCCGCACCGCTCAGGGACAGATTCGGACATTTGTATCGTTTGGAATTTTATAATCCAGATGAAATAAAGCAGATTATTGCTCGTTCGGCAAAGATTTTGAACTCACCTATCGATAGTCGGTCGGCTGAGTTATTATCTACTCGAGCACGCTTGACACCGCGAATAGCCAACCGATTATTGAAGAGAGTCCGAGACTATGCCGATGTCAACGGCGATGGTATCATTGATTATGGAGTTACTGCTAAGGCTCTCGACATGCTAGAAGTTGATGAACTTGGACTAGATCCAGCTGACCGAAACTTGCTCAAAGCTATGCTTGGGGCTTACGGTGATCGGCCAGTCGGCCTATCGACAATATCGGCATTGACTGGTGACGAAACGACGACAATTGAAGATTTTTACGAACCATATTTGCTCCAAATCGGCTTCATAGAACGCACTCCGAGAGGCAGACGAGTCACGCAACGAGCCAGAGCCCACCTTGGTTTGTGATTAAGCGTGGTTGTTGTATCGCATAATTCTGAAAATTATTGTATAATGCTGTTATGAGGCCAGAGGACGAGTCTGAACGACCAGTAGTATATGACCCAGAAGGTCGACCACTGTATTATCACCCTGTGTCCGCTACTCCTATAGAACCAGAGAGAATTGCCCAGAGTGAGTCTGCGATAATCGGGAAAACGACAGTTGAGCGAAGTTCGCACATTACCAATAAACCAGATAAAATCGAAGGCCAAAATTTTAATCCAAAAATACGTTCGCAATACGCCAATGAACCAAGTGTTGTTCATGCGGGCAGGTCTATAGAACCACAACGATTTACGATTAGTGAAGAATTGGCCAGGAAGCACCAGGCATCAGTTCGTCGCTACCCTGGGCTTAGTCTGAGTGCGGGTGAGTTTGTGATATTGGATATCAGAAGGCATCCAATTGGTATGATTATTCCCATATTAGCCACGGCAACACTGATTTTGGCTGTTATGCTGTTTGTTGTGACATATCCAAACCTACTTAACTCAGGCCTGGCTGGCTATCTGCCATCACCATTGGTTGTTTTTGTGATTGGGGTATTGCTATCGATTGTTGCTGTTATCAGTAGTGCTGTTGTTCTCTGGGTTTATATGCGAAACCGCTTTTTTATGACAAACGAAAGTGTCATTCAGGAGGTCCAAGAAACTATATTTTCCTATGTTGAGCAGTCTGTTAGTCTGGGAAGTATTGAAGATGCTAGTTTTCGTCAATCGGGATTACTGCCGACCTTGCTAAATTACGGGACAATTCACCTAACAGTCGAACGAGATAAGTCTAAATATACATTTCGTTATGTTCTAGATCCAAAACGTCAGATAGCGGTCATCAATAATGCGATTGAATCGTTTAAGAACGGCAGACCAGTAGGCGTTTCTTGATTAGTTTGCTTGTCCGTTTCGATTTTCGTGGATAAAATCCTCTTCGTTATTTAGGCTGGTGCGCAGGGTATACTCCTGACACTTACCCTCTTGGCAGTTTGCTGGCTCGTAACGATAAACGCTATCACTTTCACCTAATTTTACGCCGTTAGGGTCAGTCAGCAACTCTTTATCCATGGTCGGCAGTGTTTCGTCGCCTATAGCCTCGGGATAATAAGAATGAGTTTTATAGAAACCTTCTTCTAAACTAAAATAAATAGCGTTTATCGCTGTGCGTCGTTTGTCATTATCGAGCTGGTTTGTTAAATTCCGATATTGAACAAATAAAACCACTGTGGCTGTAATTAAAAAGGTCGCCACAATCAGCAGTTCAATAACAGTAAAGCCCTTTGATGTTTTCATAGAAATAATTATACCACGATTGGCTGTGGACGAGGCCGAACATGATACAATAAGGTTATGTTTCTGGTGGGTATTTTTCAGTGGTGGTATGGCCGTGGTTGGGTAAGACACTTTAAGCGCTCGTCCGTTGGGATACTTCGAACGGCCGATTATTTTTCAGTCGGGCTTTTATTTAAAACTTTATTTAACCCGTTTAGACAAATTTCTGCTGGCAAGGTTCAGGGTGGGCTACCAGAGCAGCTCGGGGCATTTGTCGACAGAACTATTTCGCGCTTTATTGGCGCCAACATTAGGGCTTGGACGATAATTATTGGTTTAATTGTTATTTTATTACGATCTATCTGGGTGCTGGCTAGTTTGGTAAGCTGGTCAATATTACCCCTTGTTCCGGTTATCGGGCTGGTTTTATGGCTGAAGGGCGGGGTTCTGTGAAGCCAGTTTTTAATTACGATAGCCTGCGGTCGCAAAAAGCGAGGTTTACTAGGCATTTAGGTGGTGTGTGGCGCACAATAAACTATCTACTCTTGGCGTCTGCGGTCATCATCGGAATACTTCTTTTGATTGGGGGCTATTCAATTGGTTGGTTTGTGGCTAGTCTTGCTGGTCCGCTTCTGATGATTGCAATTTGGTGGCATGGTGATTTATTGACTATGGATATTCATCATCCAGCCGAAACGATGGACGACATCTTATCGGCGAGCGTTTTAGGTCGACTGCCACGAAATCCATCGCCAAAACAAATAGCGGAAATTATCGGCCAAATTCGTGCGGGTCAATTTATGGCAACAAGGTTTGGGATATCGGCTAACTTCCTGCTGAATATCGCTAGCGATAATGAGGCCGACACCGAGGCAGTCTGGCGGTCGGCGATAAATATATGGGAGCGAACTGGTAGCCCTAAGGTAACAGGGGCGGTTCTAGCAGTGGCCTTGATCGAGCAAGCACCTGGTTCAGATGGGCTTCTGGCAAGTTTGCGTTTGGGCATGGAGGACGTCGATAGAGGAATTAAGTGGTATGAGAGAATTAAATTGCTAGCAGAGGAGAGTGCTACTAGTTCTCTGAGAACTGGGGGGATTGCTAGGGATTGGTCGTTTGGTTATACGCCATTACTTAGTAAGTTCGCCAAGAATGTTAGCTCATCTGTTATTGGTGGCACTATCATGTCAAAAACTGATGTTCACGAAGAAAATGTCAATCGACTAATCAACGTATTCAGCTCAAATGGAAGACAAAATATCACTCTGGTTGGCCCTGATGGTGTCGGCAAGAGCACTATCGTATCGGTTTTTGCGGAGATGCTGATTGACGGGTATAAGCATGTGCCGTCAAATTTGCTCTATCAGCAGGTGTATATGTTAGACGCTACGGCGCTAATTAGTGTCGCAAATGGTCGAGGAGAGTTGGAAGGGTTAGTTACCCAAATATTAAACGAGGCTTATTTGGCCAAGAACATAATTTTATGCCTTGATAATGCCCAGGTGTTTTTTGAGGAGGGTTTAGGTTCGGTGGATTTATCAACTGTCCTAACGCCAATTCTTGAAGCGGGGCGATTAAAGATAATTTTAACTATGGACGAGCAGAGATTCTTGCAAATCTCACAGAGAAAACCGCAATTAGCTCACACGCTAAATACTTTGAATATTTCGCCTACCGATGAATTAGAAACCTATGATATCATGAGAGATCAATTGGTCTATCT
>CAZJUX010000012.1:0-22281 GCA_964549705.1 uncultured Candidatus Saccharibacteria bacterium
CGCCTACCGATGAATTAGAAACCTATGATATCATGAGAGATCAATTGGTCTATCTAGAGTTTCAGCACAAAGTGACCTATATGTATCAAGCGCTGACAGAAGCTTACAGAATAGGTGATCGATATGTCCAGGATTTGGCTATGCCAGGCAGGGCTTTGAAAGTTATGGAGATGTCGGCCGGATATGCAAATGATGGCCTAGTGACGGCTCAGTCGGTCCATGATGCAGTTGAAAAAACTATGAATTTGAAAATTTCATCATCTGACACTAGTGAGGAGAAGGATAAGCTACTAAACCTAGAAGACCTAATACATCAACGAATGATCAACCAGGTGCGGGCAGTTTCGGTGGTGAGCGATGCGATTCGCCGAGCTAGGTCTGGAGTTCGTAACCAAGATCGGCCAGTCGGGGCCTTTCTCTTCCTCGGGCCAACCGGTGTCGGCAAGACAGAGCTGGCCAAGGCTTTGGCGGAGGTTTACTATCAGGGCGAAGAGAACTTGATCCGGCTCAATCTCAACGAGTTTAACTTGGCCGAAGACACCAGCCGGTTGCTAGCTGATGGGGCTGACGATCCGCTGAGTTTGACGGCGCAGATCTCTAAGCAGCCGTTTAGCGTTGTCTTGTTCGATGAGATCGAAAAAGCCCATCCGCAAGTGTTAGCTACTCTGTTGCAGTTGCTTGATGAGGGCGTTTTGACCGACAGTAGCGGCCGGGCGGTTAGTTTCCGTGATGCGATCATCATCGCTACGACCAACGCTGGAGCTGAGAGGATCAGTGAGTATATCAGTCGGGGCTATCAGTTGGAGCAGTTTGAGGCGACATTTACCGACGAGCTGCTAAAGGCCAATCTGTTTGCTCCGGAGTTTATCAACCGCTTTGACGAGATAGTTGTCTTTAAGCCGCTAGGCAAGGCTGAACTGCTACAGGTGGTCGATCTTATCCTCAAAGGTGTCAACAAAACCCTCGAGTTACAACAGATTCAGGTAGCTGTTGAGCCCGATGGCCGAGAGCTGTTAGTCGAGGCTGGCTACGACCCGAGGCTTGGTGCTAGGCCTCTGCGGCGAGTCGTCCAACGGTCAGTTGAAAATGTCATTGCCAAGCAGTTGCTCTCAGGCACTATCGCCCCTGGCTCGACAACTATCGTTACCGCTGCGCAGATAAGAGAGGCGGTTGGCGGACCAGAGCTAGTCCCGCCCAGCTAATATTTGCATATTATCTATGTTTATGATACTATAGTAGAGAACGCGGAACCCTGAACCGCTAAGTTTGGAGGTGCACCATGAGCGAACAGCTAGCGATAGAGAAGATAACGGCTGAAGATATTGCTTCAGGTGTTGGTGATGCATATCGTTGGATGTTGTTTATGGATCTTCAGCGAACTGGCATAGCTACACCCGATGCATACCGTATGGCTTATCTAAATAAGCGAAATACCAACGAAGCTCTCACAAGCTCGGCATCGAGCCCGGATAAAGCAGATATTTTTGTCGCGCGAGGCGTTAGCGATGGCAGGGTTCGTGCACTGGCCAAGGTAGGTCTTGAGCGCTATGGTGATCGTTATGACTTTGGTCCTATAGTTTATCGTTTGGCTCGTGCCGCTCATAAGCTTGAGCTGGTAAGACGGAATACTTTACAGATATTTGGATATGGTGCAGACCCTGATCTGTCTCCAGAGGACGAACAGTTGGCCTTTGCTGATATAGTGCAGGCTGCTTACGAGAGCGCTCTTGACCAGGGCCATAGTGGGGTGCGCAGGGTTTCGGCCTTTGTTGATACCCAGGATAAAAACCTATCAAGGCTGGTTGAAAGTATCAATCCAAAATCGCTTGAGGCAGGTAGTAAAACCGTCAGTATTGCTCTCGGTGGCGTGGCGCATGATTACCGTAGATTAGTGGTAGATTTTCCAGCCCAGCGGTAGCTCTTTGGATGGGATGCCTCGGTGCGTCGCATCCTCGCTATCGTCACAGTATTCTCTGTGCAAGGACGGTCCTGTCAACGGCTTTGCTCTGGGCTTCTGTCGCACTGCAGTAGTAGAGATTCAGGCTGTAGATTGGTTCTGGGGTTTGGCGACTCAACCCCCCGCCAATATAAAATACACAAAATAACAGATGTAAGGATAGTATCCTTAAGATTTGTCTGCTATGGTCTGTTGTTCCGATGACTCCAGGTTGTTGGTCATTTCTTTTTTTGTCGACGAGAGTCAGCTGTGATACAATACGCATATGCTTAGTGTAAAAATAAAATTCTCATCTATAGAGGATGATTTAGGAGACATATCATAAAAACGTTAGGTAAAACCCAAGCAAACCAAGGCTTCACCATCGTCGAACTACTGATCGTCATCGTAGTCATCGGTATCTTAGCGGCGATCTCCATCGTCGCCTACAACAATGTTCAAGACCGAGCGGCTGCCGCAGTACTGCAGTCTGACTTATTGAGTGCCTCGAAACAAATCGCCCTCACCAGGGTAGAAGAGGGCATCTATCCATCATCGTCTAACACCGTCAATCAAGGCAACGGCCTGACCAGTAGTCGGGGCAGTACTCTCAACTATTATCAGCTTAACAGTGGCGAGGGCTACTGCTTGATGGCTCGCTCTAATCGTTCGGGTGTTGAACCGCAGCAAATCTCTAGCACGACTGGTTCGGTTAAGCCGGGTGTCTGTGCTAGCTATGTAGCACCGCCCGACAGCTCGGCCGGCGAGTTCGTACTAGTGCCGGGCAACCCGACTTATGGCACCAGTGATTTTTATGTCGCCAAGTACGAGGCCAAGAAAGTCGGTGGCAAGGCCGTCTCACAGAGCGCTGGCGCGCCTTGGGTCAGTATCAACCAGACCAATGCCAAAACGGCGGCCACCGACGCCTGTAGCGGCTGTCATTTGATCACCGAGCCTGAGTGGATGACGATCGCTATGAATCTGGTCAACAACCCCGCCAACTGGAGCGGTGGTAGTGTCGGCAACGGCTATATCTATCGGGGCAACAGCAACAGCGCTGCTGCCATGGACGGCTCGAATGCCTTAAGCGGTGTCAACACCCGTCCGCTCAAACTGTCGACTGGCGAAGAAGTTTGGGACATGGCTGGTAATGTCTGGGAATGGACCGATGCGACGATCACTGGTGGTCAGCCTGGTAAAGCTGGTCAATCGGCCTACGGTTGGACTTATTATCATAACGGCACGCTGACCTGGAACAGCCTACCAGCGACTAGCCGACCAACCGGCACGCTTTATTCGAACTCTCAAGGTGTCGGTGGCATCTATAGCAATCCGAGCGAGTCGGCGCCTCGCGCTTTTCTTCGCGGCGGCAGATGGAACAATAGCTCGAATGCGGGCGTCTTGACGCTCGCTTTGCACTACGCTCCGTCGTTCGCGAACACGAATATTGGTTTTCGAGTCTCCCGGTGATATGGTGACCTTCCCCTTTCAACTTTAAGACCTTTACCTTTTGATTCCTTTCATTTTTTCTATCCTTTTTGATCATGCAACAAGATTTTATTATTCACACCAAAATGCTTGAGATTTTGCTCTGGTCGTTTGAAAAAGCTAATACTTTTCCCAAGAAACAGCGATTTGTGCTCGGTCAACAGCTAGAAAACAGTTGCTTGGCTAGTTTGCGGTATATCATCGAGGCCAATCAACGCAAAAGTGCCGCCGACAAGCTGATCAAACTGGAGGACCTGAATGTGGAACTGGCGGTGCTGCGAGATTTGTTTCGAGTGGCCTTTGAACTGAACTTTCTGAAAGCGTCGTCTCTCGGCTTCATCACGGCGAAAATCGACGAAGTCGGTCGCATGGGCGGTAGTTGGCAGAAAAAGCTCCGTGGACGGGTGTGACAGGTTATGTCATTTCAGCTAGTTTCTGCTTGACCCAGACGACAAACAGGGCATCGTCGAGCTTTTGGCGCTCAGCCTTGACTAGGCCTTCGCCTTGCCCATGGGCGACATGAGCTGTCCAGGCGCTGAGCGAGGCCTCGAGAGCTTCGGCAGTTAATTTGCCGTCCATCAGGAGCTTCAGCTGGCGGTGAAATCGTCGGCGGAACCGGCGGACTGAGCTGGCACGCACCCGGCGATGACTTCGATAGAGTACAAAACCGACGAAATCAACCCCAAGCCGAGCAGGATAGATCCGTACTTTGCGAGGGTTGACCGTGAGATATAGCTCATCATGCAAAAAGTCGGTGATTTGCTGTTGCCACTGACGAAGCTGGGTTTTGTCAGGATGGAAAAACAAAATATCGTCCATATAGCGCACATAATGGCGGATTTTGAGTTGTTGCTTGACAAACATGTCTAGCTCATGCAGGTAGACATTGGCGAACAACTGGCTGGTGAGATTGCCGATCGGTATGCCATGCGAACCTTTGGTGTGATAGGGCGAGTCGCTCGGGAACAAGTGGTCATGTTCTGGTCCGCTCTGGTGGCTGGTGATGATCGTCGCGAGCAAGTTGAGCAGCTTTTGCTCGGGCAGGCGCTTGCTGAGTAGTTGATGCAGTTTGGTGTGATTGATTGAGGCGTAATATTTTGAGGTGTCGATTTTGCAGGTGTAGTCGTGCGGTTGTTGTCTGATGAATTTTTGGACTCGACTCATCGCCTTGTGGGGGCCCTTATCCTTGCGACAGGCATATGAATCGGCGATGAAGAACCGTTCGTAGAACGGACTGAGTACTTGATGAATAGCGTGGTGAACGATTCGGTCGCGAAAAGCTGGCGCTTCGATGGAGCGGACTTTTGGCTCGGAGATGATTTTGTGGCGATAAGGCAATGGATAGTATCGGCCACTGATGAGTTCGGCCTGAAGCTCGAGGAGCTGGCTCATGAAGCGGTAGTTGCTACTGGTTGCTGATAGGTTGGATTTTTTGCCACGCATGGCGATTTGGTGGGCACGAGCTAGGCTTTCCAGAGTAGTGATTTGTTCAAAGAACTTGGCGGGCGCGGGGTTCATCTAGAACCAGTGTATAATAGATGTGGTTAATCGGCTAAAC
This sequence comes from uncultured Candidatus Saccharibacteria bacterium, assembly GCA_964549705.1. Lineage (GTDB taxonomy): Bacteria > Patescibacteriota > Saccharimonadia > Saccharimonadales > Saccharimonadaceae > Nanosynbacter. The sequence continues at coordinate 4,983 of CAZJUX010000012.1, forward strand.
GACTCGCGCTTTTCTTCGCGGCGGCAGATGGAACAATAGCTCGAATGCGGGCGTCTGGGCGCTCAATTTGAACGACTCGCCGTCGAACACGAACACGAATATTGGTTTTCGAGTCTCCCGGTATGTTTTAGTTTGGCGAGATATGAACTGGATTGCTCTGGCTCATCAGGGCCATAAAATATCCGGCTAATTGACCAGTCTTCAGATACTTAGTACTGAAGGCGAATAGTCCTCGGTCGCCTGGTTAAGTCGCAGGTGGCCATATCATCAACACTCCAGCGAAAAGGATAATCCCTCAACAGGGGGAACATCTTGCCATACCTCTGTTCGTCTACTGTGCATAAATTAAAGTTTCTAAGGATAAGTAATCTCTAAGGATACTATCCTTGCATCTGTTATTTTGTGTATTTTACGATGACGGTGGCGAGGATGTGGTGCTGCAGGGGGCGGAATATCAACAGAATACTATGGCTGGATCATAGGATCCGAGCTCAGGATGACACAGCCTAGGGCTCAGGCATTGGTTGCCAACTAGTTGAGATCGCCCAGAGTCTATAGGCTCTGCAGCTGTGACACCTGTGGTCGATGGAGGCTAGTCGCTCTTGCTGCTTTCTAGTTCCTGGATCCGTACATCAAGCCTGTGTGTATTTTGGACAAGGGCGTTGATGCTGTTGTTGGTGTGTTCTTGTAGGTTAAAATAGCCGTTATACAGCACTACCAGGAAGAAACTAGCCACAAGCAGTAGGGCTGCGTTGATAATTACAATTATTTTTAGGTGTTTGATGGTTTTTGTTTGGTTTTTCATAAGTACATCGTACCATACGCACAGCGAGACGCAAATTCATGGAGTATGAAAAACCCCACTGCCTAAAATCAAGCGGTGGGGCGGTTTGTCTATGGTGTTACAACTTTGGTACACCCGGTACGATTCGAACGTACGACACCTGGTTCCGAAGACCAGTGCTCTATCCACTGAGCTACGGGTGCATATCGACGATAATTATAGCAGATAACCTGTTACAATTATAGATATGGATATAAAAACAGGCGTCCCTTTGAAAAATTATACAACCATGAGATTAGGCGGAGAGGCACGGTTCATGACATCAGTTACCTCTGCCGATGATGTAGAAAAAATATATGAAAATGCCAAAAAACAAAACTTACCTATCTTTATTTTGGGCGGTGGTAGCAATACGATTGTGAGTGACGAAGGGTTCGACGGAATTGTCGTACTGAACCGTATAAGAGGTTTTGAGGTTGTCGATGACAATCAATCATCAGTCACTATTAGGGTAGGGTCTGGTGAAATATGGGATGAAATTATTGAAAAAACAGTTGATATGGGGTTGATCGGCACAGAAACAATGTCTGGGATACCTGGGACGGTCGGCGCGGCACCCGTACAAAATATCGGCGCCTACGGTCAGGAGCTAGCAGATGTAATAGTTAGCCTAGACGCTTATGATTCCGAGACCAATAAAATCGTCACCCTTTATCCAGAAGAGTGTAAGTTCTCATATCGACACAGTATATTCCGTGGTGAAATGTCAGGTCGTTTCTGTATCACCAGTGTTACTCTCAAGCTATATCGAGCAATGCCTCAACCGCCTTTTTACTCAGGGTTACAGAGATATTTAGATGAGCATATAATTACGATATTTACGCCTAGAACAATCCGCGATGCAGTTTTAGCTATCAGGAAAGACAAGCTACCCGATCCTAGGGAGCGCCCGAACACCGGTTCATTTTTCAAAAATGCGATTATCGAAAAGTGGCAATTCGAAGAACTAAAGAATCAGTATTTCGATATGCCCTCCTATGATATGCCAGATGGACATTATAAAATCCCTACAGGCTGGCTAATTGAACAAACTGGCTTAAAGGGTCAGCTGATAAGTGGTATGCGAGTACATGACAAAAACGCTCTGGTGTTGATAAATGAGAGCGCAAGCAATTACGCCGACTTAGCGGATGCCCGTGAAAAAATTATTCAGGCAGTTTATGACAAGTTCCATATACTGATTGAACAAGAGCCTTTAGAGATATAAAGCTTGCGCTTGTTGGCTAGTCGCCATATAATGTTAAACATGAATCGGCGCTTAGGGTTTACGGTAGTGGAGCTGACAGTGGTTATTGTGGTGATGGCTATTCTTTTGACGCTAGGAACGTTAGGTCTCAGGACGCTTCAGGCAGACTCTCGGGACAAAGAACGCGATGCGGACGTCAATACTATATCGATGAAAATAGAGAACACTTATACGCAGACCGTTGGCTCTAAGTCAGCTGGTAGTTACCCGCCTGTGGATGGTAGTTATGAGTCGGGATTTACTGTGGTGAGTGCGATGATGGACGGAGTCGATGTAGACGCTATCAAAGCGCCTGGACAAACTAGCGTTAGTCTCCAGGCGTTTCCGAAAAACAAGTGTACCGCAGGCTCTGCTGGCTCCGTATGCAATATCGGCGTGCTAGCTGCTACAGACATCACAAAAGACAAATATATCTACCAACCAATTGTTGGCGGCGGCGACTCGAGACTTTGTGTGTCTGGCTTGTCGCAACCTTGCCGAGCTTATAGGCTGTATTATGTTTCAGAGGCTAATAATAGCGTAGTAATAGTAGAAAGTAGGAGGAAATGAAGCAGTTCGACCGAGGGTTCTCGACGGTTGAGTTAGTGGTAACTCTATTTGTCGCCACTATGTTTATTTTCAGTGGCTATCAATTATTCGGTGTGATCTCTGCGAGAAGTGGAGAGTCTAGGCAATTATCGTTAGCTAGTAATCTAGGCTACGAAGTACTTCGGAGCAAGGGCGAAATAGGCATTGATAGTATAAGTGCTTTGTGTAGTAGCTCGGTTACTCCAATACCCGTCACTGACGTATCCACCGCTACCCTACCGTCAGCCACAGTTAGCATCACAAAATGTAAACCATACTCAGACCTGCCACTTGTCAGGGCTACATCAATTGTTGAATATGGCGATACAACCCCAAAAAAGAAAGTTGTTCATGCGACATACTATACTGCCATCAACTAACCAACAGCTACAATCTAAAGAAAATGGATTTACTTTGGTTGAGATATTGGCTGTAGCGCCGATAATATTGCTTGTTATCGGAGCGGTTACGGGCGTAGTGATTAGTTTAACCAGAGCGTCAATGGTATCTCAGGGTAAAACACAGATTTTATATGATGTCCAGCTGGCTCTTGACACGATAGAAAGAGATCTTGAGAAAAGCCTTGTGATTGATCCTGTCAGCTCCTCCCAGATACAGCTGACAAATGTTGCGACAAATAAGAGTCCGCTCGATCCTACTAGACAAATAATAAAAGAAGTCGACTGTAGTGTTCCGAGTTTCCAGCTCCCCTTGAATGAAACGCTAAAATACAATAGTACATATATTTCAAGTGGCTCTAATCTGACTAAAACAATTTCGCTCACAAAAGATACCTGTAGTTCATCATGGCAGAAAGGTGGTACCGTCGAATCTTTACTTTCGGGGGCTAGCGTCACCTTGGGTGTAACTTATAGCTATAATAGTGAAGCCCCACCTAGGGTATACGCGGCAAAGGTGAATTTAACGGCTACTCGCAAAGTAGCTGGCCAGGATGTATCGGCGACTGGCTCAGTTTACATAAAATCATTAAATATTCAGCCATAATGCTTGCGCTAATAGTCAAAACTGCTATAATCAAATTTGTAATTAACAACTAATAAGGGGGCAAATCACAAAATGATTTCTCAAACTAAACAAAAAGGTTTCACGATCGTTGAACTTCTCATCGTTATCGTGATAATTGGTATCTTGGCCGCAATCTCAATTGTCGCCTACAATGGTGTCACACAAAAAGCTCGGGATGACCAGCGTCTTTCTGATGCTCGAAATATTGCCAATGCTGCTGCTTCATATAATGCAGAGGAAGGTAAATGGCTCACAACTTCGGAGATGGCTGCTACCAGTGGTACAAGTCTTGCTACCTACAAAACTGTTAGTGTAAGCAGTACTGCTATTGGTAAGATCCAGGTCGGAACAACACCTGCCCTGTCGACTACTAACGATAAGTATATCGTCGCTGCTTGTGGTAGCCCACAGACTGGCATGTCAGTTACCTATTTGAAGGAGGCTGATAGTACAACTCCCACAATAAAGGTGGGTAGTGGTTGTTAGCTATTGCTTTGTCGCCTAGGTGTTTGCTAAGAACCCCTGCGCCTATCCCCTCATCTCGCTATAATCAACACAGTAACAGCTATTTAAAATAAGGGGGTCAAATCACAAAATGATTTCTCAAACTAAACAAAAAGGTTTCACGATCGTTGAACTTCTCATCGTTATCGTGATAATCGGTATCTTGGCCGCAATCTCAATTGTCGCCTACAACGGAGTGACACAGAAAGCTCGAGATGACCAGCGAATCTCGGATGCTCGCAATATTGTCAATGCTGCTGCGTCATATCAGGCAGAAAACGGTACCTGGCCAGATGCTTCTACCCTTAAGGGATACTCTACTATTAAGCTATCTGGGTCAGCCGCCGACAGAATCGGTCAGGCGACAGGGGCATTAACCGCAGCTCCAGTGGTTGGCGATAAAGATACAAAATACTGGTACCAGGTATGTGCAGGTGGCGTAAGAGTTCATTACTGGAGAGAAGTGCCAGCTACGGGGAGTGCTACCTCAGAGTCTATAGTGGCTGGAACCTGCCCTTAATCACAGTAGTTGGCTAACGATTATTTAATAAATGCCCTTTGGAGCTCATCGGGCATTTATTTTAATTAATCTCTAGATTAGTTCCGGTGACATAATACTTTTAATACGATATAACTCGCTTGAGTTTATTTACAATCTCAGATATAGTTGTTATTAAGATAACAACTAATAAGGGGGCAAATCACAAAATGATTTCTCAAACTAAACAAAAAGGTTTCACGATCGTTGAACTTCTCATCGTTATCGTGATAATCGGTATCTTGGCCGCAATCTCAATTGTCGCCTACAACGGAGTGACACAGAAAGCTCGAGATGATAGGCGAGCATCAAATGCTCGTAATGTAGTAAATGCTCTGTCATCATATCAAGCCGAGAATGGGACTTGGCCAACTGGGGCAGGTGACGCTCAGACTAAATTAACAGGGTATTCTACGGTTAAAATCGACTCAACCATAGTTACTTCGGTTAAAAGCGCAACGCCGAATGCTACTACCGAGGTTGATACCTTGCGATTGCGAGTTTGTAGCTTAAGTGGAAGTGTCGTCGGTATAGAAGTTGATTATTGGAAGCAAGAAACGGGTGCAATTTTAACCCCATCACTAAAAGCGGGAACAACCAGTGGTACAGGGGTAACCTGTGCTTATACGGCGTAGAGTTGTATTATATCCTAATAAACAAACAAGGTTCTACGAGCGAACCTTGTTTGTTTTTTGGTAGTAGAAGTTAGGGCTATGCGTAGGGCAGTGGGAATTGCTTCGCCATGCAAACAACTTCGCTATTAATACTATCAAGCTTAGCTGAGTCATCTGTCTGTAGTGCTCTTATTATTAATCGAGCAACTTGGCGCATGTCGCTTTCTACCAGCCCACGAGTTGTTAGAGCGGGCGTGCCAAGTCTGAGTCCACTAGGTCGGTATGGTGGCAACGGGTCGTCAGGAATAGAATTGGCGTTTGCAGTAATACCAGCTTTTTCTAGGCGCTCTTGGGCTTCTTTGCCGTCAATGCCGAGACTACCATAAATGTCGGCTAAGATGAGATGGTTGCTCGTCCCTCCCGTGATGAGCTTGATGCCAGCCTTTTGGAGTTCTTCGGCTAGAACTGAAGCGTTTTTGACGATTTGTCGAGCATAATCTTTGAACTCTGGCTTGAGTGCTTCGCCGAAAGCGACTGCTTTGGCGGCGATAGTGTGCATGTGTGGTCCACCTTGAGTGCCAGGAAATACCGCTCGATCGATAAGAGTTGGTAAATTTTCGAGAGTTTTTTCAGGTCGTTTGAGCGGATTTGAAACAGTGCCTTTCGACAAAATTACTCCACCTCGAGGCCCCCTGAGGGTTTTGTGCGTCGTCGTCGTGATAACGTGGAAGCCATAGTCAAATGGGTTTTTGGCGACACCACCGACGATTAATCCAGCAATGTGGCTCATGTCGGCCATCAACATCGCTCCGACCTCACGACCAATTTCGGCAAATTTTACATAATCTAATTCTCTGGGATAAGCTGAAAATCCAGCTAAGATGATTTTTGGCTTGTGATCCTGGGCTAATTGGCGAAGTTCATCATAGTCGATCTCGCCCGTTTCAATATCCTTCATGCCGTATCGAACAAAGTTATATTCCCTTGCGCTACGAGTAACTGGCGCACCATGGGTTAAGTGTCCACCATGGCCGAGATCCATCGCTAGAATTGTGTCATTAGGATCGCACCAGGCGTAATAAACTGCTTCATTGGCCTGTGCGCCAGAGTGCGGTTGAACATTGGCGTGGTCTGCTCCAAAGAGTTGTTTGGCTCGGTCGATAGCTAGAAGTTCAATTTTGTCGGTGTTCGATTGGCCACCATAATAGCGCCTGCCTGGATAGCCTTCAGAATATTTATTTGTAAAAACACTACCGAGTGCCGTAAGGACGTCCCGGGAAACGTAGTTTTCACTGGGAATTAGCTCTAAGCCTTCTTGCTGTCGTTTGATTTCGGCCTTTATCAAATCGGCTATTATTTTATCGTCCATCATGGTTCTCCATCCTATGCCTTATTTAAACTACATGATATCATTATATAAGATAAGGGGGATATATGACAGCTAAACAGTCGAAGCAGACGGCAGGAGAGATCGCTGGCCAGCCAGCAAGTGACGGTAAACTAAAGGCCTTGGGTCTAGCGATGGATCAGATAACTAAACAATTTGGCGAAGGGGCGATTATGAAGCTGGGTGAATTTCATCAAGCTGACGTCGAAGTGATTCCTTCAGGCTCGGTAAGCTTAGATATAGCGCTGGGCGGTGGTTATCCGAAAGGTAGAATTATTGAAATCTTTGGCCCAGAATCAAGTGGTAAAACTACTTTGACACTTCATGCAATTGCTGAAATTCAGAAAAAAGGTGGCACCGCAGCCTTTGTTGATGCCGAGCACGCACTTGATCCAAGCTATGCCAAGAAACTTGGAGTAGATATTGCAAATCTGTTGGTTTCACAGCCAGATAACGGTGAGCAAGCGCTTGAAATTACAGAAACTTTAGTTCGCTCTAATGCAGTTGATCTAATTGTCGTTGACTCAGTGGCAGCCTTGACGCCACAAGCTGAGATAGAAGGTGATATGGGCGATAGTCATATGGGGTTGCAGGCTCGCTTGATGAGTCAAGCCTTGCGTAAGCTGACAGGTATAATAAATAAATCCAAAGCAACCGTGATCTTCATCAACCAAATTCGCATGAAAATTGGTGTAATGTTTGGCAATCCTGAGACAACTACTGGAGGAAACGCCCTGAAGTTTTATGCATCTCAAAGGGTTGATATTCGTCGAATTGGTCAAATCAAGGTCGGCGATGATATCGTTGGAAATCGCACCAAAGTTAAGATTGTCAAAAACAAGATTGCTCCTCCTTTTAGGATAGCCGAGTTCGATATCATGTATAATGAAGGAATCTCATATCTAGGCGATATCTTAGACCTCGCAGCGCAACATGGTGTGGTTGAAAAATCCGGCGCATTCTATAAATACAACGGTGAAACTATCGGTCAAGGTCGTGATAAGACAAAGGAATATCTTAGAGGGAACCCTAAAGTCTTGGCAGAAATCGACAAAAAAGTCCGTGATAAAGTTAAAGATAGTGAAGACTAAGCACAATCGCAAATACACTACTTTACGATAACTAATATGAAGATTACAGCTATAGCCCTTCAAGTCCGAGACAATGACAGGGTTAACATTAGTATCGATGGCCGATATAAATTTAGCTTGGCGATTTATCAGGTTACTGATCTTGGCCTGAAGTTAAATCAAGAACTGGACGAAAAGACACTTACGAAGCTAGAGAATGAAAGCCAGTTTGGTAAACTGTATGCTAGGTCTTTAGAATACAGCATGATCCGCCCAAGGTCAGTCAAAGAGGTCCGTGATTATTTATGGAGGAAGACTCAACCCTCTAGATACAAGTCGAGAAGAACAGGCGAAATCCTGGAAAAAAATGGGGTATCAAAAGATTTAGCCGATAGAGTTCTGGAAAAACTTCTAAACAGAGCCTATATTGATGATGAAAGGTTTGCTAAATACTGGGTGGAAAATAGATTTCTAAAAAAAGGCGCTAGTGCTAGGAAACTGAAACAGGAGTTGGCCCAAAAAGGGATCGAAAGCGAAATAGTCAGTAAAGTCTTGGGCGAAACTGCCCGAAACGACATCGACGAATTACACAAAATCCTTGCAAAAAAACGTGCTCGCTATCCAGATGAACAGAAATTAAAACAATATCTAGTTAGACAAGGATTTAGCTATGATGATATCAAGACGACTCTAGAATCTATGAGTTAGTTGATTCAGTTTGCGCGCTAGGGTTTTTCCTAAATGGATTATCGAAAACAGCTCCCCTAGGAATAGGGGCGGGGTTTGCCTGTTTTCGTTCCTCGGTGGCAGATCGGACGATTACTGCATCATCAGTAACCTTCATCACCTGCGAACGATGGATCAACAATTCAACGTCACCAAAACTCTTGAATAAAGGTTTTTTGACCCGAATTTGTTGAATAATAAAACTGTCTGATTCAAGGGTATAGCCAATCACCTTTCCTAGTCTTTGCTTCTTTTCGTCAATGACAGCCTTGTCGAGCAGTTCAAAACTGTATTCGTAGATTTCTTTGAGATCGATAATATCATCTAGCCCGACAATTTCATCTACAGAATCAATAATCATGCCAAGAGAACCAATTTCTCGTATGTCAGCAATCCTTAGCAGGCTAGGTCGCTGGTCTAATAGGTGGCCGCTAAGCTCATAAGCTATAATCGATAGTTTTCGAGGATTAATAATCGCCCTAGATGTTCTGGCTAGTTCCGCGCCTGTCTGCAGACTCATAACAGGCATGTTGTCGAATTTGTCAGCATAAGTTAACATAAGCTTATTGTACCATACTCGGTTATTTGGCTAGGGGATTTACTCTGCCTTCGGGTATCTCTAGCTGGCTGTCGTTTGCGCCAGGACCTATCAGGCGTTCGAGCCTACTGATTGTGTTAGTATCAAAACCGGTAGGAGCAGGGGTCTGTTCGCTTGGGTTTGAAGAAGTGCTAATTACCCCCGTGAGTGACCAAATTGCCACAACAGTACCAATCACGGCAGTGGTAGTAAAAATAAGTACGTGAAAACGCTTAATGAAATGAGAAATTGAGGCTGACAATTGTTCATTAGATAAGTTCATCGCACGTATACCTTTATGATCATCGCTTGGCTATTGATATAAGTTGGCCCCTTTTCGCTACTGGACAGTGAGATACTTAGAATCTGCATGCGGGTGGTGTTTCTTTCTATCATACCTATGAATTTCAGGAAACTTAGATATTCTACATCTGGGCTGAGCTGGATAGTTACTTCAACCGAGTTTAGAGTTGGCTTTGGTTGCTCGCTTGTAGCTGGAAGTCCATCTTGTGCTGTTGGTGCTGTTGGTGCTGTTCCACTACTACTATTTGTGCCACTAGCGCTTGCGGCGGCTTGCTCCTCAAAATTCCAGCTTTGGATCCCAACACCTGCGTTACGAGCTATTTGTGATAAATCAGAAACGATTTGATTTTGGTATAAATAACCCTGGGTCTCAGACACAATCCCCTTGGCTTTCAGGATATTTGATTGTTGTAGGGCAAGTTCTCTCTCAAGCCCTTGTAGATAAATAATCTTATTGTCGATTGAATTAGCCTCGGTCTGTTTAGCAGAGACCTCTTGAGCCAAGGCGTCAACCTTTAGGTAGACGAAATAGAAACCTGTGCCAATCCCGGCGAGCAGTAAGAATAGCGCCAAAGACAAGATTATCCGCATAGATTTAGCTGATATCTTCATCTCTTGTTTACTTCGCTTGACCATCATTCATCCCGTCTAGAGTTAAGGTAACTTTAATCATTATAGTTACGCCTTTGCCTGACGCTCCTTCATCTGTCTGCCCTTTTTGGTTGATTGATTCGATGTGAGCGTCCTTGAATATTTTTGATCTCTCAAAGGCCGACTTTAAGCTAAGGGCATCTAGCTCATTCTCTCCGTTTATTTCTAAAGACATTGGGCTGTTAAGCGAATCAGGGCTGAGGTTTATAGATGCCAAGGAGACGTTTGGCGGCAATTCTTGGGCAATCGTAATCAATATTCTAGAATAATCAGTGCCACTATCTAAGACAGTTTTTGCTACAGCTAGGTTGCTTCGAAACTCGTCGGCTTCTTTTTGAATTTCGTTATATTGAACAGTTTGCGACAATGCCTGGCTGAGCCGTTGTTCGGTACTGGCTTGCGAACTTTTCAGAACCATATAAACTAGTCCAGTCAATAACATTAATAATACAGCCAACCCTAGGGTAGCAAAGCAATACCTGAGTAACAGGGTGTTCGACTGAGAAGCGAGCACTTCTGATCTTTTTTCCTGAGGCAAGAGATTAATCATTTCCAAATATCCTCTTGGTTGATCATAGCTAGCCCTGCTGATGCGACAAACTTAGCTCGAAGTGGTTTAGCTGGTTGCTTAACATCGTCGAAGTTAAGTGATTGCCACGGGCTGGCTACTCTAGCGGGCATGATAAGCTCGTTCGTAAAAAATTCGCCTATACCTGGCATATTGCTACCGCTACCAACGATGATCACCTGCTCTATTTTGGCCTTAGAAGTAAATCTATCGGTGTAGTAGCGCATAATTCTCTGAACCTCGTTAACTATTCTCATCAGGCTCGGGCGCACCGACGATTGGATTTTTGCTTGTCGCGGTCCAGGATTAAGCCCATTGGTGACTTTGAGTTGATGAGATGCTTCGAGAGACAGTTCTAGTTTACGAGCTAAATCGAGAGTTAGAGTATTACCGCCAATATTCAGGCCGCCAGTTAGTCGAACGGCAGAATCAAGAATAGCTATATCTGTATTTGCTGGACCGATGTCAACAATAATCGTTGGCAACGCGCCTTCTTCAGCTTGCTTTAGTAGACGTGCTACCGCATTGATGCGTGGCTCAATCATGATCACCTCAAGGTTTGCTTTTTCTGTAGCGGAAATCAAGTTGTCAATAAGTGTGCGTGGCACGGCGCACAGCACAACGGTCAAGTTTTTTTTGTCCCGTTCGATGATTTCGTGATCGATATAGAGAGCTTCTACTGGCATCGGTATATACTGCTCGACCTCCAGCCTAACAGTCTCCTTGAGGCTAGACTCGCTGGAAACAGGGAGCTCAAAGGTCCTGACAAAGGCTCGGTCTGTCGGTATGCCGAGGGCAACACGATTGCTATTTAGTCTGCCAACCTTCTCATTACTGAACATGCTAGTTAGTTGCTTTGCTAGGTAGTCTTGATTGTCATCGGATCCATCGATATCTTTCTCTGGGTCTAGATCAATAGAACTATAGCCATGGACGGTAAACTTATTTTGACCCATTAAAACAGCATGAGCATTAGTCTTGCTGATATCTAATCCAATTAATGGTTTTTTCTGATAAAAAATTGATGCCACTTTTGTTATTTATAACCTCACCTTAAATTATAACATAAGCGTTCATAGAATTAACTACCCTTTTATCTGATTAGACAGACCAGTAATCGGCAACATAACACTCGCTGCTATTAGGCCGACCATCGACCCCATCAGGACAATCATCACTGGCTCGATAATCGAGCTAATACTACTAATAGCAGCATCGACTTCCTCTTCATAAAAATCTGCCACCTTGACTAAAACATGTTCAGTCTGACCAGTTTCTTCGCCCACCGCAAGCATCTGGCTGACGATTGGTGGATAAAGTTCTAGATCCTCGCCAATTAGTTTGGATAGAACCTCGCCATTTTGGACTCGTTTCCCGACATCTGCCAGCGATTTTTCATAGACCATGTTGCCGATTGCTTTGGCGGTTATGTCTAGAGCCTCTAGAACTGTTACTCCAGCACTAACTAGGGCGGAATAAGTTCTCGTGAATCGTGCCACTGAAATCTTTTTAATAACTGGGCTGACCAAGGGCACTTTAACTAAGAATTGGTGAAATCTCATTTTGCCATCTTTGGTTTTTATGTATCGCAAGAATAGCCAGATGGCGATGCCGATAATCGGGAAGATTATATACCAGAAACTAATAAGAAAATCGCTGATATTTAACATCACTTGAGTTAGCATAGGTAACTCTGCGTCTTCTCCAGCTAAATCCTTGACGGTCTTGCCAATCATCGGAATAACAAAAATCATTAGTCCGAAGAAGGCACCGATAGTAATAAATATCAACACAACAGGATAGGCCATAGCGCCCTTAATCTTTTTGCGAATACTGGCGTTTTTTTCTTGTTGCAAGGCTAATCGCTTTAAAATATCATCGAGAATACCAGCTGCTTCACCAGCCCTGACCATATTGACGTATATATCGTCGAATACATTTGGGTGGGCAGATAGGGCGTCGCCGAACGACTCGCCACCTTCGATTCTTTTGATTACGTCCAGGACAGTCACCCTGAGAACCTTGCTATCAGTATATTGAGCCATCGAATTAAGGGATCGCAAAATCGGCACCCCAGCGCCGACCATAGCGCTCAACTGCCTCGTGAACATGACCAGGCTATCTGGTTTTACGCCCTTTTTGATTCTGATCGATAGATTAGATTTTGTATCTTCACTAAGCTCTTTTAGGCTGACTAGTCGCATGTTCTGGTTTCCTAGGGTATTTATAGCTGAGGCTCTGTCGGTCGACTCTAGGGTGGATTTTATGGTTTTACCTTCTCGATTTATGGCTGTGAACTCAAATTTGGACATCGTATTATTGCTCCCTCGTTACCCTTAAGACTTCTTCAACAGTTGTCATGCCTCTGAAGGCTTTTATCAGACCATCAGTCTGCATGGTTAGCATCCCCTCGGATATGGCTTGTTCCTGAATTTCGTTACTAGTAGCATTAGCCGTAATCATCTTTTGGATCGGTACAGACACGTCTAGGACTTCGTAAATACCCATGCGTCCGCTAAAGCCGGTGTTGTTGCATTCTTGGCACCCTTCGTCCGAAGCCTTCCATAGATAATCTATTGAGGAGGTGCTAGTTGATAGTTCTTTTTCCCTTCCAATATTCTCGCTGATTGCTTCTTGTTCGAGTCGATGTAGCTCGGCAATATCAGCTTCTTTTAGGTGGAGTATCCCCTCGATTGATTTCATCTCGTCGCTATCTGGCTTGTATCTCTCCTTGCATTCGTTGCATAGACGACGAACAAGTCTTTGCCCAACGACCGCTTTTACAGTGGAGGCAATCAGGAACGGCTCTATTTCCATATCTAGTAAGCGCGGTAGGCAGGTAGCAGCGTTGTTGGTGTGAAGTGTCGAAAACACCAAATGCCCTGTCAGAGCCGCCTGTACGCCTAGATTGGCAGTTTCACCGTCACGAATCTCCCCGACCATGATAATATTTGGGTCTTGACGCAAAAGCGCTCTGAGTCCCGAAGCGAAAGTCATGCCCGCTTTTGGGTTAGTTTGAGTTTGATTAACGCCAGGTATTTTATATTCGACAGGGTCTTCGATAGTTGAAATATTGACATCGGCAGTATTCAAAATAGATAACATGCTAAATAGGCTAGTTGATTTACCCGAACCAGTCGGACCAGTCACCAGAATCATGCCGTTGGGCTGGGCCATAGCCTCTTTAATATTTCTAAGAGACAAACCCCAGTAACCAAGTTGCTCTAGTGTAATCGCTCGATTTGACTCATCGAGGATACGCATAACAACTTTTTCGCCATCAGCGACCGGCAAGGTGCTAACACGCAAGGCGTATTGTCTGCCAGCTATGCTAACTTTGAACCGACCATCTTGCGGGACGCGTCGTTCATCAATCTTTAGATTAGATAAGATTTTGATACGGCTAACCAATGCACCGTGAACATTGCGCGGAAGTTTATTGACTTCCTGGAGGACTCCATCGATGCGATAGCGAATTTGGACGTAATCCTCACGAGGTTCAATATGGATATCCGAGGCGTTGGCCTTGATAGCGTATTCTAGAAGTAAGTTAACAGTTTGGGCAATCGGAGAGTCTTCGGCAATGTCATCTTCGGAAACAGGCGTGCTGTCTTTGTCTGACTCGGTCTGGATATCAACTACTTCGCCTAATTCTTCATCTAGGCTACCACGATATCCGCCAAGGCTATCAAGAATATTCTCACGAGTAGCTATGTAGATTTTGATATTATAGCCAATTTCTTTTTGAATAAAGTTGAGCGCTTGGACATCGTCGGGGTCTTCCATGGCAAGCTGGAAGTTGTTATGCTCGTCAACCCCAAATAGGACAACATTATATTGTTTAGCAATATGCTCTGGAATTCGTTTGAGGACGTCGACGGGTATGCTTTTGGGGTCAATTTCAATAAATGGCATGCCAGTCCGCTCTGACAAGGCCTCCGCCAACTGACGGTTGGTGACAGCTTCTGCGTCCAAGGCCACCTGTTGGAGCGGTCGACCAGTTCTTTCGGCGATATCCCTAAATTCAGCGATTTGTTCATCGCTGATGGAACCACCATGTCGCAGGATTTCTTCTACAACGCTATCAGATATACGTATCACTCTTATGCTAGTATATGATATCTTTAACGATAAATCTATCATATGGTAGAATATTTACCATGATTATTAGTGGTGCAGAAGAGATGATTCGGCTAGGTGAGCGGATTGGAAGAATGGTTAGTAGTAGCACTGTAGTTGAATTAGTTGGTGATATCGGAGCAGGTAAAACCACCTTTGTAAAAGGCCTAGCTCGTGGCATGGGTATCAGTGAAACTGTCCAAAGTCCGACCTTCACCTTGAGTCGAGTTTACCAATCGCCAAAAGGGCTAGAACTCAGGCACTATGATTTTTATCGTCTAACTGATAGCGGTATTCTAAAAGACGAGTTAGCGGAAGTTTTTTCGCAAGATGGTGTAGTGACCGTAATTGAGTGGGCAAGCACAGTTGGGGCGACCCTGCCTGATGATCGACTGCGACTATCAATAATTACAACAGGTGAATCGGCTAGAGAGGTTACCTTGGCTGGACTTGGCCCAAACTCGATAAAGCTATTGGAGGGCTTAAAATGATAATATTACTGGATACGTCGACTCCCGTTTGCCAGCTCGTCATATCGGACGACGGAGGTCGTCGTCATAAGTTTAGTCAAAGCTTAGACCGTCAAATGGCGCGATTTATTCTGAAATTCATTGAGGATAACTTAGCTAGTTTAGGGTCGAATATCAGGCAGATTTCAGGTATTGGAATTATGAAGGGTCCAGGTAGCTTTACGGGTCTGAGAATCGGCGTAGCGGTTGCTAATACAATCGCCGATAGTCTGGCTGTGCCGATTGTAGGCGAAGCAGATTTGCTAAATTGGCAAGACAAGGCCTTGAATCGATTATTTTCTGGTGAGAACGATAAAATTGTTCTGCCTTTTTATGATAGACCAGCGAATGTTACTCAGCCAAAGAAATAAAATCGTTTGCTAGCTGGTGTTTTATGATGTAAGATATAAATAGTCGTATAGACGATTTGAAAGTTTAATTATTTGGTGATAAAAGACAGAGAGACTATGCTATTTCAGGGTAATTTTAACGAACGTAGATAGATCCCCTTGGCCTGGGGCTTAGTTTCGAGGCATCACCGAGAAAGGAAAAAATATGATAGAAATCATAATTACCGCAATTGTCGGGGTTGCTGTTGGCGTGGGTAGCTTATTTGGCTATCAAAAAACTCAGCAATCAAACAGCAAGAGCAAGATAGAAAATGATTTAGCTGAAGCCAAATCTAAGGCTGGCGATATCGTTCTGAAAGCCAAGGACGAAGCTCTTCGGCTAGAGAATGAAAGACGCAAGGAATGGCAAAAAACTGAAAATCGTCTTGCCGATCGCGAGACATCACTTGACAAGAAGCTTGACGAACTCGATAAACGATCAGAGAGACTACGAAAACAAGAAGACGAAGTTGAGTCTTTGAAGGGCGAGATTCGTGATATTAGAACTAAGCAACAAGAGAAACTAGAGAAAGTCGCTGGTTTAACAAAAAAAGATGCAGCCGAAAAGCTGATGCAAATGACCGAACGTGATATTAAAAATGACCTAGTTGGGCTAGTTTCTAAACTTCAGCACGAAGCCAGCGAAAATGCCGAAGAACTAGCTCAAATGATTTTATTGACAGCAATGGAGCGAATTAGTAGTGATGTAACCGCCGAAAGAACCGTTACCGCTGTCAAGCTTGAGGACGAAGAGATGAAGGGTCGGATTATTGGTAAAGAGGGGCGAAATATCCAGGCTCTTCAACGTGAGACTGGTGTCGATATCCTTGTTGATGATACGCCAGGCATGATTATTCTGTCGAGCTTTGATCCGATCAGGCGACAAGTTGCGCGAATTGCGCTTGAAATGCTGATGAAAGATGGGCGAATTCACCCAGCCCGTATCGAAGAAGTCGTCGCTAAAGCCAGAAAGCAGATTGAAAAAGAAGTCAAAGAGGCAGGCGAGGATGCTATGCGCCAAGTCGGCGTGGTCAGCATTCCAAAAGAAATGCTTCAATTACTCGGTGAACTGAAGTTTAGAACTTCGTACGGACAAAACGTCTTGAAACATAGCACTGAAATGGCGTTAATTGCTGGAGCAATTGCTGAAGAAATTGGTGCAGATGCCAGGATTACTAAAATTGCTACCTTGCTCCACGATGTAGGTAAGGCTGTGACACATAAAATTGAAGGAAAGCACCACCATATCGGGGCGGAATTAGCCCGAAAATATGGTATGGATGAGAGAATTGTCCACGCTATTGAAGCTCACCATGACGACATCGATGCTACTACGCCAGAGGCGTTAATTGTCCGAGTTTGTGACGCGGCTAGCGCTGCTCGACCAGGTGCTCGCAATATATCGGCTGAGAACTTTGCTGAAAGAATGCGCGACCTTGAAAATGTTGCTACTAGTTTTGATGGTATATCAAAAGCCTATGCGATCTCTGCTGGTCGTGAAGTTCGCGTGATAGTTACTCCAGAAAAGGTCGACGATTTGTCTGCTATCAAGCTAGCGCGCGATATTGCCGTCAAAATTGAAAGCACGATGCAGTATCCAGGCACAATTAAAGTTAATGTTATCCGCGAAACCCGAGCTATCGAGTTCGCAAAATAAGAGA
>CAZJUX010000013.1:0-21505 GCA_964549705.1 uncultured Candidatus Saccharibacteria bacterium
CAATCATCCATAAGGATTCCAAAGGAGGTTCACTTATGAAAGAGTACGAACTAACAGTTCTGATTCACCCAGATCTGGAGACGGATCTAGAAAAAGCTTTGACGAAAGTTAGGGCATTAGTTACCGATAACGGTGGCGAGATTATCAAAGAGGATAACTGGGGTAAGAAGAAGCTGGCTTATCCTATTAAAAAAGAAAATTTTGCAGTTTATGTCTATTTTGAGATTAAACTGCCGAGTGAAGCACCGCTGAAGATTTCAAATGTGCTCAATATTACCGATGAAGTCCTTCGGTATTTATTGGTTAAAGCAGATGAGAAATCACGAAAAGCAATCGCCAAGGAAAAAGAGCGCGAAGCTAACCGAGAACAACGGGGTGAAGACGAAAAAAGCGGAACAAGCGAAGATTAATAACTTGGGTTTGAATAGATAGGGAGGACGAATCATGGCAAAAGGTTTTAATAAAGTAATCTTGATGGGAAATTTAACCAGAGATATCGAACTCAGAACTACGCCAAGTGGTCAAACAGTTGCTAGCTTTAGTCTAGCCGTAACTCGGACATGGAAAGATCAGAGCGGAACGCAACAAGACCAAACCAGTTTCATCAACTGTGTGGCGTGGGGTAAAGTCGGAGAAATACTTGCTCAATATGTTAAGAAAGGTTCACCGCTTCTTGTTAGCGGGCGGTTAGACCAGCGAAGTTACGAGGACAAGGATGGCAATAAGCGTCAAGCTGTTGAGGTTGTCGTTGAAGACTTTAACTTTGTCGGCGGAGGACGAGGAGATGACTCTAGCTTGTCCCCATCGAGTAGCAGTTCGCCAGCCAAGAAAGCTGAGCCAGTCGTTAGTGAAATCGACGATAAGCCAATCGATCTCAGCGAGATACCATTTTAATTAGATATACGGAGAATTTTATGAAACGATCAAAAAAAGATACACCAGTAGCATTTGACTACAAGGACGCAAAAACACTTCTCAGATTTGTTAATAGTTATGGACAAATCGAGCCAATCAGCAAGACAGGCTTGAGTAACAAGCAACAGCGCAGTTTAGCTGTGGCTATCAAAAGGGCAAGGCATCTAGCGCTAATCCCATTTGTGTCGAGCTTTTAGTCTAGTGGCAAGATAATAAGGAGGATATAAAATGTATCAGCCAACTGACCTCAAAAAAGGCGTTGTTTGTCAGATAGACGGCAGGCCATATAAGGTTATTGATTATTCCCAAAAAGTGATGGGGCGAGGTGGTTCAATTGTTAACGTGAAGCTGAGGAATCTACTAGATGGTAGCGTTGTGCCAAAGACTTTTAAGGGACAGGAGAAGATTGAACCAGCTGAAGTGAATAATAAAAGTGTTCAATTTTTATACCGCGATGGTGATATTTTCCACTTTATGGACCCAGAAACTTTTGAACAATTCGAACTATCACTTGATGTAGTTGATTCGACAGCGGACTATCTAAAAGATGGTGTTGAGCTGACCCTACAGTTGTTCGATGGCCGAGTGATAAATGTTGAATTGCCAAAGAATATCTATTTTGAGGTTACCTATACAGAAGATGTCGTCAAGGGCGATACTTCATCGAGTGTCCTGAAAGATGCAACCCTTGAAACAGGCTTGGTCATAAAAGTTCCTGCGTTTATTAAGCAAGGCGACATAGTATCGGTTGATACCTCAACTGGTGATTATCGAGAGCGTAAAAAGTAGGGTGTTATAATAAGCTGGTGGGTTTACGAAAGATAGGTTTCAAATTAAATATCGATCCGCTGAAAAAGATTCTCCAATCGGAGAGATTTCGCCGCTGGTCGATAATCGCGGTTGCTAGTCTGACAGTTAGTTTAGTACTAGCTCAATTGGCCTTCCCACGAGATAGGGCTCCTTTCGGCGCGAAAATAGCCGATCTATCTGTCGCTGGCTGGACAACTGATGATATAGAGAAGTCTATCGCTGACTTTTATAAACAATCTGCTGTAGAGGTAAAAAGTAGCGGACGAACTATTTTGTCGCTAAAGCCTGCTACGGTTGGGGTAAAGATTGATGTATCGGCTGTCGCTAAGAAGTCAATTGAATATCCGTTTTGGCTTCGTTTTGTGCCGACAAGTTTATTTTGGTCGGGGACAGAGGTTGATGAATATGAGCCAACGATTGAGCTTTCTAAATTAGATCAGTTTATGTCTGATAACCAATCTGATTTTGAACTTACGCCAGTAAATGCTCGGCTAGAGGTGGAGGATGGTGAGCCAGTTGTTATCAAAGAAGTAAACGGTGCGAAATTATCCGCCGAACAACTCAAGCGAAGTATCGAATCGGCTCAGTTTAAATTATCGGGCCAGACTGTGCTTGGGGCTGAGTTTACTGATATATCCCCGCCGATTACCGCTAAGCAATTAGAGCCAATTAGAGATGAGGCGAAAGACATTATTAACCGCTCGTTTAGTCTAGTTTTTGGCGAGAATAAGCACGAGGTTTCGTCGTCGGATATTGTTAGCTGGGTTGGGTTCGCCCAAGATGATGCCCAATCGGCTGATGAAGTGCGCATAGAACTAAACCACGAAAAAATTAGTCAACATATCGGCGACAAGTTCAATAAATTAGTTGATATTGCGCCAGGTGTGACGGAGGTTCACTTGACGGATGGGGTTGAGCAATCACGAAGACAAGGCAATGATGGCCGAACGATTGATTACGCGGAGTTGTTAACAGATATTGATAGTTGGTTATTCGGTAAAGATCAAAAGAAAGAGATAGGAGTAGTTGCAAAAACCGTGCCAGCAAGAATTAACAAAAATCAAACTTTTACTAAATCAGAGGCAGGTCTGCGTGCTTATCTAAATTCGTTGGCGGATGAAGGCGATATTAGAGTTAGCGTGATGCAATTAGGTGGCCAGGGTTGGCGAGCGGATTATCGAGCCTATGACAAAACAGTAGCGGCCAGCACCTATAAGGTTTTTGTGGTAGTTTATGCACTAAATCAAATAGCAGATGGTAAATTATCGGAAGACGACCAAGTTAACGGCATGTCGGTACGCCAGTGTATCGATAGGACAATTGTCCAATCGGACAATGCTTGTCCCGAGGCCATGTTGAACAAATTCGGTCGAACGAATATCAACAATTTTCTATACGAAAGAGGTTATAGCCGAAACACGAACTTTAACGATATCAACTCGGCTCAAACAACGGTCGCTGACCTGACTAAAATAATGGCAGAAATCGAGAGAGGCGAAATTTTAAATGGGGAGAAGAGAGATTTCTTGTTGGATCTGATGAAACGGCAAGTCTATCGACGGGGAGTGCCCGCTGGCACTACTGCTCGGGTAGCAGATAAAGTTGGCTTTCTCTGGGGTTATCTTAGTGATACAGCGATTGTCTATCATCCGAGCGGGACTTATGTAATTAGTATTATGACAAATAATTTATCTTGGACGAAGTTGGCTGAAATTACTCGAAAAGTCGAGGGGATAATCTACTGATGAAGCGTCGGTTGGATCAAGAGATGGTTGCTCGTGGGCTAGTCAGCTCTCGTTCGCAGGCCGAGAGCTTCATTCGCTTGAGTAAAGTCGAAGTTAATGGCAAGTTGGTTCAAAAAACAGGCTTGATGGTTGAATCTAGCCACATAGTTAAGTTATTAGTCGAAGAGCAATACGTCTCTCGGGCTGGTCTCAAGTTAGCGAGTGTCGCCGAGTTTCTGGGTGTAGATTTTCATCAAAAGATTGTTTTGGATGTTGGTTCAAGCACGGGTGGGTTTACCGATTACGCCTTGAAGCGCGGGGCTATAAAAGTTATAGCAGTCGATGTTGGAACCGATCAATTACACTCAAGTTTACGCGGTGATGAACGAATTGAATTGCACGAAAAGACCGATGTCCGGGTGCTGAAGCTGGCTGAGCTACCAGATATTGCAGTGATCGACGTTTCATTCATTAGTTTACGGGAGATATTGCCTTATATCGCCGGCTCCTTGGCGGGCGAACAGACACAGATAATAGCTATGGTCAAGCCACAATTTGAGGCCGGTCGGAATCAGGTTAATAAAGGCGTGATAAAAAATGATAAAATTCGTCGACAGATTTTAACGGATTTTGAAGTGTGGGCAAAAGAGAGATTTGTGATAGTCAACAAGCGAGATAGTGATGTAGCTGGAGCAAAGGGCAACCAGGAGCGGTTTTACCTTCTCAGAGTAGCTACTAGGCAAAAAAATTGATATAATCTTGAGATATGAGCTTATCGATCGGTATAGTCGGGTTGCCAAATGTTGGCAAGTCGACGTTGTTTAACGCGTTAACTAATAATGATATTTTAGTGGCGAACTATCCGTTTGCGACGATTGAGCCGAATACGGGCATAGTGCCCGTGCCAGACGATCGGTTACGAGTTTTGGCTGATATGTATCATGCGCAGAAAATTATTCCAGCGACAGTTACATTTGTTGATATTGCAGGCTTGGTAGCTGGGGCTAGCCAGGGCGAGGGGCTTGGCAATAAGTTTTTAGCGAATATTCGTCAGAGTGATGCAATTATTCATGTTGTTCGGGCATTTGAATCAAGTGATATTATTCGCCATGACAACAGCGATGTTAATCCAAAAAGTGATATAGGCGTGATTAATCTCGAGCTGATTTTAGCGGATATTCAGACGATTGAGGGACGATTGGCTCGGCTGGCCAAGGAGGCCAAGGCTAGGCCTGAAGCAAAGAAACAACATGATTATCTGACGGAGCTATTAAGTCAACTAGAAAAAGGAGTTACTCTGTCGAGCATCGACGGTCTAGATGAAGAAATGATTGCCGATTTACACCTCTTGACCGCCAAGCCTGTAATATATGTGTTCAACGTCGACGAAGTTGGGCTAACTGATGAAGCCAAGAAATTAGAGCTGGAGCAATTGGTTGTCCCAGCTCGAGCGGTGTTTGTTTGCGCAAAATTAGAGGGCGAACTGGTTGGCTTGTCTGCTGATGAGTCGTCAGAGCTCCTAGAAAGCTATGGCGTTAAGGAATCGGGGTTGACTCAAGTAATTCATCAAGCCTATGATATCTTGGGGCTACAAAGCTATTTGACGGCTGGCGAAAAAGAAGTCAGAGCTTGGACTATCCACAAAGGCTGGACGGCACCTCAGGCGGCTGGCGTAATTCATAGTGATTTCGAGCGAGGTTTTATCGCCGCACAAGTAGTTGATTACGGCGAGCTGATTGTAGCTGGTTCAGAGATAAATGCCAAAAGTGCCGGCAAAGTTCGAACTGAAGGCAAAGACTATATCATGCAACCAAATGATATTGTTGAATTCCGGTTTAATGTTTAGCATTTTGCTGTGCTATACTGGTAAACATGAGCAATATCATTAAAAATGATCTGAAAAAAACTAAGAAAAGTAGACGGAAAATAACGAAAAAGCAGAAAATAATCATGCTAGTCATTGGAGTGGTATTACTGGTGGCTGGCGGTGTGGTGTTATATTTGACGCTAGGTAGAAGCATCGAGCCCAAAAACACAGATTATATACGTGAAGAG
Source organism: uncultured Candidatus Saccharibacteria bacterium (assembly GCA_964549705.1). Classification (GTDB taxonomy): domain Bacteria; phylum Patescibacteriota; class Saccharimonadia; order Saccharimonadales; family Saccharimonadaceae; genus Nanosynbacter. The sequence goes on from CAZJUX010000013.1 coordinate 5,505, forward strand.
GGAGCCCAAATGACTAATAAAACAAAGCAGGGCGTGGATGACTTGAATAAGCTTAGGTTAAGTGCCAGGAATGATTTATCCAGTAAGCACGACGAGATAATGAGGGGCTATGATAATCTTTTTGACTCGGCACCTGATGATCAGGATAGACAGGCGATTTTGTTGCGTAAAGCCGCATATCTGGCAAATATTAAAAAATACGAAGAAGCATTAATCGTAGCTCAAAAGGCAGAGACGATAATTAGCGATTTTGCGAGCGATCTTTTGATTGCCAGAATAGCCGAGGACAAGGGTGATAACAAGATGGCTATCAAATATTACAAAAAAATTATTGACCAATACGACAAGGATTCACCAAGATACCAAGCCAGTTATGACCAGACTCAACTAAAGATTAATGAATTGGAGTCGAAACTATGAAGCTGATAGGAGGGTTGAGATTATTTTCCATCCTGTTGATCGTTATGTCTGTCTCCGTACTGTTAAGGCCAGTAAATGATGTCGCTGCCTTTTCTGGTAGGGACGCGTTTTGGGGGTATTTCGACGGTAAAAAAGACCCTAATGTCCATCTCGTAGGTAGTGTTATACCTGGTGGGATAACTATAGATATGAGTGGTAGTGAGCATGATAAAGTTGATGACTTTGTGGATACTCTATCGGCTATACACGGTAGGGAGGGCGCTTATAGCATTGGCGCTTCATTTATCTATCACACCATGGTGGGGCATAGCCCTGGCGCAGATGTAGACCAAGTAGATTTTGACGACTTGAGAAACCGACTCCACTCGCTAGTTTACAGGGGTGGATATATTGATTATGTTAGGTCCGTAGATATTATTGGTGAGCGCAATACTTATATGCAGAGTGTGCTTGATGTAGCGTGGTATACTCAGGGCAATGAAGTGAATAGATATGCTAATCTATATACGTTTTACGATGAAGAAGGAGAAGCTCTGTATGTAATTAAAGAAGACTGCGCAAATCCAATCGGTGAGCTTGATGAAATTCCTGAGGCTAGCGAGTGGCATATCAATGGCCAGTCCTATGTAAAAAAGAATTCAACTAGCGTCTCGGATCGTCAACAAGGAAGAAATAATCTAAACGCTAAACCGGGGGACACGCTCTACTGGGATCATGATTTGCGTAACACTGGTCCAGATGATATGGATCGATCCATTACAATAGATATAGATCGGGTAGATCGGCCGATCGGTTCTGACTCAGAAGGTGGCCGATGGTCTGACCCCTCAGGCCATACGGGGAGAGGTGATGTAGATGATCTATTCTATACGCGTTATAACATAAGTCGGTTAATTGATCAAGATGATGTTGGTAAAGAGCTATGCCAGCAAATTTCTTGGGCAGATGGAGCATGGGATGATGATAGCTGGTACGAGAGCGACTATGCTTGTGCGAACGTGCCTTATGATTATGAATTAACCCCAGCAGTTAACGTCGGCAATGATGTTGTTGAACCTGGCAATGAAGTGAAGTCGGATATTCGAGTTAATAATGTGGGACCTACTAAAAGCCATCCAGCGAGGTGGCGCTTGACGGAGATAATTATCGGCAAGGGCGAACCTATGCCTGCTAATAAAAATGGTGGCATATCATCAACTGATCCTTGTTCGGGAGCGGTTGGTAGTAGTTACTACGGTAATCGAAAATCTGGGGCTACTGGTATGGGCGACTTGAACGATAACACTGGTTGCCAAATCGTTACGGGGGGTGATGATACTGAGTTTATGCCGAGCGGATGGGGTGGTCCTTGGTCTGATTCATACACCAGGCCGAACGGCATGCCTGATTTAGAGGCAGGTTCTCGGGTTTGCTATGCGTTATCAATAGCACCATACAGGCATGATCAATCAGAGTGGAGGCACTCGGGTGTTATCTGTTACGTCGTTAGCAAACAACCAAAGGTTCAATTTTGGGGTGGTGATGTCCGAGCTGGTGTAGCGTTCGGCTCACTGGGCGGGGCGGAAGTTGGTGAGCCGCAAAAGGTAGTAACAGCGATTACGCACAAACGTAACAAGCTCTACGGCTCTTGGGCTGAGTACGCTATTTCCTCGCCTGGATTAATTAAATCATCGTCGGGAGCGGGCTTATCAGGTGGTTCGGACGGCCGAGATACGATGAGCCAAAGACTTTATAACGATTTAACATTTGCCAATATTCCAGGAAGCTTCGGAGGGTTCACCTCAGGGTCTTTGCCTCTATCGATTAACCCAGCTAATTACTTTAAAGCGACGGACGGGGCAGATAAATTATTGGACGGCTATGAGCTGAACCTAGGAGAAACTGTTGTCCTTGTGAAAGAGGGAACAGTTGAAATCAACAACAATATTACCTATAGCTCAAGTCAGCAATATAATTCACTATATGAGCTACCGCAGGCGGTGATTATTGCCGATGATATTGTAGTGGCTCCTAACGTCACTCAAATCGACGCCTGGCTAATAGCCAGAGATAGATTAAGTACTTGTAGGACTAATAACTCATTTGATTTGGCGGAAGGACTTTCTGTTTTCTCTTGCAATGAACCGCTCAGAATTAATGGTGCCGTTATGGCAAATAAAATTTACCTCAAGCGCACCGCGGGCGGTGAAGCATCTAATCCAAATATGCCAGCGGAGATTTTAAATCTTCGACCAGACGCTTATATGTGGGGGTATGAGAGGTCACAGGATTCAGGCTTAATTAAGACTACTTATGTCAGAGAGTTGCTACCGAGATATTAGAGTGAAACTATTTGGATATATCAACAAGCTTATGTATAATAAGAGATGATATGAAACTAATAAAAGGGCTGGGCGACTTCTTCGGTTTAGACATAGGCACTAACGCAGTGCGAGTGGTTCAGCTAGTCAATACAGCTAACGGTTGGGCACTCGACAAATACGGCTATGCGCCAGTCGATAGCAAAATTTCAACCAGTGATTCATCAGAGGCCAGGCACCGACTGGGCGAGGTGATAATGACAGCGATTGGCCAAAGTGGAATCCGTACTATAAACGTTGCTATTGGCCTGCCTTCTAGCAAAACATTTACGACAATTATAGATGTAGCCAAGGTGTCAGAACAAGAACTAAAATCAACTATGAAATACCAAGTTGATCAGTATATACCGATGCCTATTGAAGAGGCCAAAGTCGACTGGGCATTACTTGGGGATAGCTTGCGAACCCAAAATCAATACGAAATCCTGTTGACTAGTGTGGCAAAAAGCTACACCGAGGAACGACTAGAGTTTGTTGAAAAATTAGGTCTAAATGTTATCGCAGCCGAACCAGATCCAATCGCAATGGTTAGGTCGCTCGCTCCGGCTGCCGATCAAGGGGCTAGGCTAATTCTTGATATCGGGGAGAGTTCCACTGACTTGGCGGTCGTCTATGGTGGTGTACCACGGCTTGTTAGGACGATCCCGAATGGTCTTAGTTCGTTTGTTCGCACAGCTTCTCAGAATTTGAATGTTCAAGAAAATCAGGCGAGGCAATTTATTCTGAAATTTGGCCTGGCACCAGATCGTTTAGACGGTCAGGTCTTGAGAGCGATAGATGGCGTGCTTGATAATTTTGCTTCAGAGATAACCAAGTCGATCAAGTTCTTCCAGACGAGATACCCGAGTCTACAAATCACAGGTATTTCCTTGTCGGGATTCGGCATGTCGGTGCCAATGATAGATAGTTATATCTCATCTAAGACTGGCGTTCAGGCAGTTGGTGTTAGCCCTTGGCAAAGGGTTAGTATGTCGCAAATCGTCCAACAGCAACTAGAGCCAGTTGCTCATGAGTTTTCGGCGGCTGTGGGGTTGGCGCAGAGGAGAAATGACTCATGATTGAAGTAAACTTGATCCCAGATATCAAACGTGAGTTTCTTCGCACAAAGTTAATGAGGAATTTTGTTATCACGTTGTCAATGCTGATTAGTGGCGTGGCGATTGTGGTCTTGGCAATCTTAGGTACGGTTGTTGGTGCTCAGTTGGTCGCTGAAGGATCTCAGGATAAAGAAATCAAGAAACAAGAGAAGATCTTGCTCGGTATCGAAGATTTAGACAAAACAGTTACTCTACAGCACCAACTTGGCACAATAGGCAAAATGCATCAAGACAAAAATATTGACTCTCGTTTATTCAATGTACTATCAGCTATCAACCCAGCAGAGCAAAATTACGCTAAGATATCAAACCTCAAATATGATCCATCGGCGAAGACTATCCTCCTAGAGGGGTGGACCGAGGATCACGTTTCTCTCGAGGCGTTCAAAAAGACAATATTGAATACAAAGGTTCATTATTTCACAAAAAATGAGGATGATACCCAGGAAGAGCCATTAGCTGAAAAAATTGAATCTAGCCCGTCTAGTCTAGGGCTAAACTCTGAGGGCAAGCAAGTTTTGAGGTTTTCGTTCTCGTTTGTCTATCCTGATGAGCTATTTATGAACAGCGATAAGCCCGTTGTGGTTGAGGCATTAGGCAAAAAGACCGATGTGACTGATTCAAAGCTAGGCGTGCCGAGTAATCTGTTCGAGAGTCAGGCCAACGATGAACAGGAGGGCAAGTAGCGATGGCTGATGACAAAAACAAGAACGTTGCGATACGTAAGCGACAACAGATTGATTCATCAAATCGAACAATGTTCTCTTTTGTGGCTGGTTCGGCGTTTATTGTCGGTGCAGCAATAGTTGTAGCGATATTCCTAGGACAACAAATCATGTTCAACACGAAAATTATTAACGAAAAATCAAAGACAGTTGAGACGCTAAAGGGCAATATCGAGGCCGTCAAAGATCTCAAAAAAGAGCTTGGTGTCTTTGAAACAGATGAGGCGCTGGCAAGTGTGAAAATTCGCCAAGAGAATAGCGCCCTTCAGTCGGTGCTAGACGCTTTGCCATCTGAACCGAATGTAGATGCGCTAGGTGCTTCGCTACAGGAGCGATTTATAGGCGCCGTCGATGGTCTGTCGCTTGAGAATTTAACAATTAACTCAGACGAAATCTCGACGAACTCATCAAGTAGCGATGGAGGCTATCTTTCTTTCTCGATAAGCGTTAGCGATCCATCAGGCGGAATGGATAAATTTAAAGAACTATTGTTGAGATTTGAGAAATCGATTAGGGTGATTGAAATTCAGTCAATTGAAATTCAGTCGTCCGATAATCGTGCCTCAATCAATATTAAAGGACGAGCGCGGTATGAATTAGCTCAACACGTAGAGTTAAAGACGAAAATTATCAAACCGTCAATTGATAGTACTAAATCAAAAACCAATACTAGCACAAAAAGTAAGGAAGAGCAGTAATGAAAAAGACTGACATAGCTATGATTATTTTTATCGCGAGTATTGGCGTGATTATCTCCTATTTAATCGCTTCAAGCGTTCCTTTCTTGGAGTTACCGGAGGATGGGGTTAAAGTTCAAACTATTCAAGAAATTGATTCTGATATCGAAGAACCCGATGCAAAAATATTCAATAGTGAGGCGATAAATCCTACAGTAGAGGTGATAATTGGTCAAGGTTCTGCGGATTAACCCAAGGAGATGCTGAGAGATGGCTTTATTAACAGAGGACATCCAGAATAAGCTCATTCAGCTCTTAGTTGAAGAGGGTTTGGTTGAGAAGTCGGCTCTCGATGACGCTGTCACTCGAGCTTCGCAAGATGCCAAACCATTATTCTCTATATTGGTCGACGAAAATATCCTCGACAATGAACTTTTGACGCATGCAGTGGCACATGTTTCTGGAGTTCCCTATGTCAATTTAACGAATAGTTATATCGACCAAGATATCTTGGGTTTATTACCACCAGATATCGCTGAAAGATTTATGGCAGTTCCTCTGGCAAATGTCCAGAATCGTTTAGCGGTGGCGATGATTGATGCAAATAACGTTCAGGCTGTCGATTACTTATCGAATCGAATCCAGCGACCACTTAAAGTTTTCATGGCTTCAGAAGCGAGTGTTTATCACGTCTTGAGCCAATATAAAGCAGACTTAACAACAGTGAGTCAGGCAGCAGAAGTCTCCCAGGAAGAGGCGAGAAAAGATGCCTCAAACGATATTAAGACAATTGTTCAAGACTCACCAATTTCTCGAGCTCTTTCGACAATTTTGGAATACGCCGTCAAGAGTCATGCTTCAGATATTCACATCGAACCTCTTGAAGGTGCTCTGAAAATTCGTTGTCGCGTGGATGGAGTGCTCCGTGAGATTATGCAGCTGCCAAAGAGTATCGAGCCAGCTCTGGTTAGTCGTATCAAAATATTATCGAACCTGAAGATTGATGAGCACAGGACGCCACAAGACGGACAATTCACCGTTGACGTGGCGGGCAAGGATGTCGATTTGCGTATAGCTATTAGTCCTGTAGTCTGGGGTGAACAGGTGGTGATTCGTCTACTTGATAAATCTGGTAATTCATTCGATCTTGAAGATATGGGCTATGCTGGGCGTGCGCTTAGGTTAATCCGCAAGGGTATTAGACGCCCGAATAGTATGATATTGACATCTGGTCCGACTGGTTCTGGTAAGTCAACCAGCCTATACGCTTTGATCAAAGAGATCAAGGACGACTCGGTGAATATTGTTACTCTCGAAGACCCAGTCGAATACAAAATGGATGGTGTTAATCAAATCCAAGTTAATCCAGAAGTGGGATTGAGCTTCGCATCAGGCTTGCGGTCGATTCTTCGTCAAGACCCAGATATAGTGATGGTCGGAGAAATTCGCGACTCAGAAACAGCTAATTTAGCGGTTCAAGCGGCATTGACGGGTCATTTAGTTTTTTCAACACTCCACACTAACTCAGCAGCAGGGGTACTCCCTCGGTTGTTGGATATGGGAATTGAGCCATTTTTGATTGCCTCAACAGTTAATATGGTAATCGGGCAGAGATTAGTCAGGCGAGTATCTTCTAAACACACTAGCTACCAATCATCGACTGTAGAAACTCAGACTATCCAGGCAACCGTTGGTCACTTGTTACCGAAAACTTCTGCCGAAATGCCTGCAATTGCAACAGATTTAGGCTATAAAGACCTGCCACTCGCGGGGCAGAATAGTTATACCTTAGTCAAAGGTCATGATAGCCCACAAACACCGCGTGGCTACTCTGGACGACTAGGTCTATACGAGGTGATGGACGTGACAGAGGAGATTCAGAATATGATTGTCAGACGGGCAACTAGTGGCGAGATTCAACGAACTGCAATGGAGCAGGGGATGTTGACTATGCGTCAAGACGGTTATCTGAAGGCATTAGCTGGCGTAACAACATTAGAAGAAGTTAACCGTGTAGTGGCGGACATAGCATAAAAGGGAGGCCAAATGAATAATCAAGAAATCAGAATCGAAGTTTTACTAGAAGAAGTTATTAAGAAGCGAGCCTCGGATCTCCATATTCAAGTTGGACTACCACCGATGCTTCGTATCGATGGTTCGCTCGTGCCTGCTTCTGGGGCTAGGCCTCTAGACGAGTCGGTGGTTGAGCAATTAATTTTCCAGACGCTTGATGAAGACCAGCGCCAGATTCTGATGAAGGATAAGGAGTTCGACTTTAGCTTCGCTTTCGGCTCTCTAGGACGCTTTCGCGTGAACGCTTTTCACGAGAGGGGCAATTTAGCTGCCGCTCTCAGGTTAATCCCAAATGAAATTAAATCAGCATCAGAGCTGGGCATGCCTCCAATTATCAGCACATTCGCTGATTACCCGCGGGGGTTAGTCCTAGTGACTGGCCCGACAGGATCGGGTAAATCAACCACCTTGGCCGCGTTGGTCGATAAGATTAACTCTGAAAGATCACAGCATATTATCACTATTGAGGACCCGATTGAGTTTACTCATAAATCGAAAAAATCGGTTGTTATCCAACGAGAGGTTCACTATGATACCTATAGTTTTTCGGCAGCACTTCGTTCAAGCTTGCGACAGGATCCAGATGTGGTTTTGATTGGGGAGATGCGTGACCTTGAGACAATCTCAGCAGCAATTACAATCGCAGAGACAGGGCACTTGGTGTTTGCGACACTACACACCAACTCGGCGGCGCAGAGTATCGACCGCATGATTGACGTCTTTCCTCCTCATCAGCAAGCCCAAATTCGAGCCCAGCTATCAAATATTTTGATGGCGATTTGTTCGCAACGACTTGTGCCAGCAATCGGTGGCGGACGGGTCGTGGCCGCAGAGGTATTGATTGCCAATCCAGCAGTCAGGAATATTATTCGCGAAGGGAAATCGCATCAGCTAGACGCGATTATTCAAACTAGTGCCGAGCAGGGGATGCAAACGATGGATCGAACACTAGTTAGTCTGGTTCAGAGCGGGTCGATCACCTACGACAGTGCTAGAGAGTTTGCTGTTGACTTAACTGAATTTGAGAGATTAATGCGAGGATAATATGAAGAAATACAGTTATGAAGCCCGCGATAATACGACCAACAAGATAGTTAAATCAACTGTTCAAGCAGAGTCAGAAAATTCGGCAGCCAAACTGTTAATTGCTCAAGGGTATTCACCGTTGGATATCAAACTAGAAGACGAGAATAGCAGTTTTTTTGCACGGCTAAGTGGCCGAATCACTGCCAAAGACAAGATTATTTTCATGAGGCAATTGGCTACATTGATTGGCGCGGGGTTGCCACTGTCTCAAAGCTTGCGCACGGTATCTGAGCAAACTTCAAATAAGAAAATGAGCCTAGTTATCCAAGAAATAATAGCTGACATAGAAGGGGGTAAGCCTTTATCTGATGCTTTCGTTAAGCATCCTGACGTTTTTGACCAAGTGGTAGTCGCTCTGATATCGGCTGGAGAGGCGTCTGGAACGCTGGACGAGGCCTTGAAGAGAATAGCCGCTCAGCAAGAGAAAGACTCTGCGGTTGCTAGTAAAGTCAGAGGGGCGATGATTTATCCAGTCATTGTTCTATTTGTTATCTTGGGTGTAGTGATTTTTATGTTAATCGCGGTTGTCCCGCAGGTAAAAAATCTATACAAGGATCTAGGGATGCAGTTGCCGGTTTTAACGCAAGTTATGGTTGATGGGGCTGATTTATTGATAGCCTGGTGGTGGTTGATTATAGCGGTTATAATAATCGGCGGTTATTTCATTGTTCAATATCTGAAAACCGAGGCTGGCATACGTGTTAAAGACAACTTCAAATTAAATGTGCCGATTTTCAATGGCATGTTCAGGAAGTTATACATGGGTCGGTTTGCTAGAACGGGTCAAACTTTGCTTGGCACTGGTGTGGCGATGCTCGATATGTTGAGAATTTCGGCCACCTCAGTTAGCAATGTAGTTATTCAAGACAGTATTGGGCGAGCGGCCGAAAAGGTCAAGGGAGGTAAGGCGCTGTCGTCATCCCTGAAGAACGAGGAATACATTCTACCGATGGTGCCACAGATGATTAAGGTCGGCGAACAGTCGGGTAAGATCGACGAAATGCTTGGCAAGTGCGCTCAAATATATGAAGATGAGCTCGATGATGAGGTCAAGGCAATCTCTACTTCAATTGAGCCGATTCTGATGGTGTTCCTGGCAATCATCGCAGGTGGCATGGTCGGAGCAATCTTGTTTCCGATTTATGGCTTGGTTAACAACATAAGCTTCTAGACAAAAGGCTTAAGTTAATGTAAATTATTAAGTATCAAACCGACAATAAAGCATAGAAAGGCAATGGTGGTATGAAATCAATAACAAAACGAAACAACAGAGGCTTCACGATCATCGAGGTCGTCTTGGTGTTGGCTATTGCGGGGCTAATCTTCTTGATGGTGCTAATCGCAGTGCCGGCTATGAATAGAAATTCACGTGACACAGCGCGCAAAAATGACGTCAGCTTGGTTTCTCAGGCGGTCACTAATTATACGGGGGCTAATCGAAACGCATGGCCAACAGCGGGTAGGCTCGAAGAATACGTCGACAAATTGTCAGGTAATAGCGATGCTTCAAGAATTTTCGTAATAGACCCGAAGCCAAGTGGCGACTATACGATATCGGACTTAAATGATCCTACTAAGGAAAATGGGTTCTATGTTGTCACTGAAGCCAAATGTGGTGAAAGTGGCAAATCTGAACAGAAGGTGCTCAGTGCGTCTAAACGCCAATTCATAGTAGTCAACCTACTTGAAGCAGGTGGTGGCCAATACTACTGCATCGAGGGATGATAGGCAAAATAAACGTTTTATCAAACAGCTCTCGTCCCGGGGGCTGTTTAGTGTGATATTATAAGCTTATGGATATTTGGCTTTATTTAGTAGTTGGATTTTTTGGGGCAATTTTTGGGAGTTTTGCTGGTGCTCAGGTTTGGCGTTTGAGGGCAAGGCAGTTAGCGGAAGACCAGGCAGATGGTTTAAGAATTAACAAAACAGAGCTGGCTCGTTTAGAGCCACTAAATCAAAGCAATTTTTTAACCGATCGGTCTAGATGCTTGAACTGCTCAAAGGAGTTAAAATGGTTCGAAATGATTCCTGTGGTCAGTTGGTTGGCTTTGCGTGGTCGTTGCCGATCTTGTCATGAGTTCATCGGCTGGTCAGAGATATTCTTAGAAGTTAGTTTAACAACCTTGTTTATCTTGTCGGTTTATCTTTGGCCGATGCCACTGGATGGCGCTCTTGAAATAAGCAAACTCGTAATTTGGCTGTCAGCGTTAGTGCTACTAGCGGTTATGTTTGCTTACGATAAGCGGTGGTTTCTTTTACCAGATAGATTAAACCTATCATTTATTGCCCTCGGAGTTGTTTTTTTTGTGTTAAACATTTCTCAGGTAAGTAGCCCAATCGCTATGATGAGTGAACTATTTGGCTCGATCATGATTTTAAGCTTATTATATTATGTTCTACATAAAGTATCGGACGGTGAATGGGTCGGTCTTGGCGATGTAAAGCTCGGGTTCGGTATGGCATTGTTCTTGGCGGATTGGCGGTTGGCCTTTATAACACTCTTTGCTTCAAATTTAATCGGGACACTGATTGTTTTGCCTGGTTTGTTGCGCCGGACTATCAAGCGTCAATCAAAAGTGCCATTTGGGCCATTAATGATAGCAGGTTTCTTATTTGCTTGGTTTTTTGGTGAAGAAATTGTCATCTGGTATCAATCTCTGCTATTTATTTAACCCGCCTATGCTATAATTAAGCAGTAATGAGACGCAAAATAGACACCGGTTTTACAATCATCGAAGTTCTCATGTTTATGGCGGTATCTAGCGCATTAACAGTGGCGCTACTAGCTGGTACTGGGCTAGTAATCCAGCGCCAGCAATATAAGGATGCGCTCTATTCTTTTTCGAGTTATCTGAGTGAACAGTATAGCTCAGTGATAAATGTTATGAATGATCGGCCGCACGATGCGCCTTGCCCAATCGCAGCGGGTATTGTTGACGCCAATCGCGGGCAGTCTGATTGTGTTATTGTTGGTCGATATATTGAAACGGCAGATGAAAATGGGCGCCAGTTCGCCTCTTATCCATTGTATGCTTTTTTTGATGGTATCGCCTGGCAATATGGTATGAATCTAGGCGAAGGCGAAAGTTATGAAGCAAGCTGGAAAGTGAAGACTCGTTTGTCGATCAGCTCAGGCGCAGACTTGGCAGTGTTGATGATGCGCGACCCAGAGACTAGTCGATTAACGATTCGTTCTAGTGATCGAAAGTACTCACCAGAAGAGATAACAGGCTTTGTGAATTCAGCGGCCGATCAGGATCGGACAGAGATTTGTGTTTATGACACGGGTTGGTTCAACCGAACTCGTCAATCAGTTTTTCTCAGTAAAAAAGCCGGTTCGGCCGATGCCATAATGGTCGCTAATGCAACAGAGGATTGTAGTGATTAAATCTAAGGTTGAACGAGGCGACACAATTATTGAGGTTTTATTAGCTGTATCAATTTTTAGCATGGTGGCAGTCAGCTCGATGGCAATTATGAACACAGGTCTATTTACCGCTCAGAGGTCACTAGAGATTACTCAAGTTCGTCATCAGATTGATGGCCAAGCAGAGTTATTGAGATACGTTCACAGTCAAACCAAGTTAGATAACCCTGACCCAGAGTACGTAGCAGTATGGGACAATATCAACAAAGATGGCGAAGTCGAATCAATTATCGGAGCCGGTCAGTGCCCAGAGAACTTTTCGGCTAAAGGGTTTGTGCTCGTCCCAGCGACAGAAGGCGATCAGCTAAAGATTAAGTTCGCAGGGCAGGCTAGTGGAGAGTTTAACTACAGGCAACCAGAGACGTTCGCAAGGGTTAATAACAGCGGATCACAAGGGATATTTATTCAAATAGCCAAAGTTGAAAATGGCCGAGCTTATGATGCATATATACAAGCTTGTTGGGACAGTCTTGGCGTTGATCGACCGATGACTATAGGCACGATTGTGAGGATATATGACCCAGATGTATAACAAAAATGGGTTTACGATAGTTGAGTTGATGCTGGCTATGTCGTTTATCTCAATTTTGCTGATATCGATTGTAATGATATCGGTTCAGGCGGGAAAAATGTTTAATCGCGGGGCTGTCTTGCGCAGTCTTAACCAATCGGTAAGAAACGTCGGTGATGTGATGCGTCGGGATTTTCTGCAAGCAAACCGACAACAGTTGATGAGTGGTGGGGGCGTAGGAGACTTAGCGATAAGTGTAACCAATGGCGTAACCGAGAGCGGACGATTTTGCTTAGGTCAATATTCCTATTTATGGAATAAGGCTGAGACTCTCAACCAATTATCTGAGGGAGATGACCTGTCGTCAAACCCAACTATTGTGACGGTCGACGGTCAGCCAATTAATTTTGTGCGAGTCGCTGATCCTGATGGGGCACTATGCGAGCAGACTGCTGGCCCAGACAATAATCGTTATCCAAATCAAATTAACCCAGACAGTAATATCACTGCGCTCTTAAAACAGCCGACTAATAAAGATGATGTCGTTCTGTCGGTGTATGATTTACGAGTTGTGCCACTAGTCGACCGAGGTAATGAGGGTCTATTCAGGATTAGCTACGTAGTGGGGACCAGCGCATCTTCTGAAATAGACACCCTCGATCAAACTTGCAAATCACCGAAACAAAATGAATCAAATTTTGATTTTTGCGCGATAAATAACTTTGAAATGATAGTGAGGACAAATGGTTAAACGACAATCTGATCAACAATCTGGAGCAGTTTCGATTTTTGCGGTGATTTTTGCGGCTATGCTCTTGGCAATTTTGACAATTGGATTCATTAAGCTGATGGTTCGTGACCAACAGCAAGCATCAAACAATGATTTATCGCAGAGTGCTTACGATTCAGCTATGGCGGGGGTAGAAGACGCCAAGCGATTGATCAAACGAGCACATGAGGGTGATATAACCGCGAGAGCGGCTTTGGCAGACCATGCCTCTGATTGTCGAGTAATTGCCCTAGGGGGTGTTAATGGCCTAGCCGAAGATAAAGAGACTATTATCAAAACTAATCATAGTGGTAGCGAAGGCGCTAGCTATAATCAGGCTTATACCTGTGTAAAAATCAATATGTTGACTGACGATTACCTATACGAAGCCACTGAGTCTAAGAGTCATCTTGTTCCTATAAAATCAGACAGTCCATACAACAAGGTCATAATAGAGTGGCTAGCTGAAGAAGATGTAGGGATTGATGTTATAGCTACCGCGCCGCCAGATTCAGGTAATGATTTCCCGGAAAAAAATTCGTGGGGAGCGAACACGCCACCAGTGGTAAGGGTGCAATTGATCACGCCAGGCAGGAATTTTGTAATCAATTCGTTGGATAGCTCAGAGGCATCGCAAACGGTATTTTTGGAGCCAACTCATGTTGTGAGCGGTGAGCCTACAAACCCATCTATTGATGTTTCTGCGAAAGCTAGGGCGACTAATCAAGGTGGGGTGTTCAATAATAAACCTGATCAAATTATTTGTTCAGAAAATTTTGCTCATTCGGGTAGATATGCTTGCCGAGTGGAGATAGATTTAGGTCGCGAGATAACAGCGCAGGACAGTGAGACGGCTTTCGTTAGACTAAACACCATCTATCGGGGTGCAACGGTCAGAATTCAATTGGCTAAAGACGATGACGCGGTAAAATTCAATGGCGTTCAGCCAGCAGTTGACTCTACTGGACGAGCAGCAAATTTGTTTAGAAGAGTTGAAGCTCGGCTGAGAATCGGTAGCGATTTTCCTTTTCCAAACGGTTCGATTGATGTCGCAAATAGTATATGTAAGAACTTTTCAGTGACTGATTCAGAGGCTATTTTGCCAGCATCACTGGGCGATAGCTGCGATCCTTAGTTAGTGTTGCTGTGAAATTTATCGTGGACTTCTTTGAGATGCTTATCGGTAACGTGAGTGTAGATTTGGGTTGTTGAGATATTGCTATGTCCTAGCATTGATTGGACGGATCTCAAATCTGCTCCATTCATTAATAAATCAGTCGCAAAGCTATGGCGCATGGTGTGTGGGCTGACATGCTTAGTGATGCCTGCTAGACGAGCATACCTAGAAACCATCCGCTGAATACTCCGGGCTGTTAATCGTCGATAATCACCAGAAGTATTTGGCACCTGACTATTGCGACTATAATTTAAGAACAACGGCACTAGTGAGTCGGTTCGGCTATCTAGATAGTCTTCGACAAACGAAGCTGCGCTGGTCGAGATGAAAATTGGTCGATCTTTTTGTCCCTTACCTCGAACCATAAATTCACGCAGGGATAGATTTATATGATCCCGGTTTAGATTGACTAGCTCTGATACACGCAGACCACTAGAAAATAGCAACTCGATAATCGCTCTGTCTCGCAGACCTTGTTCTGAATCAAGGTCGGTCTGCTCAATTAGCCTAACCACCTCATCGTAATGAAGGAAAGTCACTTGTTTACGGCTGGTTTTTGGCAGAATTATCTTATCAGCTGATAACGATGGGATATCTCGACGTGAAAGATATGTCAAAAACCCTCGCATAGCGATTAAATGATAGCTTTGGGTAATAATCGATAACCCTTCGCCTGACGTGCTGTTGTGGTAGCGATTTAACCAGAGGCGGTATTTACGAATCAGCTCGGCAGTAATTTTGTCCACGGGTATATCATCGGCAAACTCCATAAACCGCTCCAGATACAATTTGTAACTTTCGATAGTCTTCGGTGATCGGCCACTTTCTACCTCAAGATGTTCCAAGAAATCATTTAAAGCCTCTGAGAAATACATAAATCTTATTATACCTTAGTGTCTATATCTGTTATACTGTTAGCATAGAAGTGCGAATAGAATTAATCTAAATTACAAGGAGACTAAGTTAATCATGGCAACAAATCCAGCTATTGAAAAAGTGAAATATGAGCGAACATTCGCGATGATTAAGCCAGACGGCGTGATGCGTGGGGCGGTCGGCGATGTAATCCATCGCTTCGAGAAGGTTGGTCTAAAAATTGTGGCGATAAAAATGGTTCGACCAACCAAAGAACAGGTCAAAAAACACTATCCGATGAGCGACGAAGCTTGGGTTGAGCGTTTGGGCGAAAAGTGTCTATCGGGGTTTGACTCACTCGAATGTACAGTTTTTGATGTCTTGGGGACTGATGACAAAAAGAAGTTAGGCGAAGACGTCGTGGCCAGTCTGACAGAATACCTAACCTCTGGCCCAGTGGTGGCGATGGTTATAGAGGGCATCCAAGCGATTGATATGGTCAGAAAGCTTTGCGGTCATACCTTGCCGTTCAAGGCTGATGTAGGCACGATTAGGGGAGACTATTCAGTTGACAGCCCAGCGGTAGCTAATGCCGAGCGTCGCTCGATTCACAATATTATTCATGCATCAGAAAATGCTGGCGAGGCTAAAAACGAGATTGACCTCTGGTTCCCAGACGAAAAAATCGCCAGCTACCAGCTGACTGGCGATATGGTGATGTATTCTCGTTACTACTCCTAGTCTTAAGGTGAAGGTGCCTCAAAAGCTACCGAAAATCCCCACAAACAGGTATAATGATTCACATGCCTCGGTAGCTCAACTGG
>CAZJUX010000014.1:0-21349 GCA_964549705.1 uncultured Candidatus Saccharibacteria bacterium
TTTGTTTGATCGCCACTGTCTTTGGTAATGTTCACTTATCACTCTAGCACAAATGCCCTATAAAAGTCAATACCCTAGCGGGAGCTAGCCCATTTCACTTGACAACAGTTCGGGAGAGAGGTAGACTTAGTAGTGTGAAAAGCGCTTATGCTGAAACTCGCGGGTTTACTATTGTTGAGCTATTGATTGTTATCGTCATTATCGGAATTTTGGCGACAATTTCGGTCGTGGCTTACAATACCGTTCGAGATAAGGCGGAATTTGCATCAGTTCAATCAGATGTGGCAAATATAACAAAACAGTTAGAAGTTTTCAAAACAACCAATGACGTGTATCCGACGGCAATCAATGACTGCCCGACGCCAGGTGCGACGACGCTATGTCTGAGTAGCGAATCAAACACAGTTCAATATAAAAAACTAAATGGAGCATCGCCTCATCCTGGGATTATCATTGGCTCAGCTTATGGGCTAACTGTACTGGGCGACAAAACTTTCCTGTATGACTCTCGCGCTGAGATTACGAGGAATGGTGTGGAATTTGTCCAGTATATGGATTTAGCACCGATTATCGATAAATATGGTCTAGTTAATTATAAATTAAGTTTTGATATTAAATCAGCCGACACCAGTGTCAAGAACAAGGTTAGCGTGTATTCACAAAATGGGTCTGACGCTAGGTATAGTCTCGGGATCAATCCTATAACAGTCAGTACGAGCTATTTACATTATGAATTAATATTCAAGCCATCATTAACTAACGCTAGCATCACAGAATCATGGCTAGCTTTCCATGGCATGGCTTACGGTAGTGGCAACATCCCCACCATCAAAAACGTCAGACTCGAACTCGCCAAATAGCTCCCCTACTCTAAAGCCTATCGTCTAGCATTCTGCCCAGATACAGAATGATGTTATACTGTAGTTATGAAAATAGTTGAAAGCATTACTCTAGATGAGTTACGTCAGATGGCGGAAAAAATGTATGGCACGTTAGTCAAAGCCGATGTCGATATCGAAAAGAATATTGTTATAGTCGATATGGATATGCATGTCGATGGCGAAGCAGAGCTACTTAGCCAAGGTTCTCGCCAACAGGATTTATGGGGTATTAATTTGTACCCAGATAAGTTCGGTACTGATGAGTTTGTAGAATTTGATAGCATGATAAATATTCGCCCCCGACAACAAAATCCATCTCGAGACGTGCTGGATGTTGATATACGTAAGCAAATTGTAAGTATCATCGAAAACGTTGTTCATGAGTAGTCACGAATTTGACAAGGCTAAGTGGCAGAGTTTCACTATATTTGAGCAAATGGGCAATATCGGCAGCGAAGTTGGACGGGCGTTAAGCGCTAAACGACGTGGTGACGAGGTCGCTATGAACGGAGCGTTTTATCGAGGTCTTGACTTGTTCGATGCGACTGCCGAGAAATTGGTTCGTGATAAATCTCCTAGGCTCAAAGAAGTACTGCGGGCACGTGATCAATTTTCACAAGCGGTGCTAACCACCGATGACCCTGACCTCGAAACCTATTTTATGGAATTCGCTGTTGTGGCACGAGCAGGACGCTGACTAGTATTTCGCCAGTTCCTCTCTTCACTGCCTGTGCTTCTCGTCTTGTTGGATAACAAATCCGCCCAAACTTTAAATTTGAGCGGATAAATCACAATAAATATTGTCGTTAAACTGTCTGCTCGACCTTGATACCTGGACCCATCGTGGTTGAGATAGAGATACTCTTGATGAACACGCCTTTGATGCCTGATGGCTTCTGGGCGTTTAGGCTAGCAAAAAAGCTAGTTGCGTTTTCGGTGATTTTCTTTTCGCCAAATGATACTTTGCCTATGCTCAGATGAACGATGGATTGTTTGTCTACTCGGTATTCTACCTTGCCTGTTTTTGCGTCTTGGACTGCGCTACTGACGTCAGGGGCGACAGTGCCAGATTTTGGATTTGGCATTAGTCCGCGTGGGCCAAGTAAACGGGCATATTTGCTGAGTTTTGGCATATATTGTGGAGTGGTGATTAGGATATCGAAATTCAACTCTTCTTTATCAAGTTGTTTGATAAATGTTTCATCGCCAACGATATCAGCACCCGCTTTTTTGGCATCAGCTTGATCGGCATCTGGTGCAAAGACTGCGACACGAATAGTTTTGCCTGTTCCATGTGGCAAGGCAACCGTTGCGCGGATATTTTGATCAGCTTGTCTTGGATCTACGCCGAGTCGAACATGAACCTCGACACTCGCGTCAAATTTCGAAGGGCTTGTCTCAACCGCTAATTTAACAGCATCTTGTAGGGGGTAGACCTTACCATGCTCTACTAGTTGGTTTACTTGCTTGTATTTTTTGCCACGGCGCTCTGCTTTAGGGCGAGTAACTGGCCGTGGGCCTTTTTTTAGATGAGCTTCAGTTCCTGGATCCTGGGGAGTTGTGTCACCTGCCTCTTTACGAGCTTCTTTTTCTAGTTTAGCCTCGGTTTCTTTGACTGCTTTTTGGCTTCTCTTGCCCGCCTTGGCGACCTCTGTTTCTCGATGGACGATGACATCTTTTATTGTTTCTGGCTGAGCTTTTTTTGAAGCTTCGATTGCGGCTTCAATCTCTATAATGGTATTTTTTTCGCTTACAGCTAACTTCAACTGCTTGGCGGTTTCTAACAAATCGGCTTTCTTGGCCATTCTAGTGTAACCCTTTCTGTGGTATTAGCGATATGTAAAATATAAACATATCTCCCAACATTGATTAATATCTCTTTCTATTATAGCAAGTTTTATGAAAAATAGCAAACTAGATATGAGCTTATGCTCTGGGTATTATCGTGATATTATATGTATATGGAAAACATTACAATTACTCAAATCAAAGCAAGACAAATTTTAGACTCAAGAGGCAATCCTACTGTTGAGGCGGACGTAAGGCTGTCGGACGGTAGTTTCGGTCGAGCAGCAGTCCCGTCAGGGGCTAGTACTGGCACATTTGAAGCAGTTGAGTTAAGAGATGGCGATAGTAGCTATGGCGGCAAATCTGTCATGCGAGCCGTTGAAAATGTTAACAATACCATAGCGCGAGAAATTGTTGGTATGAGTCCTTTCGACCAAACTGCTATCGACGAGAAAATGATTTCTCTCGACGG
This sequence comes from uncultured Candidatus Saccharibacteria bacterium, assembly GCA_964549705.1. GTDB lineage: Bacteria > Patescibacteriota > Saccharimonadia > Saccharimonadales > Saccharimonadaceae > Nanosynbacter. The sequence continues at coordinate 3,142 of CAZJUX010000014.1, forward strand.
GACGGCCAACAAGGGTAATTTAGGCGCTAACGCAATATTGGCAGTAAGTTTAGCTGTGGCCAAGGCGAGTGCAAAGGCAAAAAATCTCGAATTGTTTGAATACGTCAATCAGCTGGCTGGTTCAGTGCGGATGTCTATACCGATGCCAATGATTAATATCATGAACGGTGGCCAACACGCTCTAGGTGCGACGGATATTCAAGAATATATGGTTATTCCTGTCGGTGCTAGATCTTTTGCCGATGTGATGCGAATGAGCGCAGAAGTGTTCCACATGCTAGCAAAGGTGCTTAAGAACGAGGGTTATCCAACTACAGTCGGCGACGAGGGAGGCTATGCGCCAAAGGTAAGTAACGGTAATTTTGAACCAATCCAGTTAATTTCTCGCGCTATTGGTGATGCTGGTTATAAACTTGGTGACGATTTTGCTTTAGCGCTAGATGTAGCTGCGAGTGAGTTTTTTGAGAACGGAAGCTACAATCTATCGACTGAAGGCAAGGTTCTTAGCGCTGATGAAATGACTAGAATGTATCAGTCAATGGTGGCTGAATATCCAGTCGTGTCGATTGAAGATGGGCTAGACGAAGAAGCTTGGGAAGATTGGCGGAAATTGACGTCTATCCTCGGTGATTCAATCCAACTAGTCGGCGATGACTTGTTTGTTACAAATGTGGATCGCTTGAATCGTGGTATCGAATCAAGAGCTGGCAACTCAATTTTAATCAAGCCGAATCAAATCGGCTCACTAACTGAGACGATCAAGGCAGTTCTTATGGCCAAGGAAGCGGGCTGGACGACAGTTATGAGTCATCGTTCTGGGGAGACTGAAGACGTGACTATCGCTCATTTGGCGGTTGGCCTCGGGACTGGTCAGATAAAGACTGGTTCGATGTCTCGCTCAGAAAGAATTGCCAAATATAACGAACTTCTTCGTATTTCTGAGGCTCATCCTCAGCTTCCACTAGAGCAACCGTTTAGCTAAACGGTTAGCAAAAGCTTGTGAATCAAAAAAACTCTAGGCTTCAACACCTAGAGTTTTTAAGTAGAGTTTTGACAAGTCTAGTCGACAACCTCAACACCCATTGATCTAGCGGAACCAGCTAGGACTTTGACGGCCCCATCTAAGTCGATAGCATTGAGCTGATCTTTTTTGATTTCAGCAATCTCTTGAAGTTGTTTTCGGGTAATTTTGCCAACCTTATCTGAGTGTGGTTTAGCACTGCCTGACTTGATGCCTGCTTTTTCACGGATTAAATCATCAACTGGTTGACCGAGCGATTTCCAAGTAAAGGTCCTATCTTCAAAGACCTGAATATGGACTATTACATCTTTGCCCATCAGCTCTTTCGTCGCGTCGTTGAATGGATTAATAAAATCCATCATGTTTAAGCCCCACTGACCGAGCGTTGAGCCGACTGGAGGCCCAGCTGTAGCCCGGCCTGCGGGTATGCGTAGTTTTAGATTACCAATAACTTTTTTTGCCATAGTTTCCTCTGATTAATTTATCTGATACTTTTCTAATAAGTGAAGCATTAAAAAAGTGCGTAACGTCAACATTATACCTTAAAATGTGCTACAATTCAAGGAGTGAAGACTTTGAATACAAAAACGTTTCAAATACTAACTAATATTTTTGGTATGCTGGGCTATACTTTTTTAATTTTCGGTCTTGGTATCGTTATTATAGTCGGTGTTATACTGCTTCAGAGCCATGGCTTTTTTCCGAATAATTATTCGCTAGACATTGACGGAAATGCTCGAATTGTCTATTACGACATACCAAAACTCGCCGAGTCAGTAACTTATACTTTAGCGATAGGGTTATGGTTAATGGTCGCTTTGTTTATGATAACCCTACCCTATTGGATTGGTAAATATAGTTCGGCTGGCTTAAAGGCTATGCTGTTACGATACGCTTACCCGATAGATGCCAAAAAACTAGTGATTGGGAAGACATTACTAGTGATAATCGGCACACTGCTACTTGTAGCTTTATCTTTGCTAGCGGATAATACTATGTCGTTCTTAATTTTTGGTTCGTCGCTGTTCGCGCTATCTGTTCTGTGCTTCACATCCCAGCATTTACTAGCTAAATGGGCTCGATTCAATGCCAAACAGATTTGGTGATTATTAGCTCTTATCTTTATAAAGTTTATAAATTATACTTTTTTGACTTGTAGGGCATCCAGTTCGACTGGCGTATCACGTCCAAACATACTGACCATGACCTTAATTTTGCCCTTAAGCGTATCTATTTCAGAAATTGCTCCATCAAAGCCCTTGAATGGACCATCAACAATAGATACAACTTCACCTTCAGTAAAGTCGATTTGATGCTTTGGCTCTTCGACACCCATGCGTTTCTTGATCTTGGTAATCTCTTTTTCTGAAACAGGTGTCGGTGTAGTATCGGCGCCAACAAAACCAGTTACGCCTGGAGTATTGCGGATAATATACCAAGTTTCATCAGTTAATTGCATTTCAACAAGAACATAACCTTGGAAGATTTTGACATCAATAATCTTGCGTTTACCGTTCTTGATTTGGATCTGCTTCTCTTTTGGCACTAGGACGTCGAAAATTTTATCAGCCATATCAATGGCGTTTATTCTCTGTCTAATTGTCTCAGCGACCTTTTCTTCATAACCACTGTAGGTATGAATAGCATACCATTGTCTGGTGTTATCATATCTTCTGCTGCTCATCTAGTTATATCTCCCTGAATAATCTTAGCTTAATAATTGTTTAAAGACCCAGTCAAACCCCAGGTCAAGTAGAATGATTAGGACTGCGAAAAGTAGAGAAAATAGCAATACTGCCGCTGTCATGCTCCAGGTGGCTGATTTTGATGGCCAGTGGACTTGCTTCAATTCATACCACGATCCTTTGAGGTAGCCAAAAGATCGTCCAAAGATGCCTCGACGAGGCTTTTTCTCGCTGGCAGTTTTTTTTGCTTCTCTAAATGTCTTAGAGTTGCTTAGCTTGGATACTTTGGTTTTTTCAGTCTTCTTTGTTATAGGTTTTTTTTCTGCGGTGTCGATCGCCTTAATCCGCTGAACCTTATTCTTTTCTTTACGTGAATCCGAGATTTTGGCCATGTATTACTTTCTCCCAATTTAAAAAGTCTGTTTTCACAGACTGTCAAATCTATAGTATCACAATTATGGCGATGAGGCTATAGTCGACAGATTTATCGCCCACTGATACAATCAATAGCAGAAATGCTATCGCTTATCGTTTTAGAACTCTACCTTGTAACGCTGTTAGTTGCCTTGTTTTTGCTAATCAAGCTACTATCGTCCGAAAAGAGACGTTTTAGGACCAGCAAAGAGTTAGGGATTGACGATAATCTGCCGACAGTCAGTGTTTGTATCCCCGTCAGAAACGAAACTCAAGTAATGTCGGAGTGCTTAGAGCTGGTGCTCGCCAGTGACTATCCAAAACTAGAAATAATTGTCCTAGATGATAATTCTATTGATGGAACGCCAAATATAGTCAGAGCGTTTGCTCATGCTGGGGTGAGATTTGTTCCTGGCGATGAGTTGCCTGAAGGGTGGGTCGGAAAAAATTATTCAATGAAAAAACTTTTAGAAGAATCTAGTGGTCGGTATGTTTTGTTTATGGACGCTGACACTCGGATATCAACAAGGACAATTTCGCTGTTAGTCGACCGATTACTCGAAGAGAGAATTGACATGCTATCAGTTGTTCCACAGAGAGCCGACTTCAATCATGCGAGCACTTGGTTCGGCCATTTGCGTTTTTTGTGGGACTTGGTTTTACATACTGAAAAAAAACCCAGCGCATCTTCTGCTGTTTGGATGGCTGACCGCAAAAGGTTACTGCAAGACTTTAATGGGTTTGACCTTTGGCGAGATTCAGTGCAGCCAGAGATACATTTGGCTGAGGGATTCGCTCGAGCGGATGATTATCGGTTAATAATTAGCACTCCAGAGCTAGGTGTAACTTTTCAGAAAAAATGGCGTTCCCAGGTTGATTCTTCGAAGAGAATTTTAATGCAGAGGCTGGGCGATTCGGCGGTCGGTGTTGGTTTGGCAATCGGCTTGATGTTGTTTGTTCTATTACCTCAGGCGGGGTTTGTGATGTTTTTTATCTCAGGACAATATATTGAAGCCGTCATGTCTGCTTTCATGACAATCAAGGTGATGATAGTGCTACTGACTTTCTATCGAATTTATTGGACCAAAAGATGGTTACTCTCGGTATTTGTGATGCCAGTGGTTTTGTGGCAAGAGCTAATCCTATTGTTTGTTAGCGTGGCTAGCTACTCACGTGGAACAGTTGTCTGGAAGGGCCGGCGGATTACTCGTCCAAGTCGTCAAGCAATAAAGGATTAATCTTTTTTGGTCTGCTTAAGAACGAGGCTGAATTTGGAGCCGTGGTTCAGCCGGCTTTCTAGCTTGATTTCACCATTCAGATTACGGGCTAGTTTGGCTACGACATGGAGCCCCAGCCCTGTACCTCCCGTTTCTCTAGTCCGATAATCTTCGACTCGATAAAAACGGTTGAAGATTTTTTTCTGGTCGCTCTTACTGATACCAATGCCGGTGTCAGCCACAGAAAATATAATCGACTTTTTGTCTTGAGAGATACTGACTATGATTGACCCTGTTTGAGTGTATTTGATGGCGTTGGTTATTAGATTTAGCAGTAGTTCTTTGAGATATAGTTGATTGGTCCGGATAGTTTTTAGGCTCGGATCAACCTCTGTGGTAAACAATAGATTCTTCTCTGATGCCTTCGGTTCATACTCTGCTCTTAACTGAGTAATAAGTTTAGGAATGCTGACGATTTCGCTATTGTCTCCGTATCCTCGCTCGACCCTAGAAAGCGTGCTCAAATTGTTGACTATATCAGCTAAGAACTCAATTTGTTTGTGCGCTAGGTTGATGGCGCCATCCATTCTGCCGAATAGATTTCGTTCGCTAAATAACTGGGCATTACTCAGAGACCCTTCGGCGATAGTGATCGGCGTCCTCAGTTCATGGCTAATCACGCTGATAAACTCATCGCGTTCTTCTTCAAGGCTCTTCGCTTTGGTGATGTCACTGATTATAATTAGATAGCCTGACGGCTCTAAGCTGTCTCCAGACAAAATCGGCACGATAGTTGTGCCTAGACGGATTTTATCATGATCATCAACGATTAGCTCTAGGTCGTCTCGATAACTAATACAGGCAGTTTTTGTTAGTTCGTTATAAATATCAATTTTTTCACCGTCTACAGTCTGTATACTGAATAGATTATTGACCTGAACGTTACTGATATTGTTATTAGTATCGAGCAAGTCAAGTACGGCTGAGTTAAAAAGATTTATTTTGCCATTCTTATCGGTGCTAATTACTGCGTCCCTCAGATTGTTCATTAATGCAACCATTCGATCTCTGTCAAGCCGTGCGCGTTGTTGGCCGAGGAACACATGCTCATAGGAAATGTTCCTCGCGGAAAATATACTGATCAATAATATTGCTCCAGCAATTACGATTATTGGTGAGAGAACCAGAGATGGGTTAGCTAGTATCTTATCTATTCCAAATAAAAAGAGGACTAGAGTTAGTAATCCATAAAATATTGTGCCAGCAATCGACCATTTCTTCCCTAGAATGATATAAGTAATGACGATTAAAATTATCCAATAAGCGAGCATAATTGGTTGTGTGCTGGGTAATATAAAAACCTGCAGCCCCGCTAGGCCATAATAGACGGCCAAAAAAAATATAGTAGCTAGCTTAGACTTTTTCGATATAGTCAAAAAGACGACTGCCCCAGTAATCACCCAAGTAGCAGTCAGAGCAAAAATCGATAGATAGCCATTGAACGGATCGATATTATATCTAAAAGGCGTATATAATAAAACTATTAAGTTGCTGATTGCGATTAAAAAAGACCCGATTAATGCGTAGTAGCGAAAAGTAGCGTGAATTTGAACGACGCTCGAATTAGATTTTTTCGACATATTTTTAGTATACCATAAGCTCTATGGTTAAATATGAGGCGCATGAAGCCTTAGGGCGTTGCGATGTTTGACATATTCTGGATCCATTACGCCGACGTAGTCCCAGAACTGCTTCGAGTGGTTCATGTGGGTTAGGTGGCTTAACTCGTGGCAAAGTACGTAATCGATAATCTCAAATGGCAGTTTCATTAGTGCTATATTTAAACTGATAGTTTTGGTCGATGAACAACTACCCCACCTGCTTGAGGCATGGGTAAATCGTAGATTATTGAATGATAAATTGTGCTGCTTGGCGATAATTGAAATTCTCTTTGGCAGATATTTCTTAGCTTCTTTCCGTAGAGTGAGAGTGATTTTATCTTTTATCAACCGCTGAATTTGGTAGGACTCTATATCGTCAGTAGTTGATATGTATGCGATTATTCGGTTCCCTTCACATTTAACTGATGATACATTATCGGTGTGAGTAATTGTCAAAAAATGCTCTTTGCCAATCGGGGTGTCTTTACTGTAAATCGAACCTAATCGATTGCTCTTCAGCAATTGCCTAATTCTCAGTCTCGACGTAGCGATAACGGCTTTTATAGCTATGTTCGGTGTTCTTGTCGGAGCACTAGCTAGCAATGCGCCCTTAGTCGAAACAGTGATGCTGATTTGTCGGGAATTGGCTCGTTTGCGAATCAGGATTTCACCGAATTCATGGTCTATTAAACTTGACATAGCTATCCCCTTACTGAGCGGGAGCTAGAAACGCGCTTACTCTGTGCAATATTTGGGTGCGACTGACTGATGGATAAATATTTCAAAATTGTCCTTGCTTGAGTGTTATAGGTATGGCGGCCACTTATTATTACCTGATTTTCGCTAGTATGGGGCGGAGAGAATTCCTTAACAATTTCATCATACGACCGTTCATCATTCTGGTTGTTCTTTTGCCATCTTGTGCGGGCGATACTGTCATCTGTCTGGACCCAGACGAAAAGTACTTTATAACCACTTTTTTTAGCAAAATCCGTTAAATCCGTTCGATAAATTCTTTTGTAGAGTGGCCCCTCATAAACTATCGTCTGCTTTGTCTTCATTATTTCAAGTAAAAAACGGCTGACAACTGAAAAGCCCTCATCGTCACCCATAGTAGTAAACAATAATCGAAATAATTCCTGATCTAAATATGGAGCGCCGAACATTTCACTGAAATGAGTTGCGAAATATGTTTTCCCAGCTCCAGGCGCACCCACCATCGCGACAATATGCGGTGTAGTTAATCCCAACGAATTCATACTACTATACTATAGCAATCTATCCGCACTTTGTCATTCATTGAAATCAGAGTCGATAAGAGGTATGATATGATGTATGGCAGAACAAAATTCGACAGGCAAGATATGGGTGGCCGCGATAACACTAATTACCGCACTGAGTGTTTGGTTCCTATGGTCTCAGATGGCAACTCTTGTTTTTGCGGCGTTAATGGCTTTTTTGTTCTATCCTTTATACCAGAAATTAAAAAATAGAAAAACAAAAGATCATGTGGCTGCAGGAACGACCTTGGTAGTATCTTTTTTGATTGTGCTTTTGCCACTTATGTTTATTGTATTGGCGACGATTGGGCAGGTTGCGGGTTTTGTCGATTACCTAAGTCAGTCTGGCGCTTGGGAGCGCACGCCTGAGTTCGCCAAAGCAATTATCGAAAAAGCAAATACCGTTATGTCGGATTTTACAGGCAATAGCTCTACCATAACTGAAGCTGGAGTCATTAGCTATCTGCGCTCGAACTTGCCGGGTGTTATTCGTTCGTCCTCAGACATATTGTTTGGTATGGTAGCTAGCGTGCCTCAGCTTGGCATAGCACTGTTGATCTATGTATTTGCATTTATCGAGTTCACGCTTAGGGGGTATGATCTGGTTAAGAAGATAAAGATAATTAGCCCATTTTCAACAGATGAAACCAACCGCTATATAGAAAGAGTCGGTTTAATGGCTAATGCTATGGTTAAAGGCCAGCTGGTGATATCGATGATTATTTCGCTTATATCTTCACTGTTACTTATCCCGCTCGGATACGGAAATTATTTCTTTATATTCTTTGTCTTATTTACTATTTTAAACTTTATCCCGCTTGGCAGCGGGGTTATTGTCGTGCCTCTAGTCATTTATGCGATGCTAACTGGGCTACTGTGGCAAAGTTTAGTTGTATTAATCCTCTATTACCTAGTAAGCAATTTAGATACGATATTGCGACCAAAATTTATCCCAAGTAAAATCCAGTTGTCTACTGCTTGGATGATTATTGCAACTTTCTGTGGTATAGCCTACTTTGGTATTCTTGGCGTAGTTTACGGTCCAATCATTATGATTTTGATTACAACGACTTGGGAGCTGTATATTAGCTCTAAGCACCAGAGAACGGTTTCACTCAAGTCTAAATAGAGATTAATTTTCCCCAAAAGACACTGTCGCCGACGGTCTAGATGGGCGCTGCTATTGGTGGTAGCCAAATACTAAGTCTATTGAAGTTGACTCTATTAACTTTAGATCATTCATCGAAGTAGTCGGAATCGAGGCGTCTAATGTAGTAGGTGTTTTCTATGGAAGTGCCAATATTATTCTCTATCATGAGCTGAGCGAGCTGGTCTCCGTCTATTAACTTAACCTGTAAACTCGCTACAGAATCTATAGCTTTTCGTGAGAATGAACTAGTCGTCACGACTATGCCTTTACTAACGTTTTTTGTAGCGAGTGCCCCAGCAAAGTTACGGATAGCCAGTTCGTTAACTATATTGTCTACAGCATAGCGTTTTGCCTGAACTAATATTTTATCTAACCCTAGCTTGTCTTCATTTACAATCGCATCTATACCGCCGTCACTCGATTTCTGAGTCACAGTCAAATCACCATAACCCATGGCTGTCAGCAAGTCGGCCACTATTTGTTCAAACCTGTATGGATCAATCGTGCGTAATTTCGCTAATAATTCATCTCTAAGTTGCTTCTCTATAGTGCTGATGCTTTTGTCGATAGCTTCTTCAGGCGTGTAATCTTCAATAAGGATGGAGCTATCAGACGATAGGTTACTATTGAGTTTTTTTTCACGGTAACGATTGATATTGTCCGTTTTATTCTGAATATAAGATGGAAAATTTTCTTCGAGGTATTTTTCGTTTAACTCGACTGGTGGCGATTGAAGTAGGCTTTTGCCAGAGTCTGTTATGATATTGCTGCCCCTTGAATGATTTTTTAGTAGCCCAGAAACCTACAAGGCAGATATCGCCCAGCCGACTCGACCCTCGATTTTATTTTGGTTTTTTCCGGTAGTCTTCTCATTTCTTAACTCATCAGTTAGACCTAGTGAGTCCGCAACCATTACCTTTACGTTTCGATTCACCTGCGGATCGCCGCTACCATATGCCTTGAGAGTCGGCAATAATAGCTGGTTCCATTTCGGTAAATACATATTTGTAACTATAGCATATTACTGGAGTTTCAGCCCGATTAAAAACATGGTTTAAAACCTATCCATGTTTAGTGCTAATTCTATGAAGCTAACCGGTTTTCCTCGATGAGATAAATGAATATTCAGGCATGGCGATAATGCTTTAAACGATGAGATACGAGACCGCCGGGAAAATATACTTACCATGCATTCTAGTGGATTAATCAAAGTGTGAGATTTGGCTAAAATGAACTTTTTTCGCTATCTTTCGGCAATTAGGGCGGCAAAGTTTGTTTTTTCTGTGACGGAGTATGTGAGGTCTGGACTAAAGCCCGAAGCTTCAACCGCACGCACGGCATTTACGCACTTACTAGGTAGTGCGTCGGCCGCGAACCATCCTAGATCACTGCATTTATTAGGCTCGCAGATACGTGGCTCACCGTCCCACTTTCTGGCTACGAAAGTGTAATTTATATAGTTTCTATCAACAAAAAATTGCTCTATGTGGATTAGACTCAAGTTTACTGGCGCGACATTGATGCTAGTTTCTTCCTTTGTTTCGCGAGAAACAGCATCTCTTAGCGATTCGCCAAGCTCGACGTGACCGCTTGGAAAATCCCAGTATCCATCAAGGTAACCCGTACCAGCCCGTTTTTGTAGCAGGATTTCATTTTCTTTATTTCGTAGTATTACGAAAACTGCTTGTAGAACCTGGAATCTTTCACTCATATAACTACTATACTCTATTAACACGATAGTTCCTGCTCCGAACACCTGCTATTGTTGATTGGCTCTGTTAACTCATTGCTAATTTAGGGTGATAATTAAGCAAGTTGCAATTAAGTTATAAAATTTGGCTTACCTCGTCCGTATATCAATAAGTTATTACTAAGTAAAAGATTTTTCTGGAGCAGTGTTTTTTGGTATTATTTTCTGGATTAGCGAAATCTCTACGTATCATCCAGTATGTTGATCCATATAACTTAGTTAGATGAAGATGAGTAAATCTATCACTGTGTGGCGAGTCTATCCTTAGTTTCAATCTAAAAGAACCCTTCGCTCCAGTCCAAAAACTGTTAAAGAGTTCTTTTTGGCAGGGGTACTAGGAATCGAACCTAGATCTAAGGTTTTGGAGACCTTTATACTGACCGTTGTACTATACCCCTATAGCCTAGATATGATAACATAAGCTAACTGGATTTTCTAGTTTTCTTGAGCTCTAACCGCTCTCTGAAACTTCTTGGTTGCGGCTTCATCGGCGAACCTAGAAAATGGCTTAAAGATAAATAATCGGTCATCCCGATTAACATCTCGATCAATGTCTTCGATTGCTTCGACGAGAAAATTCTGAATTAGCCACTCTCTACCAGGCGCTGTTTGACCTATGATGGTAAATCTTGTGGTGCCGTTATTCCATTTCTCGATTTTAGTAATCTCAAGCGGTTTAGCTAAAAGCATTGTCCCTGTCGGTATAGTCGTGATAATCGTTTGTAGGGTTTCTTTGGCTTTTGTTTCGTCTTTACTAAAGATATCCACTGCAATTGTTCGAACGCCTCTAGGGGTCGCGTGGACGGCCTGCATATGCTGATTATTCACCCAGATTACTTCACCGCTGAGACTTCTGATTTTGGTCGAACGAAGCGTAAACCTCTCCACGACACCTGCTAATTCCAAGAACGGTTCGACTTTGATATAGTCCCCTACCGTAAACCACCCTTCGATAATCATTGTTGCTCCAGCGGTCACGTCGCGCAGTAACATACCCAGTGACTGCCCAGCAAATACTATAAATAAAGCACTAGCACCGATGGCGGCTACTCCGTTTGGCCCGTCATTAGGGCTAATTATCTGCCATGTGATATAGGCCACGGCAGCAACAACCAAGACCCTAACTATTGCAATAGAAATACTCAGGTATGTTTCGATTTGTCGAAGTTTGTATTTTTGTAGCTCGTCTTGAGTATTGTCAGATCGATTAGAAACGTGCTGTGCGATAAAGATAATCCCTTTCGCCAAGTAACGACTCAAGAACGTCGCCAGTAGAATCACTGCGGCAAGTAGTAATACCATAGAAAAAGCGTTCTTTTGGCCGAAGAAGGCTGTTATTTCTTGGACAGGAACTGATTCAAATAGATTTTCGAACACGAATATAATCCTACCATAAAATAGCTTGCATTGATATCACACCTTATCGACTACATGTTGTAATTTATTCTACAAAATTAGTAGCTTGTGAAAAACTTTTCGATTTCGTGAATAATATCCCGATTAAGGCTTGAAAAAGCCTAAGGATAAGCTTATTATAGATATAAGATGAAGATATTGATGCTGGGGTGGGAATTACCACCGCACAATAGTGGAGGCTTGGGTGTGGCTTGTTACCATATGTCGAAAGCCTTAGCTCGAGAGGGCGCACTAATTGATTTTGTTGTGCCTTATACAGCAGATCACTCGAATATCGACTATATGAATGTCCTGCCAGCAACTCAACTACCACCTGGATATCATGATCTAGGCGCTTATGATCATGGTCGACCCGAGGAATACGATGAAGTCGAGGAGGACTGTGGTCTGTCTGATATGCGAGCTGTCCAGAAAAGATACATAAAATATGTTGCTAGGATAGCTAAAGAGAATCCACCAGATATTATTCATGCCCATGATTGGTTAACTATGGAGGCGGGAATTATAGCTAAGCAAGTTAGCAACGCACCACTGGTGGTTCATGTTCATGCTACTGAATTTGATCGTTCCGGAGAACATTTAGGCAATCCACTAGTCCACGAAATAGAGCAACAGGGTTTGCTGATGGCGGATCGAATACTACCCGTAAGTCATATTACTAGACAAATTATCATAGATAACTACCACATACCACCAGATAAAATTGAGGTAACCTATAACGCCATAGATTTAGATGATATGCCTTCATATGATTATGATATGAGCACCTATCGGTACATAGAGCACCTAAAAACAGAAGGTTATTTGATAGTCGGTCATGTCGGTCGAGTTACTGTTCAGAAAGGATTAACTTATTTTATACGAGCTGCCGCTAGAGCATTATCTATGAATAAAAAGATAGCTTTTGTCATAGCAGGTGGCGGCGAGCAAAGGGATGAGCTCATTGAGTTATCTGCGGAGTTAGGTATTAGCGACAAAGTCATATTTACAGGTTTTGTTCGGGGCAAGCAATTGCGTGACACTTATTCTCTACTAGATGTTTTTGTGATGAGTTCTGTCAGTGAACCATTTGGAATAACGGCGCTTGAGGCGGCACATTACGATACTGCCCTTTTGATAAGCAAGCAATCTGGCGTTGGCGAAGTTCTCGATAATGTTATGAAATTTGATTATTGGGATGTCAACAAACTTGCTGACCAGATCGTTAATATCGCTGAGTCCCCTGCTCTACAGGCTTCACTAAAAGAGAACGTCAAAAAAGAGTATTCTAAGCTATCTTGGCAAGATGTCGCTAGACAGTGTATTGATCTATATGAACGACTAGCAGGAGTTGTCGAGTGAATCACAACCGCGGGATAACATTGTATATGCACATGCATCAGCCGTGGCGTGTTAAGCAATACAGTATATTTGATGTAGCAGATGATCACGGTTATTTCGAGAAGCCTAATAGCCCTGACCAGGATAACCAGCTAATTTTTGACAAAGTAGCCAACAAATCTTATCTGCCAATGAATGAACTGCTTTTAGAATTACTTCAGAAACACCCAGAGTTCAAACTTTCTCTTAGTATCAGTGGTACTGTGCTTGAGCAAGCCAAGAAATTCTGCCCTGAGGTAATCGCTAGCATCAAGCGTCTAGTCGAGACTGGACGAGTTGAGATTGTTGCAGGAAGCTACTATCACTCGCTAGCTTTCTTTTATGACCTAGATGAGTTTACTAGACAAGTCAATTTATACCGTGATAATATCCTAGAGATTTTTGGGGTGGAAAGCCAGGTGTTTGCCAATACCGAACTTGCTTACAATAATGATTTAGCTAAATGGGCTGAAAATAACGGTTTTACTGGAATTTTAGCAGAAGGTTGGGACCCAGTCCTCGGTTGGCGCAGTCCAAACTATGTTTATCGCCCAGCAGGCACTGAAAATATCAATTTGCTTATGAAAAACTACCGTTTGAGTGATGATTTAGCGTTTCGCTTTAGTGACCAACGATGGGCTGGGTGGCCTCTTACGGTCGATAAATTCATGAACTGGCTAATAGATTCGACGGCTGACTCCCCTTTTGTTAATCTATTCATGGACTATGAAACATTCGGCGAACATCAGTGGGCCGAAACTGGTATCTTTGATTTTTTCCGAGAACTAGTCGGTCGGTGGCTGAGCGAAGATAGTAGGACTTTCTATACTGTTTCGGGGGCTATGCGCCAAAACCCTCCAGTAGATGAAATTAGTGTCACTAATACTACTACATGGGCCGACAGCGAAAGGGACTTGACTGCCTGGAACGGCAATGCGATGCAGAGAGAGGCTCTCAGATATCTTTATGCGCTTGAATCAGATGTTATGTATAGCGGCGATCTGTCTATCATAGGCGATTGGCGAAGGCTTCAGACTTCAGATCATATGTATTACATGAGTACTAAATGGTTTAAAGATGGTGATGTTCACGCCTATTTCAGCCCGTATAAATCACCCTACGATGCATTTCTGCACTACATGAACGCTATTCGCGACTTACGTTGGCGTCTAGCAATGCATCGGCGCGGAGAGAATTAGCCATGAATAGGTTGGTATTATCCAACGGCGAACTTCACGTGGAGTTAAATGAGACAGCTGAACTCGATACTCTCTGCTATCCATTTATCGGCCATGAGCATCACACGTCTGATCTAAAACATAAGATAGGTGTTTGGGTAGATGGCGAAACACATTGGTTAGATAATGCTGATTGGCAATTTAAATCTAGGTTGCCCCAGGGTGCTTTAATAACTAACACGACTGCAAGGAATGAAAATATTGGGATACTTCTCGAATTCGATGATTTTGTCGGAGTTGACTCAATGGCCTTTTTTCGTAATATCCACATTGTAAATTTGAGACAAGAAGCTAGAAATATTAGACTATATCTACATCAGGCTTTTCGAATAAGTAATTACGTTGATGGTCGAGACACTGCGCAATACTTAGCTGATACCCCAGGTATTTTACACTATAGAGGTCGTAGAGCTTTTGTCGTGGGTGGCATGGACAGTATGGGTGTGCCTTTTAACCAATGGACGGTAGGTAAGTTCGGTAATGGATTAGCTGGCTCGTGGATGGATGCTGAAGACGGTAGTTTATCGGGTTGTCCGAATGAGGTTGGGCTAACTGATTCAGTTATTGGATTCTCGTCTGATATCCCCGTTTTGGCTTCAGTGAGAGTCTCTTATTGGTTAGCAGTAGGTAAATCACCTAGAACTGCTATATCAATGCACGAACAAATTTTTGCTAAGGGAATCTACCAGAATGCGGAAAAAACTGAAAACAATTGGCACAAATGGCTATCCCCCGCCTTTAGAATCTCTAACCAGATTGAGCCAACTCACCAGAAAAAGTTTATAGATAGCGTGATCGCTATCAGGGCGCACATAGATCTTAGGGGCTCGATAGTTTCTAGTCAGTTTTGTCAGATTCAAGAGGCTTGCTATGCGCTTTGGCCGTTAATAAGGCTTGGTTATAAGGATGAGGCGTTAAACTTCTTCACGTTTTGTAAGCAGATAATTGATCCAAAAGGCGGCTATTTATTGCCTCGATATCGTGCCGATGGTGCGTGGGATATACTATCTGATGAATTTGACGGTCAGAGTAGACCTAAATTACATCCAGAAGACACAGCTCTGGTGCTATTTATTATTACTCAGTTTCATGCTGTTAACGCCAAAGCAAATTATGCTAGAAATTTATATCCAAGCCTAATTCAGCCTATGTCTAATTTTTTGGCAAGTTATGTCGACAAAGACACGAAGTTACCTATTACCAATTCTACTTATTCTTCAGCTATAGTTTACGCGTCACTTTTGGCCTCGTCCGAGATTGCCGAGCAACTCGAGAGGCCAGCTGATTCAGTCCAATGGCGGTCGGTTGCAAATGATATACTCGAGGCATCAGCTCAATTATTCGATGATCGTCAAGGCTACTTTGTTAAAAGCCTAAGCGATAAGAGTCTTGAAATCGATAGTTTTTTCGCTAGTTTTATGTTCGGCCTAGTTCAGCTAGACGACGACCGATTAAAGAGAACTTTTCGAGCGATCAAAAAACTACGCTTAAGCAGTGGGCTTTATTGTCGTCACGAGCTATCAAATCAATCAGATTTGTTGGCCAGTTTATGGGTTGCGCAATATTTGATGGAAGCCGGGGATAAAACAGAGGCTGATAAGATTATCCAAGCTGTATCAAGCTATATTGGGACTTCAGGCGCAGTGGCACCGATCGATGAGTTAGGCAATATCGGTTTCGGCCTATCCTCGACCAGTGAGTATGTAAGTACTTTGCTCGACACTATTATAGTAAAATAACACGCCTAGTTTTTAGGCGTATTATCATAAGACGGGTTTATTTGGCGAATTAGTGCTTCTTTGCCTTGACTTCGTTTCGCCCAAGATTTTTCTTGGTCTCGGTATAAGTGGCATGTTTTTTAGCGATAGGGTCATACTTTTTTAGTACTAACTTGCCTTCGCTATTTTGTTTGTTTACGCTAGTATAGTAAGTCCTGTGATTGGACAGGTTGCTAACTAAACCGATAAGTTTTCTCTTGGTATTCTTCTTGGCCATCTCTTTACTCGTTAGTTATATTTTTAAGTCTCTGGTAATTGTAGCATAATCTAGTAGTAAATACTAGAGTCTAAAGTCTAAAGTCAACTCAATACTTAGGTGCTATAATCTAAAAGATGCAACGGAGTGACTTTTCAAGATATCAAGTAGTATATCGACACTTGTGGCGTATTTTTAGTAAATCTTGGCAGATCAAGCTGTCTTTTGTCCTACAGTTAATCAATCGAGTTATAAAGATTGTTTTTATGCCGATAGCCACTAGCCTGATAATTACCAGGCTAGTGAGTGGTGACTATGCGAATGCTATGCAATCGGCAATGTTTTTCGTTTTCTTATCTCTGGTTTTCGGGGTACTGTCGCCACTGATAAAATATCTTGCCCTGGCAGAGAATCGAGTATACAATAAGATATATTTAGAGTATACACAGAAACTGACAAACAGCGACCTAGAATATTTTAACTCAAACCTAGCGGGTTATCTGACCACTGCTACTAGACATTATGCTGACCATTCTATCATTTTAGAGCGGAATCTGCGTGATAAATACATGGGTCTAGCACTAAGTCTACTATTGCCGATGGCGATTGTTGCTCACATCGACCTAACCCTAGGAATCGTGGTTTGGATATTCTGTATCGCTCTTGTAATCTATATAAGATGGTCGTCTCGGGTAGTCGATGGCTTTCGCAAAATTACTCGAGAGTTATACAAAAAGAATTCAGGATTAATCTCAGATATTACTTCAAATATACTGACTATCAAATCAGCATCACTCATAAAAGAATATTCAATAAAGGTTGCGGATGGCATAGCTGTCGAGAATAGAGCTTATATAGACCGGTTTAATGCACAGACTAAGCTAATAATTCCAAGAGAAGCTATCACTATCCTGTTTTTTCTTACCATGCTCTGGCTGACTATAACGAAAACTAGTTCTGGGGCGATTAACAGTACTAGTGCTGTTTTGGTTATCACTTATCTTACGGCTATCTTGAATGCGATCGTGCCTCTATCCGACACGATTGATGAGCATGATGATATCGTCGATAAAATAATCCCGGGTCTTGAAGTACTGAATCGTCAGAATAAGATTACTGACCCCCCCACCCCAGTTGAACTGGGTAAAGTTCGCGGACAAATTGAATTCAGGGACGCTTCTTTTACTTACCGTGATGGAAACGAAACCCGAGTGTTAGACAAATTCTCTTTGCTAATACCCGCAGGGCAAAAAGTTGGAGTCGTTGGTGTTAGTGGTTCTGGCAAGACGACTCTGATGAAGCTATTGATGAGATTTGACGACGTCGATAGTGGATCAGTGATGCTAGACGGAGTCAATATCCGTAACCTTAAGCAGGACGACTTTCGTCGTCAGATCGCCTATGTCCCCCAAGAGCCATTGCTGTTTCACACTACTATTCGAGACAACCTATTGTTGGCTGGTGGCGAATTCTCTGATATGCAGATCAATAGTGCCCTGAAATCGGCTCATGCCTACGATTTTATTCATGATCTAGATAAAGGGCTTGATAGCGTCGTAGGAGAAAGAGGTGTTAAGCTTAGCGGTGGCCAGAAACAAAGAGTTGTTATCGCAAGAGCAACTTTAAGGAATGCGCCTATAATGATTCTAGACGAAGCGACCAGCGCCCTCGACAGCGAAAGTGAGCAAATCATCAAGAGCTCATTTAAGAAAATCTTGAAAGGCAAAACTGCTATTATCGTTGCGCACCGACTGAGTACGTTGTCGGACATGGATCGAATTATCGTCATAGACAAAGGCAAACTAGTTGAAGACGGCACTCATGATAGCCTACTCATGCAAAAAGGAATATATTCTAAACTCTGGGATAAGCAACTAAGACTTGATGAGCAATAACTTAATTGAATGTTACAAAATATGAAGGAATCAAAAAATCGCCTAAATGGGCGATTTTTGTAAAGTAAGCTAATCTGGAGCCGTGATCGGGATTTGAACCCGAGACCTCATCCTTACCATGGATGCGCTCTACCAACTGAGCTATCGC
>CAZJUX010000015.1:0-20761 GCA_964549705.1 uncultured Candidatus Saccharibacteria bacterium
GTATGGTGGATTTAGCTTTATAACAGATATAAAATTGTCATTTGCTCGGAGGTTCAACGCGACCTTACGATAGACTAAATCTTCTTCGATCACATCGGTCGTTTTTAGTATGGTTCCTTGATAATAATCATCAGTCTCAACGATAGCTCGCCCCAAATTGGGTATCACTTAAAACCGCGCAATCTTGTTTCTTGTGTGTTCTTTTAGGCGTGCCATTATTAGTCGTAACTATCTACTTATATTTCCCTCTTTATTAGTTTTTAAGTGTCTCGCCCTATTACAGTACGATATCATTAGCCAGATGATATTCTTTGACTGCTCTGGATTGCTTTTCTTTTTCATGGAATTCTAGAATTGCAGTTGGATTACAAATTATTTTAAAACTTGGCACATTCTCTAAATCCATTACTAATGTAATTATGTAATTATCTCTGTACTCTTTGGCTTTTGTGAACTCATTTTCCGTCATCCTAAATCTTCCATGATCTAACTTGATGCCCTTTACTTCTGCCAAATAAGATTTCTGACCGACATCTACTTGAAAATCGTAACCATCACCATAAAGCCTAGCATCCTCTATCTTACCGTCTTTAAATATATTAATCCTTTCAAAATTATTTATAAAAAATGCTTCTGCTTCAAATCCAGTTTGCTGTAAACTTTTAAACCTCGACTTAATTATCGGCTTAACAACTCCGTGTAGCCCATCTATTTTATAGCGTTCCCTCATAAACATCTTGACAATATTTGCATACCCTTCGACATCTTCTCCGCCGAAAAGGCTATCTATTAATACTTTCCTGTGCGTATAGACTTCCGCCTTTTGCCACCAGCCCTTTCTGCCATTATCAAAATATGGATCGAATAAGTCCATGCGGTTTTTAATCACGCTTGAAGTATTTACTAATTCTAATTCCACGAACCAATTAAAAAATGCGGATTTTGTAGAAAAACCAAACTTCTCTATAAATTGATTGTCAAATTTGGCTAAACCATAGCCAAGTAGATTAAGTAGATCGTAATTCTCGTGCTTTGTTGTGTTTTTATGCATATAAAAGCTCCGAAGTGGTTGTCGCATAGACTGCGTATACCGACGTATCCTCAACAATTTTAGTCAACTTTCTGCCTGACTGGCTTGTGATTTTTCCCATTAACATGCGGATAGCTTTTGAGCTCGGGCGATTTCTATTGAAGATGAACTCGTCTATAGGCTCGTTATACCATTCGCTCGCACACTGTATGTGCCATAGTAGCATGCCGTTTTTATGAACTTGTTGTAGCCCGTTGGCAATTTTATTTTCAAATAACCTAACCATCTCCCAAACAACGCCCCTAATCTCAACTTCATCACGAATAAGCGGTAGCATAGCTTGATTGGCTGGCTGTAAACGAAACTTACCGTCTTCTTTGTATAGTTTCTTCAAGGTGGCTTTATTATCGTCAATAATAGCTACTACCGTTTGACCGTTTTGGGCTGACGTCTGACGCTTTATAACCACGATGTCACCGTCAAAAATACCTTCGTCAATCATACTATCGCCCTTGACTTGAAGGGCATAGAAATCATTAGTTGGCGGTAGGCTAGGAACAGAAATAGTTGTTTTTTTATCCTCGATAGCCTCAATTGGAAAACCTGCGGCGATATATCCTATAACCTCTACTTCATCACTTTTGTTTGTCTTTAATGGCAGTTCATAGCCACCAATACCATCATCTACTAAAGCACCAGATTCTACTAAATCTTTAACGTGCTGATGAACAGTAGATACTGATTTAAGCCCTACGTTATCTTTTATCTCATTTAATGTAGGAAATGCCCCTTCGCCCTCTAAGTGCTGTTTAATAAAGTCTAAAATTTCTTGTTTTTTGCCTTTGCTCATATTTACATATTATACGAAAAAATACGAAAAGTGAAGCGAAAATTGATACATTTTGTTTATGCTTGTGTATAAGTCAATGAGTATAGTTCGGTATAACGCTTGTCTAGTTTAGACAATAGCGTTATTTTAATCAAGAAAGAGTATAATTGAACCAGGAGGACTGCTATGGATCAGATAACATTAGACACAAGTAACTTATGGTGGGTTGTTCCACTCATGATTTGGTCATTTGCATGGAAGGCTATGGCCTTGTGGAAGTCGGCTCGTAACAATGACCTAGCGTGGTTTGTCATCGTGATCTTAATTAATACGGTTGGCGTGCTTGAGATCCTGTATATTTTTGTCCTCGCTAAATCACAAAATAAAACTCAGAAATAGATTATCGGGGTGTGGCGCAGCTCGGTAGCGCGCACCGTTCGGGACGGTGAGGTCGCTGGTTCAAATCCAGTCACCCCGACCAATTATCAAGAGTTTAATTTGTTGAAAATAGTTTTACGACACTATCTCCTGCCGATGACTCAATAATCAGTCGCCAGGATTTTGGGATATCAGAAGTGAAATAATCATGCTCACCAGTCTTGCCGACTATCCAGACCCGTTGTCCGTTGATATCGTCTAAGCTGGGAACTCTTTCTGCGCCAGTCGCTCTAGCTAATCCCCATTCACCAGAGTAGCCAAACTCTTCGCTCGACAGCAACTTGACTGGCTCGTCAGTTTTATTATAGAAAGAAAAATCAAAGAAGGTATAAAGTTCAGCTGATACAATCTTATCACCTGGTCTATATTCTGAATTGACGATAGCTACCATGTCGCCCATGCGGTGCGAAGCCGAGCCATAAACGGTGAATATCCCAACAACAAGCGCAACGACAATCAAAGGAACTATGAGTATCCTACGCCAAACCAGTTTTATCTTGGGGGCAAAATAGACAGCGATAACTGCCAACAAAGCGTAGAAAGCAGGGGCAGAAAAAGAAAAATATCGGTCATAAAAGACGGGGTTTTTTAGGCTCAGTAGGGCAACAATAATCATCGGTAACATTAGCCATGAGATTAATAGCCAAATTGAAGACTTTAACCTCGTTTGTTTATTTGCTAGATAAATAGACAAAGAAACAAGACCAATGGCGAAAGTAACTCCTAGCCATTTTGTTAGATCATGGCTGTAAACCATGAACATCGATAACGTGTTAGGGATACTAAACCAACTAATCGGAGGAATCCAAAATCCATCACTGACTCTAGTAACTTGATCGAGCATCGGTGGCAACCACGGCAAAAACAACACAACACCAACTAGACCGCTCAACCATAGTCCAGGTAAGCGGAATAATTTTGTGAGACTTTGCCTCCCGCCACCTAGTGTAAACCAAGCGTAAATAAGATGAGCGGGCACAATCAGAGCCAAGAAGTACTGCGTGTAAAGCCCAAGAGCTATCAATACACCATAGAGTGTCCACCAGAGATATTTTCTGCGATTATTAGATAAAGCACGGACGAAAACATAGGTCGCGCCTACGGCGATTAATGTAGCAAGAGAATACATCCTCGCTTCCTGGGAATAACGGACGAGAAATGGCCCAAGCGCAACAAATAAGGTTCCTAGCCTGGCAATATTTTCAGAGAATAAGCGACGAAGCAAGAAATACATTAAGACGACGACCGCTACTCCACAAATTACACTGAACCCTCTCAGGCTGACAATACTTGAACCAAATAGCGCTTGCCAGTAGTGAAGCAGGAGATAGTAAAGCGGTGGATGAACGTCATTAATTGTCGTACTGATGATTTCGCTTGGTGGTAAATTAATTATCATCGTCGTGTATCCCTCGTCGTGCCAGATACTAGCTTTGGCTAGGTTTATCAGCCTTACAATCAAGGCTAACCCGATAGTTAGTGCGAAATAGATAGACAGAGGGATTTTTGTGATTTTTTTCATCTTTTCCTCCCTAGGGCATCTTGTTGAGCGAGATAAGCAAGATTATCAATTGGTAGTTCCTTGAGTGGGTCATCAATTCCTTTATTCTTAAGTGCTTCAGCGATTAAAAAGCCAGCAATTTGCGGATTTCTCGGCAAGACTGGACCATGCATGTATGTCGCTATAATATTTTGGTAGACTACACCCTCATAGTCACCAGCACTGTTGTTTCCCGCCCCCAACACCACGCGACCAATCGGTGTCATTGATTCATCTAGAAAAGTCTGACCGCTATGGTTTTCGTAGCCGACGATATAGCCGAACTGTTGACTTTCAACAATAATATTTCCCGTTAGGCGATTCTGGCTAGCTTTGGTATCGATTGCCAAAATGCCTAGCCCTTCAATAGAGTTATTATCTTCGGTGATAAAAGTTCTGCCAAAAAGTTGATACATTCCGCAAACCAGCAACATGGGAGTTCCTTGGTTTGCTGCATTAGATAGTGTCAGTCTGTGAATTAGCAGATCTTTCTGAATCTGGTCTTGTTGGCTGTCTTGCCCGCCACCACCTATGATGATGTCGGCCTTAGAGAAATCTGTTCGGTCACCGATATTGTGGTCTATAATTTCAGTCTCAATGCCTCGCCACTCAAGGCGTTTTTTGAGCGTGAGAGTATTCCCGCAGTCACCGTAGAGGTTCATCGATTTTGGGTAAAGCTGGATTATGCGGATAATGGTCATGGGGCTAATTAACTTTCATTTTTATTAGTATTTTTCGGATAGTTAGCATCGCGGTGTAAGTGCAGTAGATTCGTTTAGCCTTGTTAGCCTTGTCGTCCAACAGTTTTTCAAGGGCGGTTTCCAAATCAGGCTCTACTATATCTGGGGTAATCTCATCATAACCGAGGCGTAATGCCATATCATGCGCCCGAGCGCCAGACACTACGCTAATGGATTTGAGTGGCGTAAAATCAACATCCCACAACCAGCTAACATCTCTGCCGTCGGCGTAGCTATCGTTGATGGCAATCATATTTTGATAGTCTCCAGTTGCAAATGAGCTGATGGCTAGATGAAAACCGCTGGGATTTTTGACTAGGACGAGCTCGATTGGTTGATCATCGATAATGATAATCTCACCTCGGCCAAATGCTGGATTTATTTGCGACAATGTAGATATGAGCTCATCGGTCTTCGCTTCAGGGACAATCTGGCGAACTAAGCACAGAGCGGCTGCTATATTTAGGTAATTATAAACACCCGATAGTTTAGTTCTTGCCAGATATGTTTTGCCGTCGATCAGATAGTTGGCTTGTTGGTTGGAAAATTTGCTCAGGAGAACATCGGTTTTAGATTCTCCAGAGGCGAAAGTTTGCGGGCTAGAATCAGCCGATACAAAAAGTGGCAAGACACTATCGCTTGCACCAAAAAATACTGTTCTAACCGATATTTTTTTGGAAATTTGGTTAATCCTCAAGTCGTCATGGTTTAAAACAACAGTTCCGGTTGTCGCAAGGGCGATTTTCTCTAGCATCTCGGCAACTTTGTCGACTTCGCCAAATCGATCAAGCTGGTCGCGCATAACGTTTAATAGCAGGGAGAAGCGAGGATTGATCAGCTTGACAAACCGCACCGCCCAAGCTTCATCCAGTTCGAGGACAGCTATATCGGCGTCGAGCTTGCCTCTAGTGTCAACCTCGTTGATTAGTGAGGCAACTATACCTCTAGAGAAATTACTACCAGTCGGATTTGTAAAAACCTTCAAGCCTGTCGAAGCCAGTAGCTCAACAATTATCTTTGTTGTCGTCGTTTTGCCGTTTGTGCCACTTACGACTACGACGCCGAGTGGTAATTGTGCGAGTGTCCGCTTGATAAAATTGGGGTCAATTTTTTCTACCATCAAACCTGGCAGAGCCGAGCCTCCCCCGCGAATTTTTGCTATCGATTGAACCGTTTTGCCGATAGCGGTGCTAATGATTTGTCGTGACATTAGGTAGATTATACTACTATTTTGGCTGTTCTATAAATCAGCATAATTTGCTATACTGATATTTAGCCTGCGGGTGTAGTACAACGGTTAGTATGCAAGTTTTCCAAACTTGAGACGAGAGTTCGATTCTCTCCACCCGCACCAGGATAAAACCTCCAGTTAATCTGGAGTTTTTATTATATCGAGACTTATCGCTCTAGTCATTATATCAGCCTTATCTGTGCTACAATATTTTTTATGGCGGATGTTGATAGCTGTGTTAGGGAATGTGAGCTAGCATTGAGCGGAAACCTAGAGAAGCACTCTGGCAATATTGCCTTAATCCCAAACCATAGGCGAGTTAGTATTTTTCGTGGTAAATCAGAAGAAATACATAAAGACTGTTTTGAAAAACTGTAAGAAATCTATACAGGTGAAGATCACTAATACATTCTATGTGGGTACTCATTATAATGAGATTATTCTAAGCAAAGGGTCGAACGACAACAAGATAGGTGCCGACCTTTACCATAGTTTGCCGGATGGGCAGACAGTAGAAATTGAAGTAAAGTTTGGTCTAGAAACAAATAAGCAAATAGGCATGCTTCAATTCGAAAGAATTTTCGGTACAGACGTTTTCACGAAAGCTATAGACTTGTTAACTAGAAAAAACTGGGTAGCCGAATTTGTAGATAATGATTTTGACGAAAGTCTTCAGTACTCTAGGCTTGTTTTGAGCCTAAACTCTGCGACCCATAGCTTTAATAAGATAAGTGCTGGTAAAAATTATACTCTCACTAAAGTTGAGCAGGACTATATGGAGTCCTTAATCATGAATAACTCAGGCAATAGCTATAAGACAAGGGATCATTACTTGAAGTTTGTTATTGAGGGTGATGATATGCGTAATATTAAAGAATTACCAACGGGTCTCGGCTACTGGAATATAGATGAAGTAAAGAATCTTACGGAATACGTTAAGAGGGTCAATATTTTTGTTATAAATAAGACAACCAACATTCAGATAAAATACACATTAAATTGGAAGAATAACTATAAGATTAGCGGTAGGGGCAAGGTTTCTGCTAAATTGGGGTTTGGCTCTCCTAGCTGGAATGTTTGGGTTTCTGTAGACGTGTCAGAGATAGAATCTCGGTGAAACATTTCCTCATAAGCCTGCACGACGTCCGCTTTGCCAAAGCCTGGGGTTGAGGTGTTTTTGTGGGATAGTTTGCTGAAGTCGAGCTTCAATAGATTATGTAAAATGTTGTTGTTGCTTGCCCTGAAGAAAATCCATTGTGTTCGTCGATCCATCTTGTTAGGGTCTGTCTCTTTGATTGAGTAGTCCTTGTATCCTTGACGGGGAACGGCGAAATCCCAACCGTACTTGATTTTATTAAAATATTTCTCGGCTTCTCGAGTGTTGTTGTATTGCCACATCTCGAAGTCTTGGTGGTTAATCTGGGGCGGTTGTCGCAATCTTTTGTCTGGGAGGTTGTCCCGTTTTGTCCAGACCTGCAAGCAGCATCGGACGGCGTATTCCTTCCCCTCGTAGACAAAGCTATTGTCATCTAGTCTCTGGCTATAGACTAGGTTCGCGAAAGAATCAATTTGTTTTTGAGCAGAATATTTATCGAACTGGAGGGGTAAGATGAACGCCACGGTATCGGAGTATTCAAAGGATTTGTTGATAAAATCTATCGCTAGTCTAGCTCGTTTGCCAAACGGTGGATTGCCGATGATTATAATTTTATCTTTTTCGGGCAAATTGCTAGGAATCCCTTTTTGTAGAAAATCTAATTTGGTCACATAAGGCTGTTTGACGTCAATATCATAAGCTAGGTAGTTCAGCCCGAATTTTTTGAGAGCTCGGATAAACGCACCCCCTCCGGCGGAGGGTTCGATGAAAAGATTATCTTCGAGTGTATAATTTAATTGCTTCAAAATATTCAAGATAATGTCGAGGCTACCCGATGCGACACTGTCCTGGGTGAAGAATTGATCGAGTTGTTTGGCAGGACTTACCATAACAAATATTATATCAAGCAATCGCCTGAAATCTAAGCTGAATAGTTGGTGATAGCAGAGGCAAGAAGTTTCGGAACGGATTTGCCATATAGTCGAATTGACTTATTTAACCATAAACGCCATACTGTAGGATAAGCGAAATAACCAGCTAGCTACTGGGGCATAATTATTAATATAACATCCAAAAAGGGCATTAATGGATCCATATTCTTACACAGCAACACCAAAATACCAACCGCAAGATATTGAGGACGCATCAGAATTCTATGATTTAATCGATAGGTCGGCTCTGATGCACCAATTATCTGACTCACGACCATACGTCTACTGGACAATCGAGATTTATGATAAAGCGAACGGTATCAAGGGTGGTGGCGGATTGGGCGTGCTAGCAGCTGATACTAGACGAGTCGCGGAACAACTAGAGGTCCCGTTTGTAGTCGTGACGCCATTTTATCGCTCTGAGTCGCATCAGGCGGTTCATGATCTAGCCCAGAATGAGTACAGCGAGAGTGTTTCGCCTCAAGACTATGGCTTTGAATATATAGATGAAGTTTCTATCTCCACTAACGGTTTCCCCGATTCTTCGCTGAGTATATTCCGAAAAACTCTTGGTTCAACGCAGTTTATCACTATGTCGGAACCGAACTTTGGTCAGCTATATGAAGGAGACGGCAGTGGCGATCATCGCTTGTATCAAGAGGTAGCACTTGGTTTCGGTGGCTATAAAGCACTCAAGCTTATAGGGGTTAAGCCAGCAGTTATTCAACTGAACGAAACAGCAACGGTCTTTGCTGCAATCGCTCGCTTAGATGAACTATGTTCCAACGGAATGAATATCTATGAGGCGATAGTTTATGTGCGTAAACATACCCTCTACACAAACCACACACTTCTACAGGCAGCTGAGCCAGAGTTTTACCGCTCTCAATTTGAAAAAATGGTTCTGCCGAATATCCGTAGTAGTGCAGTGCGCTTCTGGGTAATGGAGCAATTCAGAGATGATAAGTTGCGACCAAATATTTTAGCGATAGAGTTGACAGAGGCCAAAAATGGTGTCAGTAAGCTTCACGCTAGAGTGGCTAATTTCCGTGATCGCAATAACGACCGCGTGAAGTTCCATGCCGTAACAAACGGTATCGATATGGAGACTTGGGTTTTACCTGAGATATTAGAAACTTATCGTAAACATGAGGTGATTGATAAGTTCGGTTTGCCGACAGACAGTTATATAGACAATCTCGATAAGCTGACTGTCGAAGAAGTTCGTCACCTACAAAGCTTGGGTCGTCACGAATTAAACCGAGTGCTGGCAAATCGCAAAGACCAATATTCAGGACATATCGAATTGCCTGAGGACGCGATGGTTTTTGATTTCAAGCGTCGTTTTGCTAACTACAAGCGCCCATATATGGCTTTTGAACAACCTGATACGCTCAAAAAGTTATTGATTGACAATAATGCACACTATATTTTGACTGGTAAAGTTCATCAGGGTGACACAATAATGTATCGACGACTACTCGAAATTCTAAAGATGATCGATAACGACGAAATCCTACGCGAACGAGTCCATTATCTACAAGATTATGATGAGGAGCTAGGCAGAGCGTTATCAATTGGCTCAAATGCCGCTATCAATGTGCCGGTCATCGGTCTTGAAGCTTGTGGTACGTCATGGGAGAAGGATATTGCTAACCTGAAGTTATTGATTTCAACTAGCGATGGTGGAGTAGCTGATATTAAGCCAATAGCATGTCTAGAGGTAACTGGTAGCACTTATGATGCCGAGGTTTCGTCGCTTTACGTTAACATGCATAAAGCCGCACAAATCATGAAAAACGATGATTTGATGATGAAAAACGTCAAAAAACAGCTCAAGGCTTACTTGCCGACTATTTCTGGCGCAAGAATGATGAAAGATTACCTGAAGTTTCTTTTTCCAGAAAGCTAGACTGGATTTAATCGTTGACTACTTTGATTGATGCACCGAGCGAGTTTAACCTCTCGGCCAGTTCCTCATAGCCTCGGTTAATCGAATAAACATCTCGGAGAATCGATTCCCCTGGTGTCGCTAACATTGCCAGTAGAACTACTACCGATGGTCTGAGTGCTGGTGGAGCGATTATGTCGGCTGGTTTCCATTTAGTTGGTCCAGTTATGTAAACACGATGTGGATCAACTAGCTCAACTTGAGCATTTAATTTTGATAATTCCGTGAAATAAATTGCTCGATTTTCATAGCTCCAGTCGTGGATAAGCGTTCTACCTTCGGCGACAGTAGCAATTAGGCCGAGAAAAGGCAGGTTATCGATATTTATGCCTGGAAATGGTAGGGCATGAATTTTGTCTTTTGGCGCAACTAGCTTCGATTTCTCTAGATGGATATCAACCAAACGAGTCTTGTCGTTGTCGGCGGCATATTCTGTACTGAGTTGATAATTTAACCCCATATTAGATAGGGTTGCTAACTCAATCTCAAGGAACTCAATTGGTGCACGGCGAATTGTTATTTCTGAGTCAGTTACGATGGCTGCTGCTATAAAACTCATCGCCTCAATTGGGTCTTCACTCGGCGAATATTCGATATCTTTGTTGATCTTAGATTTGCCGACGATTCTTAAAGTCGTTGATCCTATGCCATCGATCTTTACTCCTAATTTCTGTAGGAAAAAGCACAGATCTTGAACCATATAATTTGGACTTGCGTTGCGAATAATTGTCGTTCCAGTAGATAGAGCCGCGCCCATGATCACGTTCTCAGTAGTCGTATCGCCACGCTCTGTCAGGACGATCGTATGGTCTTGGGGATTTGGCTCGACAATTACATGATAGTAGTCAGACTCAGCCTCTACGCGCATGCCAAAGACGGATAGACCAGTTAGATGAGGTTCGACAGTTCGCTTTCCGAGACTACAACCTCCAGCAAATGGTAATCTGAAATCGGAGTATTGGTGAAGCAAAGGACCAAGAAACATAATAATCGTCCGTGTTCTCTTAGCTGCTTCAATATCCATATCCTCTAGCCTTAATCGTGCAGGGGGGGTTATTTCTAGGTCATTTCCAGATAGCCAGCGAGTTTTGACGCCAATGCTGTCTAGTACTTCGATGATTCGATTGACTTCTTCGATTCTGGCAACACGTCGAAACGTAGTTTTTCCCTTGTTGAGTAGACTAGCACAAAGCAAAGCGACAGCTGCGTTTTTGCTTGTTTTGATAGTAACCTCACCAGACAATTTACCGCCTCCAGAAACGCGGAAATTAATTTTTCCAGAATGATTAAGAGAGATAATATTACTGCCTAGAACTTCGCTTATTCTGGCTAGCATCTCAACGCTAGTGTTTTGCCCGCCGTTTTCGATACGGTTGATAGCACTTTGCGAGGTACTGATTGCCTCAGCTAATTGTGCTTGAGTCCAGCCTCTCTGTTGACGGCTCGATGATATAAGTTCACCAATTTTCTTTAGGTAATCGTTGTTTTTCATAAGCTAAATATATCATTTATGATATGTTAATACAATACCATTAAATGATTCAGTAAATGTGATATAATCTAACTACAATATGCCCCGGTAGCTCAGTGGATTAGAGTAAGCGGCTTCTATCCGTTTGGTCGTAGGTTCGAATCCTACCCGGGGTACCAATATTAACCAAGGAGGGTAAAATGATTCAGGACAATGGTAAACAACCTTATGTAGTCAATGTTGAAGAGTTGACGCTATCAAATGATAATTTCCGAACAACTGCCTGGACTGGTCAATACATGCAGATGACAGTTATGAGTATTCAGCCTGGTGACGATATCGGTGCCGAGGTTCATGAAGATCATGATCAATTTTTGCGCATCGAACAGGGCAAGGCCAAGGTGCTGATGGGTGATAGTCAGGATGATATCTCATTTGAGGCAACCGCCGAATATGATTACGCAATTTTCGTGCCAGCAGGCAAGTGGCATAACATAGTAAATACTGGCGATGAACCACTAAAGCTCTATTCAATTTATGCTCCAGTCGAACATCCTTTTGGTACAGTTCATAAGACAAAAGTAGACGCACGAGAATAGCCTCAAGATGAAACCTCAGCCATCTCCTCAAATGTCGAGTGGAATGTTGGCAAGATTGATGAACCCAACTAATGATACGGTTGCTCAGAAAGCAACCTCTAGCGCTAATTTCCCAATGTCGGTAAAAAAATCGATGAAATATCAGAAGTCAATGTTAGGCTCACAACATATCCCAAAAGCAGCGGAGTCCCAGTTAGCTCATGCCTCAAGTGGAGGCCAGTCTAGTCAGACCAAAGAGCATATCCAAACTGGTCAAAATCGTCCATCAGCGGGTTTTCAGGAACCACCGCGCAGAGGCTACAACCCTTACTCATAGACAAGTCTAGGCGAAATGAAATGCGTTAGCTATGACTATATTGTCATTTTAAAAACATAACTGCTATAATTATCTGTAAACAATCGCAATAATTAGATGCTAGATGCGCACTAGTGAGTACACGACAAAATGTTTAATTTAAAGGGGAGTGAATAATGTTCGGGGCGGTTAAAAAATATTTTACCGATAGCAAAAAAGCCAGTCAGCGCCAGGCGAACCTGCGCACTGGAGTGTTGGTGTTGGCGGGTATTGCCGTTGTTGGGCTTGGCGCCAAAGTGTATGCCGAGCAAGTCGGGTCATCGCATTTGCGCTACTAACTACCGCTGTAATCATCTGGCACAAAAACCGCAAAATATACCGCCGTGTGTCGTTTAGATAGCACAAATTAAGGTAAAGGATACTGTTTGTAGAAGTTGCCGTGATGCTATCCAATTACCTTCATAATACGGTTGGTTTTTTAGTAGTATTTTGATGATTTTTTAGTAGTGGTCGAGGTCGTTGCTAAGTGTGTGACCTTTAGAAAGTTTCATTTTTTGGAGGTTCTTAGTCTTGCTGATAGCAACTAAAATCAACTCAGACGGACGATTTTATATTGCTTCTACGATTGCAGAAATGTAGTTCTTATCAGAAATATCATGGTCGGCACCTTCCACGACCACAAGTTTACTATTTATAATTTTATGATGAGCAAGAGCGGCGCGTCTATCGACTAGTGGGTACTTTTTAGCCTCAACTCCGCCAACAAATATAAGAGTTTTGCATTTTATGCTCTTGGCAAGCGTATTGAAGTCAAGATTTCTGAACGAGTCTGCGCGGCGATGACCGATATTCGCAATCCATGATTTCTTCATATCTAGCATGTCATCAGAGAAGTATGGTGAAAAAGAAAAAAGCCATAATTCATAAGGGTTCTTGCCCGTCGCAGCCATAAACGCAGTCATGGAACCGTGTGAGAAGCCAGCTAATATCGTTTCTGTAATATCATAATTTGAATAGGCTTGATTCAGTTCATTGGTCCAGTCACTGACAGTAGTTCTTGCCCAGTTGATAGGTACAAACTTCACTATGTAGCCTTTACTCTCAATAGCGGTAATAGTGCTTTTATAATCACGACTGCTGATATCTTCGCGGAAACCAGGAACAAATAACACAGTTTTCATAATCTAACTATACTAGACAATAGGGTGTATGGAAAGAAACTAAATAACAGATATAAATTAGTGCCGAATTACAGAGTTGTCTGTTTTGAAACTAAATTGTATCTGTTATATATCTTTGGAGGGCCAGGAGGGACTTGAACCCTCGACACCCTGCTTAAGAGGCAGGTGCTCTAACCAGCTGAGCTACTGGCCCATAGAGCCTATCTTTATTATAGCATAAAAGACTATAAAAGTAAATTATTGGGGCGAATGATGGGTCTTGAACCCACGACCTTCGGAACCACAACCCGACGCTCTAACCAACTGAGCTACATTCGCCATGCTACCTTTTTGATAAGCAACTCGAATTATACCATATCAACGGAGTTGGCTCAATATTTACGAACTAGGTTGAGGCTATAATCCTGACCCAGGAGATGTGGGTGGTGCCGACTGATAATTTGACTGTTGACTAGAGGCTGTCGTTATATCTGGAGTATCTGTTCTCGGATCTCCTAAGCTATCGTTCCAGCTATTTTTGGACAAGCCAGCGACAATCACCCAGATAAATGGCAAGAGAATAGCGAGAATCGTCATACTGATTTCATAACCCAGCTTCTTGTTGATATTGTGTATGGCTAGATATGTCAAAACAGCTGTGACAACATTAATCACTGGCAGAAGCCCAAGTATTGCCCAGAAGCCTTGCTGGCCGCCAATCTCGAGGGTCTTCCAGGTGTTATAAATGGGTATCCAGGCTTTATAGGGAGACACGCCAGATTTTTTGAATATTTTACCGAGAAATATCGCATAAACAACATAAAAGGCTAGAGTAATCAGCATAAACACAAAGAGCAAAAGTAGAAGTTCTAGTATTTTTATTTCATCAAGCCCGAGTTCAGCACTGACATCTTCATAGTCACCATCAATTAATATTTCTGGACCTAACGAATTATTTGTTGCCACGAGACCCCCTCCTTTTTATATCAAAAGTATATCATATGTTACACTGAAAAGGTGAAAATATTAAGTGGCCAAGATTTAGCGGGTTATATTAAGGAGCGTCAGGCTAAGCAAGTCAGAATGCTCAGGCAAGCCCATGGCATCTATCCTAAGCTAGCTATTGTGACAGATACCGCAAACCCAATTATAGAAACATACATGAGATTAAAGAAGCGCTATGGTGAAGATATTTTGATAGATGTGGAGATTTTCCGAACGAATGCCGATGATATTATGCCAACGATAGAAAAGCTGAATAATCGCCAGGATATCCAGGGAGTAATTGTCCAACTGCCGATTAGCGATATGTCTCGGGTCGATGAGGTTCTCGGCAAGGTTTCGCCAGACAAGGATGTCGATGGCCTAAACCCGCAAACGGTGTTTGATGCTGCTACCCCTACGGCTATAAACTGGTTGCTCTCGGGGCATTCTATTGAACTCGAGGGCAGGAAAATCGCCATCATCGGTCGTGGTAGGCTGGTCGGTGCGCCACTTGAGAAGATGTGGCGAGCGTCAGGACTGGCTGTAGAAGTTTTTGAAAGAGGCGATGACTTATCTCATTTGCAGCAGTTCGATATCATCGTGACGGCGGCTGGGGCACCCCATACCATAATAAATAGCATGGTTAAGCCAGGAGCGGTGCTGGTTGATGCAGGAACAGCAGTCGAAGACGGTCGAGTTTGTGGCGATGTCGATGAACAGGTTAGGGGCCGTCAAGACATTAGTATTACTCCCGAAAAAGGTGGGGTGGGGCCACTAACAGTTACGGCTTTGTTCGATAATGTTATCAATGCATGTTTGAAAATTGCCAACACAAAAGATAGGGGCTAAGATACAACTAGGGCTGTTTGCCAATGTTTAAATCTTCGATAACTTGTTTGACATGGGCGACAACCTGTCTGGGCGTATAGTTTGCTTTTACGATATAACTATGAACGCCAAGTGCGCGCATCTCTGATGGCGCTTCTTCTTCGCCAAGATTAGTTAAGATGATTACGGGGGTGTTCTTGTGTTCACTGAGTGCTCGGATACCCTTGAGCGCACCAAGTCCATCAAGTTCAGGCATCTGAAGATCGAGGAGCACCATATCAGGGTTGAACTCTTTGACCATACCTATGCCGATCAGGCCGTTTTTTGCCATTCGCACGTCGAATCCCTCGGTATCAAATTTCATCCGATACATCTGACTAATAGTCGGATCATCTTCGATTATGATAATTTTGATCATAGTGATATTATCGCACATTTATGCTAGAATTATCAATAAATGATTAAAGACACAAAAGGTTTGAATAAATGAAAGATTTAGCTACGACAATCCACAGACAGAGAATGGTTATTGAGGGCTACCCGTCAAGTCCAATATCTGATAAACAAATCGTAAGTTATCTAAGCCAGCTGTCTGTCAAGCTCGATATGGTTGAGTTATTAGAGCCCGTGACTCATCGAAGCGATATGTATGGTTGGGCTGGCTGGATTCATTGGGAGACATCGGGTGCGCATTTTTATGCTTGGGAAGAACCTCTTTTCTTTAGTGTCGATATATACACCTGCAAAGAGTTCAGCCCAGAACTTGCGGTCAGCTTCACAAAGGATTTTTTTGAGGCCACAGAGGTAGTTTATAAGAATGTTTGAGCGACAAACTCAGCCAGTTGGATCAGAATTTCGCCCAGAAGATAGATATGGATTGTCGGATGAAGAAATCGACGAGATTATAGATCAATCTAATATTAAAGTTAAGCCCAATAAAACCACGATAATTCGGGTTACAGATAGTATGGGCGATTTAGCCAATGTAGCTAGGACTCTGGAGCTTAGAAATTTTCGAGAGGCTTTTGGTGACACGCCCGAAGGGATGGTTGAGTTGTATGGCGACCACGAACTAGCAAGTCGGTTTTATTTAGCGGTTACAGCGGATAGAGGGCAGGGCAATAGAGTCGTAAAAAAACCAATAGGAGTACTTAGGGCAATTGAAGGAGCGATTTCTGGTTCTGTTACTGCTCAGACGATACCTCCGGAAGCAATGCAAGATTCATTCGATTTATCGCGTATATTTGAGGGTCGAGTTATTCCCCCAGAAACCAAGGTGTGGGATATAGGGACTGTTGCCGTAGATAAGAACTACAGAAAAAGCAATAAAGGCAAAAAAAACGTCGGGATGGTCGGCCTACAAGTCTACAGGGCGTTATACTGGGACATGGCTGAAGAGCAAGTCGATTACATGACAGCCATGATGGATTATAGGTTGCTGGGTAGGCTGAAAAAAATAGGCGTCCCCATGAGGCATTTTCATGGTGTTGAGCAAGAATTTGAATATAGCGGATCAGAGAGAACTAGCGCCCTCATCGGCTATGTGCCTGATTTTCGTATTGCGGTTACTAAAGAAAGTATAATACGAC
The DNA here is from genome assembly GCA_964549705.1 of uncultured Candidatus Saccharibacteria bacterium. Lineage (GTDB taxonomy): Bacteria > Patescibacteriota > Saccharimonadia > Saccharimonadales > Saccharimonadaceae > Nanosynbacter. The sequence continues at coordinate 16,714 of CAZJUX010000015.1, forward strand.
GTGAAATTGCATCTATAGCGGCATTATTGATTTTGTGGGCTGGAGTAATAGACAGGCCAAGGAATTATTAATTGTGACAACCGACTTTATATTCTCTATCAACATTTTAATGTCAGTTATTGCTGTAATAATCGGTCTACTAGTATTCTTGAGGAGCTCTAGGGAGGGTTATTCATGGTGGTTTATGTTGATCGCTCTTGCGGGAGCGGGCTGGTTAGTATCTAGTTCGGTTGCTAATACGGCTGTTGACTTATCATCTGCGGATATTGCTAGCAAGTCGGCATACCTATTCGGGTTTTTATCCATGTTGTTTGGGTTAATATTTAGCTTCAATTTTCCTGTTAAGCAAAAAATAAGTTCAGTCAGTGTCGTCCTCATAATGTTATTTGGGCTGGGTGGCATCGCCCTATCAGTCTCGCCCTCCATTACTGGTCAGGCATACCACTTAACACAGAGTGGAGCTATCGACTTCCTATTGCCTAGAGGTATAATTCTATACATTATCTTGTTTAGCCTCACGGTAACCTGGTTATTTTGGTCGTTACGGAAAAGTTACCAGACCTTTAAGGAGCACAGGGCCAACACGGCGCTTATAGCAATTGCTTTTGGCGCTGGCGGGGCTGCTGGACTTTTAATCGGAGTAGTTTTTCCAGCAATCTTTGGAGAGTGGAAGATAACGTTATTTAGTTCATTGCCCATTCTGATTGCAGTAGGCATCATAGCTTATGCAATAGTTCGGTATCGTTTATTCGACATAAGATTAGCTACGGCCAGAAGCCTTGCCTATGTCCTGACTTTATCGATTTTGTCTTTAGCATATTATGTTATTGCCTATGTAATATCCATAGCGATATTTCAGGGCAGTATTGAATCGAGTGTGTTTAGTATTAGCCCATTAAATATTCTATTGGCTCTGGTTCTGGCGTTTATTTTCCAGCCGATCAAGCATTTCTTTGATCAATTTACTGATAGGATTTTTTACCGTGGGGAGTATGATCGGGATACTTTTTTTCGGGAGTTTGGGCAAATTTTATCATATGACACCAATCTCAAATTGTTACTCAGGCGAGCTAGTTCGTATATCACCGAAAACCTCAAGGCTGAGCGGGCGTATTTTCAGATAGCAAATCGAGGCGTATTTGGTGGTGCGGCGAATGATCAAGTGTCAGAGATTGAGTTGTCGCGGATAGTTAAATATTACAAGGAAAATGTCAACCAGTCGCCTGTGGTCTTCGCGGGTTTAGTTCAGTCTGATGAGGTTCGTAGTATCATGGGGCGCAATAATATCCGAATCGCTTTGCCATTAATGTCAAAAAACCATTTGATCGGCTGTTTATTCTTGGGCGAGCACAAGAGCCGTGGTTACTCAGCGCGAGATATTGGCGTGATAGAATCAGTGACCAATGAATTGACGATCGCAATCTCAAACTCACTTTCGGTTGAAGAAATTCGTGATTTGAACGCTAGCTTACAGCAACGTGTCAATGAAGCGACAAAAGAGCTAACCTTGACTAACAAGCAACTCCGAAAGTTAGATGAGACCAAGGACGAGTTTATCTCTATGGCATCGCATCAACTCAGGACGCCGCTTACCAGTATTAAAGGATATCTGGACATGGTATTACAAGGAGATTTAGGAAAAATTAATGCAACTCAGCGGGCTGCCTTATCAGACGCTTACTTGTCCAGCGAAAGAATGGTGTCATTAATTAATGATTTTCTGAATATCTCTAGATTACAAACTGGTAAGTTTATCATCGACAGACGAAGTAGCGATGTGTCCTCAGCTTTATACCAGGAGCTCCAGATGCTAGGTTTTTTAGCTAAACAACACGGCCTAGAGCTCAGTTTAAATGTTGACAAAGATATACCGCCACTACTACTAGATATCGACAAGTTGAGACAGGTCATAGTAAATATGATAGATAATGCCATCTACTATTCCAAGCCTAACACGGCCATAGAAATTAGACTTGGCATCGAAAACGGCGAACTAATATTTTCCGTCCAAGACACTGGTATAGGTGTGCCAAAATCGGAACAAGATCAGTTGTTTAGTAAGTTTTTTAGGGCAACAAATGCTCGTAAAAGACGTCCTGACGGAACTGGGGTTGGGTTATTTTTGTCAAAGAAAGTTATTTTGGCTCATGGTGGGCAAATAATCTTTAAATCTACCGAAGGCGAAGGAAGTATTTTTGGTTTTCGTATTCCTGTTTCAGAGGGTTAGCTCGCCGGGCAGGATTTAGCGTCCACTAGAAAATATGCTGATTATGCCTGAGACAATTAAAATTAGAGCGATAATGACTAAGATAATAATGCCGACAATCCTGAGTGCTCGCTTCTTTTCGTGCAGCCATTGACCGATTTTGCCCCGATTAACTGCTTGGACGCGGGTGATGTTTGGTCGTGTTGCTGAAGCATCCACGCCAGAGTATTGTTTATTCCTTTTTTTCTTTGGTCTAGCCATGTAGCTATTATACAACAAAATTACCCTACTAGTGAGGGTGATTTTGGCCTGAAGCCTTAAGGGTCTTCAGAAAGTTAAGGAGGGCGGTCAGTCTCTCGTTAAATTATTAATCCACGTCTGCTGAGGATGTAGGCGACAATAGCTGTTGAGATTCCGCCAGCACCCAGAGTTTTCAGGATATCTTGGGTTAAGCCAGTCTTTGGTAACTCAACTGGAGGAGCTGGCTCGTCCTGGCAGTCTTTTGGATTTGTTGAATGTAGGGTCTCGTCGAAATCTTTCTCGAGAATCGTTACCGGGTAATTCTTGGTTTCTAGTACACAGACAACTATTTCGTTCGGCTTTTTAACTTCGACGGTTGCGTCATCGCAGTCATCGGGATTACCTGGAACTTCTGAGGCGTCTACGCAAGCGGTATTTTCTAGACGACCTTCAATATACTCTTTGACTACGGCAGTGAGGATGAACGTTTTAGACTCACCAATCTTCAGTGATGGAATAGTATAGCTCCAGGAGTTTCCAGATATTTCACCTTTATCGGCTTTCAAAAGAGTCACACCTTCGGGTGCTTCATCTGTGACATCGACATCTTCTAGGTCAACTTTTCCGTCATTATTGACGGTAATTTCATAAGTAAATGATTTATTTACGTCTGTCGTCAAGTGGTCTTTGCCGTTAATCGTTTTCTCGATTGACACTTCTGGCTTTGGCTTCGGTTTGTGCTCTGGCTTCGGTTCGGGCTTCGGTTCTGGTTTTGGCTCTGGTTTGGTTGGATTGCCAGTGATAAGATTGCCACAATCCAATATTACACCACTAACAAATCTACCATCCTCTAAAAGCACAAATGTCGGTAATTGGTTGCTCAAGAATACGTCAGTTGAATATTTTTCATAATAAGTGCTACCTGATATATTTTTTTCCCAAGCATTCGATAAGTGTTGTCGGCCAATACTGCGAGCTTCTGTTGCAACTACCTCCCCATTGACGGTGATATTGCCGTTCTTGTGTGATGTGCCCATGACCATTTCACCGATGTTATCGCCGTTTATGCCATAGTGGTGCAATATGTCTTTAAGATCGCCGTGGGCGTTCTGATTATATTTGTCTCGCAATTGTCCCGTGCTGCTGATACCACATTGAATAATGGCGTTTGCCGAGCAGTCGGATGCTTTAGCTGGGGTTGTTTTCTCTACGACTAGCCCTGTTAAGATGCCAGTTGCTATGGCGACGATGGCCGTGACAGCGAAGAGATGTTTTTTTGAGTTTTTATATAAATTGCTAAAAAAGGTCTTTTTAGACATTACACCCAATCTCCTTGACGGTTATGTTTTACAAACGGCCCACTTCCTTAGTTAATATAGTAACACACCTGTTACAATAAGTCAATATGTAGGGTGCGCCTCGGCTCCTTAACCCGGCCGGCAAAACAGAATGAGTGATTTGCTTTTTCGGGGATTTTTTGCTTTAATCGAATAGAACATATGTCCATTTCACGGTCCCATCGTCTAGCGGTTAGGACACCAGGTTCTCATCCTGGCAACCCGGGTTCGATTCCCGGTGGGATCACCATAAGAGAAGATTGCA
>CAZJUX010000016.1:0-15395 GCA_964549705.1 uncultured Candidatus Saccharibacteria bacterium
CTTAACGTGACAAATAAAGGACTTCAATTTGTTGCAGTTGAGGGTTTCGGGCAGGCGGTCAAAATAATGATCGTTATCGAACATATTTGGTATAACGTCTAATTGATGATCTCGGTCTGTTTGAATCCTCATAAATGTAGCTACCTCAGGATCGACATTACCACCCAGCGCTAACAAGTTGCTATATTGCATATCCTTCAGGTATTCTATTGCTGAAGCCATTTCCATTTTACCCCGAATGATATCACCCGTTAAGATTAGGATTCTACCGCGAAGGCTGAATTTGGAAAACTCTCCATATGCCGAAACGCGTTTGTTTAGCTTTGAGAAAGCAACACGCTTAGCGTCATCTAGGACTGATCGATAATCCATCTCTATACTGGCTCGGTAAGGAGCACTAAGTTCAGGATTCCAAACAAAAACGCCCCCATCATTAATCATACCCATGAGGCGTGGATCACCAGGTATATAAATTTTTTCGGTTAGGATTGGGTAAATCCAAGCATTAATTTTAGATGCCAATGTGATACAGGCTGTTATCGACTCCTCTGTAAGTGCTAAGATTACAGGCTCCTGACCTTTTAAGTCCGATAGCCTGGCGCATAGTTTATCGCCTAAATCCATTCTATCAATAAAATACACTTCTTACCCCAAACATTAGCATAGTAAAATCTTAGCACAATTGAAGCCGTGGCGACTAGTCTCAAGCAAATAAATTACCCCTCTGTTGAGGGGTAATTCTGGCTCTAGTTAAAAGATTTTTTGATTATTTATTAATCTTTGTCACAACACCAGCACCGACTGTTCGGCCACCTTCACGAATAGCGAAGTTTAAGCCTTGTTCCATAGCAATTGGCGCTAGAAGCTTAACTACGAAAGTGATTGTATCGCCTGGCATAACCATTTCTTTGCCAGCTGGCAACTCAACTTCACCTGTAACATCAGTGGTTCGGAAGTAGAATTGTGGCTTATAGCCCTTTGAGAATGGCGTATGACGGCCACCTTCTTCTTTCTTTAAGATATAAACTTCAGCTTCAAACTCAGTGTGAGGAGTGATTGTGCCTGGTTTAACCAAAACCTGACCTCGCTCGATATCATCACGTTCAATACCGCGAAGGAGAACGCCTGCGTTATCACCAGCCTGTCCTTGATCAAGTTGTTTTTTGAAAGCTTCAATACCCGTAACAACTGATTTTTGAGTCGTTCGGATACCAACAATCTCAACTTCATCGTTAATCTTAACAATACCCTGCTCAATACGACCAGTTGCGACTGTCCCACGACCCTTGATTGAGAAGACATCTTCAATTGGCATCAAGAATGGCTTGTCCATGTCACGAGTTGGCTCTGGGATATAAGCATCCATAGCTTCAACTAATTCCATGACAGCATCTTCATACTTTTCTTCACCCTCAAGAGCCTTTAGGGCTGAACCCTTGATAATTGGCGCGTCTTTATCAAAGCCGTTCTTCTCAAGAAGCTCACGAACCTCTTCTTCGATAAGTTCGACCATTTCAGCGTCAGCCATATCCATTTTATTTAGGAAGACGATAATCTTTGGAACACCAACTTGGCGAGCCAATAGGACGTGTTCGCGAGTCTGAGGCATTGGGCCATCAGCTGCTGATACGACTAGAACAGCGCCATCAATTTGGGCAGCACCAGTAATCATATTCTTGACATAGTCAGCGTGACCTGGCATATCGACGTGAGCGTAATGCCTGTTGGTTGATTCGTACTCGATATGAGAGGAAGCGATAGTAATACCTCGCTGTCGTTCTTCTGGGGCATTATCAATTTGATTGTAGTCCCTAGCTTTGTTGACTGGGCTAGGAAGTCTCTTTGACAAAACATGCGAAATCGCAGCTGTTAAAGTTGTTTTTCCGTGGTCGACGTGTCCCATTGTGCCGACATTGACATGAGGCTTACTTCGATCGAAGATGTCTGCCATTTTGGTAGTTCTCCTTTGGTTATAATTTATTATTGTTCACGCTGGGACAATTAATAATTGTAACCCCACGACGTATACCTTAATTATAGCGAGTTTTGTAGTATTTCGCAAGGAATTCTTGCTTAAATTCGTAAAAGGAGTGATTATCAATACTTTCCCTAATATTATCAACTAGTCGAATAATAAATTTCTCGTTATGAATCGACAGTAGCGTCCCTGCTAAACTTTCTTTTGCTCTCAATAGATGGTTAATATAAGCCGAGCTGTAGTTTTGACAGGTATAACAATCACACCCATCATAGACTGGCTCAAATTTCTCACGGTATTTTTGCCCTCGCATATTAATCCGCCCGAACGGCGTGTAGGCCGACCCATTCCGCGCCACCCTAGTTGGCGATACACAGTCGAATGTGTCGACGCCCTGCTCAATCGCCAAAAAGATATCGTCTGGCTCCGAAATACCCAGTAAGTGCCTCGGCCTATCCTCTGGCAATATCTCGGTAACCCATCTTATAATCTCGCCCATAGATTCTTTTTCAAGCGCGCCACCTATACCATAGCCATCAAAGTCTTTCGATCCAAGAAAATGAGCCGTTTGCTTGCGTAAATCCTCATAATGCGCCCCTTGGAGCACTCCGAACAGAGCCTGATATGGCTTGTCGGGTCTCAACGCTCGTAATCTCTGAACCTCAGCTATGCTTCGCTCCGCCCAAACATGAGTGCGCTCTAATGACTCTACCTGATACTGGTAACTATCTAATAGTGAAGTTAACTCATCAAAAGCGAATGTAATGTCCGCCCCAATCCCAGCCTGTATTTGCATGGATAGTTCGGGAGTAAACTTATGATATGAACCATCTATATGAGACTTAAACTTCACGCCATCATCATCTACCCAAGCATGTCGCTGACCCTTTTTAGCAATTGCTATTTCGGCCTCTACATCTGTCGTCATCGCAAGAACCTTCTTAAACCCACTCCCTAAGCTCAAAACTTGAAATCCACCACTATCAGTAAATGTTGGTCCCTGCCAATTCATGAACTTACCTAGATACCCTGCTTTTTCAATTATCTCGTGTCCTGGTTGCAAATACAGATGATAAGCGTTGGCCAATACTGCCTGGGCACCTACGTCCATAACCATCTCTGGAACCATCGCTTTGACGTTTGCCTTCGTGCCGACTACTATAAAAGCTGGTGTTTTAATTTCTCCATGAGGCGTTCGAATAACCCCTGTCCGAGCTAATATCCCGTCTAGACGATTATTAATTTTAAACGAAAACTGCTTCATCAATGATAGATTATAGCAGTTTTTTAGGTTACACTTATATCTATGTCGCATAATTCACTAACTGATTTTGATTCTTGGCTGCAGCCTTTTGAGAAAGTTATCACCAAGCGGGAAAGATACGTCCAAGAAAAGATAGAATCCGTCCTGATTAGCTCTAGCATTATGGACTTTGCGCAGGGGCATAATCATTTTGGACTCCACAAAAAGAGCGATGGATGGGTCTTTCGAGAATGGGCGCCCAATGCTACCAAAATTTACTTGGTTGGTGACTTCTCTAACTGGCAAGAGCTAGACGACTTTGCTCTAGAACGCGTAAACCACGGCCAGTGGACTGGCAAATTCCCAGTTGACGACATCAATCATGGCCAGAAGTATAAGCTACATATTTACTGGAACGGGGGCGACGGATGGCGCATCCCATCATATGCAACTAGTGTTATTCAAGATACTGAATCTCATGACTTTTCTGCCGAAGTCTGGTCGCCAAAGAAGCCATACCAATGGCAATATAGTTCGCCAGAAGCTCCGGACGTGCCACTGATCTATGAGGCACATGTAGGAATGAGCTCAGAGGAGCCAAAAGTTTCAAGTTTTGTTGAATTTGCTAAAGATGTCTTGCCAAGAGTCAAAAAAGCAGGCTATAACACAGTTCAGTTAATGGCAATTCAGGAGCACCCATATTACGGCAGTTTTGGGTATCACGTGTCAAGCTTCTTCGCTGTTAGCTCGCGTTTTGGGAATCCTGATGATTTTAAGAAATTGGTCGACAAGGCACATCATCTCGGGCTCAGGGTGATTATTGATATTGTGCATTCTCACGCTGTAAAAAACGAGAATGAGGGGCTAAGCCGCTTCGACGGGACAACTGATTTATATTTTAAACCGGGTGAACGAGGCGATCACCCTGCTTGGGATTCAAAGGTTTTTGATTATGGCAAGCCCGAGGTTCTACACTTCTTGCTCAGTAATTGTCGATACTGGCTAGAAGAATATCGTCTCGACGGTTTTCGTTTTGACGGAATTACAAGCATGCTTTATAGCCATCATGGCCTAGAAAAAACTTTTTCAAAATATGCCGATTATTATCATGAAGATGTCGAAAAAGATACGTTAGTCTATTTGAGAATGGCTAATCAGCTGATCCACACCATCAACCCTGAGTCAACGACCATAGCCGAAGAGATGAGCGGCCTGCCTGGCGTAGCCGCACCAGTGAATTCGGGTGGATTAGGCTTTGATTATCGGTTGGCCATGGGCGGTCCAGATTTATGGATTAAAACCCTAAAAGAACGAAAAGATGAAGAATGGAACCTGGGAGAGACTTATCACATTCTTAGCTCGCATCGTCCTGAAGAGAAAGTAATAAATTACGCCGAAAGTCACGACCAGGCACTTGTTGGCGACAAAACGCTGATTTTTCGTCTAATTGATCAAGAGATGTATTGGCATATGCAAAAAACTGACGAAAATATTGTTGTCGAACGTGGTATCGCTCTACATAAGATGATCAGACTATTGACAATCGCTACGAATGGTGGAGGATATCTCAACTTTATGGGCAACGAATTTGGACACCCAGAGTGGATAGATTTTCCTAGAGATGGCAACAACTGGTCCTACCAATATGCTAGGCGTCAGTGGAGTCTAGTCGACGACCCGCTATTGAAATACGATTGGTTGAACAAATTTGATCAATTGATGCTTGAGGTCGGTAAAAAGTTAACCGACCCGCAAATGCATTACATCGAAGTAAATGAATACAGTCGTTTAATTAGTTTTTATCGGAATGGCTACTTATTCGCATTTAATTTTTCGCCTAGCGTTTCACTGACTGGACACCGCATTTTAGCACCCGAAGGGTCATATGAGATAGCGCTAACCACTGACAGTAAACAGACTGGCGGACAGAGTAGGATTGACGAAACTACCCAGTTTTTCAGCAAAAAACAAGATAACCAGACCTTCGTTCAGATATATTTACCAGCCAGGACAGCGATAGCACTTAAACGGATAGATTGATCATACTCTCCGAAACTACTCTTCGGAGAGCCCAGATAATCCTGAGGGATTGCCAACTATTTTACTTATTTCTTTTTTCTATTATTTCCTGAGCAACATTTGGTGGAACTTCCTCATACTGAGCTAACTCCATAGTCGAAGCCGCTCGTCCCTGGCTCATCGAACGCAGGTCTGAAGTATAGCCGAACATATTGGAGAGTGGCACGAAAGCTTTAATTAACTTTGCTCCGCCCATCAAATCGTCCATTGAGTCCACTCGCCCGCGGCGAGAGTTTAGATCACCGATAATATCACCCATGAACTCTTCTGGAGTAGTTACTTCAACATGCATAATCGGCTCAAGCAGAACTGGGTTTGCAAGCTTGACGCCTGCTCTTGTAGCCAACGAACCAGCCAAGTTAAAGGCCAATTCAGAAGAGTCAACATCATGGTAGCTACCATCATAAAGCGTCGCCTTGACATCAACCACTGGATAACCAGCAATAACACCGCCTTCGAGAGTGTCGCGGATACCTTTCATAACAGGTTGACGATATTCCTGAGGAACCACACCACCCTTAATTTCATCAAAGAACTCAAATCCTTTGCCGGACTCGTTTGGCTCAAATCGCACCCAGACATCACCATACTGCCCACGACCGCCTGACTGTTTAGCATGCTTACCCTGGACTTCAACCATTTTCTTAATGGTTTCACGGAAAGCCACCTGGGGTTCGCCAATGTTCGCCTCTACTTTGAACTCTCGTTTCATACGATCAATCAAAATATCCAAATGTAGCTCGCCCATGCCCGACATAATCGTTTGGCCAGTTTCTTCATCTGTGTGGATCCTGAAAGTTGGGTCCTCTTCAGCCAATCGCTGTAGAGCTAAAGCCATTTTTTCTTGATCAGCTTTTGATCTCGGTTCAACGGCAATTGACACAGGTGGTTCTGGGAACGTTATGCTTTCAAGCGCAATCGGATGAGCTGTGTCAGATAGAGTGTTACCCGTAGTAGTATTCTTCAGGCCAACAACCGCCGCGATATCGCCAGCACCAATCCTATCGATATCTTCTCGCTTATCAGCATGCATTCGAACTATCCGCCCGATTCTCTCTTTCTCACCAGTCGTTGTATTGATTACATAACTGCCAGAATTCAACACGCCTGAGTAAACTCGGATGAATATTAATTTTCCTACAAATGGGTCAGTCGCAATTTTGAAAGCTAGTGCAGACAAAGGCTCTTTCTCGTCAGGTTTTCTAAGAACCTCATCACCAGTCTTCGGGTTAACGCCAACGATCGCATCGATATCTAGCGGACTTGGCAAGAAATCTGCCATCAGATCAAGTAACTTCTCGACTATAACACCACGACCATCGCCGCCAGTTACTAAGTAGAAGTCGCCAGCCAAAACCCTTTTTCTTAGGGCAAGTTTCAATTCGTCTTTTGTTATAGATTCTTCGCCCTCATCTAGAAACTTCATCATCAGTTCATCATCAGCCTCGACGGCGTTCTCGACTAACAAACTTCTGGCATTTTTACACTTTTCTAGCATATCGGCAGGGATTTCGCCCTCTATCAGCTCGTGATCAGCATAGTCGTTATAGGTGTAAGATTTCATCTCTATCAAGTCAACAACACCATTAATCGTTTTCTCAAAACCGATTGGGATATGTACTGGAAAAGCTTGTCGTGATAGACGATTATGGATTGATTCAAGTGACTTCCAGAAATCACCACCAGTCTGGTTAATCTTGTTAATGAAACAGATACGAGGAACGCCATATTTATTGGCCTGTCGCCAAACAGTTTCAGATTGCGCCTCAACACCCATTTTGCCATCAAAGACTGTTACAGCACCATCAAGAACTCGCAGAGAGCGCTCAACTTCAGCGGTAAAGTCGATATGCCCTGGCGTATCAATGATATTGATCTTATGGCCCTTCCAGAAACATGTTACAGCAGCCGAAGTAATGGTGATTCCTCGCTCTTTCTCCTGAGCCATCCAGTCTGTTGTCGCACCAGCTGGGTCATCGCCTTTGACGACACCAATTTTATGGGTTAAACCTGTGCGGTATAGTATCCCTTCTGTGGTTGTTGTTTTGCCAGCATCGATATGGGCAATAATGCCAACATTCCTGAAGTCCTTTAGCGCTACGCTATTATCTGCCATTTAAATTTTCCTTATAAGTTATATTTGATAAACTCGCATTTTCTGGCTGATTTCAAGACACCAAAAAACTACTCTTAACTATAAGTATAGCACCTTATTGAACTAATTTCTAGACTGCAACCCAATGCCAGCAATTTCCCGTAACCAGCTCATTCATGTCATCGATAATTTACAAATTGTAGCACTACGTCGTAGTCTTTTGCTTTTAGCAATGAGATTACTTTTTGTAGCTCGTCCTTACTTGATGACGTAACCCGTATCGACTCACCTTGTATCTGTGGCTTGACCTTTGGCACTTCCTCTCGGATATCGCTAGCCATTAGCTTAGCCAATTCCTGTGTTATGCCATTCTTAAAAGGTACCTCCCAGGTTGTTCGTAAGTCAGCCACTACCTTTGGCTTAGTTAAATCCAAAACTTTTCGAGACAACTCACGAGCTGCTAACTTCTTCGTAATCATATCCAAGACTTGATCTACCCGCCACTCACTATCGCCAGTCAGCTTAAAACCTGACTTGCCATCAAGCCATTCGATATCAGCACTTGTGCCGCGAAAATCATAACGATTTGAAATCTCTTTTTTTGATTGTAGGTAGACGTTATTCATCTCTGCTACATTTATTTCCGAAACGATATCAAATGAAAAGTTAGCCATAGTTACTCCTATTACTTGGTAAAAGTATAACAAATACTACCCTGTAGCGGGTAGTATTTATCCATATTGGGCGATATTAGCCTCTGGCAAAATGAGCAAAAGCACGGTTGGCTTCGGCCATCTTGTGAGTATCTTCTTTTTTCTTGAACGCAGTGCCAGTTTCGTTATGGGCATCAACTATCTCGGCTGCTAGACGCTGATAATAAGGCATGCCATTCTTTGCTCTAGCCGATTGAACTAACCAGCTATAAGCAAAGTGTAGTTGACGATGGCCTTGAACCGGAAAAGGAATTTGATAGTTCGCACCACCTACTCGACGGCTTTTAACCTCGAAATTCGGGCTAATGTTCTTGAGCGCTTTTTCGAAAACTGCTAGTGGATCTTCTGAATCAAGTTTCTTGGCGGCTACTTCCAGGGCCTGATAGACTGCCTTCTCGGCAGTTAATTTTTTACCATCAAGAATTGACTTATTAATCAAACGTTGGATCAAAACGCTATTGTATTTGCGATCTGGTTGAATATCACGTTGAAATCTCTTGGTTACTTTACGAGGCATGTCTATTTATCCCCTTTCTTGGTGCCATATTTCGAGCGACCTTGTTGGCGTTTTTGAACACCTTGAAGATCGAGGGCTCCACGAACAACATGATAGCGGACACCAGGTAGATCTGGCACTCTACCGCCACGAATAAGCACGACTGCGTGCTCCTGTAGATTATGGCCTTCTCCGCCGATATAAGCCCAGACTTCATAGCCGTTATTCAAGCGGACGCGAGCAACTTTCCTGAGGGCTGAGTTTGGTTTTTTTGGCGTTTTTGTTGTTACGCGAACACATACACCTCGTTTGAGCGGTGCATTCTGGTCGTAATACTTAGTCTTTAGCGTATTATGAATTCTCCCTAAAGCCGGGGATTTAGACTTCTTTTTCGCAATCTGTCTAGGCTTACGTACCAGTTGATTGATTGTTGGCATGTAAAAATACTCCTTAACACGTTCTAAATTCAACAATTTTACTTGTTTAGTGCGTTTTCTTCAGCAATGAAAACGGCACAAACTCTTTGATTCGGAGAATAGCACATCTATACACACTCTTGATAGACCTACTTCTTCTCAAAAAGAGGAAACTCTTCTTTATTCTAGCACATATCAGGCTAAAATGCCATAGCGTATTCCTAATATTGATACGCCATGGCTTTTAACCGCGTCGCTTGTGTCAATTAGACGATATTTTCTACGATATCGTCGTCTATCTCTTCGGCTTCTAATTCTGGGCGTCTTGCTCCCGTGCCTACTGGAATCTTACGACCAATAATCACGTTTTCTTTTAGACCCTTGAGGTGATCGGCTCGGCCTGATATAGCGGCGTTAATTAACACCCTTGTAGTATCCTGGAAGGAGGCTGCTGATAGCCAACTATCACTCCAAATAGACACTTTAGTAATGCCTAGTAGAAGTTGCGTCCAACTAACCAAGCTTTTGCCTTCCTTAGACAATTGCTTATTGGCATCAATTACGACTGCTTTGGATACAATGTCACCCGAAACAAACTCGCTGTCGCCAGGATCTTCAATCTGAACCCGACTAAACATCTGGCGAACAATTATCTCGATATGCTTATCCGATACATCCTGACCTTGAGAGGCATAGATTCTCAGAACATCATTAATAATATATCGCTGAGTAGCCTCGATACCTCGATACTTCATTAAGTCATGGAGATTTAATGAGCCAGCGGTAAGTTTATCGCCAGCCTCGATAACATCACCAGCCTTGACGATTATTTGAGCAGAACCTGGAACTTCATAGCGACAAGGCGTGCTAGTGGCCGCTGTGACAATAATCGAGTCGTCAGACGACTCCACTCGACCGTCAAGTGGCGCAATAATTGGGCCCGTGCCGTCTTCGTCGCTAGCTAACACATCGCCCGCTCGGACATCCGAGCTAGATTTCACCATCATCTTTTTGCCACCAAGTGCAATTTTTTCGACTCTACCAGATTGCGGTGTGACCTGAATAACGTATTTCTTGCCATCTTCCCATAGATCTACAATACCGTCAATGGTTGAGATTGTAGCCTGACCCTTTGGAGTTCTCGCTTCAAATAACTCTTCGACGCGTGGCAAGCCTTGGGTGATATCACCACCACCAACACCAGACAAATGGAATGTTCGTAGCGTCAATTGAGTGCCCGGCTCACCAACTGACTGAGCGGCAATCACGCCAACTGGTTGATCTCGATTAACAAGAAGGCCAGTAGATAAATCAACGCCGTAACTTCGCCTTGGAATACCAGTTAGGTTATTGGTTGAAAGAATTGACTGTATCTTAACACTATCAATCGACTCGTCGGCTTCGATCGCTTCGGCAACATCCTTGGTAATTAGCTCGTCTTTCTTAATATAGCTCTTGACGTCTTCCGCAGCATACCGACCGAATAAACGACTAGCAAATGCTACCATTGTCTTTTCAGTTTCGTCTCGATAGATTGCGAATCCTTCATCATCGCCCTCTTCATCATCGACAGTAAACACATCTTGCGCCACATCCACTAGGCGTCTAGTCAAATAGCCAGAGTCAGCAGTCTTGAGCGCTGTATCAATTAACCCTTTACGAGCACCACGGGTTGCGACGAACGCCTCAAGGCTCGACAGACCCTCTCGATAACTTGAACGAATTGGTAGCTCAATTTCATGGTTAGTAGCATCAACAGTAATACCAACCATCGCGCTAGCTAATTTAACGTTTGAAATATCAGCACGCGCGCCAGAGTTAACCATAATTGAGATACTTGTGTCCATGTGCTTAAGTTGATCCTTCAAGAACTCGGTGATCTTATTGTCAACATTACGCCAGTTAGCAACTGTTAAGTCATAGCGCTCTTCTTCGGTGATTAGCCCATCGTCGAATTGTCCTGAAATCAAAGTTGTTTTGTCGTCACCCTCGGCAACGAACTCAGAGATTTCATCAAAATGCAGATAGTCATCTTTACCAGTCGAAATTGCCGCAATCGTAGCGAACCTAAATGCTTGCCCCTTCATTCGATCGGCAATTTTCGCAGTTTCTTCTGCCCCATATTTATCAAAAATATTGGCCAAAACTTTCTTGAGCTGTTTCTTTGTCTGGACATTATTGTCGTATGGGTAATCTTCTGGCAGAATCTCATTAAAGAAGACTCGTCCCAAAGTTGTTTCACGAAGTTTCCCTTTGACCTTAATCCTAATCGGTGACTGAAGTTGAACTATACCATTATCATACGCCATTTCAGCTTCATGAACAGAGCTATACGCACGGACTAGGTCATTTTGCGCAGATGGCTTTTCGTAAGTTAGGTAGTAGTTCCCGAGAACAATATCCTGAGTGATCTGTAGGACTGGCGAGCCATCCGCTGGCTTCAACAAGTTCTTCTCGGCCATCATCAAAGTCCTGGCTTCTTCTTGAGCCTCATCTGAGAGTGGTAAGTGAACTGCCATTTGGTCACCATCATAGTCTGCATTAAAACCATTTGCTACTAGTGGGTGGAGCTGAATCGCCTTGCCTTCAACCAATACTGGCTGGAAAGCCTGGATACTAAGTCTATGGAGAGACGGAGCGCGGTTCAGCAGGACGAATTTATCTTGAGTGACATTATCGAGTGCATCCCAGACAGCAGTTTCATTTAGCTCAATTAACCTAGAAGCTGAACGAATATTATGTGCATACTCATTACTAATAAGCCAACTTATAACGAATGGTTTAAACAATTCTAGTGCCATTTGCTTAGGCAAGCCACATTGGTTAATTTTCAGCTTTGGACCAACGACGATAACAGAACGCCCTGAGTAGTCTACGCGCTTACCGAGCAAGTTTTGACGGAATCGACCCTGCTTACCCTTTAGCATATCACTAATAGATTTCAGTCGCCTTCGACCGCCCGTCGAGCTAACTGCACGACCACCACGAGCCGCCGCGTTATCAATCAACGCATCAACCGCCTCTTGAAGCATTCTCATTTCATTTCGTCTAATCACCTCAGGAGCATTGAGCTCGACCAGCTTTTTCAAACGATTATTGCGGTTGATTATCCTTCGATATAAATCGTTTAAATCTGATGTTGCAAATCGGCCACCCGATAAAGCCACCATTGGTCGCAAGTCTGGAGGAATAACCGGCAAGACTGTTATACACAAGCTACTTGGTTTTATGCCGGCTTGTTGCATACCCTCTAAAACTTTTAGACGCTTAAGTAACTTCTTTTCTCTTTGACCCTTAGCGCCTTCTGCTTCCTCGGCTAATTCGTTTATCAATTGCTTTAGATCAATTTCATCCAGCAACTCTTTTATAGCCGTGGCGCCCATACCGACACGGACTATCTCTTCATACTCGTCTGGTAGATTTCGATAATCAGTCTCAGTGATGAGAGCACCCTTAATTAATGAATCCAACTGGGCTTTTCGATTAACATAATCAAGCTCCAGCTCTTCAATCTCGTTAGTTCGTTGCTTGGCCAGTGATTTAATATCAGCGTTATCGACCTCAGCTTCTTTCTCGTAACGAATCTTGATTGCGACGCGTGCTGCTTCAACTTCTGCCTCTAAGTCAGCTAGCATTTGGTCTCTATTCACAGTTTTGACTTCAAGAATTATATAGGAGGCAAAGTAAGCGACCTTTTCGATATTCCTCACTGTCATACCTAGTAGCAAGCTCATCGCACTTGGCGTGCCTCTCATAAACCAGATGTGGGCAACTGGCGAAGCTAGGCTAATGTGCCCCATTCTCTCCCGTCTAACAATAGATTTAGTAACCAATTCGCCCTTTTTATCAACAGCCGCTTCTCGTGATCTAACACCACGAAACTTGGAATCATGCGGGTTGATATCTTTGACTGGGCCAAAGATTTTTTCACAAAACAGACCATCGCGTTCTGGCTTTTGAGTTCGATAATTAATCGTTTCTGGCTTCAGAACTTCACCGTGGCTCCAACGCATAACATCATCTGGGCTAGCTACCACCAAACGTACTGCATCGAGATCACCAATATTCGCTTCATTAGAGGTAAGTTGTGCCATTTTTACGCCTCCTCCTTTATATTATCAACTTCATCAATATCCTGGATTGACATACCATCCTCGATTTCACCTATGTCATCAGACTCATCTAGGTATTCTTCGTCTGCATCTTCATTGATAGCAGTCGCTTGAATCTGCGGAACAGATTTGTCAGCTGGCCCGGAAGAAGCAATCACCTGCTCAGCATCTACCGACTCATCTTCAGACAGCAAGTCAACTTTCAAACCAAGACCCTGGAGCTCTTTAACTAAGACATTGAAGCTTTCTGGTAGCTTTGGCCCAACAATTGGCTCATCCTTGATGATTGATTCATATGCTTTAGACCTTCCATAAACATCATCTGACTTTATAGTCAACATCTCTTGTAGTATTGCTGCCGCACCATAGGCCTCTAGCGCCCAGACTTCCATTTCACCAAATCGCTGACCACCATTTTGCGCCTTACCACCGAGTGGCTGCTGGGTGACCATAGTGTAAGGGCCAGTCGAGCGAGCGTGGATCTTATCGCTAACCATGTGGTGCAGTTTCAGCATGTGCATTACACCAACAGTGGTTTTTTCCTCAAACGGCTCACCATTCCGGCCATCGAACAGCTGCGATTTCCCGTCTCTAGATAAACCAGCTTTTTCCAATTCATCTGAAATCATTTTGTCAGAAACACCGTTAAATGATGGCGTGGCGACTTTGTAGCCTAAAGCTCTAGCCGCCATTCCGAGGTGTGTCTCAAACAGCTGCCCAAGGTTCATACGACTAGGCACACCGAGAGGGTTCAGAATCACGTCAATTGGCGTCCCATCTTCCATGAACGGCATATCTTCGATTGGTAGAATCTTAGCGATTACACCCTTGTTACCGTGACGGCCGGCCATTTTGTCGCCAACTTCAATCTTACGGAGTTGTGCGACAAATATCTGAATCTGCATCAGGACGCCAGCTTTAAGCTCATGTCCGTTGTCACGGCTGAATATCTTAACACCGACAACCTTCCCGCCGCCAGTATTATTGAGCCTTTGCGAGGTATCTCGAACATCTTTAGCTTTTTCGCCAAAGATTGCGCGGAGTAATCTTTCCTCAGAACTCAGTTCGGTTTCACCCTTTGGTGTAATTTTGCCAACTAGCACATCACCAGGGCCAACCTCTGACCCGATCTGGACAATACCAGTCTCGTCTAAGTGCCTAAGGCTTTCCTCAGAAACATTCGGGATATCTCGTGTAACAATTTCTGGACCAAGCTTGGTTTCACGAACCTCAACATTATAATCCTTAATGTTAATGCTCGAAAGAGTATCGTCTTCGATTAGTCTGTTTGAGATAATGATTGCATCATCCATGTTGTAGCCACCCCATGGCATGAAGGCTACCAATAAATTACTACCCAGTGCGATTTCGCCATCAGTAATCGACGGACCTTCAATCAAAACATCGCCTTGTTTGACTCTTTGGCCTCGAACGACACGCAGTTTTTGATTATAGCAACGGTCGTCGTTATTTTTGATGAAATGCCTCAAAGAGTAGACCTTGACATCTTTGCCGTATTTAACATGAACTTCATCTGCGTCTGCTCTAACGACTTCGCCGTCGCCTTCTGCCGTAACTAGATGCCCGCTATTTCGGGCTATGTCTGCCTCGACACCTGTGCCGACTGTAGGTGCTGTTGGCGCCAACAGTGGGACAGCCTGACGTTGCATGTTTGAGCCGGTCAAAGACCTATCAATACGGTTCTTCTCAATAAAAGGCACCAGTGTGGCAGTTGAGCCCAAGATCTGCTTGTGCGCCGCGTCCATATAAGTCACGTCTTTGGCGTCAACCTGCTCAGGGAGCATATTATTTCGAGCGCCAACTCGTTCATCTCTAAACGAGCCGTCGTCGTTTAGAATTTCACCAGCGTCAGCAATAACCTCTACCGCCTCTTGTGCGGCATCAAGATAAACTACTTGGTCGGTTACTTTGCCGTCAATCACTTTGTAGTAAGGTGTTTCGATAAAGCCATACTCATTTATCCGAGCATAGGTAGCCAAGTTCAAGACCAGCCCGATACTTGCGCCTTCTGGCGTCTCGACCGCACAAATTCTTCCATAATGAGTTGGGTGAGCATCACGAACATCAAATCCGGCTCGCTCACGGCTTAAACCGCCAGGTCCAGTTGAACTGAGGCGTCTCTTGTGGCTTAATTCCGATAGTGGGTTAACCTCGTCAAGCAACTGGCTTAGTTGGCTGGACGTAAAGAATTCACGGACAGCCGCTACAACTGGACGAGCGTTAATCAGTTGACTCGGAGTGA
>CAZJUX010000016.1:15405-20445 GCA_964549705.1 uncultured Candidatus Saccharibacteria bacterium
TACGCTCATTCGATCCATGATATTGCGCTGCATCCGCAGTAAACCAACTCGATACTGTCGAGCTATCAGTTCGCCAACCAACTTGATTCGTCGGTTGTTAAGAGCATCAATATCATCGGCTGGTGCCTGTGAATTATTTAAACGAATTATTTCTTTGATGATTTCGACTAGGTCACTCATCTTGAGAACACGATTTTCAGCAGTATTAGCTACATCTAAACCAAGTCTCTGATTGATCTTGTAACGGCCAACTCGAGAGTAATCAAATCTCTTGAAGTCAAAGAACATTCTTTCGATCATTTGTCGAGCGTTATCGACAGTTGCGAGATCCCCTGGACGTAGTCTACGGTAAAGCTCGATTAGGGCCTCATTGGCACCACGAGCAGTATCTTTCTCGAGAGTGGCGTCGATATATTTAACATCACCTGTATCCACGTCAGCAAACAATTCACGGATTTCGCTAGTCTTCGGGAAACCAAGAGCCCGAAACATTGTCGTGATTGGTAGTTTTCGTCGACGATCTACTTTGACATAAATTGCGCCATTAGAAGCTGTCTCGAATTCCAGCCAAGCTCCTCGACCTGGGATTAATTTTGCTCCATAGAAATTCCGAGAAATTGTTGAGTCAGCCGTAAAAAACACCCCAGCTGAGCGAATCAATTGACTTACAACAACTCTCTCCGTCCCATTAACGACGAATGTCCCGCGATCTGTCATCCATGGATAGTCGCCTAGATAAATTTCTTGCTCCTTGACTTCACCAGACACCTTATTGGTTAGTTCTACTGTCGCATATAGTGGAGCCTCGAAAGTAACGTTGTTCTCTTTTGCATAAATATCTGTTGTTTTTGGTTCCCCAAACCGATACTGACCAAATCTTAAAGATAATTTCTGTCCCGTATAATCGTCGATTGGGTTAATTTCTGAAAATATTTCGCTCAAACCAGTCTCGACGAATTCACGCCAAGAATTTTTCTGGTGAGCGATGAGATCTGGTAGCGGTAATATGTCGTTTTGACTCGTGAAAAAGACACGACTACCACTGGTGGTTGCTGTTTTCGCCACTGATGTCCACTCCTCGCATTAGTTTTAGTGATTGATAGATCGGCTGGAAGATCCCTAAGTTGACAACACCGCCCGCATCATTGCCTAGGATTACAGCGGTAACGGCTTTTGTTGCAACTACACTACTTCTCTGTATACTACTATACACGGAATATCACAATTTTACAACAAAATTAGCTGAATTTAGCTTATTTACTTAACAAAATATGTGGTCTTCGTGTATAAATCAGCCAATTCTTCTTTTGCTCGCCAACCTTAATAAAATGCATGTGTTGGTGCGCGACAGACTTGTTTTTATCAGAAGGCGCTCGAGCATATATAGAATAGCCCTCAGCTTCATACTGGACCATGATATTCATGTAATCGCTTTTCTCCTCTTCCCCCAGTTCACTAATTGACGTGACATGGCGTTTCGGGATAACCATTATATGGTCGTCGACCGAGCAACCATCCCAGATATCATAGCCGAACAAATTAATAATCACCAAGCAGTGCTCAGTCTCAGCGATAACCTGGTCTTTGGGATCGATCAATAAATCACAGAAGTCACAACCATTACCCTGCATATCCTGACGATGTGCCATGTACTTTTTTTCATTTCTAGGAAATCGACTTATAGGACCAACGCTCGTCATCTCTAATCCTCCTCATATTGTAGACCATTATGACACCCAAATCATCTATCGACAAGGTTTGGCGACATTCGCTAAAGTGATACACTAAATGTATGATTAAAGCAATCGTTGTAGCTTATGGAGAGGACGGAGAAATAGGCGCTCGTGGCGACCTACCCTGGGGGCGCAAACTCCCAGCCGATCTTGCTAACTTCAAGCGCCTTACCACAGGTAGCACGATTATCATGGGACGAAAAACTTTTGAATCAATCGGCTCTGAACCTCTGCCAAACCGCGAAAATATTGTTGTATCATCGCGACCAACTGGGATAGCTGGTGTTTTGACTGCTGTCGATTTAGTTAGTGCTTACTCTCTTGCTAGATATCCTATATTTATAATCGGTGGAGCGAGTGTCTACAATGGATCTCTTGGCGATGTCGATGTTATTTACGCCACCGAAGTACAAGCAAAATTCCCTGATGCAGATATTTTTTTCCATCTACCTGAACCTGATCAATGGCTCGAGAAATCAAGACAGCATCACGACGCTGACGACAAAAACGCATATCCGTTTGATTTCGTAGAATATCATCGAAAAAAGTGACAGAATTCCATGGAATTATCAGATGAAAACGTCTCTTTGGTCTTAAATAAATATGGGCTAAGTCTAGTTAGAGTCCTAGCTAGACAAAGTGGTTACAGAAATAAATCACATATCGTAGAGCTTGATGACTCCAGTAGATTAAATTTGATAATTTACAAAAGCGAGTCTGGGATTGTCGAACGAATCAAAAAACTCAACCTCTTGTCGCTATCTCTAGCTAAATCAAACCTGCCGGTTAGAACCCCTTTATCGGATAGAATCATAGAGATTACATTTAACAATAAAACCCATTACGCCTCGATCTACAACTATCTAGGAGGCGATACTATAGAGTGGGAAGCTTACAGCATGAAGCATATCAAGCTTCTTGGATGGACGCTGGCGGAGTTCCATAATCAAACTGCTAACTATACAGGTGAGCTACCTGATATTACAGACGAAAACCATCGAATTATAGATAAAATGTCAGAATATTTTACAAGGGCACCAGTTCAAAGTGCTATATTGCAGAAACTTGGCATAAGGCTAACAGCTGATTTCGACGACTATCGCAATTTGGTTAAAGCACTAGATGAAACATACGTTAAGCAACCGCTTCATCTAGACTTCGTCAGAGGAAATATTCTTTTCGACAAGAATAACGATCAATACAATTACGCAATCGGCTCAATTGCTATCAGTGGGATTATCGACTTAGAGAAAGCCAGCCTAGGTCATCCAGTCTGGGATATTGGTCGAACTTTTGCTTTCTTGGTTGTCGACTGCCCAAAGCCAACTGCCAAAATTTTCAAATATTTTATCCAATCAGGCTACCAAAAACGTGGTGGCAGAAATGACGCCTTACCTCATTTAGAGCAGATCGTGGGGTTTTATCTGTTGTATGACATCTATAAATTTTTGCGCGACAACCCCTATGAGCATCTTGAGCAAAACCACCACTACAAACATACCCGTGATGAATTAGCTATGCGAAATATGCTACAATATAAATAAGCAGGTTAATAGGAGGTATTATGGCTGATTGGCGTAAACGGCTAATTTCACAGGGCGGGCTGATTGAATTGCACGAAAAACTGAAAGCGACGGACAAAAAAATAGTTTTTACAGTGGGGAGCTGGGATTTAATTCACGCAGGACAATGCCGATACCTAGAGAAAGCCAAAACGTATGGCGATGTCTTGGTAGTGGGAGTATCAAGCAACGATTCAATTCGCAAGGTCAAAGGACCAAATAAGCCGATTCTTGATGAAAAAATTCGTGCTGAAATGCTCACCTTCCTGACTTCAGTTGATTTTGTAACTATCCTGCCTGAGCCAAGTGCCGTTCCCTCTCTTGGCTTACTAAAACCAGATGTATTTATTACAGTCAAGGAAGAATGGACTAACGAGTATAAAAACTCCAAAGAATACGCCACAGTTACTAATTATAGTGGTGAAGTCCTGATAGTCGACCGTCAATCAACAAGCATCTCAACTACACAAATACTTCAGCGTGCTGTTGGTGGGCACTTGAGCGACATTCTCAAAGATTTCATGAAGTATCGAAAAGACCCAATTAAAGAGGAGAGAAGTGGATCTAAGTGAAGAACAGATGGCTCAAGAAGAAGCCTATAAAACGGCTAGAGTAGACGGGTCGTATGATAAAATCTGGCAAACAGTTGGCCGTTGCGTGTTTTGCGATCACGACAAGCATCAACCGCATCACGAAATCTACGAAGAAGACGGCGTATATCTGACTGTCCCAGCCTACGCCTACATAGACGGCCAATTATTAGTTATACCTAGGCGACATATCCGTTCTGTAAAGGAGCTAACTACCGAAGAATGGGAGATTTTCAGAAAAATGTTCTATATCGCTAAAAAAATTATCCGCGACACCCACGGCATCAAGGGCATACAAATTATCCAGAAAGATGGCTCGACATCACAAAGCACAGTTGAGCACTTACATTTTCACTGTATACCATTTGATGCTCCCGATTTAAGTGTTTGGAACTATCGTAATCTTGAGCACACGCCTGCTGAAAATGCCCGACTCTATCGTATGAACCCCAAAAAGATTGAAAAATTAGCGAAAAGGTTCGATGAAAAATATGATTCATGAGTTTAATTACAAATTATTGAGTAGCGAAAATAAGACTTTTTTTCGTAATCAACAGGCGACCTTCATTATGGCTCCACGCTCAGTTAGTCCAGATAGGCTCGCTCAGATTATCAAAAAAGCTCTTGCCGAATCAGCTGTTGTTCTGGGCGTATCGAAGGAACCATTTGTAGTCGGACTCGAAAACCAACCGCAATTCACTATGGCTCCACTTAGAGCCGCTGAAAGTGTCGCCAAGCGAGCTCTTCGAATAAAATCTGACAACAAATTGTCAATAATCGTCTATCGGCAAACTGAGGTCGATGAAGTAATCCGTTTTCTACGTCCAAATAAAGTCATAGCCGTTCGAGGCTCGTATTACCACGCCTTTCACTTACGTTCAACTTATGAATTCTTGTCAAAAAAACAAATTCCATACGAACTAGTTTCTCCATTTATGGACGAAAGGCAGGCAATCGACTATCTCGATCTAATGATCCCCGAACTTCCGGTCATAGAAGTTACCAAAGGAGATGAACGAGCAATGCTCAAGGCGTGCGAAGAGGTCGCAAAAAGATCATTTGACTATAGCTTTCAGACGGGGGCTGTCTTAGCAGAACAAACAGAAGATAACGATTATGTAATTATCGATTGCGCCTCTAATGATGTCGTGCCCT
>CAZJUX010000017.1:0-12513 GCA_964549705.1 uncultured Candidatus Saccharibacteria bacterium
ACTTCACTCATGGCTATATTATAACACAATATATATAAATTTACAATCTATCGGGTGCTTCGATGCCCAAGATAGCCAACCCAGCCTTCAAAGTATCAGCGTAAATTGCGACCAAACTCGCTCGATGCTTCTCCAATTCGTGCCCAACCACCCGATTCACTTCATAATAGCGGTTAAACACCTGCGCTAGCTCAAACAAATAACTACAAATATGGTGCGGTTCTAGCTGGCTAGTGGCGAGATTAACCACTTCATGATATTCTCCCAATTTACGCACTAGCGCCCTGTCTTCATCGTAAATCTTTTCTGGCATAACAAAATCGGTCGACGATTTCTTGATAATTTGTCTCGCTCGGGCATGAGCGTACTGTAGATAACTACCAGTGTTGCCAACCAGGCCAACCGCCTCTTTGATATCAAAAACCACGTCACCACCAATTTTTACTTTCAGGAACTGATACCGCAAAGCGCCTGCTACAACTGCGTCATTTGGCTCGCCACCTCTCTGTCGAATCGCATCAGCGAATTGGTCAAATAGCCAACCGATTTCAACTACATCACCGCTACGACTACTCATTTTGCCAGTGCTCAATTTAACTGTGCCTGTTGAGATATTGATAGTATTGCCCTTTTTGTCTGGCCAAATCAAGCCAGACGCTGCTATCACGCCCTTAAAATAGTCTCTCTGCTCTTCAGCAGTAACTATATAGCTGAAATCGGCGCTAAATGCTTCATCTTTAAGTTGCATTAGTCCCATATCACGAGCGCCGTAAAGTCCTCGGCCACTAGAGGAAACAAATACATTATCAAAGCTACCGTATTTGCTGCCTCGAAAAATCAAAGCACCATCTGACTCCTCGAATACGGCTGGAGTATTTACTCGCACGACTGCGACACCGCGAGGGTCGGCTTCACTTTCTAGAAACCGTTTTTCTGTAGGCACATTGCCGATTCGTTTGACAATTTCATCAATTTGCTCAAAACTCCATTTTTTACAAAGTTCATAGATTTGACCATACAAATCATCAATAGGCTCGAACGATTTCTGAGCAAGCAAATCAATCTCTTTTTTGGCATTATCGTCTTGCTCATACGCTAAGGCGCCATCAGCATAAGCCTTGCTCATAAACGAGCTTCGCTCTGACTCATCGATATTGGCAATTTTATCGTAATCACCATCGGCAAACTTCAACAGGCTAAACATACTCTTGCCGACGTGTAGCCCGACATCACCGTGATAACTGACTCTGTGAACTTTGGCACCACTTACCGCCAATAGATTAGCGACTGTATCTCCAAGGATAGAGTTAAAGCCATGACCGATATGCATCGCCTTGAACGGATTCGGGTTGTTAGTCTCTATGACAATGCTTTGGTCCCGACGGAAGTTATCTGGTGTGCGCTTAGTTAAACCCAGCAAAACTGAGTCGCCTAGAAGGACGTTGATAAACCCAGGCCCAGCCACATTAACCTCTTTAACACCGTCTATTCGGCGTAATTCGCTAGCAATAACCTCTGCTATCTCACGAGGGTTTTTGCTTAAAGGTTTGGCTAATTGCATCGCCACGTTAGTCGAATAATCACCAAACTCTGGTTCTGGTCGAGTCAACGGAACGTCTACTTCTACGCCAAATTCATTGAGAATAATCTGCCTAATCTGTTGATCCATAGGCTAATTATACCCTAGTAAGAGTCTTCTGTATAGACAGTCAAGGGAGCTGACGAGCTAGGGCTTGCTCCACGAACGTGTTGCAAAATATATCTGAGCGACAACATGTCGTCACGGCTCATTCCCTCATTGATTGGTAAATCTTTCTGAGGTATAGTTTTTTCTTCAGCCATTTTAATTCCTTTTTTGTATTAAATTGGATAACAACTCTATGATAGCATAAGCTGTATAATAAGTCAAGTATGTGCTATTGTCTGAGCTATTTCGTCAAGCTGGCGGAAATTAAACCGATAAAGAGTGGGTGCGGGCGAAACGGCCGAGATTTGAATTCAGGGTGAGCTTGAGTTGCGACGAAAAATTTATTTTTGGGCGCTTCGACGAACTCGACTAATCTTCCGTCTGGTGATGTGCCAGAAACAACCAGCCCGCCTCGATTAACCTGTTCCATAAACTGTTGATTAACCTCGTAACGGTGCCTATGACGCTCCACTACACCTGTCGAGCCATACAGTTCGGCTGTTTTTGTGCCTTCAACTACGTCTGCTGGATAATCACCCAACCGCATTGTCCCACCAGTCGATTGTTTGCCCTGCTGGCCGTCCATCAGATAGACGACGTTATTAGCAGATTTGGCGTCAAATTCCTCGCTCGAAGCCCGCGCTAGACCACCTCGCCTAGCTGAGGCGATCACCGCAACTTGTAGCCCCAGGCAAATACCTAGGTATGGCTTATCGTGTTCTAGGCAGTATTTGGCTGCGTTAATTTTGCCGTCGATGCCCCGAGCGCCGAAACCACCTGGCACAATAATTCCATCAACTGTCGCAAAATCAGCGTCGGTCGCCTTTTCGGCATCAATCCATTTAATCTGCACTTCACTTTTAAGCGACCAAGCGGCTGACTTAACTGCCTCAATAACTGACAAATAAGTATCGGAATTATCGGTATATTTAGCGACTAGTCCAATTGTCACCTCTTTTGAATACTCAGCCTCATCTCTTTCAGCCAGTCTATGCCACCGCTTCAAATCTGGCTCAACGCTATTCCCTGAAAATTCACTAAGTAAATTGCCCAAATCACGATTAATCGTCAACGGCACCCGATAAACCGTGTTAACATTCGGCATCATAACTATGCCATCACGTTTCAGGCCACTAAATAAAGCAATTTTGTCACCAACGCTCTTTGGTGGACGATTTTGCCCCTCTGTCCTGACGCAGACAACATCTGGCATAATTCCAAAATGGCGGAGATCAGCTAGGGCATTTTGAGCGGGCTTCGTCTTGAATTCTTGACTTGCCTCGAGGAAAGGCACATAGACAACGTGAACAAACAGACAATTTTCTCGTCCAACATCAAGCGAAAATTCACGAATTGCTTCGATAAAGCTAAGTGATTCAAAGTCGCCAACTGTTCCGCCGATTTCAACGATGTGGATATCCCCTTCAGCCGCTTCATGAATCGCTTCTTTGATTGCCCCAGTGAAATGAGGAATCATTTGGACGGTTTTGCCACCAAACTTACCAGCTCGTTCATTAGCTATCAAATCCCGAAATAGCCTACCTGACAATGTGATATTCTTTTTTGTTAATTCTAAGTCCAGAAATCGTTCATAATGGCCTAAGTCCAGGTCTGTTTCTGCCCCGTCCTTTGTGACGAAACATTCACCATGCTCGGCTGGATTGAGCAAGCCAGCATCAACATTTAAATATGGGTCGCATTTCTGAACCGATACTTTGACGCCTTTTGCTTGGAGCACTGCACCGATACTGGCTGCCGTAATACCCTTACCAACACCCGACAAAACCCCGCCAGTTACAAAAATATACTTAGCTCCTGCCATGTTTATTTCTCCCTCTTATTCACCACCAATTGTAAACCAAACCTAGCCAATATGCTATAGCTAGTGTGTTGTGTTAACTACACTACACTACATCTATGATTTGTTGATTTTGAGAAGACGCCAAACAACAAATAGAATCAGCATGAGCCCGAGGAATAACAGCCAGACGGCCGTGTAGCTCCTGAGAAAATACAAGACTGCGATAATGGAGGCGCTGACCCCCCACCACATCACCCACTGACGTTTTAGCGCGCCACCGAACATGATTATCACAATGTGCTCTATCAAAAAGATTATCGGGTAAGTTCCTGCGTAGGTAAGCGCGTAAAAACCTGTAAATAGTGTAATTATCGAAAGGGCAATAGTAATTCGATTCTTATTATCTTGTCGCCAAAAGGCCGTCGCTAATAGCGCCACTACCCACCAATGGGCATAGAACAAAGCGCTTAGCCCAGGGACAGCTAAGTCGAGTAATCTCTGTAGTGAATATACACCGACATATATCGCTGACTCAACCCACGCTTTTTTACCCTCCACTGAACCATAAACGAACAAGATTGCTGATAATGCTATTGAAGCAACAGACGACGCTAGCACGTAAATAGGGCTACTCAGAGCCATAAGGCTAAATATCGCTAGTATTAACGCGACGATTGCAGAATTAAATTGATAAAGATACCGCACCTGATCACGAAAAGCATAAAATAACCAATAACTCAGGTAATAAACAGTCGCTGATATCGATAGGATGCTAAATACCGCCCAAACTCCAGGGAGTTTTAATAAATACCAGAGGAAACTTAACCCTATCGGCAACAAGATATTACCCACGACCATCATGACTGGTGCTCGTTCAATCATCGAACTTGCCCACGCCACCCCTGTTGCAACCAACAGCGTAACACCCAACCAACCTGAGCCCGCCGATAATGACGCCAAACAAGCCAGCATCGGATAAGCGATATAACCACCTAGGGCAACTGTCTGGGCAGCCGAGCTAGAGGGCTTATTTAAGCCCCTCATGGCTAGCATCAAAACTGAGGTCAATAAAAAGACCACTACGACACTTCGAGTCAAGGTTATCTCAGAAGTCCAGGCACTAACTGTCAATAGTCCTAATGTCACTGAAGCAACCACTAGCATATGGTCTCGGCGAGTTTTATCTTGGAACCGATGGTGAACCCAAGAGATAATTGACAGTAAGCTGACAGAAACTAAAGTGGAGATAAACCAGCTCCAGATTGAATTAGGCAAGAAGAACCAGGTCCAATTAAACACCGATACGATACCAAAAACCGCTCCAACCACTTGAACGCTAGAACGCGCCCAAATATACGATAGTGCGACACAAGATAG
Organism: uncultured Candidatus Saccharibacteria bacterium; assembly: GCA_964549705.1. GTDB lineage: Bacteria > Patescibacteriota > Saccharimonadia > Saccharimonadales > Saccharimonadaceae > Nanosynbacter. Next base: position 4,866 of record CAZJUX010000017.1, read on the forward strand.
CATGGCCAGCGCCGTCGTCCAAGCAATTGCCGAGCTAGTGTCCACCAAAAGCCCCGCTAGAACCATAGCGCCACCGAATAGCGAAGTGGCGACTGTCAAAAGACGACTGAGCGCAGGATTTTTCAACCTAGTGCTATCAAGCCCAACTAATGCCACCGAGCTGAATAATGCGAAGATGACAGCGATTAATTCAAACGAAACGGCTGGCTCGATTATCTCGCGACCGATAACAAACGGTAGTGCGACCAACGAAGCCAAGGTGGTATATAGCCAATTTATTTGCCTGAATGAAATTGTTGCGCCAACTCCAGCAATCCCGACAACCACAAAGTTTAACAGGACGCCCACAGCTGGATGACTTGAGAATGCCCAAAACGGCAGTACGCCAGCGACTAATCCGATCAAAGCCCCTGCCCAGATTTTTTCCCTAGAGCTAACCTCGCTACTGCCAAGCCGTCCTCGAAAAAAGCTATAAATTAATTGCGCGCTAAGTAGACCCAGCCAAGCTAAGCTAATAATGAACACACTTTCACCGAAAGTCTTGGTGCGAACGAAGTCAAGCGTAAAGATAAGCGCTGTTAGTTGAGCCAGCACTCGTGACAACGCCTCGTAGATTGGTGCTTTCGATTGGGCAAATAAAACTAAATAATGTGCTGTAGCCAGCCCAAACAAAACCTCATACGCCATAAAATCCATCGAACCGATAAGGAGCAAACTTGCCACCAGCGCCAGCGGAGTGACTATTTGCCCAGTATCACGTACTGAAGACCGGAAAACTTTGGGCAATAAGTTAGGGGCTAGCAAGTGGGTACTATTTAGGATTAACGAAACACCAATCGACACGATGAAGTACCAGACTATACCAATCCCGAGAGTCGAGACCGATGATAGTGGCAAAGATAAAATGAATGCCATCGTTAAATAAGAAATTAGTTGACTATTCAGGATATAGGCCGAGACACCGAAGGCGATCAAGCCGACAGCCGAAATAATTAACCATGACATTTGGGGCGAGATTCCGCCAACCGAGCTAAGGGCTATACCTACAAATGGCATTATCGCTAGACCCGTGCCGACAAAGGCTGTGCCGGCTGATTTGAGTGTTGTTGTCTTTTTGTAAAGCACCAAGCCAACCGCATAGAAAGCTATGGTTACCAATATCATATCCATTAGTTTCACCCAGCCTGGCATTGTCAAAGTTACGAATAAGGCCGTAGCTGATACAATCAAGAAACTACCAACGTAGAGCATGGTATTCAAGCTCCGTACCGAACGGTCTTTGTCAATTTTGGCTACTTCAACTGACGTTAAGACAGGTTCAGGCTGGTATCTGACGGCTGTCGGTTCAACTGATGGAGCAATTTGAGGCTCATTTTCATGATGAATCTGCTCCTCATCAATAGAATCTATGGCCACCAGATTTGCGTTTGGAGCTTCGGCCATAGTGCCAAGATAGCTCTGTCTCAGCTCATCTATACCGACATCTTTTCGACGAAGTAGATTAACAATTTCTGTCCTTGCTTGTGTCAGGCCATCAGCCCATCCTCTGGAATAATTATCATGAAGGTCCCGTAGTTTTCGGTTAAACGACGAACGCTCAGACAGCCAAATTACCAAGATAATTACAAATAACAAAAACCACACCTAGCAATCCTCCGATTAATATCTGTGCTTAGTGTAGCATAAACATTATCGCGAAACGATTAGTCCAAGATGGCTAAATCAGCCTCGGCTATCACGCCCAACTTCTCTTCGAGCGACATCTCGTCGTTGATAATAAGATTTGTGTTCATAGTTTTGATTGGCTCCTAAGCCAACTATACCAGAATTTGCTTAAATCTTTGTTATAATTTAGTCATTATGGGATTACCCAAACTAATCGGTATATCAGGCACTTTTGGCAGTGGCAAAGATTCGCTCAGCCAGTATCTAGCAGATAACTTCGGCTTTACACACGTTTCGACTAGCGACCTTGTGCGTGAAGTGGCGATGCGAGAGCGAGGCTCAGTCGAGAGGCCAGTCTTGCGCGAAGTAGCCGAAGAGTCTCGTCGGAAATTCGGCGGTGGTTATTTTGTTGAGCAAGGTCTAGCGAAAGCTCGTCCACTGGTCATATCTGGGATCCGCTCACTCGGCGAGATGAAAGCCCTAAAGCAAGCTGGTGGAGTGATGGTTTTTGTCGATGCTCCCCTCGAACTGCGTTTTTCGAGGATGACCAGCCGCAATCGAGACAACGAAACCGCCATCTCACTTGAAGAATTTGAACAACGAGAAGCCCTAGAACTCTACTCTGGCCCACTCGATACCGATTTCAATATCCGAGCCATCGGCGAACAAGCCGACATCAAGCTAGATAACTCGGGGACGAAAGAGGAGTTTTTGCAGAAGGCTATGTCTGAGATAAGAGCCTTTGTCAGCTAAACTGTTAGAAAAATTTGACTATTAGTCAATAATTTGTTATAATACAAAGATGAGTGAGACAGCTGGCCTCAGCGGAAATCGATATAGTACCATGGATTGGGGTAATGCGATTAACGAGCATCTGCAGACATCAAATCCAGATCGGGCATTGGAAAAATGTTTAGGCGGGCTTTCTCTGACTAGAGCCGACCGTAAGAAGGATTTTGCGAATCTAAGCCTTCCGCCGTCTGCACGCCTAGAGCACCACATAGAGCCTCTGACTAATTTTCTCAGTCGCGAACGATTGTCACTAGAGAATATGTCTACTGAGCGATTCTGGCTCCAAATCATACCCACGGGTAACACAAACGATAGAAGAATTACTGTCTTAGATATACCTAGCGAACAGATAAGAGCGAGAATAGAAGAGGTGATTGAAGCCGATAAGATTATCCCAGATGATTATAATTTACTAATATGTGAATTTCGCGAAAATAAATATGGTGGTCAAATGGTTGTAGATGAATCCGACAGGGTATTCGTGTTTTTTGGACAAGGTATGGAGGGCGACTATTCCTCTGGCAACAAGACCCCTCAATATATTGCGGATAATGCCAGCCCGACAGGCATCTTCCATTATTCATTTGACGACCCTCAGCTGCGTGATGTCACCTATAGACTTGCTACGCTGATAGGCTTTGGGACAAACAGCGATAGCTTTAGGGGTAATTATCGGCCTGGTTATTATGAATTTGTTCTCTACGAAGATAGCAGCGGTAATCTTGCCCCTCTAATATACGATTATAGCAAAGACCCGCTTTATAAGTTACCAGAGGAGTATGGTGGGCTAAACGAGTGGTCTTAAGAATAGAGCTCCCTTGATGATTGCGTATTTTCAGCATCGATGAAATCGCCAAAGAATTTACACAAATGACAAGTTTAGACCGCTTGAATAAGGGCATCCTTAGCTTGGACTCTTTTCTAATGATTCTAAGCTATTGAACTTTTCCGCATATTGTTCTAAGGGTCGCACCCTTACCTCTGTTGGTTTTTGTGATTTTATCGTTTCGAAGGACGGGGATATCGGTCGCCCGCCTTCGTCAGCAAGATAAAACGAGCCCAGAAGGACTCATTTTATGTTGGCGGAAGGACGGGGATTCGAACCCCGGAGACCCCGTGAAGAGTCTACACGCTTTCCAGGCGTGCCAGTTCAACCACTCCTGCATCCTTCCTCATCTGGGTGTAAATTATACCACATTTTAAGATTGATTATGGTTGCAACTCTATCTCTATAGAGCCTATAATAATAGAATGGCTGAATCAAGCATCACCCGAATTAGTCTAACGGGTATCACCAAGAAGTTTGGTTTTGGTGATGTAGAGCATCTGGCCCTAGAAGGGGTCGATTTAGTGATTGAAGCAAATGAATTTGTCGCCATTATGGGGCCATCTGGTTGTGGCAAAACTACCCTGCTCAATATCATCGGCCTGCTTGATGAATCAACCGATGGCGATTACCTACTCGACGGGCAATCGGTCGAAGAACTTAACCGCCGCAAGCGCGCGCGGATGCGATCACGGCAAATTGGCTTCGTTTTTCAAACGTTTAATCTCATCCCTAGATTAACCGTAATTGAAAATGTTGCGTTGCCATTAACATACAAAGGTATCGGTAAAACCAAGCGACTCCAAGAGGCCAGCCGTATTCTCAAAAACTTCCATTTGGGTGAAAGAGAATATTATCTACCACACCAGCTATCAGGCGGGCAAATCCAGCGGGTAGCAATTGCCAGAGCACTCGTCAACAACCCATCAATTATTCTAGCCGATGAGCCGACTGGCAACCTCGACTCAAAAACTAGCCACATTATAATGGAAGAACTAGCCGACCTGCACCGACGAGGGAATACAATCATCATGGTTACCCACAATCCAGAGCTAACTTCCTACGCCAGCCGAGTTATCACTATGCTAGATGGCAAAATTGACACTGACAAAACTCTCGCCAAAAAAACCATCTTTTCAAAAAAACTCGAGATAAAAGATGTGCCGTCTCAATCCAAAGTCGGCATCAAGCGATCAAAACCCCAAAAAACTGCCAAGCGTTCGATAAAAAAGGCTGGTAAAAAATGAGATTTCTGCTAAAAAATCATTTCGAAAACGCCCACCAATCGCTCAGATCAAATCGCGGGCGAACCGGACTTACAATTATTGGCACTGCAATTGGCATAGCGGGTATTACTTTTGTTTTGTCCATTTCGCATGGCATTAGCGAACTGCTCAATCACCAAGCCATCGCCCCGATCAAAGCAACAGCGATTATTCGTGCCGGTGCGGAAAATACTACACTAAATTCAGTAATTCAACCGAGTGATGTAACCTACACCAACACACTAACCGAAAAAGATGTTCAAGACCTAAGCAAACTTCCAGACGTCACGGTCACGCCCTTGGCAGTAGCCAAGGTTGGTCTATCGACTAATGACAAAAAACTTGAAGCAGACAAAGTAACGCTAATCGGTAGCACAGGGTCGCTCAAGCAAATCGCTTCTCTATCGACGCTCGATGGGCAATTTATCAATGAGGCAAACGGCATAGTGATGGGTAGTCAGTTGTCAGTTGATTTATTTGGCACAGAGAACTCACTTGGCAACGTGCTCTATATCCGCGGTGAACCGATGACAGTTGTGGGCGTGCTTGCCCCGACAGATACACCGATTAATTATCTCGGAATCAACATCGACAATTCAGCTATAATCTCCCTGCCGAAGATTAGCCAGTTTACCTCTGGTGTTGCTCAGGTTCAGCAAATTATTCTGACAGCAGAAGACAAAAACAGGCTAAATGAGGCAGTCAGTGCAAGTGAAAAGATCATCAGTCAGAATCATCGAGGAGATCGCGATTTCTATATTTTGACTGGCAACCAAATCACCGAACCGACCAACGAGTTAGTCAAAGGTGTATTTATTGCTATTTTAATAATTGCCGGGGTATCGATACTGGCTGGTGGGGTTGGAATTATGAATATCATGCTTGTTAATGTAGCCGAAAGACAGCGTGAAGTCGGCATTCGCAGGGCAGTTGGCGCCACTGGACAAGCGATTATCAACCAATTTCTAGTCGAATCGGCTATTGTCGGTCTCATCGGTGGGGCTATCGGCTACCTTATTGGTATGATCGGCGCATACATAGTTAGCTTATTTCTATTACCAGTTGAGCCAGCAATTGATTGGAAATCGCCAATCATAGCAATCATTCTATCTGTATTGGTCGGTATTATCTTTGGCATCTACCCTGCTATCTTGAGTGCCCGAAAAAACCCAATTGAATCCTTGCGACTATAGGGATTAGCTCAAAGCCTCTTTGAAACGATCAGACAGGTCTACTGTCGTTGGGTTGACGTTATTGAGAATTGCCCCATAGACGCCTGTTATATCTGCTAGGGCTATTGACCAGAGAATTTGTCGGACCAAGCCATCGCCAACACAGATAATAGTTACCGCGTTTGGTCTCATACCACTAAGCATTCGATTAGTTAACTCCATCCGCTCAACAATCTTTGGTCTTTCAAATGAGCTATGAATATCAAAAACTGCAAACTGTTTCTCGACTGGGTGGGAAGACCAGCCAGTTAAGTCGTTATGGCTCGCCTCTGGATACTGACCAGAAAAAGCGATATTTTTGGCAGTCTCGTTCCAACTAGTTTTCCACTTATAGGCAAGCGGTGCAGTTATCTGACCCCCGTAAAACACAGCTGTCTTACCGACTGTCATCCAGGCCAGCTGTTTTGCGTAATTATGTTCAGTTGGCACATCGCCCATCCACTCAGCAACTTTCGACCCTAGCCAATCAGCGCTTGAGCTAATCTCATCTCGCAACTGGCTATCGGTCAGGCCATGCTGTTCAAGCACTCTAAGCAACCCTTTCAGATAGTAAGTTGTCGAAAAACGAGATTGAGTGCCTGCTGGAATACTTAGAAATGGGATTCGCTCTCTTTTGGCTCGATTGACTAGCTCGCCACCCGCACTAACCACTACCATCGGTGCGCCAATGCCAATTGTCTGATCGAAACAAGCCAGTGCTTCATCTGTATTTCCAGAGTGACTAATGATAACAATCAGAGTTGAACGATTTATGTAGCGTGGTAGGTCATAACCTCGGATAATCTCAAGAGGCACCGGTAACCGATCTCTTAGCAGAACCTTGACGAGATCGCCAGCCAATACCGCACCACCTACACCAGCTATCACCACATTCGCGACAGGGCTAATGTTCAGCTGCCCATCAATATAGGGTTCAAACAATGCTTGGTCCGAAAGATTGCGCAGAACCGATAATGCACCAGCTGAATCTCGTTGATTAATAAAATTTATATCGTCTAGCACCTTGCACCTCCCTAACTGCTTATGATAAAGTATAACATAAGCAGAGTAATAAAAGTTTCGAAGGGTGGGATATGAATAATCAGTCGCAATCAGTTACAGATGATCAAGAATTGGCCAAGGCTTTAGCGGGAGCGAGCCAGGATGCTGATACAACAACCAGCCAGGGCAATTCTATAGCCGTGCAATCATTCGATGAACCAGTCGCCCAAGATAATCTTGGCTCTACCCTACCTGCGCCCGACCCGGCTCAATCTTTCTCTATTCCAACTGTACCTAGCCCACTAGGCGATGGCTCGATGACTAGTGACAATGATCTAGCTGGGATAAAGGACGCCGCCCTGAGTGAGCTTCGCCCACTCATCGACAAACTAAATGTCGAACCAGAAGAAAAATTCAACACAATCCTACTGCTTATCAGGTCAACAGATGACAAAAGCCTAATTAGCTCTGCTCACGAAGCGGCTAGACAAATTACTGACGAAGCCAAAAAAGCCCAAGCCCTACTTGATATAATCAAGGAAATTGACTACTTGTCAACTCCAAAGCAATAATTATCTAGTTATAGGCCAGTTATAATTGGCCTATTTTCGCTCTAGGCTCGGCCATACTTTTTCGAACAATAACACATGTAATTTTGCGACAGCTCCGTCGTTGATGACTATGCCGTTAATACTTCGGCTGTTATCGACTCTGATAATTGCCACTTTTGAGCCATAGATCAAAGTGTAGACCCCATTATCCACCTCCGTACTTGCCATCGCCCGTCGCTCAGCCAAAGCGTCTTTTGGCGGAATCAGTTGACTTCGTAGATCAATAACCTTGACTGATATGCCTCGCTTGACCCGCTCTCTAGTATATCCCGGATA
>CAZJUX010000017.1:12613-16972 GCA_964549705.1 uncultured Candidatus Saccharibacteria bacterium
CCCCCGCAATCGACCTGACCGATGATTTGGGGCTCAGTAGCAGCGCCTCATACACTCTTTTGTCACGACCATCTAGGCCAATCATTGAAAAATCCATAACCACTCAAGTATAGCACAATGCCTATGATCAGACTGTGTCAAATTATTTCGACCAATTACCCTATCTTCGAGCCAAATCCCCAAGTAGCATAGGAAGAGCAATAACCAAGGGGGAGATGAATATGACAGAATTTCGAGGAAGTGTTTTAGAGACAACAACGATTGCTGAGAAACCTGAGACTCAAGCTAAGTTCTCAGGGAGCGGCGGGTCGGGACCACCAGAGACGATCAACGGTAGCTCAGACCATCCACCAGAAGAGCAGCCACAATGGGTGTTTGACGCTTGTTTCTGGGACATTGTGGGCGGGGACGGAGGCGAGCAGACCACAGGGCCTGATGCAGAGATGATTAGATTTATGGAGGCTGGGCTAGGCGGGGCTGCCTTAAATGGTGGGCTTAAGCCTAGTCATGTAATTTCTCTTCGGGCCCGCAGGAACACTCGCCCAAAACCCCTCTAATATTTTGACCCGGATCACTATCCCGATCTCGTGCCACCAGCAAACCGCCAGACCGAAGGGACCTACTTAAAATCCCGCTGCTAACAGATATGTAAACCAACCCAGCCCTGGTGGAGACATATCTCATCTAGCCAATCACCGCAGGACAAGAATGATAGGAAAACCCACCAAGAACTCCCCAGCCTTGTTACGCTCCATTAACTCAAGTATACTTATGAATATATGCCATATGTCGGTTCGTATATCTGGAAAATTAGGCAAAAAATTGGCCACGACCTATTAGTTATGCCGACAGTTGATGTCCTGGCAATCAGAGATGACGGCAGCATCATGATGATTTACAATAAAGACTTTGACGGATGGGGCTTCCCTGGTGGCTATGTCGAGCCAGAACGCACCTGGGCAGAATGTGCCCTGGCAGAACTAGAGGAAGAGGCAGGGATAACTACCGACAAATCCAACCTCGTGCCGTTTGCCTCTATCTCTGGCCAAGTCAAGTTTGCCGAATACGCCAGCGGCGATAAAGTGCAAGGCTTTGGGATGATTTTTCTCTGCCACAAATGGTCATCTGAAACCGATGCCATCGACGAAGTTGAGATTTCAGATAAGCGCTTCTTTACACCGGCCGAGATAGAAGAACTACAGATAGCAGATATCCACAGACTCGCATTTTCCGCCTATAAGAAGTACCTAGAAACCAGTGAATTTCAGACAATCGAAGGCTGATAATTATGATACACTGTAGCTATAGTTCGAGGTCCAACTAACTAAAACAGGGGGTAGATATGTATCCAGAAAACTCAAACTCAGCAACCGAAGGAGAGGCGACTTCACCCCACTTGGCAGTGGCAGAACCCTCGGCCCCAGGCCCAGCTCCGATCCCGACTCAAGCTAGCGATCCAGGAAAAGCACTGGCAATAGTTGGCATAGTCTTGGGTTTTCTGTTTATGTCGCCGATAGGGTTGATATTGTCAATTATTGGTCGCAAAAAATCAACCAAGGCAGGCTATAGCGGAACCGCCGGCTTACTGGGAATTATCATAAACTCAATACTGCTCGTCCTCCAGACGCTAACTATCCTAGCCATCATGCTAGCGGCATACAATGGAGTTCAGCAAAAAGTCCGAGAGCAAAGCCAACAGAGCCTCAAAATACCAACTACAGAGAACATCCGACTAGCTTAGATCGACCCGGGCATCGATCAGCAAAACCGATCAGCAAAAAGAGCCCCAAACGAGGCTCTTTTTGGACGGACGCTGAGGGAGTCTTACATCATCCCCATGCCACCAGGCATGCCGCCGCCCATTGGGGCTTCGGCCTCTGGGATATCAACCACCAGTGCGCCCATAGTTGCGGCGGTTGAGGCGATTGATACTGCGTTTTGGACCGCTTCTCGAGTAACTCGAGCTGGGTCGATAACGCCGTCTTTCTTGACATCGATGAGGCCTTTTTCTGGCTTCATGACATTGACACCAAAACCTGCCTTGGCTTCCTCGACCTGAGCCAATAATGCCTCAGAGTTCAGCCCGGCATTTTTAACGATCTGCAAGAACGGCTGTTTCAGCGCATCTTTGAGGATTTGTCGTCCAGCTGAGATGCTATCTGAGCCGCTGACCTTTACTCCAGATGCCAAGTTGACTAGGGTCACGCCACCGCCAGCGACAATACCATCGCTAAGCGCCGCTCGAGTCGCTGCTACAGCATCGTCGACGCGAAACTTCTTCTCATCGATCTCGGTCTCAGTCGCCCCACCAACCTTGATAACCGCAACCTTACCAGATAGAGCCGCTGCTCGTTTCTCAAACTGCTCTTTGTCGTACTCGCTTGAAGCGTTGTCAGCCTGGACTCGGATCTGTTCGATATGAGCCTTGACTAGACTTGGCTTGCCAGCGCCCTCGATGATGGTCGTTTCATCTTTACCGACGATCACCTTGCGAGCTGTGCCGAGCACTTCGAGGCTAGCATTTTCAAAGCTCAACCCCTGATCCTCAGAAATCACCGTCGCACCAGTCAACACAGCGATATCCCGAAGGATATCCTTGCGACGATCACCAAAGCTCGGTGCTTTGACCGCCACAGTATTGAACACGCCCTTGAGTTTGTTGAGCACCAAGATACTCAGCGCCTCACCATCAACCTCATCAGCGATCAGCACGACATCTTTTTTGCCCGACTGAGCTAGTTTCTCGAGCATCGGCAGGAACTCCTGAACACTCGAAATCTTCTTATCAGTGATCAAAATCGCAGGCTTCTCATAGACCGCCTCTTGACGGCCAGTATCGGTCACGAAAAATGGACTGACCCAACCCTTGTCGAGGTTAAATCCTTCAACCACCTCGGCCTCTAGCTCCAGACCCTGTCCGGCTTCGACGGTTACAACCGCGTCTTTGCCGACCTTTTCTATCACGCTAGCGATCATTTTACCGATCACTTCATCACCAGCGGAAATAGTCGCTACCTCAGCTACTCGGTCAGTTTTGCCCTCGATGCCCTCGGCTAGTTTGTCGAGATTTTTGATAATCTCTGCCCCAGCCTGCTCGATGCCCTTGCGTAGTTCCATCGGGTTATGGCCTGCGGCGATTAGGCGATTAGCCTCTTTGAGAATCGAATATGTCAGCACCGTCACAGTCGTTGTGCCGTCGCCTGCCTGCTTATTCAAGTTTTTGGCTGCCTGCTTGATTAAATCAGCCCCGACCTTGTGCCCGAGAGTTTCATCATCAACCTCTGGTAAATCAATAGCTTCTGCGACTGTTACGCCGTCGTGAGTTACTGTTGGCCCACCGTAGCCTTTAGCAATTACCACATTGCGACCCTTTGGCCCATAAGTTACCTTGACCGCATCATATAATTTTTTTGCCCCACCAAGAACCCTAGCCCTTGCGTCATCATCATAAAAAATCTTCTTTGCCATACTATCTCCCTCTCCTAGGCAACTGTTGCCAGGATATCCTCTTCTTTAACTATTAGGTACTCAACATTATTAATTTTCAGCTCAGTTGTAGAATATTCTTTGTAAACAATTTTGTCGCCAACTTTAACATCTTTGACATCTTTGCCGACCGCTTTGACCTCAGCTACGACAGGCTTCTCCTTTGAATTGTCTGGCAGATAAATCCCGCTCGCTGTCTGTGTCTTTGCCTCCTCGCGCACCGCTACCACACGATCCGCCAGAGGTTTAATAGGTGTACTCATACCGTCTCCTCCAATTTAATTATCTTATACTCCTAGTATACACAAACAAATTAGCACTCGTCAAGTAGGAGTGCTAAAAATCCCTATAGCGATTCTACAATCTTACCAATGGCTTTTCGACTCCACGGATCAATCATATCCAAAGCCAGAGGACATCCATCCCAAACGACTCCTTCCTCGGCACCCTTATCAGAGGGAGGAAGCACGAATCCATCAAATTCTTGATCTAACCCAAATATAATGCTGGGCATCTCTTTGCTAGGTCTAATCCCAGTTAATGAATGTAATCTATCCTGAAGTGACAGCGGAAACTGTGTTTCTCTATAAGCGGCTTCTCCAGCAATCGCACAAGCAACCCCATTAGCATATTTATAAGCCCCCGCACCTTCAGCAAAGTGCATTTCACAATAGTCACCCGTTTCTGGGTCTCCATTAAGAGGGCTAAGCTCAAGCATTCTAACAACAATTCCAAACAAATTCGCCCCACGCATATGATTATGTTTATTACGTCTATTACATGGGATAAGGTCAATCACCATGCCACTCATCCCCAGTAACCCAGCAGCCCCGAGCTTAATATCCCTAATATCAGTAATCCTCGGTGGCTTAT
>CAZJUX010000018.1:0-16040 GCA_964549705.1 uncultured Candidatus Saccharibacteria bacterium
CTCTATCCAGCTGAGCTACGGGTGCATACAGCCCGAAGCGCTTAAACGCCCCTGGCTATACAAAAAATATAAGGTGCTTTTACCGTTCTGTGACAGAGCGATAAACTAAGATATCATAACACAGCTAGGGTCTCGTGACAAACTAAAGTCTGATTAGCCTAACGAATTTTTCGAGCGAATCAATCTTTATTTCCTGCATAGGCAGTCTTGAACCGAGTATGTCAACAATTTGCTCGCCCTTGTTTTCGGGAAAATAGATTGTTAGCGACAGAGCAAAACGCTTGACTGGCATAAGTGTCGCAGAGAAAAGGCCATTTTGTTGCTGAACACCAAAAGAGCGGAATTCGCTATAATCATACAGTTTGTCGCCGACATAAACGCCCTTGGCGCTGACGCTATAATTGATAGTTTTTGGCGGAAGTTTGTGTAAAACGATAACAGATATGGCAGCGATGGCTATTAAAATTGCAAAAGATATGCTTTGCATCCATAAGGCTAATGCAATCAAACCAATAGCTATGGCCGTAAAGACAGTAAACCAAATTACGCCCCGTTCAGTTTTGACGCCATCGGTGCTTTCCCACGACAAGGGATCTACAAGTATACTGCCATCGATAGGTTGTTCTACCTGTTCCCTGTCAGATGAATATTGAGAAGCAATCATAAGTAAATTGTAGCATAGGGCTAAATCGATTGTTAGACGTTAGTGCTACCGAATCCACCGCCTAGAGCGACGCCGAGGGCAAATTGGATGATGGCGTTTGCAAAAATAGCGATTAACAAGCCAACAATTGCATAAAGGATGGTGTTTTTAGCATCAGTCACCTTTTCTTTTTGCCCACCCGATACAACATAACGAAAACCGCCAAAGATTAACATGATCACGCTGAGCACGCCAACTGCGTATAGCATGATGTTAATGATGTTATTGACGATTGATGCGTCGCCCTCAACCAGGTTGGTCGGCATACCTGCCCCATGAGTCGAGTCAACTCCACCTGACACTCCGCCACCGAACTGGGCGTAGGTGCTGGTTGAAAAGACTGCTACTAACACCAGGCTAGCAAGCAATGTTCTCAAAAAAACTACAATACTTCTGTCAAATACCTTCATTAACATAATTATAACCCTATTACAGTTAATTGTCAATAGTTAACGTTGACGATTTTTGTCTATCGTCTTAATAATATGATACACTATTAATTGCTTCATAGCTCCTAGCCAGAGATATGGAGTGTCTAAGTGGCTACTGTGTGAAAAGTAAATCAACTGACAGGGCGTAAACTGCTCCCCATTGGTTTAGTTTCATACCAGATGCTTAGATAGGCAACAATTTTTCATGTACGGAGGAGTACCCAAGTGGCTGAAGGGGACGGTTTGCTAAATCGTTAGTCTGGAGAAATCTGGAGCGGGAGTTCGAATCTCCCCTCCTCCGCCAAGTTTATTCCGCCTATTCGGGCGGTTTTAAATTGAGACAAAAGTCAACTATCCTAAAGTTGTCAGCACTAACGGCGTAAGCTGATTTTAATCAGCAGTTCTCGAATTAAAATAATCTTGGTTTTGAGTGATTTCGGCTGATGAGAGTTTGCGGTTGTAAACTAGGATAGCACGAATCTTGCCTGATAGTTTTTCGCTCTTTGAGTATCGACTAAAAATATTTATGTCTGAAGAGTAGAGCGAGTCGGTTTCTGCGTAAAATGTTAGCCACTGACCTTTTGGTATACTCGATAAGTTTGCATTAGAAGCTACTAGGTTTATTTTAAAATTTTTCCAATTTCCAGTGCCTGAACTATAGATATAACCACCACTATTCCCTGGTCTCGAATCGAGCAGGTAGTAAGGAGGGCTCTGGGCGCTATCTAGATACACTGACATAAATATCGACTGGGTTGGCATGGCGGGGATGTTGACAAGAGAGCTAGTTCGGTCAAAAATTAGTTGCGTTTTTGTGCCCGTCCCTGTGCTTGTGATATTGGTAAGGGTAGCGTTTTTATTATTGCCAGACAGATCACCCCAAGCAGATGAACCTAAGGAATAAGAACTAGAGTCTCCAGCATCGTAGTAACCTTGAAGCCCATTTGTAACTGCCGTGAGCTCCGCTGAGAGTGAATTGTCGACACCAGAACCTGATTTATATGTTATCTCTCCGTTTTTAACAGTAACCGAGTAGGTCAGGCTTTGATTGTCAAGCACGTGGTAGCTAAAGATTTTGTTTTTCCCTGAAAGCTCGGTGCAGATTTCGGTAGTCTGGCTAGTAGGGCAAGCAATTGCCGTAGGTAGCCTATCGTGTTCGGCAACATACAATTTTATTTTTCGATCAATAGTTGCTAGATCAGCCTGGATGCTTGATACTACTACCTTTTTTTGGATATTGTTATAGGACACTATCGATATCACTGCAAGTATAGCTATCACAACCATAGCTACTAGTAACTCAACGATTGTAAACCCGGAGCGTAATGTTGGGCGAGTATTCATTTATATTAAGTATAGCACTAGCAAATTAACGCGTCTTTTGTTTGCTAGCCATCACCCTATCTGTTATAATTAACCGAGCTGGAAGGGTGACCGAGTGGTTGAAGGTACCGGTCTTGAAAACCGGCGTGGGGCAACTCACCGAGGGTTCGAATCCCTCCCCTTCCGCCAGTTGAAAAATGACTTTTTAGCGGAATGATCAATGGACATTAACTCCTGGATATATTAATGATTCTATGCCCTTCTTTGCAGTTAAAGAAACTGCTAGGTCGAGCTTATTTTTTTGTTCTGTGTCAGAAAATGGAAAATTTATTTCACCTACAGTTAGTTTTACGCCAAACTCTAAGGCGATTTTTTGCATTTCCTCCATCTGTCTTTCGTAATCTAGCTCACTATGTGTAAAAATACCATTTTTCACCTCAACTGACCCTGCTTCTGGTTTTTCTCGATACGGGTGAAAGCTAATAGTATCGACCAGTCTAGTGTCTTCTCCCGTCGCTTTTTGTAATCGTCTAACTTCGGTGAGAACCTCTCTTAAATATGTTGGGTCAAAACAAGCAACCCCTGCTATTGAAAGTCTCACTGCTGGAGTTTTATCTTTTATTTTATTTGCTACTTTAAAGAAAAACCTGCCATATTCAGCGGAGCTTACGTGGCTAGCAAACTGTAGTTTACTAGCGAACATCGCATCAGTTTCTCTTGAAACATTAGTTTCATTCCCTATTTCTATTTGAATGCTGTCTCCAAAGATTTCGATAATCTTTTCGCATATAGCAGTATAATGCCCTATTTGTTCTTGTGTTTCAGGGACATCAGATGATTTTTCTTTGCCACGACGATGATCATAAAATTGAACCACAAGAGTTAAATCGCTGACCTGTTCTTGAAGAATTTTTATCTGAGTAATAAATTCCGATGCAATTACAATATCGAAAGCTCCATCAGGTTTGATCTCTAGCGCTTGAGATGGGGCAATCGGTGATAATTCTCCAGCTGGATGGATCCTAGCATGTTGCAGTTTCCCATCAAAGCTAGACAGGTATTCATTAAAGGCGAGCAATTTACTAGCCTCCTTTTCTCTTCTGTCTGAAAGAATATTCTGAGCTTGGCCAGATTTTATGATAAAGCTAACTTCATCAGTGATTTGTCCGTCTCTTTCCTGTAAGTATTGAATGTATCGTTCTTGCGGCCAGAAGTTTCTGGCATCAACAATATAATCATGGTCAAAATTAATACCTACGAATTTATGATTGTTGAAAACCAAATCTCTCTCATGCTGTCGACAGTCTTTTCTTTTTTGTTGAGGTGTTGTCAAGAAATTACCGCATCCATCATAATCGCCCCCATTGCTGTTTGACTTTTCATAGTTTCTGGCAATTGCTTATTAAGAATCACATCGATATTATAACAATAATACGGAAACAGCCCAATTAGAGTCGACTTTGCTCGAAAGCATATCATCAGGAATGATAATTAAGACGACCGCGGGCGTCTTATAGGAAGCCATACACTTGACATTTTATAAAGCTTGTGCTATTATCGTGATGGTAACAGCACTATTTACACAAAAATCATGAAACTAACACAAACAATCTTTGCCCAATTCGTCGCTCTCGTCAGTATTTTTACCGCTACGGGAGTTTTGCTCCACGATACAAGTATCGATAAGGCGGTAATATACGGTTACTCGGTTCAAGACGACAAAACTCCGATTAACGATGGCATGGTGGTAAAAGTTCGTTCCAATCCACATCCGCATGTCGAGCATTTAACGATGCGCAAAGACCAGTCTGATAATGCTGCGATACCTAAAGCCATTCGACGTCGTCAAGGCCACAGAAAGCTTGTCAGGGGCTTTCACGGCGATAATTTATGCCTGCCGCTTGTCGGAGAATGGTCTTAGCTTGTTCGGACGATATCTAGTTCAGCAACTAATCGATCAATGACCTTGTTTTGCTCGTCAAGCTGTTCCTTAGTCTCCTCGACCACATAGGCTGGTGCTTTGTCGGCGTAGTTTGGGTTGTTAAGTCGGGCTTCCAGTTTCTGTTTCAGGCCCCTAGCGTTTGATAGGCGTAATTCAAGGTTTGTTTGGTGCTGGTAGAGCGTGTTCTTGTCGATATCGAGCCAGGTTTCGCGATTGGCAGCTGCTAACCTCAATCCACTTGGTTGATCGATTTTAGCTATATCGTCTAAGCGCATCAGGTGCTTAATTAGCGGTTGGTTAGCTTCGACTAAACTGTCGTTGCCATAAAGAAGTCGATATTTCCTGTCGCTTGGCAACTCACTAATCACCCACCTGCCCTCTTCAACCAGTTCCTTGAGTCTCTCGAACTGTTCAGCAGCGATTGGCTCGAATTCTTCTGGCTCAGGCCATTTATCGGCCATTAGTATGCCAGTTGTGTAATTTAGTGTTTGCCAGATAGTTTCTGTAACAAATGGCGCAAATGGATGAGCTAACTGTAGACTAGTCGCTAAAGCCCATGAAAGTAGCGGTCGGTTGATGGCTGTTTTCGAGGATTCGATATACCAATCAGCGACATCGTTCCAGATCGTGTGATACATAATCTCTGATGCCTCGGCGAAGCGGTATTGTTCAATTTTAACGGCAATATCATTACTGGCGTTGTTGAGCTGGCGGATTATCCAGTGGTCGGCGTGAGTAATCGGTTCGAGCGGTACTATGACGTGGTTGTCACCGATTTGCTCTTGGACGAAACGGGCGATATTCCATAGTTTATTGCAGAAGTTTCGGCCAGCGACGACTGAACCGACGCTAAAAGCTTGGCTCTGGGCTGGTGAGCGACCTGCAATGATGCCTAAGCGCAGTGCGTCGGAGCCATATTTGGAGACTAACTCCATCGGATTGACGACGTTGCCCTTGGACTTTGACATTTTTTGGTTGTGTTCGTCGTTTACCATGCCGTGAAGATAGACTGTTTTGAACGGGATTTCGTCGGTTCGGTAGAGGCTCAGCATAATCATCCGAGCAACCCATGGTCGCATGATATCCATGCCAGTCTCCATCAAGTCAGTTGGGAAAAAACGGCTTAACTCCCCTTCCGAGAGGTGATCCGTGACAATGTATGGCCATTGTCCTGACGAGAACCAGGTATCAAAAACATCATCATCACGTTTGTAGGTTGTGTTATTTACAACAATCTCTGTTTCGTCGGTTCGAGTATCATATATCCAATCGTCCGAGTCGTTTTTGTTGACAAACGCAGGGATAGGTATCCCCCAAGGAATTTGCCGACTAATATTCCAGTCACGCAACTGGCTCAAATATGAAATTAGTTCATCTTTCTTTGAAATTGGGTGAAACTTTATTTCATCTGCTTGGAGAGATTCGATTGCCCGGTCAGCTAGTGGTCTGACATTGACAAACCACTGGTCTTTCAACATCGGCTCAATCTTTGTATCACACTTGTAGCAGTAGCCGATTACATGTTCGATAGTTAACTCACCTCGTAGTAGCTCAGCTGCGGTTAACGCCGCCACAACTCTCGTTCTGGCTTGCTCAGGTGTCAGGCCAGCGAACTGAGCGGGCACATTAAACATTTTTCCTTCGGTATCTATGACGCGCACTCTGTTGAGTTTGTGTCTTTCGCCGATCTCAAAATCATGACCGTCGTGAGCAGGTGTTACTTTGAGCGCGCCTGTGCCGTATTCTCGATCGACATAATCATCGGCGATGATTGGAATCTCTTTGTTGATAATCGGAATCAGTGCTTTGGTCCCAATTAGGTTCTTGAAACGTTCATCCTCGGGGTGGACGGCGATAGCGGTATCACCAAACATCGTCTCTGGCCGAGTGGTTGCAACGACGATCTCCCCTACACTATCAACTGTCGGGTAGGCAATTTGCCATAGTTTGCCTTTTTCGCTTTTGTTGACTACCTCGATATCTGAAAAGCTGGTCTGGTGAGTCGTGCAGTAATTAACAATCCGTTCGCCTCGGTAAACTAGCCCGTCATCCCAGAGCTTTTTGAAGGTTTCATGTGTCGTAGATATGACCTTTTCGTCCAAAGTAAACACGAGATGCTTCCATGAGGCGCTGACCCCGACTGCCCGTTGCTGGAGTTCTACATTGCTACGATTCTCCTGGACAAAATCCCAAATTTGCTGATAAAGTTGCTCACGAGTAAAATCAAATCGACTTTTACCTTGTTTTTCTAGGTATTTTTCGTAGACAACCCAAGTTTCAAACCCAGCATGATCGGCTCCTGGGATTATTATCGTATCTTTGCCACGCATCCTTTGGTAACGAGCCATAATATCTTTGAGGCCTAGGTCTAGGGTGTGGCCGATATGGAGATTGGCATTAGCGTTTGGTGGAGGCATGACTATAGAAAATGGCGCACCCTGCCCTGTTGGTTCAAATTTACCACTAGTCTCCCAGAGAGCATAGATATCAGGCTCAAAGTCATTAGGTGTATATTGTTTAGCTAATTTCATAAATTATCACCTTCGTTTTTCATGTGAAAAGCACACTCAACTCAACAGAACTTTTCACGGGAAAAGCCTCCTGTCAGGTGTTCATCCACATGTTTGTTTTCAAGAATAATTATAGCACACGGGTAGCAGAGCTGGAATAGGTGCCAGCTTGGGATAATTGATAGCCTTGGCTTAGCGAATCTTTTTGTAGACTTTTTGGTATTGTCGATAGATTTGATAGGGCAGGGGTTTAATTGGTAAATCCCAAGAGCCAGCGTAGACAACTTCCTGACCACCGAAGCTACGTTTAAATTCACTGAAACCAGCCCATGGGTGGGTTGGGGAGGCGTCTGATGGCGCGACACCATAAAGATCGAATGAGGCTAATCCTTTGTTTTTGGCATCAATCATCATATAAGCGACTAGAATATTGCCAGCTTTTAATTTTCGAAAATCGTAGTCATTACCAGTGTGAGCATAGTAACGGGTAGATTGACCATCGTAGACAAGACTAGCTACAATTGGTGTTTTTTCGAATTTAACATAAAAAAGTGAAGCCGAGTTTGTTGAAAAAAGGGCTTTTGATTGAGCTAGAAAATAGTCGTCGTTATGCGGTCTCATGCCAGTGCGCAGGGCGACCTTATCGATTAGATTGAGGAAGACACCTAGATCTTTGAGATCGCTTGAGTGGTGAACTGACAGACCCTTCTTGGCGTAATTCCGGTAAAGATTACGATTGTTTGGTGACATTCTGGCAATAATATCATTTTCGCTAGTCGTCAAATCGACGACTATGGTTCTTTCGGGGTTCAAATTTTGATAATCGACTTTTTGCCATTTATATCTAATCAGGTAGGGGATGACGCTTGAGTCAGTCGGTTCGATACGCACAAAAGTTACATTGAGCTTTCGGCCGAGTTTAATTAGCGAATCTAAGGCCCGCTTGAGGCTCGTTTCGTCTGAAAAGCTCGGTCCATATGGGCAATAAAGTCGGCTGTTGCCTGTGCCAGTCTCGAGAACTGCGAGATACGACCAACCATCGCCTTGATCCTGGAAAGTCTTTCTACCGAGTGATTCTTGGAATTTTTTCCAGGCTTCAGTTTGTAAAAAATGCATAATTATCTCCTTGTTGTGTATTTGACAACATAGCTAAACTAGGTTGCACTTCTAGGTCGTAGGGGTCAGAGGGTGAGTCGATCATGGAACGGTAGAACCCGAGCGTGGCCACCATGGCGGCGTTATCGGTGCAAAGTTGTATTGGCGCATAGCTGATATCAATCGGCAGAGCATCTGATAATTGTCGTCGAAGTTCGCGATTAGCGGCTACGCCACCAGCGATTACGACCGAAGCTGGCGTGTAATTGTCATAGGCAAGTTTAGTTTTTGAAACCAGGGTTTTGATGGCCACTCGCTGGAAGCTAGCTGACATATCTTGCCTTAGTTTGGCGTTTACAAGCCCTGGGAGATCGTGTGATGGGAAATTAAAGTCTTTGCCCACTTGTTTCTGAACGGCTCTCAGAACGGCTGTTTTGAGCCCTGAGAAGGAGAAATCATATTGCCCTTGTAGCTTAGCGATTGGCAAATCGAAAGCATTCGCGTCACCCTCTCTGCTTATCTGATCAATGGCAGGTCCACCAGGGTAGGGGAGACCGATGATCTTGGCAACCTTGTCATAGGCCTCGCCGACAGCGTCATCTTGCGTTTCGCCGAGCAACTCGAAGTCACCGTGGTTGTGGAATAGCACAAGTTGGGTGTGCCCACCAGAGACGATTAGGGCAAGCATCGGGAATGACGGTTGGCTGGCGGGTAGGGTAAGATTCAGCTTGTCACTCTGTCTGTTGATGAAATTAGCATAAACATGAGCTTCGACATGATGGATTTTAAACAGAGACTTCTGGTGGAGAACTGCCAGTGTGCGAGCAGTCAGACTGCCGATTAACAGGGAGCCTATCAGCCCGGGCGCATATGTTACGGCGATGGCGTCGATATCATCCCAGGTTGCGTTAGCATCTGATAAAGCTTTGTTAATAACAGGGTTAACGACCTCGAGGTGGTTTCGCGCAGCGATCTCTGGGATAACCCCACCGTATTCAGCGTGGATATTAATTTGTGACTGCACGACATTTGAAAGCAACTTTGTGCCATCTTCTACCACTGCCGCCGCTGTCTCATCACAGCTTGATTCTATTCCCAAAATCAACATAACTACATATAAGTATATCAAAAGTGCTAAAATGGTATCATGAAAAGTTTGTTAGTCGGGAAAGTTCGAAAACTACTACCAACAGGGGCACTTCGTCGAGTCGAAGATAACTACCGTCGAGGGCGAGCTAGAATTGTCAGTACCAGATACGGTAATCCAGCTAAGCATTTGCGGGTGATTGCGGTTACGGGCACTAATGGCAAAACCACTACCGCTTGTTATATCAATGAGATTTTGAAACAAGCCAACTTCAAGACAGCCATGTTTACTACGGCGTTAATTGAAGTTGATGGACAAACGAAAGTAAATGACCTGAACGCGACTGTGGCTTCGACCAAACAGATGCAGAAATTTTTTCGTAATGCTAGACGAGCTGGTGTTGATTATATCGTGCTAGAGGTGACTAGTCATGCTCTCGATCAGCATCGATTGGGGGTTGTACCAATTGAGGCAGTCGTGATGACTAACTTGACGCAAGATCACTTAGATTATCACAAAACTATGGACAACTACGCTGAAGCAAAGGCTAAGTTGTTTGCCATGAACCCACGCTATATCGTGCTAAATCGTGATGATGAATGGTTTGATTATTTTAATAAGTTCGAGGCGAGTGAACAAAAAATAACTTACGGCAAACATGAGGAAGCCGAAGCAAGGGTGAACAACCTGAAACTCTTTAAGAAGGGGGCTGAGGCTGATATTGTCATCGATCACCAAACGCATATCGAGCTAGCGACCTATCTACCAGGAGAATTCAACGTCTTGAATATGACCGGGGCGACAGCACTGGCTTATTTGCTAGGTATTAAGCTGTCGGATATCCAAGAAGGAGTCGCTAATCTGGAGGGTGTGCCAGGCAGGTTCGAGCGAGTGGCTGAAGGTTTGGATTATGAGGTGGTTGTTGACTATGCTCACACGCCAGATGCACTTGAGAAGTTACTTTCAACCGCTAGAGATATGGCGAAGGGCAGGGTGATTTTGGTTTTTGGGGCTTGTGGCGACCGAGATAAGAGTAAGCGACCAATGATGGGCGAAATCGCCGCTAAATTAGCTGACAGAATATTCTTGACTGACGAAGAAAGTTATAACGAAGAGCCAAATTCAATCCGGCAGATGATCTACTCAGGGATCCAGCAGGCAAGTGGCGGCGCGAAAACCACTGAAATTGCCGACCGCCGAGAGGCGATAGAGCGGGCGCTCGGTTCTGCTAAAAAAGGCGATATCGTACTGATAACAGGTATGGGTCACGAACAATTTCGTATCGTCAACGGCGAGAGATTGCCGTGGAATGACGGTGAAGTCGTGCGCGATATCTTAGGAAGATAAGAGGCTAAGGGTCAGAAACAGAGGATCGCACCCGTATCCTCTGAGGTTTTTAGGTTATTTAGTGGTAATGTCGTTTAGTTCAAGAGTTATACTTCAGTCCCTCTTATGATATTTCGGCAACTAGAAGGGTATCTTACCGTTTACAGAACCACCCATCAAAATATCGAGGATTACAGCTTGTTCCTCGAGGATTTTATGTCCATATGAGCCTTTATCGGGGTAGCTTTCCATCATTTGTCTTAACTTCTTTAATACTTTCTTATCAGTTGCCTGCCCAGCTAACTCTTTCCTGATACCTGCGATTACTTCCGCCAGAGCTAGGATTTTTTCATCTGGGACATCAGTTATCCATTTCACCCCTCTATCGGGGTGTTTAGCGGACGCAGCTCTGAGCATTTCGGGAATGTTAAGTTCTATACGATCACTACTATCAGGCGGGCTGGGTTTACTCGTGTAAGTCTCTGAACCAAATCTTGGATATTGGTCTTGCAGGCTTCTGGCCAAGTTTTCGAAAAACAACCTAGCTTTGGGAGTTGACGTTTTGCTGAATAGTTTATTGAGATCTTTGGGGGTTAATGTTTCAAAATTACCATTTAAAATAGCTAGAATAAAATAATCACCATATCTTTTAATGGCATCTTCAGCAATTTGCGATGAGACATACGATGTCAGCCCGTCAATCGTATATATCCTTTCCGCCTCTCGAAAAACTATCTCATCCAAGTGGGCCTTTATAGCGTACTCCATAAATGGGCTCGAGACACCTTTTAGTAATTCATCTACCTTTATTCTTCCCTCTCTTGTCAGCGTGGCATCTTGTCTTATAAAGAAACCGCTTCCGTAGGGGTGCCCACACCACTTTGATGGAGGTTGATAAATCTCTCTAGCTTGTTGCAGGATACTCCAGTCCTTCATCAGGGGCTTAGCTCTTGGATCGATCTTTGTCCCAGGGTTAGAGACATTAGTCTGTTGAGAGATAGTGGTGTTCAGTTCCTCTAAGGTGTCTCTTATCCCCATAGCTGTTTTTTGTACTGACAGCTTATCTACTTGGTAATTTGTGAGCATCCTATTTTGAGCTATATCAGGGCTTAAGTCGAATAATTCTTTATGAGCACGGCCAATAATTTCAAATCGCTTATCGCGATCTCTTACTAAAGCGCCTATCTGTCGAATACCATTGTTAATTTCTTGACTAAGGCTAGTCTCTTTCGGCTCCCCTGTAAAGAAATGTTTCCTTACCGAATCGAGGAACCTTCCGGCGGGCTGTTTTTCTCCGTTATCTCCGTTATTGTGCTGATGGCGTGTATTGTAGTTCGGGGGTTGATTAAGGTGGGGCATTATTGTTATAGTATAGCATATCGTAACAAAAAAGCAATAGTAGAGTGATTGTTTAGCTCCCTCGGATCTATATCTGAGTGTCGCGCACTTGCCTTGTTGCCGTTGTGAATGATCGGTTGCTCGCCGGCTTAACAGCTATAAATATGGTAGAGCGCGTAAATGCCACTTTCGCGAAGGGTATTTTGTCGACGTAACATAGCTTATCGGGTATAATCAAACAAATGATTTCTGTTGCGAGAGTTAAGAAAAAACTATATCTATTGGTGGTGCGATATTTCCAACTCTTCGCTAATATTAGCCTGATGCGTTGGCGACCACGGGTTATTGCGGTGACAGGCAGCGTTGGCAAGACGACATTGTTAAACTTGCTAGAATTGCAACTTGGCAAGCGAGCACATTACTCGCATAATGCTAATAGCGCCTATGGCATCTGTTTTGATATTTTAGGCATAGGTGGGGTGAGGGGTTCAAAGCTGAAGTGGATTTACCTATTTATTATCGCGCCCTTTCGTGCGTTATCAAGCCATACAGAGAAGTTTTATGTAGTTGAAATAGATGGTGAACGGCCAAAAGAAACTGAGTTTTTGGCGAATTGGCTTAAGCCCGAAGTAACTCTTTGGGTTAGTGTTGGTAGGACTCACGCGGTATTTTACGATGAGCAGGTTAAAAATGGGCTATTTAATACAGTCGAGCAGGCGATAGTTCATGAGTTTATGTTTTTACCTAGATTAACCAAAAAGCTAGTGATTTATAACGTCGATGATGAATTGGTTAATTCAGCGATGGCAGGGTCGATTAGTGCTAAAACTATCGGCGTGACGTTGCCGAGCGAGTTAGGTTACCAAGTCTGGCCAGAAAAAACGATTTTCACGATCAATGGTGAAGATTATCAGTTCAGCGAACCGATGCCGAAACAGGTTGCGACGCAATTGTTATTGATGAAAGAGTTGGCGAATTATCTGGGTGAGCCAGTTGTAACCGATTTGGCTGGGTTCGTCCAGCCCCCCGGCCGAAGTAATTATTTTGAGGGGGTCAAAGGAACTAAATTAATCGATAGTAGCTACAATGCCCATCTGATAAGCATGGAATCGATTATCGAGTTATATCAACAGATGAGGGCGGAGCAGAAATGGATCGTGATCGGTGATATCGTCGAACAGGGCGAGGCAGAGGCGACCGAGCATACGAAATTAGGTAAAATCTTGCGTCAAGCTGAGTTTGATCGCTATATCTTAGTTGGGCGACGAACCCAAAAATGGACATACCCAGAACTTGACCAGTCAAAATCAGTGACATTTCTCCATCCCAAAGACGCTGTCAAATATCTCGACCAGGAGATAAAAGGTGGTGAAACGATCTTGTTCAAGGGTAGCCAATATCTCGAGGGAGTGATCGAATATTTCTTGGAAAATCCCGCAGACACCGAGAAACTACCACGACAAGAAAAATCCGCCAAAAAACGCCGAGCCAAGTGGGGGTTGAAATGAGAATAGTTTATATTGTCCATGGTTGGACTTATACGATCGAGCCCTGGACGTCGGTGGTGTCAATTTTGCGCTCAAAAGGCGTCGAGGTGGTGCAGTTGAAAGTGCCAGGGCTAACCGCGTCTAGTGACAAAATCTGGACGATTGAGGGCTATGTTGAGTGGCTAAATCGCGAGCTTGAGGGTAAACAGCCGCCAATCGTGCTCGGGCACTCTAATGGTGGACGGATTTCGCTAAATTATCTTAAAAAATACCCTGATCGGTTTGAAAAACTGATTTTACTTAATTCGGCGGGAATAAACCTCGATAACCAAAAAATTTCTACTAAACGACGAATTCTCAAGACGTTATCAAAATTTCTTAAGCCACTCAAGTACGTCCCGATCATTAGAAAGATAGCTTATCGTGTGATTGGCGGCAGTGATTATGATAAAGCCACCGTGAACATGAAGAAGACTCTCGATAACATGTTGAGTAGCGACAAACAGTTGGATATCACCGGTATCAAAACACCAGTTAAGCTAATATGGGGTCAGACAGATACTACTACGCCGGTCGAATTAGGGAGAAAAATGGCTAAATTGCTTCCAAATTCGTCAATCAAAGAGTTTGATGACTGGGGTCATGCGCCCTATATCACTCGTCCTGTTGAATTAGCCCAGGCGATTTTGGAGGAACTGGTCTGATGCTTTTTCAGGCAACTGGCTCTAGATATAGCTTGGCGGGGGCGCTGAAGCATCTATTCTTGGTCGGTGGGTGTCGAGAAGGCCAGCAACTTAAGCAATTATTAGCCCTTCGCTTTGGCGGAGAAGAGGTCTTCCTTTATCACAAAGGTCGTTCGGCATTAGCTGAGGCGGTGCGACTGGCGACAGGCATGGACGGGGCGGTGGTAGTTAATGGTTTGACTTGTTACAGTCTCGTCCAGGCGGTTGAGGCCGGTGGGTCAAAAGTGGTTTATGCGGATATCGATGAGCAGACTATGAATTTTTCAGCTAAAACACTTGAGGGTCTATTCGCGAAAAACCAAGGGATCAAGGCGGTCATCATCCAAAATATGCTGGGCATACCAGCGGACATCGTCGGAATAGAGCGAGTTGCTAGGAAACACGACCTAGTGATTATCGAGGATTTAGCTCATTCGGCTGGGGCTAGTTATAATGACGGTCGGGAAGTCGGAACGGTTGGTGATTTGACGATGTTGTCGTTTGGCAAAGACAAAGTTATCGATAGCGTTAATGGTGGTGCCTTAATTGTTCGTTCTCGGCGATTTATTGGCCAGACGGAAGCACCTACTGACAAAGCTCTGTATAAAAATCAGCTCCGTGATCGATTCTACCCAATTTTGGCTTGGAAAACTCGGGCTTTGTATTGGATAGGCGCTGGAAAGTATTTTATGTCGGCACTTGTTCGCTTGAAGGCTGTATCTCGTTCAGCTGATGGTGTAGCAGACGCCAGAATTGTTCTGCCAAATTGGCAAGCCAAAATCGCCCTCAAGCAATTGGTAAAACTAGACGAAACAGTCAGCTCACGTCGCCAGATGACCCAAAAATATTTATCGGCATTGACAGATAAGGTGCCAAAAGAAGTGAAGCAACCGGGAGCGAGTTTGATCCGCCTGCCGTTAATTGTCAAAAATCCTCAATCAATTATCGAGCAGCTAGCTGAGCACAAGATTTTTCTGGCTGGCACCTGGTATGATGTGCCAGTTTCGCCGATAAGATATTACCAACTGGCTAGATTTCCTGAGAAAGATTGTCCTGTGGCAACTAGGGTCGCTAAACAATTGATTAATTTGCCAACCCACGCAAAAGTTAACGATCAACATATCGAGACAATCTCACGAGTTATCAGAGAGGCTGAGCGATGAAAGCCGTCGATCTAGCACGCTCAGACTGGGAGAAGTTTGTCGCTCGGCATGCAGAGGCTAATTTCTTGCAAGATTGGCGCTGGGGAGAATTGCATCAGAGCTTGGGCTTTCAAGTTGTCCGTCGAGGCGTTTATGGCAACGACCAGCTAGTTGGAGTTTGGCAGGGGATTGTCAAAAACGCCAAACGAGGTCGTTATCTGGAAGTGCCAGCTGGGCCACTGATTGATTGGACGGACCAGACTTTGGCGGAATTTGTCACCAAGGATATGAAATTAATTGCTCAGCAGACTAAATCGGTTTTTGTCCGAGTTCGCCCACAACTTGACGATGGTCAGGATAATCGTCAGCTGTTTCGCCAGTTAGGTTTTCGCCAGTCGCCGATGCATCTTCACGCCGAACACACTAACATCTTGGATTTAGCTGATGATGAGGATGAGATTTTGGCCAAAATGCGTCGTCAGACCCGTTATGAAGTTAGGCGCGCCGACAAACAGGGGATAGTGGTCGAGGTGTTGTCGGGGCGACAGGCCATCCAGCAGTTTCATCAAACTCAACAAGACACTGCCAAGAGGCAAGGTTTTATCCCATCGTCGCTTGAATTTCTCGAGGCTTTGGCTGATAAATTTGGTGATGATTTGAGAATTTATCAGTCAAAAGTCGATGATAAATTGCTCAATCAAGCATTGGTTATCTGGAGTGGCGAGGAGGCTGATTATTATGAAGCTTCATCGACGGTTGAGGCGAGAAATTATGCGGGAGCTTATGGCCTAGTTTGGCGGTCGATTCGAGATGCCAAACAGGCGGGCAAATCGCGTTATAATTTTTGGGGAATTGCCTATAACAATGACCCGAAACACCGCTATGCTGGCGTAACGACCTTTAAGCGGGGATTTGGTGGTCAGGATAGGGTGTA
>CAZJUX010000019.1:0-14383 GCA_964549705.1 uncultured Candidatus Saccharibacteria bacterium
ACCCGTAGCTCAGCTGGATAGAGCGTCGGCTTGCGGAGCCGAAGGCCATAGGTTCGAATCCTGTCGGGTGTACCAAAGAAAAAAGGTTAGTTTATCTAGCCTTTTTTCTTTGGTATGATCGAAAATAAAACATATGAATTAGTGGCTTCAGGTAATATATATGCGAAATTTAGCGCTATTTCTTGCTATAATCAAAGGATAAGGAGAGATGCAGGAGTGGTTGAACTGGCTTGTCTCGAAAACAAGTGTGCTTTCGGGCACCGGGGGTTCGAATCCCCCTCTCTCCGCCAAATAAGGAGAAGTTGATGACAGTTTTTCAAAAAATTATCGATGGTGAAATCCCCTCTAACAAAATTTACGAAGATGACAAAGTGGTGGCTTTCCTCGATATCTACCCAGCTGTACCCGGTCATACTTTGGTTGTTCCGAAAAACCCGATAGAATTTGTCTGGGATTTACCAGACGATGATTACCTGGCGCTTCTTGCGGCGTCGAAAAAAATCGCCCTCCATATGCGAGAAGTTCTCCCGCAAAAATACGTCCACATGAGCGTTGTTGGTACAGATGTGCCTCACGCTCATATTCATTTGATACCGTTTGACAACACGTCCGATTTCCATAATCAAGAACGAATGAACAACGAGCCTGATTTCGAGGCTTTGGCGAAAATGGCCGAAAAAATCCATTTACCATGAAGATCATGGTTCTAACTGTCGGGAAGCGACATGAACCATGGATCGGGCAGGGGGTTAATCATTTTCAGAAAAGGCTCAGAGCTCCTTTTGAGTTCGAGATGATAATTATCCCACCGTCGAAACTAACAGGCGAAACTGCTCGCAACGAAGAGTCTCTGACGGTGATTAAGCGTCTTAGGCCATCTGATTTTGTTATTTTGCTCGACGAAAGGGGCAAAAGTCTTAGCTCTATAGAATTCTCAAGATTTATCGAAAATCACGTTGACCGACAAACAATCATCGTTATCGGTGGAGCGTTCGGCGTCAGCCAAACGCTAAGAACACGCGCTAACTTCGTCTGGTCATTGTCAGACCTAGTCTTTCCGCACCAATTAGTCCGACTAATTCTAGCCGAGCAACTCTACCGCGCCCAAGAGATAGCCAAAGGAACAGGTTATCACCACGATTAACGACCGAAGCTACTGCTGACGAGCAATAATCGCCACGTCGATAGACCGAGCTCCAGCCTGCTTCAGGCAGTAAGCTCCCGCCTCTATTGTTGCCCCCGTTGTAAAGATATCGTCAATTAATAGATAATCAGTCTCTGGGTCGATATTGTGGCGGATCTGAAAGAAGGTTTTGGCCTGCTGTTTACGCTGTTTAGCAGACTTAGCAAAATGCTGGACAGTGTTATTTTGTCGGGCTAAAGCATTATCGACCACTAAACCGCGGTTTTTTGCTAGACGTTTAGCAATTAACTGCATGTGGTCATAACCACGCAAGCGAATATTTCTTGGAGCCGTCGGGATTGGCGCAATAACAATCCCGTCAGGCAGGGCAGGCAACCTATCGTCCAATAGGTCTGCGAGTGATAGATGAACAGAATAAGCCCCTTTAAACTTTAGGTCATCAATCAGTCGACTAATTGTTTCATCTCTGATAGTCACACCCCAAGCACGCCGATAAGAAAGGGCATGATTATGGCATAGATTGTCATGGCTAGTAGCTGATTGACAGACCAAGCAACGGTCAAACGGCATTTCAGTGTAGTAATTTTTACAATCATGGCATAAATTTGTCCCCTCGAATGAGCATTTATAACAGTGGTGTGGGGCAATCCATGATATTATCTTATCAAACATTGTATTATTTACATTTAGTAGCTTTCTAGGTTGATTATAACTCATATAGTGGTTATACTATTAGTAATCATTGTCAAATGAGCCGATAAAAGTGGAGGAGAACATATGGCCCGCAAGCAAAATGACGATTTATTTATGGAAGACGAGCTATCCGCTGCGTTTTTGAGCGATGATAGTCCCACTCAGAGCGCTAGCCCAGTAGTAGCGAGTGATGACAGGTGGGAGGAAGACGCTGACGATATCATGGGGCAATTAGCTGTTGATGTGGTTGAAACGGAAAACGACCTAATCATTAAAGCCCGCACCGCTGGTGTTGATCGAAATGACCTCGATGTCAGTATTTCAGACGGTATTTTGACCATTAGTGGCACATTGTCGAGTGGTGACGAAACGGATGTCAAAAAGTGGCACGTCCAGGAATGTTATTGGGGCGAGTTTAGCCGAACCTTGGCGCTACCTGTTGCTGTCAAAGAAGATAATTCCCGAGCAGAGCTGAAAGACGGAGTTCTAACAATTATCTTTGAAAAGGTCAAGCAAGAAAAAGCAACGAGGATCCCTGTCCTATAGGGCAGTGGGCAAACACTAAAATAGGTCACTTAGTGTGACCTATTTTAGTGTTTCAGAATTATATTATTAGCGAGCAATTATGGAGTCGACTATTGCGCAACACCAACGCTCTTGAGGACGAAATTGACCAGCGCATAAGCGAAGAGAGCAATTACTAGGCCAACTACTGAATAGAGCATTGTTTCTTTAGCAGACTTAACTTTATCAGGGGCGCCAGCTGATGTGGCGTATTTAATGCCCGAAAAGATAATCATGATCACTGAAATGATACCGATGATAAACAGCATAATGTTGATCGCCTTGGTAACAAAGCCGTCATCTCCATCGATTGCCTCAGGCACGCCCTCGCCCTTAGTTGCGCCGACCCCACCTCCGACCGTGAAATCTCCTTGAGCCAGTACAGGCTCAGACACAAAGCTAGCGGTAAAAGCCAGCACTGGAACCATCAGTAGCCCTGCTATTAATAATTTTGTTTTGATTGCCATTATATTTAATCGTCCTTTCTTGACCTGTTATTGTTCTGATTTTACCACTATCACTTTGGTATGACAAACTATTGCTCACACCGTTTCATAGCCCTCGGATACTGGCTATTGAACACCAACCCCCTTGAGGACGAAATTGACCAGCGCATAAGCGAAGAGAGCAATTACTAGGCCAACTACTGAATAGAGCATTGTTTCTTTCGCAGATTTAACTTTATCTGGGGCGCCAGCTGATGTGGCGTATCTTATGCCTGCAAAGATAATCATAATCACTGACAGGATACCAACTACATAGAGCATGATATTAATCACATCCGTCACAATAGTACCTACCTCTTTGCCCCCAGCTGGGTCGGCCGGTTTAACCTGGTCGATAGCCTCTTTTACCTGGGCAAAGGCGTCTGGAGCGATCAGCATAGTCCCCAAAAAGGCTCCACCGATAATACCACCTGATATGAGTAATTTATTAATGTGTCTCATAACCTGTCTCCTATATTATTTTGTTCGATTAACGCTGTTTGTTGACTGGGAATATTGTTTGTCAAAACCGTATCATAAGCAAAACTAACAATTGCCACCGCGAGGACAGATACTACTAATCCAACTACCGCATAAATCAGTGTTCGCTTAGCATTGGCTACCTTTTCCGAATAGCCATGAGCTGTCACATACATAATTCCAGCGACAATTATCATGATGATTGATATTAGCCCAGATATGTATAGTATTATATTGATAATTCCCTCAGCTAACGAAGAAGTATCGGTATTGTCCTTTTTTTGGCAGATGTCAGCAGATGTGTTCGAGCAAGCGTTTCCTCCCCAAATCGCTCCAGCGCTAGGGGACAGGGCAAATGCCGAAACCGCCATTATCAAGCCCAGGCTGACGATTATCCTCCTGATGATCACGAGAATCTACCCGATACAAAATTAGTTATTACAAAAGCAAAGAAAGTCACCGCCAGTCCAATAACCGCATAAAGAACTGTTTTTTTGGCTTCCTCGACCTTGCCTGAATCACCTCTCGATGAGGAGTATTTGATACCCGCGGCAATGATAATAATTATCGCAACTAGGCCTGCGATGAAATAGACGACGTCTAGGGCGGGGGCGAGTTGAGATTCTGGCGTTGAGCCAGGCAAAGGGTCTAGGTTCGTAAAGATAGCTGAAATATATTTTGTCCCAAGAAACATTAGTTGACCCCCAGAGCATTTCGAATAACTAAATTAACTAACAAAACAGATGATATAGCGATAACCATGGCCACCAGCGAATTGATAATTATCTTCTTGGCGGAAGTAATTTTGTCTGGCTTGCCAGTGCTGATCATATAGATAAACCCACCATAAATCAGCATGCCAATTGTTAAGTAGCCGACGATTTGCAGTAAATCTTCAACAATATTTAAAGCGATTGTCCAGACCATACTTTTTTGACCCTCTGGATCAGAAGGCACTACTACTGAGTTATTGTCGCAAGTAAGGCCATTATACCATGGCTTGAGTGTCAAAATATTACCACCTGTACACTGCGCCATAACCGGAGGAGCAGCTAAGATGCTCACCATACCAATCGAGACCACCATTAGAGCGACTAATCTTTTAACCATCAAAATATTCCTCCTGGAACCAAAAAGTTAGTTATTACCACTATAAAAGCAAATAACACCAGTCCTATCACGGTGTTAATCCAGATTTCCTTGGCTTTTTTCATATTTTCTGGCATATCTCCTGAAGTGCCGTAGAGAATAGCTCCATAAATAACCGCGCCAACCGCCAGAATACCGACTCCAGCCGTCAATATGTTGATAACCTGACCAATTATATGGATGAACGCATCGCCGCCTGTCGTCCCACCACATTCGACAATATTAGTTTTTACCCCAGCACATTCAGCAGACAAAACAGGTTGGGCTATAGCTAGCCCGGCGTAGATAGATGTAGCCAAAATAGCGACCAATATTATTATGTTTCTTTTTGCCATATTTAAGCTCTAGCATCAATAATATGCCAAACTTTAGAATAAAGCAACAGTTTTGTCGACTATTGAAAATATGTCCCATCTTTGTTAGTATTTATGAGTCGTTTACAAAATATGCGCTCGTAGTGAAGTTGGCCTATCACGCCTCCCTGTCACGGAGGAGATCGCCGGTTCGAATCCGGTCGAGCGCGCCACTATAGAAACCAGATCACCCCTATGGGGGTGTTTTTTGTGTGTAATATATCCGGCTATTGCTTTTTTTGCGCAGTGTGGTATAATGTTAGGGAAGTAACCTTAGGTTTTTATTAATACGAAAGGTAAGAGATTAATCATGAGAAGCCTAGATAGGAGTCCACAAGTTAGTAGGAGAGGTTTATTAGTTGGCGTTGCTGCTGGCTTGGCGGCTAATTTAGTCGGCTGCACGCCAAATGGTAAAGACCCAAAGCAACCTGAAAGTGTCCCAGACAAACCAGCTGCCGAACCACAAAATACCAATAGCAGCGAAATATCTCCGGTCGAATTTTCGGATGAAATTAATAATTTTCCGCTAGACCCCCCTAGTGGCTTAGAATTAGGGAAACTACGATCCAAAGAATACGAAAAAAATCTCAGAGAAGCTATTTACAGACTACAACAAGCTGGGTGGACTGTAGTGGAGCCTGTTGCTTTTGAGACGTATCTTGTCACTAGAGTATCTGCGAAGACAGGCGAATATGAGGAACGATGGGCTTGGGTAGTAGGGGCAAATCCGCCTGATCAAAAATATTATTCGAATCTGGATGACTACCCAAACCCGACAAAGATAATCCTAGTTCCAGTAAAACTAAAAGATATAGGTAGCGGAAAAATCAAAGACATTGAGACTGATAGAGAAAATTACCCTCGAGTTCCTTAATTGAACTGATACAAAATCATCGGTTGACCCGCTGACCTTGCAGTATAAGTTTTCGGCTATGACTTTACATATTTAAATGGCTAGGGCATAATCATAAGGGTTATGCAGAAAATATTCCGACTTGTGTCACTACCCGTAGTCGTTCTGGGGTTATTTGCGTCATTATTTATCAATCTTTCGTTATCCAGCCCGGCAGAAGCTCTGATTTGTCCTGCAGGTCAAGTCGCAGTATCCCGTGGCTTCCCAGTATACAAACAGTGCGTTACTCCGTCTGTAAGAAAACCGAGTGAAGTACCTTGCAATGAAAGATATCTGCTTAATGATACACGAACGATTCTTGTTGACGGTGAATGCTATACTCCAGCGAGTGCGTCACTAGAGTCGGGATGTTTATGGGCGTTTGATACATTAGTGAGAACACCTATATCCGATGGCTCATGGGGAGATCGTGAAGAATGTCTCGGCACTAGTGATTCCCAAGAAGCCCTAGAATACTGTGCCGCATATGGCGAAGGATGGGTGACGGCTATTAAAGATGATGCTTTTGTATGTATGGCTAGCGTAGGATATGAAGAACAAGCAGGAAGGATTCTGCAGCCTCCTCAGACAGGGACAAATAACCCTACCCAAAATCCAACACCCAATCCAGCGAACCCAGCCAATCCAGCTAACCCTGATGACGGTGGCGCAACAGGCGCTACGGGAACGCCTGTTGAATGTAATATCGATGGTGTAGGTTGGGTCGTTTGTCCAATCATGAACCGTATGGCTGACATACTAGATGGGGCATTCAACTTCATTAGCAAACAATTTCTAGAGATACAAACTGATTTATTCGCCCCGCCAACCGACACATACTGGGGTGTGTTTCGAAATATCGCAAATGCCTTATTTGCTCTAGCTTTTGTGGTCGTCATCGCTTCTCAAGTCAGCAATATCGGAATTAGCAATTATGGCATCAAGAAACTACTACCGAAATTAATAATAATAGCTATTTTGGTGAACTTATCGTTTAGTCTATGTAAAATAGCTGTAGACTTATCTAATATCGCTGGCACGGCTTCCAATGACATATTTGGCTCAGGTTTGATCCAAGAAAAGATTAACCCGACAGCTATCCAAAAAGGAACTGGCCCCAACTACTTAGCAGGGGGTGTCACTATTGGTGTGCTTGGGCTAGCTGCTGGTGCGGGGTTATATATAGCATTCCCTCTATTGTTTTCAATTCTTTTGATGGGTCTACTGGCTGTTCTGTCCACGGTTGTAATTTTATCCGCCAGAGAAATGTTTGTCTTATTGCTTGTGATAGTGTCACCTCTAGCTATTGCTTCGACCATACTGCCAAATACTCAGAAGTTATTTGATAAGTGGAAGTCAATATTTATGGGCATGCTGTTAGTATTCCCGACTATAGGGATCATATGGGGGGCGTCATCTGCTACCGCCCAGATTATGACAAGTAGAACCGTTAATGACCCTGACGATTGGCTCAAACAGGTTCTCGCCCTAGCTGTTATGTCTGTACCGCTGTTCGCTACGATACCTGTAGTCAAGGGATCACTGAACGCACTCGGTAAAGTAGGCGGTATATTGAATGATATGGGTGGTAAATTTAAGGGTGGTGTTGATAACTGGTATAAAGGCTCAAGGGCTGGCAAATGGGGCGATTATAAACAAAGAGAAAGAGCCACCAATAGAGCACTTACGCAGGCTGGAGTGGTTCAACATAAGGGGAGAGGGTTCAATCCCCGTAACTGGAGCGCTTACGGCAATAAGGGAGTAAACAGAGTGAGTGGTCAATTTGGTAAAGATTTGGCCTCATCTGGTGTGTATGCTGCTGATGAGGGGGAAACCAAAGAGGTTAATCAAAGGATAGCCCTATTAAATAGTAGTTATGAAAATGGTGACGACATAGGTGGGGCAGCAAGAGATCTCAAAAAATTCACCGCGAGTGGAGATGTCATAGGCGCTAGAGCTGCGGCCCAAATACTCGCAAAAGGCACTGGACAATCAGGTAAGCAAAAGCTTAGAGAAACAATGAGTGAGATGCAGAAAGATAATATCCTAAAATCAGGCTCAGCCGTCAATAGCGGTCTCAAGAAAGAAATCGGCCGAGCAGGTATTAAAGGGGATGACGCCATTCTCGATAAATTCTCGGTCAGCCAAGACGGAGCAGACAAGATTGAGGACATCGAAAAGGACGCGAGTGTTCACGCCAACTTAGCCATACCAGCCCTGTTAAACCAACGCTCAGGTGATATAGGATTGGCTCGAGTCTCTGGCGGTCTTAGCAAAAGCACAGCTCAAAGGATTTTAGATAGCGATGAAGGTAATCTCCTTGATGCAAAAAGGCGTGTGGAAGTTGAACGAGCTGCGATGGGCGACAGAGAAAAAGGGGAGATATCTCCGGAAGAGTGGGAGGCGAAGAAGAGTTCTTATAAGCCTAAGAGGGCAGAATAAAGGCAGTTATTAACATTTTGTTATTAAGCTCAATTACCATAAGCCTGTTATAATATACTCAATATGTCCGTCTACAAAGTCCCTCAAGATGTTGAAGCCGAGGATAAGCTACTTGGACCGTTTAGTTTCAAGCAGTTTATTTTTTTGATTATCGCTGTGATGGGGATTGGTATGGCTTATGGTTTGTCAAAGATTTTATTGCCACTAGCAATTATCCCGCTACCTGCCATTCTGCTTTTTGGCGCCCTGGCTTTGCCCCTTAAGAAAGACCAGCCGATGGAAGTCTACTTAGGGGCGGTGATTTCATTCATATTGAAGCCGAAGGTTCGTTTGTGGAAGCCCGATGGTATTGAGTCACTAGTTGACATTATCATACCGCCAGTTACTGATGAGAATCTAAACAAGGGCTTCGATCAGCAGGAAGTTGAGCGTCGGATGTCCTATCTCGCACAAGTAGTCGATAGCCAAGGTTGGGCAGTTAGGGGGGTCAACAACCCTGAGAGCCCGTTACGACAAGAGCTATACAACGAAGCGCAGACTGTCAACGACCTATTAGATGAAAATAACGCTCGATCGCAACAGATAGGCTCCCTGATGAGCCAATCCGACATGCGCCGACGACAGGAAATGGTTTATCGAATGCATAATCCAACTCCCGCACAACCAGCTATTATTCAGCCAACAGCCCAGCCTCAAGCCAGCCAGCCCACGCCAGTGGTTCAGCCGATATTGTCAACCCCTCAGCAATCCGTGCCAGAACCACTCGTCGCCCCAGTGCCACAGATAATTAACCCAGTGACGACAGTTCAAGTGGCAAACGAGGACGAACCAGTTCTGACTATCGACCCATACCCCAACAGCATGAAGCAAGCGGTTCTCAGCCCAGTTAGCGACGATTCTCCAGCCATAGGTCCTAGCACACCGACAAGCGCCCCTGAGCCAGTCGATAACAACTTTGTACCAGTTGAGCCAACCAAACAGGAGATTGACTCTAGCATAGGCACTATCTCTCCTGCTATAATGAACTTAGCCAATAACAAAGACTTGTCGATTGAAGTAATCCAACGTGAAGCAAATCGAATCGATAAACGAGCAAGAGAACTAGAAGAAGAAGTGGTCATTTCATTGCGCTAGGTGGGAATTATGCAGCCAGACAACAATCAACCAATTTATCAGAATCCTCAAGCACCTACCCAGGGTGTTACTCCAGCTCAACCACAACAAATGGTGGCTGGTTCTGCCAGTGGCACACCTCAGCCCGAGACACCCAAGCAAAATCCTATTAGCACCCAAAGCGCTTTGCTATTTTCTGAGATGCGCGAAAATATGATTATCATGCAAGATGGTAGTTTTCGGGCGATTGTTAGATGTGAATCTATCAACTTCGATCTGATGAGTTCCAGAGAGCGAGAGGGGATCGAGTTTAGTTACCAGAATTTCCTTAATTCGCTGTATTTCCCAATTCAGATACTAGTTCGCTCACGCCGAGTTGATATCGGACCGTATCTTGACAGATTGATTGGCATTAGACGATCCCAGGATAATATGCTCCTCAATACGCTGATGGATAGTTATATTGAGTTTATCGATATTTTGGCGCAAGATGCTAACATCATGGACAAAAGTTTCTATATTGTCGTGCCATACCACCCGACTGGCGACATAAATGATATCAAAAGACAGACCAAGGGCGTTTTCAGCAGTTTATTTGGTGGCGGCAAGGATGCTGTGACTCATATCGACCGAACCACCTACGATAGAGCCAAGGACGAAATCAAAAATCGGATAGATTCGGTGATGAATGGCCTGTTCCAAATGGGGATCAAAAGTCAGCAATTAACCACCAAACAGTTAGGTGAGCTATTTTATAATTCCTATAATCACGATACGGCCTCTCGTGAACCGCTAAACATCAGTTCTGCGGATCTAACAACAACATTTGTCCGCAAGGGACATGGAGACGGTAGATAAGATATGGTAGCCAGAAAAAAGTCTAATGAAGTAGATATTGCCTCCGAACAGAGAGCAAAAGAGCAAGCTGAGGTTGAGCAAGCATTCCTGACAGGTATCAGGACCTTGCGGGACTTTATCGCCCCAAGCAGTATTGAATTTGCTGTAGACCATTTCCGTCTAGGAGCTAAATATGGTCGAACAATTTATGTTTACGGCTACCCGCGAGAGATTTTCACTGGCTGGCTCAGTTCAATAATTAATATTGATGAAGTCTTGGATTTGAGCATGTTTATTTACCCTGTTGACACTGTAGTTGTGCTTGATAACCTCCGCAAAAAGGTTACACAGCTTGAAGCCGATATGAGTATCGGAGCCGAAAAAGGCAAGGTGCGCGACCCTGGGCTCGAGGCAGCTCTAAGTGACGCCGAAGAACTACGTAATCAATTACAAATCGGGTCAGAACGATTTTTCCGATATGGTTTGTATGTCACAACTTATGCTGATAGTCTAGATGAGCTAAATTTCATTCAACACAAAATTGAAACTATTTTTGGGCAACAGCTGGTCTTTAGCAAAGTAGCCTCTAGTCAACAAGAGCAGGGGCTCAACAGCACTATCCCCCAACTGGCCGACCAACTCCAGATTCGGCGCAACATGAATACTGGTGCGATTTCTACCAGCTTCCCTTTTACTTCAGCTGATTTAACAGATGGAAAGGGTGTATTATACGGCATAAATATGCATAATAACGGATTGGTGATTTTTAACCGTTTTTCTCTTGAAAATGCAAATATGGTGGTATTTGCCAAGTCTGGTGCTGGTAAATCATTTACGGTTAAGTTAGAGGCTTTGCGAAGTATGATGCTCGGCTCAGAAATATTGATTATCGATCCAGAGAACGAATACCAAAAGCTTTGTGACGCTGTTGGTGGCAGTTATATCCGTCTAAGCTTGAATAGCGATACGAGGATTAATCCATTTGATCTTCCGCGAGTAATCGACACAGATGAGGCTGATGATTCACTGCGCGCCAACCTTGTCACTCTCCATGGCCTGCTAAGGCAGATGCTGGGCGGGTCGCAATCTACAGCTGATGGGCAGGTTATTATGGGGCTAACCGCCACCGAGGAAGCTGATCTCGACCAAGCGTTGATTGACACCTATGCTAGAGTGGGCATCACCTCTGACCCGCTAACCCATAATTCAACTCCACCAACTATCACTGATCTATATGACACACTTCTTCACATGGAGGGTAGTGGCCCTGGATTGGCCCAGAGGCTCAGAAAATATACTTCTGGAACATTTGCTGGGATATTTTCACAACAAAGCAACATTGATATCGATAACTCGATGGTTGTTTTCAATATTCGTGATCTCGAAGACGAACTCCGACCAATTGCAATGTATATTGTGCTAAGCCATATCTGGAATATCACTAGAACTCAACAAAAGAGACGTCTGTTGATTGTTGACGAAGCTTGGCAGTTGATGAAATATGACGACTCGGCTAATTTCTTATTCAGTTTAGCGAAACGTGCTAGAAAATATCAGCTTGGCCTAACGACTATTACCCAAGACGTGGAGGATTTCATGGGGAGCAAGATGGGTCGAGCAATTGTCGCTAACTCTTCTATCCAGTTACTGCTCAAGCAATCGAGCAGCGCAGTTGATGTTCTATCAAACGTCTTTAAGCTTACCGAGGAAGAGCAAAAACGCCTAGCCAACTTCCCAGTCGGACAAGGGCTATTCTTCGCTGGAGCGAACCATGTCCATATCCAGATACAGGCTAGCGACACTGAATACGGCCTAATTAACACTTCACCGCCTCGGCAGTAGCAGAATAACCCAATAATGCTTGTGCTATAATAATCAATATGTCAGATACAGGCTTAGGCAATAAATCACCCTACGCACCTGATTTTGAGATGCCCATGAAAAACCCCGACAAAGGCAAAGAAGAGCAGGGCGAGGAGTCACTAGGCGCTCGAGAGAGTAATATACCTTATGAACCCAGAGATACGGGCGAACAGGGCGGTGGTTCGAAATCACGAGGTAACGGAATTGGTCAAAATGCCAGAGCAGGCCTTGCTAGTTTCGCGGGATTAATGAAATCGAAAAAAGGCGCAACTGGGACGATTATTACTATTATTGGGCTCTTGGGCGGTGGCATGGCTGCCTTTTCGCCTTTTGCTAATATCGGCCTCAAAGAAAACCCAGTCAATACCTTGGACACTTCTCACCGAATAATGGCTCCCAGAACCCCAAAGATATTGACAAGACTCACCTCTGGCAACACAGGTGACGCCCCAGAGGGTAGCCTACAAGACAAAATGAATAGCCCGACCAAAAAACTTATACGCTCCTACACCAAAGCAGGCGCAATACCAATGAATGGCGACACACCTATCGACCCGAAGACACTGGAGGGGAGAGGCAAACCTGATATTAAACCGACTCACTACAAAGTAGACGGCCTAAACATAGAGCCGGCCAACTTAGACAAATACATGAACGATAAAAATAATATCAAGTTAAAGAATAGGGTGCTAGGTAGAAACGGCTCGATGAACATGGTCCAGAGACTATGGAACGACAGCGCTCGTCAAGTCAAAAAAGTCCATAAGCCACTAAATCTATCGCGCAAAGGAGGTGTCGCTGATGATAGTAGTTCGACGGCAGAAGAAAAGCGCAGTAAATTCAAGAAAAAATTACCAGGGCAAGAAAAAAGTAGTTCTGTTAAGTCCAATATTTCTGGAAAATTTAATAAGCATGTAGGTAAGTTTAAAAAAGCTGGAGCCGCGGCCACACTAGCAGCAGGGGCATGTATAGGTCTCAAGTTACCGAAAATTATCACTGGCGCAGTGGCGGCTATTCAATTACTCCAGCTACTACCTTTTTCGACCGACCTCTACCTATCGCCAGCTGATAAACAGAAAGGTTCGCTAGTAAACAATATTTCTGCCGAAGATGTTAGTGGGTTCATGGATCCACTAACCGATGTTTATGAAGACGAAGCGACAGGAACAAAGGGTAGTGCTCTAGATTCAAAGATTTTACTACAGGCGATGGGTCTAGTGACTACAAACCTAGGCGTATCTAGATTTGCGCCTGGTTATAGCATGATGAAAAATCCAGTGGTACAGGCTTCAAAAGTCGTAGATGATTCTTCTGTTGGTGATATTTGTGATGTAATCCTTAGCCCAGCTAGTATGTACGCGATGATGGCAACCGATTTTGTAGTCAGGGCGGTGTCAGGACCGTTTGCACTAATACTCGGAGGGATAGAGTACGTATTAATTGAAACCCTAACGCCTAAAGTGATAGAGGCCGCAACAAATGCAGCAGTAAATAACTCCGATGCTATCATCGAAGCACTGGGCAACAAAGAACTTATAGATGCCGTTGGTGTCCCGCTCGGAGACGCTATTGGCACATCATTGATGGCTTTATTTTCACTATCATCACTGACTCGTCTTGGACCGGCTGCTGCGGTGAGTAATATTCCTGAAGCTAGTCGAATCATCAACGACCAAATCGCAGAGGAGAGACAGATGGAAATTGCCTCACTGAGCCCATTAGATATAT
Source organism: uncultured Candidatus Saccharibacteria bacterium (assembly GCA_964549705.1). GTDB lineage: Bacteria > Patescibacteriota > Saccharimonadia > Saccharimonadales > Saccharimonadaceae > Nanosynbacter. The sequence continues at coordinate 13,744 of CAZJUX010000019.1, forward strand.
CCAGTCGATGGACTTTTCTGGGAAGTATCGTTTACAACCTAAATGCCAGCATGCTCGTTAGTGGTCAACACAAAAACCCCGCCTTCTCGATTATCCCGACTATTCTCGGTCAAGCCTCCAGCCTGTTAGGCCCTAAAAATGCTCAAGCCAATTCAGAAGAAGCGAGGAGTGCACTGATGAAAGTTATGTATAACAACGCTGACGAGTGCGGTATGAGTGATGGTACGAATGGAAACCCGGCCGTCACCGCGGCATGCACGCCCGTATCGTTACCTTTTGAAGAGCTTAACTCAATGGAGCCAGAGGAAGCCATACAGATTATTACAGACGAAGGGTGGATAAATCCAGATATCATACCTGAAAACTATGACCCTGATACTATGGTGAAGAGCAACTTTATCGTTAAGGATACTTGGTTGAGTGAGTATATAACCGATCGTGATGAGCTTTTTTCTGGTGATTACCTGTTTAGCACTGCTGGGTTCAGGACAGACGTAGATTCAGCAGCAGATTCCGGTAATAAAGATAGCGACCAGGTGGCCGAGTCTCAAATAAAGACTATCGACAATCCTGATGCAAAGACGGCTGCCGTGGTATTCCTTCAAGATATGCAGGTGATGAATATACTAAACGGAGATGA
>CAZJUX010000020.1:0-12072 GCA_964549705.1 uncultured Candidatus Saccharibacteria bacterium
CGAGATAATATGGTTAACGAGGTAGAACTGCTCAGACAAAGAGAGCTGAATTTCGCTATTGTTGATGAGGTTGACTCAATTTTGATTGACGAGGCTAGAACGCCATTGATTATTTCTGCACCAGCGTCAGAAAACCCAGAAAGTTATTATACTTTTGCAAAAATTACAGCTAAATTAGTTCCAGATGACTATATTCTTGATGAAAAACGTCGCTCTGTGTCATTAACCGACCAAGGCATTGAAAAAGTTCAAAAAATGCTGGGAGTTAAGAATCTTTATACGCCAGAACATGTGCGAAGTGTTTATCATTTGGATCAAGCTTTGCGTGCGGAGACAATCTTTAAGCGCGATAAAGATTATGTTGTAACAAACGACGGAGAGGTGATAATTGTCGATGAACACACTGGTCGTTTAATGCAGGGTAGGCGCTATAGTGAAGGTTTACACCAAGCAATAGAAGCCAAGGAGGCAGTGCCAGTACTTCAGGAAAGCATGACTCTGGCGACTATCTCATTCCAAAATTTCTTCCGTCTATACAAGAAACTATCTGGTATGACAGGAACGGCTTTTACTGAGGCAGAAGAGTTCCAACAGATTTACAGCCTTGACGTAATTCAAATTCCTTCTAACAGACCGGTCGCTCGAATCGATAAAGAAGATTTGATCTTCAAGACAGAAAAAGCTAAACTCAAGGCTGTTGCAGAGGCAATCAAGGAATACCATCAGCAGGGACGACCAGTCTTGGTTGGATCTGGTTCGATTACAAAAAATGAGATGATTGCTTCGTATCTAGAAAAAGAAGGTATCGAATTTGAGCTATTAAATGCCAAGAATAATGAGAGAGAAGCTTCGATTATTGAAAAGGCTGGCGAAAAGGGGGCGATTACCTTAGCAACAAACATCGCAGGTCGCGGTACTGACATCAAGCTCGGCAAAGGAGTTAAGGAGCTAGGCGGACTAGTCGTCTTAGGCTCGGAACGACACGAATCAAGGCGGATTGATAATCAGCTACGTGGTCGTGGTGGTCGCCAGGGTGACCCAGGCGAATCACAGTTTTATGTTTCGACAGAAGATGACCTGATGCGAATATTCCAAGGCGAGCGCATCGCTTTACTGATGGATCGCCTAGGGGTTGACGAGGAAGTACCAATCCAAAATAAAGCAGTTTCAAAAACTCTCGAAGCTGCTCAAAAAAGAGTCGAAGGCTATAATTTCGATGCTAGAAAGAACGTTGTACAATACGATAACGTCATAAACCGTCATCGTAAAGTTGTTTACACTATGCGCCGAAGAATTCTCGATGGTGATAATATCCAGCCAGAAATTGAACGTTTGCTAAAAGCCAAAGTCCGAGATTTGACTGTCCTGCCGATAAAAAATAACAAGAATTTTGTAGAAGATTATCATGTTACTTTTCCTGTTGATGAAGATAAGATTAGAGCTGTTGGTGGGGTAAAGAAAGATAAATTGCGTTATGAAGAAGGTCTAAAACTGGCCGATGAAGCCTATAAAGCCAAGGAAAAAGAGATCGGCGCCGAAGACCTTCGAGGTGTCGAACGTGAAGTTTATATGGCTGTGCTTGATACTTTGTGGATGCAGCATCTCGAAAATATGCAACATTTACGTGAAGGTATTCATTGGCGAGGTGTTGGTCAGCGCGATCCATTAGTTGAATATCGCTCGGAATCACAAAAGCTATTTGATAGCTTGCAGGCTAATTTGCGTGATGAAGTTCTTAACACGATTTTCCGAATTCAAAAATCTGATGCTGTAGTCCGTCAATCTCGAGATGAAGAGTACGATACGGAGTTGACTCGTTTAGCAGAATCAGCGGTTGAGCGTGGCGTGAACGAATTAGGCGCGGGTGAAGCGAACCGTGATGATGACTTTACGATTAAGTCAAAAAAGTCAAATACCGAAGTTAATCGTGTGAAAAAAGAATCTCGGAAGAAAAAGAAGGCTTCACGACAAAACCGCAAAAAAAGCCGAAAATAGAAAACTATAACGAGTTAGGATAAGTTAATGAAGCATACAGTTGAAGAAATACGATTGAAAAATGGCGCTAGAGGTTTGCTGATTGATGTAGCAGATGCGACAGTGATGAGTATTCAATTCCATTTTCGTGCGGGCAATCGTTATGTGAAAGATAAAGAAATCTACGAAACAGCGCATGTTATGGAGCACATGGCATTTGGTGCGAACGAAAAGTTTAGCTCACAGTTTGCTTACGAGCAGGAGTTTACTAAAAATGGCGCCTACCATAATGCATTTACATCAGATTACTCGATGGTTTATGAAGCCGCTTGTGCTGATTTTGAATGGGATAGGGTGCTGGATTTACAACGAGTTGCCATTACTACCCCAAAGTTTAATAACGAAGAACTAGAAGCCGAAAAAGGTAACGTCCGCAGTGAATTAACGGGGTATTTAAATAACCATAATCGTGTCATGTGGCCTAGAATACAGCAATCACTTGGTGAAAATATTTATACCTACAATCAACGTTTGAAAACAATTTCAAACATTTCTTTACAGGACATCAAGGAGCATCATAGACGAACTCACACTCTGAAGAATATGCGATTTGTCGTTGCAGGCAAGCTAAAAGGTCGTAAACAGCAGATCAGAGATATGCTTGAAGGCTGGCAACTAGACGAAGGCGAGCGTTTTGAAGTGCCTCACGAGGAGCTGAAACGAGCCAACCCAGTGCTGATTCGCCGTAAGGACGCGACCAATTTAAACTTCGGCTGGTCGATGAATTTGTCACGAGAAATCAACGACGCTGAGGCTGACGGGATGGATTTTCTAAATCATATTTTGACTGGTACTATGAGTTCACGTATTTTTGGCGCGGCTCGTAAGCGAGGACTGGCGTATGGTGTGTTTAGCGACACATCAGTTGGATTTTATGATACAGCTTGGGATTTTGGTGGTCAGGTTAATCTAGAAACCGCTGAGGATTTATTTGACATTATCGTAAAGGAATTAAAACGAGTTTTGAATGGCACAATCGATTCAGGGGACATTGAGAGCGCGAAATCCTACGCTCTTGGACGCTATCAAATGGGTGCTCAAACGGTCGCACAAATTAGCGGGTTTTACACTAATCGCTACTTTGGTGACGATGTAGTTAAAGATTATGATAAAGTACCAGCTGATATTTTAGCGGTAAACAAAGACCAAATTGTCAAAACTGCTTGCGAATTTTTCAAAGCTGATACTTGGGTGTTGGCTGGAGTGTCTAAGGGTGATAAAGAATTACTGACAAAACTTCAAGAAAAACTTGAGGTATTGTTTTAGTGAAAATTGCTATCGCTGGGTTTGGGCTTGAAGGTGAAGTAAGTTACGATTACTTTACCAATAAATACCCTGACGCAGAGGTGGTGATTGTTGATGAGAGAGAAAAGCTTGAGGGTTTGCCAGATGGAGCTGAGGTTTTGTCTGGTCAAGGCGTATTTAGCCGATTGAGCGACTTTGATTTAATTGTTCGAGCACCTAGTTTGCGACCAGATAAGATTTCTACAAATGGTAAGGTTTGGACAGCGACCAATGAATTTTTTGCCGAATGTCCAGCACCGATAATCGGCGTTACAGGCACAAAGGGCAAAGGCACAACTAGTAGTATTATCGAAAATATCCTGAGAGTCTCTGGCATAAAGACTCATCTGGTAGGAAATATCGGTAAGCCAGCGCTTGAGATTTTGCCAATTATCCAGCCAACCGATATGGTTATTTACGAATTGTCGAGTTTCCAGTTATTTGATTTAAAAAAATCACCGCATATCGCGGTGGTGACAATGATTGAGCCAGATCATTTAGATATTCACTTAGACTTCGAAGAATATCTAGCCGCAAAATCCAATATAACAGCATATCAAACAGAGTCTGACGTAGCTTTTTATATTTTCGACAACCAATACTCAAAGCAGATTTCCAGCTGTGGGTCGAGCCAGGCGATAAGTTATGGTGGTGTGATGGATAGGGGGGCGGGCGTTTATATCAAGGATAATCACTTCAAGCTGAACGAAGAAATTATCTGCGAGACAGATAAACTGATTTTACCGGGTGTTCATAATTTAGAAAATGCCTGTGCGGCAATCAGTGTTGCAAAATATCTAGGGGTTGATAATATCTCAATCAAAAATGGAATTATTTCGTCTAAGGGTTTACCTCATCGACTTAGTTTTGTGGCGGAGGTCAACGGGGTTGAGTATTATGATGACAGCATAGCAACTACCCCAGGAAGCGCTATCTCAGCTATTAAATCGTTTACCCAACCCAAGGTTTTGATACTAGGGGGGCACGATAAAGGAGCTGATTACGGAGGTTTAGCAGAACAAATCGCTCAGACTAGTTCAATACGAGCGGTTTTGTTGATCGGCTCGAACGCTGATAAACTCGCTAATCTATTGATTAACTCTGGAGTCAAGGCTGAGATGAGCATAGTAGGCAAAAGACCGATGTCAGATATAGTCAATCTGGCTAGTGACTACGCTCAGTCGGGGGATGTGGTTGTTCTAAGCCCGGCAGCAGCCAGTTTTGACATGTTTGAGAATTACCAAGATAGAGGAAAGCAATTTATTGAAACAATAGAAAGGGCATCAAGTGGAGCAGAGAAATAGAGGGCAGTCAGCGGTCGAGCGAGCAAGGTCTAACAGCGATTATATTGTGTTGGCCGTGACTTTTGGGATATTCTTTCTGGTTAGTAGCGGTTACTTTATTATAAGTTTTATAACGAGTCAAGAAGCACAGGCCTTAAGCTCAGGTGAGTTTATTGTGGGTCTTATCGGAGCCCTGTTTGGCGGATCTTTGGTTTTTGGCGTACTGTTATTGTTGGGTATGTTTCTTGTCAGAATGGCTCGACAAACAATGCTTGGCAATTCTCTGCAGATTGAGTATAGCGATTATGCGTGGTTACGAAACTGGATAAACTCTGTTTCAGCTGATTTAGGCTTACCGCGCGTTGAAGTTTTTGTGACACAAAATCCCGTGATGAACGCTTATGCATTTGGCTTCACACGACCTTATTGTATAGTTTTAAACTCGGGCTCAATTCGTTATTTGACTGACGACGAGCTCAAGGTTATCGTCGTCCATGAAATGGCTCACATAAAATACGGCCACACATCGGCGTTGGTTTATCTCCAGCCATTTATGTCGTTGCCGATTGTTAGCGTCTTTGGCTCTTGGATAGCGGGGTTTTGGAGTCGTCGAGCTGAACTGACTGCTGATAGATTGGCGCTGATGTATATGTTAGATTCTGAATTAGTAAAATCAGCTTTGATTAAAATCCATGTCGGACCAGACGTTGCTAAATCGATGAACCAGACAGCTCGAGATTGGCTTCAGTATAACGCTGAGCGACCAATGAACCGTGTTGCCCAGACCTTTAGCTCTCACCCATTTCTCGTCCGTCGCCTCAGCCATATCGACCGCTGGCGAGGCTAACTAGTAGTTCCCTGATGATGGCTAGGGTATACCATAAAAATGCTACAATAGTTCTAGATGCAACCATTAAAGAATAGAGTTGAGAATTTGACGGCTGAGGTAGCGGGAGCTAGTCGATTGCTTGATATCCCTGCCAAAGAGCGAGAGTTAGCGGAATTAGACGAAGAGTTGGCACAGCCTGAGGTTTGGAATAACCCAAGCCATGCTCAAGATTTATCAAAAAAATCGGCTAGTCTCAGACAAATGATCCAACCTTGGCAGATGATGAATATCCAACTTCACGATATCGAAGAATTAATGGAGCTAGGTGATGACGATTTATTGCCAGAATTTGAGGTTCAAATAGCAGCCCTCGAAGACGAATACACTAAGCGCAAAACTGATTTACTTTTTCAAGGAGAGTATGACAATCGCTCCGCAGTCCTGAGAATTACTGCTGGAGTAGGGGGTTTAGACGCTCAGGATTTTGCGCAAATGCTGGAAAGAATGTATCTTAGGTGGTCTGAAAATAACGGCATGAAAGTCGAGACGCTCGAGCGATCGACCAACGACGATGCTGGTATAAAAACAGTAGTTATGGAATTATATGGTTTGTTCGCTTATGGCAAACTTCGATCCGAAAATGGTGTTCATCGATTGGTTCGGCTAAGCCCATTCAACTCGGACAATTTACGCCAGACAAGTTTTGCGCTGGTAGAGGTTTTGCCAAAAATTGATAAGCCTGATGAAATTCAGATTGACGATAAAGATTTGAAAATAGATGTCTACCGATCAGGTGGTCATGGTGGCCAGAGTGTTAATACGACAGATTCAGCAGTTAGGATTACTCACTTGCCGACGGGCTTGGCGGTAGCTATCCAAAATGAAAGATCGCAAATCCAAAATCGTGAAACAGCGCTTAGTATACTGCGCTCAAAACTGCTAGCGATGCAACTTGAGCAACACGCTCAGTCGGTATCTGAGTTGAGGGCGGGGGAGTCGGCCAACTGGGGCAGTCAAATCCGTAATTACGTTCTTCACCCTTATACATTAGTTAAAGATACTCGGACAAAGCACGAGGAAAAAGACACTCAAAAAGTGCTAGATGGTCATCTCGATGGGTTTATGTTGGCATATTTGGAACAACAAGCCAGTGTTAACAACCAATAGATTTTGTAAGCATTAGCTCATATTGTATAATAGAGATATGATTTTGTTAGATCGGGTGACAAAGACTTATGGCAAAGACAATAAGCCAGCATTAAATCGCGTCAGCGCTCATATATCTTCGGGCGAGTTTGTCATATTGGTCGGTACATCGGGGGCTGGTAAGTCAACTTTGCTAAGAATGCTTACCCGAGAGGAGAAGCCTTCGAGTGGCAAGATTGTTGTTGGTGGGATAGATTATGATACTTTAAAGGATAAGTATATCCCGCTGCTGAGGCGAAAAATTGGCGTAGTCTTTCAGGATTTCAAATTGTTGCCAAATCGAACTGTGTTCGAAAACGTCGCTTTTGCTCTCGAGATTGCCGGTATGACGAATCGTGAGATTAAGAGTACTGTGCCACGAGTTATCGAATTAGTTGGATTAACGGGAAAGGAAAAAAGTTTTCCGCATCAGCTATCTGGTGGTGAACGTCAGCGAGTGGCAATTGCTAGAGCGGTCGTGCGTCAACCAAAAATTTTGATTGCTGATGAGCCGACAGGCAACCTCGATCCTAGACATAGCTGGGAAATTGTCAGGTTGCTCGAAAAGATTAACAAATACGGTACGACTGTTCTCCTAACAACACACAATGTCGACATCGTCAACAAGCTTAAGAGACGAGTAATTACTATCGAACATGGCAAAATTACTTCCGACGAAGCTAAGGGAGTCTACAAGCAATGAGCAAAAAGAATGACAAAAAAGTTCCACTAAAAACTCGTCAACGCAAGCGACGCTTACTGACTATATCACGAGTTTTTCGTTATGGTATTAATAATTTCAACCGCAACATTTGGCTGACGGTGGCGGCCACTGCCGTAATGAGCGTAACTTTGTTGATAATTTTTCTGACCGTTTCTGCTAGGCAAATTCTATTAGATACGGTGGCTGATATCTCCCGGCAAGCGGATATGTCGATTTATCTAAAAGGCAAGGTTGACGACGAAACCATCCAAGAGTTGACTAGTCGGCTGGAAAAGCTAGAAAATGTTGATGGCGTCAGGTATATTTCAGCCGAGGAGGCGCGAAAAAATCAGGCTGAACAATTTAAGGATAACCCGGAGGCACTAGAAGCCATCAAAGAGGCCTCAAACGAAATGTCGGCTACTCTCAGAGTGTCGGTTATTGATTTGAACGACCAGTCGTCACTGGACAATTTTGTCAAAACAGATGAGCTATACAAAGAAAATCGTGACCCTCGTCGTGAACCATCATTTAGCGGTGATCGTCGCCAGGCAATTAACACTATCGGCCGCTGGGTTGAGACTGCTAGTGTAGGAGGGAGTATCGCCGCCATTATATTTGTCGCTATCTCATCACTAGTTGTGTTCAATACGATTCGCATGGCAATCTTCAATCGCAAGGACGAAATCCAGATGATGAAACTAATTGGCGCCGAGCGGGGTTTTATCCGAGGACCATTTCTGGTGGAGGCAATTTTATATGGTATTATCGCGGCTATAATTGCTACTGGATTGGGGTATGGATTATTGCTGTCAGCTAGGGAGCCAATGACTAGCTATGGCGTGCCGATTGATAATTTAGTTAGTTTATCAATTTCATATGTCTGGCTGGCACTTATAGTTATGATGTTAATTGGCTCAGTGATCGGCGCTATCTCTTCGTTTATTGCAACACACAAGTATCTAAAAATCTAAAAGCTTGACATATTGAAATCGCTTATGCTATAATTGAGGCGATGAAACACAGGTCCACCACACCAGTTTCGAATACTTTAACTGCGAAGGCAACCTTGGTAGCAGTTAGTGTTTTGATGGCTGGTGCGGGAATATTCCATGTTGGCTCAGTGGTTCTTGCTCGAGATTATGATGCTGAGATAAGGGCAAAGCAAGAAGAAGCCGATACTTTAAACGCTGAGGCTAGCCGATTAGAACAAATGGCTGGCACGCTCCAAGAAGAACTAAACAACCTAAATAGTCAAATCAACACCCTGCAGGAACAGATTAACGCTAGCCAGAAAAAATACGACGATTTAGTCGCAGAAATTGCCAGGCAAGAACAGTTAATCGAGCAAAATCGCAAGACACTTGGGATTATTTTGTCTGATATCTATGTCGACGACCAAATTACGCCCTTAGAAATGCTGGCTAGCAGTAATAGCCTAGGTGATTATATTGATAAGCAGGAGCAGAGAACTGATTTACGGTCAGCATTAAGTGATAAAATCAAAGAAATCAAGGCTTTACAGGAAAAACTTGAGAGTGACAGAGCAGAGGTAGAAAATATCCTCAAAGACCAACAGTCGCAGAAATCAATGTTAGCCTCTAAGCAGGCCGAACAAGCAAAGTTAGTTAATGACACCAAAGATGATCAGAACGCTTATGCATCATTAGCCAATCAACGCAATGGCGAGATTGCAAAACTTCGTGAACAGCAGGCTGCCGAGAACCTTAGGCAATTACAGCAATCAGGTTGGACTGGGAGTGGCATCCCTGCGCCGTCGTCTGGCAATGGTGGCTATCCAGCTGTTTGGGCTAGTGCGCCACTTGACGCTTTTATTGATAACTGGGGCTTGTATACCCGTGAATGTGTTAGTTACGTCGCTTGGAAAATTTATAGCACTGGTCGTTTCGTGCCACATTTTGGTGGACGCGGGAACGCTAACCAATGGCCAACGACAACTAGTGGAATGTATTCGCCAACGCTAGGTGGCACAATCCAGCAAGGCTCCACTCCAAGAGTCGGCGCTGCCGCGGTTACTTATGGCGGCCCTTACGGGCACGTGATGTATGTTGAGGCTGTTCACGACAACGGCACAATTACCGTTAGTGACTACAACCTTGGTGTTGATGGCCTATACCGATATTATAATCGCTCGGTTTCGGGTATAACTTATATCTATTTTTAGCGCAACCGTGTTACAATAAATAGTTATGAGAGAGGGCTCTGAACGCTCAAAGTTATTGCTTGGAGCTTTGATTATCGCGACGATCAGTTTCGTTGCCGGTACGAGAATAGACTCGATTTACTCATCTGTCGCACCGCTGTTTGGCTTCCGAGTATCGACGGGTTCGCTGGATTTGCAGACCGCTCAGGAAGTTTATCGTAAGCTAAAGGCGGATTTTGACGGTGAAATAAATGACCAGCAACTGATTTATGGAGCGAGTAGAGGCTTAACCCAGGCAGTAGGTGACCCTTATACGGTATTTATGGATCCCGATGAAGTAAAGGAATTCGAGAAATCAATGAATGGCGATATCGGTGGCGGTATAGGGGCAGAAATTGGCATGCGAGACAATAAACTGACAGTTATTCGACCGCTTAAAGGCTCACCAGCCGAACAATCAGGTCTATTACCAGGTGACATTATTGTCAAAGTCAATGATAAATCAGCAAGTGGCTGGACTGTCGACCAAGTGGTATCTAAAATTCGTGGAGATGTCGATTCAAAAGTTAATATCACAGTGATAAGTGGCGGAGAAAGCAAAGACTTCTCGATTACTCGTCAAAAAATTGTTGCGCCTACAGTCGAGTCAGAAGTCAAGAACGGCGTCGGTATTTTGACTGTTCATAGGTTCAATGACGAAACAGGCAAGCTTAGTCGAACCGCCGCTGAGGAATTTGTCAGACAGGGTGTCAGTAGGGTTGTGCTAGATTTACGGGGCAACCCAGGTGGAACAGTATCTTCAGCGAAGTCGTTGGCAGGATTGTGGCTCGACAATCAAGTAATTATGACCGAACGTCGCGGTAAAGAAATTGTTGATACTGTCAAATCAATTGGCCAGCCTATACTTAGTGATGTCAAAACAGTTATCTTGATAAATGGCGGTAGCGCCAGTGCTAGCGAGATTATCGCTGGAGCGCTCAAGAATCACGGCAAGGCAACTTTGGTCGGCGAAAAGAGCTTTGGTAAAGGTAGTGTTCAAGCGCTGGTTAGCTTGTCTGGTGGAGCGCAGATGAGAATAACTCAGTCGCGTTGGTTCACGCCAAATGGCAAGAATATTGACCATCAGGGGATAGAGCCTGATAAGCAGATTGAACTGACAGCAGAAGATGTCAACAAGGGGGTTGACCCTCAACTTGACGAGGCGATGAGGCTATAGCGCTTGTGCTATGCCGTGAAATAGACTAAAATAAGAGTTATTATGGACGAACCACACAAGAAAAAAGTTTTATTGGTTGAAGATGACACCTCTTTGTCATCGGTTTATCGAGCTCGATTGGAGCTAGAGGGTTTTGACGTGCGAGAAGTTCACGACGGCGAAGACGCACTAACAGCAACTTTAGAGTACAAGCCAGACATAATTTTGCTAGACGCGATGATGCCAAAAATTAATGGCTTCGATGTACTCGATATACTGCGCAATACACCAGAGACAGCCAATGTTCGTGTTATTATGCTGACAGCACTTTCGCAGGTCAAGGACAAAGAGCGCGCCGAGAGCCTCGGCGTCGATGAATATATGGTCAAATCACAAGTTGTTATTAGTGATGTCGTCGCCCGTGTCAAGTACCACCTCGGCGTTGAAGGCTAGCACAGGGTTGTTTATCGGACATATTGACTTTTTGTCAATTATTTGCTATAGTTTAAAGTAATACATATTGAATTGTATGAAATAAACATGAAAGGAAATAACATAAATGTCACATGAACAGTCGCCGTTCGCTCCCAACACTACAACTCCTGAGCAGGATGCTGAAAATGCAGGAAGAATTGCTCGTATTGAAAAAGATATGGAAGATATGGCTCGGCTAGCTACAGGCGGAGCGGTCTACGAAGAAATTCCAGCTAAAGTCGTTCAACTCCCCCCTAGGGAGACATTCCCAGTTCTCAATCCTTCAGAAAACGATATGAAGCAAAAAATAAATGCAGATACCGGTAAGTGGGTTGTATAACTAGAGATTCATCAGTAGTATTAAAATAAAATAACACCTATTTATAGGTGTTATTTTATTTTATAGAACGAAACCTAAGCGATACTTACTTGAGTGCGGCGTTCGGTTTTGCCTGTAAAGAGGCGTTTTTTTGTTTGCTCGAATTTGACGACGCCGTCTTTTGAGGCGTGGATAGTGAAGTTGCGACTCATGTATGTGCCAGGACCAGCGATTTTGGTTGCACCTGTTTGTCGAACTAGAACTTCGCCAGCTGAAACTTTCTGGCCACCAAATCTCTTCACGCCTAGGCGTTGGCCTGGGCTGTCATGAATATTCTTGCTTGAGCCACCAGCTTTGATCTTGGACATGCACTAACTCCTTTAATTTTGATAAAACAATCTGTCCTAGTATAGTTTATCTAACGTAATAAGTCAAGCGATTTATATAGAAGAAGTATTAAATCAATTTATTGGCTTAAGAACCATTTGACTTGAATCGTCGAAGGGGTGTTATAATAATATACAACATGCTTAAGCTCCCTAACAAACAACAAGGCTTCACGATTGTTGAACTGCTGATTGTTATCGTTATCATCGGTATCT
>CAZJUX010000021.1:0-12064 GCA_964549705.1 uncultured Candidatus Saccharibacteria bacterium
ACCTCATCCTTACCATGGATGCGCTCTACCAACTGAGCTATCACGGCATATTGCCACTGGGGAACTTATTGTTAACCTAGATTTTATTCCATATTGCGCATACGCTCTACGATTATACATGTTTCACGCAGGATCTAACTTAGTATGATTAAACCCAATATATTATAACACAACTTAGAGGATCACTTTTTAGAACTTGGTTTTTTAGCGAGAGCATTTAGTTCACGGATAACGAATGCATCGGTTAGCGCCCAAACTACAGTGTTGGTAATATAAACCGCGGCCAGAAATGACGCTAACAGCACTAAGTTGCCACCAATCGATAGATTGATTAGACTCACTAGGCCTGCGATAACTACAACTAATAATGCTAAGCTGAAGTATGTCTTCTGGAGCTTGCTTCTTTCGTTAGAGTCTCGATTCCAGGTCATCAGAATATCGATAAATAATTTTTTCATAATATGATTATATCACACTATAATAAATATGTCAATAATTTGTATGTATACACTGACACTACGACATATATACATCATAGGGATTAGTTTGATCGCTAGTGTAATAACTAATAATAATCCCACTTTACAGTGGGCTATTCTTTGGTGCTGGAAGTAGGACTCGAACCTACGAAGCCGAAAGGCGGGAGATTTACAGTCTCCTGTGATTGCCACTACACGATTCCAGCATATTTTTGGAGCCGCTTCTCGGATTCGAACCGAGGACCTACGGTTTACAAAACCGTCGCTCTAACCAACTGAGCTAAAGCGGCACTTCGCTTATTTTAACAAGTCAAGCATTTTTTTTCAACCTTACATAATAATCTTACGCGGTTGTTTTGGCTGACGCTGAATACGCTTGGCTGGCTCGGGGGCCAACATGCGAGTCGCCTTTTCCCTTAGGTTTGTCGACAGCTCCATCTGACCAGTAGAATCATACGCTTCGGCCAAAATATTCAATGTTTGTGGAATAGGCTCCAATTCGACGGCTTTTTCGAGCGACTCGATCATTTTTTTTGTGTTTCCTAATTTTTCAAGAGTTTTGGCATAGGCGATATACCTAGTAGCTAGCCCATCTTCGAGTTCAATAGCTTGCTCAAAAGCCAGTGCGGATTTAGCATAATCACCCGTTTCGAAATAAATCAATCCGACGTTATGAAGACTTGAGGCGCTGGGCTCTAAACTCTGGGCGATCTCGAAACACTCAATGGCATCTTTAAAAGCTTTTTGCTTGGCATAAAGGATACCTAGACGATTGTAGGCCGTTGAATTCCTTTCGTCTATTCTGAGAATCGTTAATAAGGCTTTCTCAGCTCGAAGATATCGATTTGTCGAGAATGACTCCTGGACAATACTCCATAGCTGGTCTAGCTTGTCTGATATCTTTTGGGGGATGATGTCTTCATTTTGAGCAGGCTGGTAAAATATAATCAAAAAGACTACTCCGATAACGAAAATAAGACCTAGCATAACTATATAATTATACCACAATTTCTAGCAACGATAGTTTCAGGCTCCCGTGAAAATCAATCGTCCTTTTGGCCTTTTCGATACTATCCATTAATTTGTCGAAACGCTGGTTAGTCTCGCCACTTGCTTTGATCAGATGATGAATTATGTTTACCGTAGTATCAAGTAGTATCATCGCTCGATGACGGTCTTTGAAGTATGGCTGAACCTTAACCAGTGAGCTATAATTATCAGTGTTAGCAACAATTAATTTTGCATCGTTAATAATCGAACTATATTCATCGAACAGTTCTTCAGAAGTAGATAATTGATGTATCATGAGAGGTTTTCCGCTGGCTAAGAACAGGATTTGTTTCTTTTTTGTCGCCGGTAAATTATAGGAGTCAACTAGGCGAGAATCTTCGGCGCGGGTTGTATGGTGGAGCCGAATTATTTGACATCGAGAAATAATTGTTGGCAATAAACCTTCAGTTGAGCTAGCCAAAATTATAATATGCGTGTTATCGGTGGGCTCCTCTAACGATTTCAACAGGACGTTTTGCGCTTGCTCTGACATAGACGTTGAGTCGTCAAAGACGATAACCCTTCGTTTAGTTGATCTCGTAGATATATATGCGATAAAATCTCGGATCTGATCGACAGTAGTAATCTTTTTGTCTTCAATAGGTCTAATAGTGGATATTTCATCGTCAGATTCTATGAGCGACTGAACCGCACAATCTCTGTCTAAACCTTGGTCTGCTGAAATGATTAAAGCATGAGGAAGCGCTTTGGCCGCGACCGAAAGCGCCGATATATCTTGTTCAGTTAACAGGCCCATTTATAGAATATCCTGATCTATCGCAGGAATTTTGTCGAGAAACTCGTTGGGCAATTCGGCTGTAAATGTAGTTAGTTTGCCCGTTTTAGGCAGAACGAAACCCAACTTGTAGGCGTGAAGCATTAGTCGTTTGTCGGTCTTTCCGTATATTCGGTCGCCAACTATCGGGTTGCCGATATGCGCCATATGGACGCGTAGCTGGTGGGTTCGTCCAGTTTTGGGCGTTAACTTGACTAAAGTTGAAGTTGATGATTCGGATATAGCAATAGTCTGATATCGGGTCTCTGCCTCCTTGCCGTTCGAAGAGACTTTGAACGAACTAGGCCTTTTGGGGTTACGGCCGATCGGCAGGTCAATGATTGCCTTATCAATCTTTGGCGTCCCCTCTACTATGGCATAATAAATTTTTTCTATAGTGCGATTAGAGAACTGCTTTTGTAGGAAATCTGCCACAGTTTTATTTTTTGCAATAACCATGATTCCCGAAGTATCGCGATCTAGCCGATGAACGATACCTGGTCTGCTATTTTGCTCATCAAACGCCGTCAGATGACTGAAGAGGCTAGCGATGGTAGATTCATTGTCTACGCCACCTTTAGCGTGAGATAGGACGCCGGCTGGTTTATTGATCACGATTACATCATTGTCCTGATAGATAATTGGGACGTGGCAATTGCCTTGGTCTTCTGACGGATACTCGATAGAAACCCCTGAATCAGGTGATACTTGAGAGTTGGGTGATTGTGCAATTTTGCCATCGACCGTTACCAAACCTAGCTTGATCAATTTTTGCCAATAGCTCCTAGATTTAGACTGATCGAAATGGTTAGTTAAGTAAACGTCTAATCTCTCGCTTTGCTTCTCGAGACAAAATAAAATAACCGATTTACCTAAGAATGGTGTGATTTCAGTATCGTTATCTAATGGGTTCTTCATGACAGTCAATTGGCTCAGGTCATTAGAGAAAATATCTTTGGCCAATTCTTCGTCTACCGCTGAGCCAAATATCCCTACATAGGTTAGTTTGGCGATGGTAAATCTAAAGCTAACAAATACCTCATGATCAGTCTTTTCGATATTTTTTATAGACAGTAATCCGTCATCGTTGCCTAATAGCTGGTATAACCTGGTTATTCTTAGGATTGAACGGTCAGTGATTTTCATATCTGTTAATTTGGCCTGAGACCAACCGCTTGCTGAGCCCTTAGAAGCGTTTGCTCGGCGGTAATTGACATTTTTGCTTCTGATTTTTCGAGTATCGATGCGATGTATTCATCAGAAACGTCCTTGCATTTATCTTGAAACGATGACAAGAAATCAACTACAGCATCGGCCACCGTTGATTTTAGCTGGCTGTACTGTGCCTTACCTACCCATTCATGGTTAACCAATTCTTGCGATTGGTTTGTAAGCAGTGAGAGTAATTGCAGGAGATTTGTTATACCTGGTTGCGATTCCCAATTGAAGTTAATCTGCCCGATGCTGTCAGTTGTTGCGCTCATGATTTTTATCCGGGCATCATCATTTTTGTCATTGAGGTTAATCTTTGACTTTTCGTCTTTGGAGCTTTTGCTCATCTTCTTTGATGGGTCGACTAGGTTGCGGATTCTAAGGCCTTTGTCGCGCTCTATGAACTGCATTTGCTTAGCCGTGGGCTCAGGAATAGTGAATATGTTGCCGAACTTATTATTGAATCTAATGGCGATATCTCTGGTTATTTCTAGATGCTGAAATTGATCCTCGCCCACTGGAACCCAGCGCGCTCCATATAGTAAGATATCGGCAGCCATCAACACTGGGTAATTAAATAAGCCAACACTGACATTTTCTCCAGCCTCGGAAGATTTATCTTTGAACTGAATCATTCGTTGCATTTCGCCCATATGCGTGAAGCAATCCAAGATCCAGGTCAGCTCAGAGTGAGCAGGAATATAGCTCTGACGGTATATGTAGGTGCTTGGTTGTTCGATATCTAGGCCTGAAGCATAATAATATTTAAGGTTTTTAATACTGTGGTCAAAAAGCGATGAATAATTAGTGGGTGTTGTGATGCTATGGAGATCAGGAACAAACATGTTGATTTGGTGGGTTTCGGCATATTTTTTTTGCATGTCTACCATAGGCAAAAACGCTCCTAAATAGTTACCCAATGTCAATTCTTCATTTGACCGTATCCCAGTTAAAATAACTTCCCGCATAATTTGATTGTATCATATCTGAGAGGGCAATCCTAATATTAATACACCCACATAAGTGAGTGTATTAATGATTGGCTTATGGTTAGCGCTTCGAGAATTGCTCTTTTTTACGTGCTGAACGAAGACCATATTTCTTGCGTTCTTTTTCTCTAGGATCGCGCTTTAATAAGTCAGCTTTTCGCAGCACTGGCCTGAGATCGGGGTGGGCAACAACCAGGGCTTTCGATATACCTAGTTTAATAGCATCAACTTGTCCGCTTAGGCCACCGCCCTTGACTAGGATTGTGATATCGTACTCTTTTTGTTTACTAACAGCAGCTAGTGGATCGGTAATCTCGGCTAGTAAAGATTTATTATTGTCTAGATAGCCGCTAGCTTCCTGGTCGTTAATCGTAACTTTTCCCTTACCAGGAATCAGTCTAACACTGGCTGTAGCACTTTTGCGACGACCGAGACCATAGAAATATTTTTGATCAGCCATTATTTAACCTCTACTTTCTTGGGCGACTGTGCTGTATGAGAATGATCTACGCCAGCAAATACTCTTAAGCGCTTCATTCGTTCATCGAGTAATTTGTTTTTAGGCAACATCCCCTTGACGGCCTCTTCGATAATTTTCTCGGGAGATTTCTGGCGGAGTTCTGTTAGCGTCTCACTCTTAATTCCTCCAGGAAAGCCACTATGGCGATAGTAGACCTTGTCTAGCTCCTTTGCGCCCGTTACCTTTAGTGACCCAGCGTTAATTACAACTACATAATCCCCGCCATCCATATGTGGCGTATAGCTGGGTTTGGATTTACCAGTCAGGTAGCCAGCTATAGACGTTGATAGACGACCTAGGTTGGCATCTGATGCATCGATTAGAATCCACTGGCGTGTAATCTCAGAAGGTTTCTGTGAATAAG
This sequence comes from uncultured Candidatus Saccharibacteria bacterium, assembly GCA_964549705.1. GTDB lineage: Bacteria > Patescibacteriota > Saccharimonadia > Saccharimonadales > Saccharimonadaceae > Nanosynbacter. The sequence goes on from CAZJUX010000021.1 coordinate 5,390, forward strand.
TCTTCATCTTATTTATTCTCCTTTGGCTGAGGTTTCAATTCATCGACAAATTCAATGATAGCTAGTTGAGCACCATCACCGACACGTAGTCTAGTTCTTTCAACCCGAGTGTACCCGCTATTGCGTCCAGTTAACTGAGGTGCTATTTCATCTACTAGTTTGTAGGCTATAGCACGTGTATTTAAGGCAGCGATAACTTGTCGTCGGCTGGCTAAGTCACCCTTTTTCGCTTTGGTAATTAGCTTTTCAATATAACGGCGCAATTCTTTGGCCTTTGGTAGTGTAGTCTCAATTCGACCATGTTCAATTAGGCTTGAGGCTAACCCTTTAAGTAGAGCCTTCCGCTGATCTTTTTCCCGACCAAATTTGCGACCTTGGTATCCGTGTCTATGCATGTTAGAACTCCAGCTCCGCTAGTTTGTCCTTCACTTCGTCGAATGCCTTCGAGCCGAATCCTTTCAGCTCTTTGAGCTCTTGCTCGGACAGAGTGACTAGATCATGGATAGTTCGTATGTCGTTATTGATTAATGCGTTAGTCGTTCTGGCTGAAAGATTTAAATTCTCAATCAGCGTATTCAGCTCGTTTGATTCATCACCATGACTTGACCCAGGAGCCAAAGCGCCTGAAACAACAGTGCTTCCAGCCAACGCTGAATACTGACTGACCAATATAGCAGCTGCTTCCTCGAAGGCCTCGGTAGGTGTCATCGTACCGTCGGTATCTATTGTAATTGCTAGTTTGTCCAGATCAGTTTCTTGGCCAACACGAGTCGAGTCGACCTTAAATCTAACACGCGTAACTGGGCTGTAGATTGCATCTAGGGCGATCATATCGTCATGAAGACGATTATCGCTTGACTCATTAATTGACTGGTAGCCTCGACCAGCCTCAACGACCAAGTCCATACTTAAGCTACCTTTTGGGTCATCGATGGTAGCGATAACATGTTCAGGGTTAACAATCTCTACATCAGCGTTTGCTCGAATGTCGCTTGCTAGAACTGGGCCTGCGCCATTTTTTTCTAGGCGTAACTCGACTGGTTCGTCGACGTGAATTTTCAAGTTAACACCCTTGAGATTGAGCATGATATCAACAACATCTTCTTTAACACCTTGGATAGTAGTGAACTCATGATTCGCACCCTGGACACGAAATGCAACAATAGCGCCACCACGAATACTCGAAAGCAGAACCCTGCGTAGGCTATTACCTAACGTGTTGCCATAGCCCGCATGTAACGGTTCAATAAAGAAGGTGGCACTCGTTACAGAATGCTGTTCGATATCTGCGAGTGCTGGATCGTAAATTGCTTTAGACATATTTTAAATTCCCTTCCCTTCTTATCTTGAGTAGTACTCAACGATTAATTGTTCATTTATGTCAGGTTCAGCCTCAGTTCTCTGAGGTATGCCTGTAATTTCTATAGTTAACTTCTTGGGGTCGCTCTTTAGCCAGCTGAGTGGCCCTTGTATTGAATTACCTAACACGTTTTCAATATGGACAAAATATTCAGTCTTTATACTCTTTGGCCTAACAATTAGTTTGTCGCCTGGCTTCAGGCGAATCGAAGGGATGTCAACGCGGCGACCATTTAATAGAAAATGTCCATGCGTCACTAACTGTCTAGCCGAGCGTCGACTAACAGCTAAACCGGATCGGTATACAGCGTTATCAATCCTTAATTCCAGCAACTGCAGTAGGTTCTCACCAGCAAGGCCTTCTTTCATACGAGTTGCTTCGTTCATCAGCTTTGCGAATTGCTTCTCGACTAGGCCATATAGCCTGCGGACCTTTTGTTTTTCGCGCAACTGTTGAGCGTAGAGACTAGGTTTGCTCTGCCTTCTAGCGCCATGTTCACCAGGTATGGTTGACTTACGAGCGAGAATCTTGTGTGCCTTTGGATGAAGGGCATAGCCTTCACGACGGCTTTGTTTAACGATTGGCGAAGTATCTCTTGCCATGACTAGACTCTCCTTGCTTTCTTTGGTCGGACACCACCGTGAGGGACACCTGTTATGTCTTTTATGCTCTCAACCGAAATATCAAATGAGCTAACCGCACGGATTGCCGAATCTCGACCAAGACCCGTGCCATTAATAAAGACATCGACTGACTTAACGCCATATTGAGACTTGGCAATTTCCGATGCTTTTTCGGCAGCTACTTGTGATGCGTAGGCTGTGCCCTTTTTGGATCCGCGGAACCCGCACGCTCCTGCACTAGAAGATGCGATAACATTACCTTTTTTGTCGGAGAAAGAGATTATTGTGTTATTGAATGTAGATTGGACGTGTAGCTGACCAGCAGGAACTGATCGGCGCTGTTTCTTCTTAGATGAAGTAGTTGATTCTGCCATACTCTAGTTCCTTTCCCTAGGTCTTACTTGCTGCTTTAGGTTGTGATCCACCAACGGCTACTGCTCTACCCTTGCGAGTTCGTGCGTTCGTTCGGGTTCGTTGGCCATGAACTGGTAAACCAGCCTTATGCCTTAACCCTCGATAAGTGTTCACATCTTTAAGACGTTTGATATTATTTGCTACCAAGCGCTGTAGATCACCTTCGACGGTGTATTCGGCATCAATAATGTCGCGAATTCTTTGTTCTTCAGCCTCGGTGAGATCTTTCACCCGAGTGGTCGGCTCAATTTTTGCCGCCGCAAGGATGGTCGAAGCGTGCTTTGGCCCAATACCGTAAATATAGGTAAGAGCGATCTGCACTTGCTTCTCTGATGGTATAACTACCCCAGAAATTCGAGCCATGCTTAACCCTGCCTTTGCTTATTCTTAGGTTTTTTCTTGTTGATAACCCTTAGTCTGCCTTTTCGACGGACAAATTGGTCATCGGGACTGATTTTCTTGACACTTGCACGAACTTTCATAAAGTGTAATTATCTCTCCCTTCGGGTAAACCCAAAATTAAAATTTATTATTGGTTACTAAGATGTCGCTGGTTGCGACCTCTCATCTTTTAAGCGGAAACTAATTCTACCCTTTGTTAAATCGTAGGGTGTCATTTCGACTTCCACTCTATCGCCTGGTACTAGTCGGATATAGTTTTTGCGCATCCGACCAGAAATATGAGCGATTATACTATGACTATTCTCAAGTTCAACTCTAAATTGGGTGTTAGGTAGTGCTTCAACTACTACACCGATCATTTTGATGACTTCCTTTTGACTCGCCATAAGTTACAATTATCTATTATACATCATTAATTGTCGATATACAAGTCTTGTTAGTAGCTTTATTTATATTCATCGTAAGTTACCATTAGCGCTCGAGAGTTGATTTGCCTGAGTGACTCTAGTGCGACAGACACAACAATCAGCATGCCGGTGCCACCGATCGATAGGTTCGTGCCTGACGTGCCTGTTAGGCTATAGAGTACATATTCACCGATAAAGGGCAGAATGGCAATTACGCCCAGGACGCCTGAACCGAACAGGAGCAATCTATTAACAGTGCGGGTTAGATATTTTTCTGTTTGAGCACCTGGCCTGACCCCTTCAATAAATCCACCTTGTTTCTGCAGGTTTTCGGCAATTTCATTGGCGTTAAACACAATTCCCGTATAGAAATAAGTAAAAGCGATTACTAGCAAGAAATACAGCACGGGGTAGATAAACGCTTCAGCTGTTGATCCAGCAAACATACCTGGGTTTGGCGTTTGGAACCAGAGCACTAGCTTTTCAGCGACTGGTTGGAGAGCAGGGTTGCCTAAAGCTTTTATGACTTGACCAATAAATTGGGGTAGACTTAGGAACGCTACTGCAAAAATAACAGGAATAACACCCGCAGCTATTAGCTTGATCGGTAGGATGCTCTTTATGCCTCCGTAGCTTGTGTTCCCGTGAACACGCTTGGCGTAGTTTATTGTAATAATTCGCTGTGCTTCGTTGATCTTGACTAGATAATATAGGACTAGTAATGAGATTAGAGCCATCGCTAATATAATCCAGAACGCCACTGGGTTGACGGGTATTGTAAACCAATTGAAGATGTTGAGCCCACCGCTAGAAGTGTCCATGAGTGATGCGATGATTGTTGCGAGCATCTGTGGCAACTGGCTGACGATACCAGCGAAAATTAGAAGTGATATCCCATTACCAACACCTTGTTCTGTAATTAACTCGCCTAGCCACATTAGCAGGACAGAGCCAGCTGTCATAGCGCCGACTGCTACAACCCAATCCCAAAGCGAGATACTTTCAGCTGTTATCGTTCCACCAGCTAGAACGGTCTGTTGGAGGATAAAAATAAAGGCTATTGATTGAACTATCGCTAACGGGATAGTGATTCGTCTAGTCCACTGCTGAATCTTACGTCTACCAGACTCGCCATCTTTGTGAAGTTCTTCGAGTTTCGGGATAGCCTTGGTCAATAGCTGGACGATGATACTAGCTGTGATAAACGGGCTCAAACCTACCATCACTATCGAAAAACCGGCTAATGCTCCGCCGGACAACAGGTTTAGAAAGCCTCCTAGGTCTGTTTGACTCAATAAGCTGTCTAAAACTTCTCTGAGTTGTGTCGGCGAAGCTAGTGGTACTGGGACATGAGCCAGCAATCTATATATGGCAATTATGCCAACCATGGTGAGTAGACGCTTCTGCATATCTCTGTTTTTTAATGACCTGCCGATGGTCTTCCAACTCATCATCTCAAACTTCCCTCGCTAACTATCAACTAATTTATATATTCTATAGACAATTATACAAGACTATAGTGCCTGACGCTAGTCACTAACTGTTTTCTACTTCAGTGGATTGACTTTTTTGCAGAGGAGTATCTGTCGCCGTGAATGTACCGCCTTGTTTCTTGATCGATTCAATGACAGATTTAGAGGCTAACTGAACTCTCAGATCTAATTTCGCAGTCAATTCTCCTCGATTAATCACCTTAGTTGAATGAAACGGTGATGCGATGAAGCCGTTCTCAAATAACAAAGCGTTATCAATAACTTTGCCTGCAAGTTCGTTCAGTGTGTCAATATAGACAACTTGAGTTTTTGCGCGCTTTGAAGTAAACCCTCTCTTTTTAGGGACTGCCTGTGCTAATGGACGTTGACCGCCCTGGAACATCGGACGCAATTTCTTCCCAGTTCGAGAGTTCTGCCCCTTCGTGCCACGACCAGCTGTCTTACCTTGACCGGCTGATATGCCTCGACCAACTCGTTTTCGGTCTTTGTTGGATTCGATAGTTAATTTATTGTACTTCATTTTTTGAGCTCCTTTGTTTTGGTCTTGCCCGATGGTTGAAGCCAATTTTCGCGAGGAACCAATTGTCTAAGGCACTCAACCGTTGCGTAAGCGATATTGACCTTGTTAGTTGAACCCAATGACTTAGATAGTAGATTGCGTATGCCAGTAACTCCGATGATTTGTCGGACAACTCCACCAGCGATAACACCAGTACCTGGAGCAGCTGGCTTAATCAAGACGCGTGCGCCAGAAAACTTAATTTCACTATCGTGTGGGATGGTTTCTCTTGATAACGGAATAGTCACTAGATTCTTTTTTGCTACTTCTGTTGCTTTCGAGATAGCCGTTTGAACATCAGCACCCTTTGAGACGCCAACGCCGACTTTGTCTTTTCGATTACCAACTACGACTAGAGCCTTGAAGCGGAATCTTCGGCCACCCTTGACAACTCGAGCCACTCTGTCGATATTAACGACAATTTCTTCAAACTCTTTTGGTGCCTCTACGGCATTGTTTCGTCGCTCATCACGACGACCACCGCGTCTTTGCCGAGGTTGATTATCAGCCTCTGGACGTGGGGTAGTATTTGCTGTTGGTTGTTCAGCCATACTAAAATTCCAATCCTTCCTTGCGAGCAGCTTCTGCGAACGCTTTTAGTCTGCCAGCATACTGACGACCATTGCGGTCAAAAACAACTTGCGTAATTTTAATCTTCTTTGCTTTCTTGGCTATATCAGCACCAACTAGTGATGACAGTTCAGTTAAAGATCCAGTTGACTTAGACCCAATCGTAGTAGCTGAGGCGAGTGTTTTCTGCCCTTCGTCGTCTATTAATTGAGCACTAACGTGAGAATTACTGATATAAACGGTTAATCGAGGTCTATTGGTAGAGCCATTAATTTTGGCGCGTACCCGTGATTTACGGAGACCTTTGTTTAAATCTTTTCTAGTTTGATTTGCCATGATTATTTCCCTGTCTTTCCTGCCTTACGTAGTATCTGCTCACCTACATACTTTATGCCCTTGCCCTTGTAGGGTTCGGGCTTTCGTAGAGCACGAATATCAGCAGCGACTTGACCGACTTGTTGCTTATCGATCCCGCTGACTGTAATGATCATTTTATCATTAGTCACAGTAATTCCCTGAGGAGCTTTATATTTAATCGGGTGGCTAAAGCCTAGGCTTAGATCAAGCTCATTATTGCTTGAATTAACACGGAAACCAACGCCGTTGACTTCGAGCTTCTTTTCAAAACCACTGGTAACGCCGATCACCATGTTGCTTACTAAAGTTCGCATTAGACCATGCTGTGACCTTGCTTCTTTTGACTCGTCAATAGGCGAGACTGTTAAGATACCATCCTTGATATCAATTGTGACGGCTGGCGTTATAAACTGCTCAAGTTTGCCTTTTGGGCCTTCGACAGTAACGTTGCCAGAGTCAATCGTGATTGTCACACCTGACGGAATCTCGA
>CAZJUX010000022.1:0-10900 GCA_964549705.1 uncultured Candidatus Saccharibacteria bacterium
GAAGAGCCTTGTGTCCCCAGTTCAAGTCTGGGAGGAGCCACCAAAATTGCATAGATTGTGATATTTGATATAATATCACAGTAAGATATGCGGGTTTAGCTCAGTTGTTAGAGCGCTTCCTTGCCATGGAAGAGGCCAGGAGTTAGAGTCTCCTAACCCGCACCACATAGCATTTGCGACCAGATTAGATCCCTTGGGGTCTTTTTTATATATGAAGAATAGGGCTTATTCTGTGAGAGTGAATATTTTTTCTTTTACGCACTGCTCTGCGTGTCTATTAGTTGCTTTGCCGTCATCAAAATTCCTTATTGCTAATGATAATCGAGTCTGTGCTATAATCAAATCATGACAAAGCGGTGGGAAAACGTAGGATCACTTTATCAGATATATCCGAGAAGTTATCAGGATACTAACGACGATGGAATCGGGGATCTCAAGGGGATAGCGAATAGGTTAGCTTATATTGAGAACTTAGGGATAGATGCGATTTGGATATCGCCTTTTTTTCCTTCACCCCAAACTGATTTCGGCTATGATGTTTCTGATTATCGGGATATTGACCCGATTTTTGGAACACTTGATGACTTTCATGAGTTGCTTGCAGAGGCAAAATTTCGCAATATCAAAGTGATGATTGATTTAGTGCCCTGCCATACCTCGGATCAGCATCAGTGGTTTAAGGAATCCCGTAATTCAAGTGATAACCCTAAGCGAGACTATTATGTTTGGCGTGACGCTAAACCTGACGGTAGTCCGCCTAATAATTGGTTTAGTTTGGCTGGTGGTAGCTCGTGGACTTTCGACGAGGCTACAGGACAATATTACCTACATTCTTTTCTGTCGTCACAGCCAGACTTAAATTGGGATAACCCAGTAGTCCGCAAGGAAATGGCAGATGTCGCTAGGTATTGGTTTAGTATGGGCGTGGACGGGCTTAGAGTTGATGCAATCTGGGTCATTTCTAAAGATCCTGAGCTTGGCGATGACTCATTCAATGATCAGCACCACGGTAGCACTGATGTTTATGGAGCTTTTGTCCATGACCACTGTAAATATGGGCCTAATTTCGATAAATACTTAAATGAGCTAGCATCGGTTTGCGACGAGTTTGATGATAAGCAAATCGTCTATGAATTTTACCCTGATGAGAGGCTGGGAGATATTTACGACCAATATTCTCGAGTAGCGAACGCTCATCCAAAAGCTTCGGTGTTCTTTATGGAGTATCGTCAGAACAATTGGCACGCCTTTGACGTAATGAATTCTATTAATAGATATGCTAATCAGTCAATCAAAAATGCGAAACCTTTCTTCTGTCTAGCCAACCACGATCAGCCGAGGGTTGTGTCTAGGTTGGGCTATGATCGGGCAAAGGCCTTAAGCTTTCTAAATCTGACAACATCGGGTGTTAGCGTAGTCTATTATGGTGATGAAATTGGCATGGAAAATGCTGAGCTTGATCAGTCTGAGATTCAAGATTTGTTTAGCCCATCCAGCTCAGTTTTTGACAGTCGAGATCTGGAACGCACACCGATGCAGTGGGATGAGTCAGAACTCAGTGGATTTTCGGGTGTTAAGCCCTGGCTACCAATTCATCGTAACCACCGAAGCGTCAATGTTGCTTCTCAGATAGCTCGAGCGAATTCTATGCTAGAAATGCATCGGGCACTATTGAAGATGAGACAATCTAATCCATTATTAATCCATGGCTTAATCGAAAAAATCGATGTCGACAATGGTTTCGTTGTTTCTTTAAAGCGCGAATATCAAGGTAAGCGAGCTTACGTATTGGTTAACTTTTCCGAGAAAGACGAATTAGTCAAACTACCAGAGCCCTGTAACATTATTGCGTCCACTGACAATTGGTATAACGTAAGTTTAGGCCTGGAACTTCAACTGCCAGCATACTTTGGTATACTGGCAGTCGCGGTCGATTAGAGACAATCTATTTATCAGACGTAATTTTTGAGCCGATTGTTCTAACTGCTTCCATTAACTCTATAGGAAACAAAAGGGTTGTCTTTTGACTTGGTTCGGTACTGATTCTTTCAATAGTATTTAACGTTCGCAAATTGATTGCTCCAGGCGTGCCTGAAATAATTTTCGCTGCTGCAGCGAGAGTCTCTGCGGCGGCTCGCTCACCCTCGGCGTTGATAATGTTGCTACGTCGCTCTCGCTCCGCTTCAGCTTGTTTAGCCATAGCACGTTTCATGTCGGAAGGTAGTTCGATATTCTGGATTTTGACAGCTTCAACATCAATCCCCCATTGGTCCGTTTGCTTGTCAACAATTTCTTTGATTTGTTGAGAGATAACCTCTCTCTTTGATAATAAATCGTCAAGCTCAAAGTTACCTGTTACATCCCGAAGTGCAGCCTGTGCAAATTGGCTTGTCGCATAAACATAATTGGTTGTTTCGAGCACTGCTCTTGGGGCATCAATTACGCGGAAATAAACAATCGCATCTACACCAGCTGTGACGTTATCTTTAGTTATAATTTCTTGCTTAGGTACATCAATTGGCGTTGAGCGGACATCGACCCTAAAGAGTTGCTGGAATATTGGCACGACGATACGAAGACCAGGCTCGCGCAAACCAGTGAACTTACCGAGTGTCAAAATCACGCCTCTTTCGTATTGATTGATAACCTTGATGCCAGACAATACAAAAACGATTAACGTTATAATTAGAACTAGCCCTAAGAATGATATAGTTTCCACTTAAACCTCCTTTTATCACTTAATCATAGCATACTTCATAAGTGCTATAATAGGCATATGAGTAGAGTTCCATTAGCGGAGTTGATGAGACCGGTGGGGCTGGACGAAGTCATCGGTCAAAAGCATCTGTTGGGCAAGTCTGAGATACTTAGACAGATAGTCGCCAAAAAGCAACCCGTCAGTCTAATACTTTGGGGCCCTCCTGGCACGGGCAAGACAACTCTAGCAAGGATTATCGCGCGAGAGGTCGAAGCAGAGTTCATTGAGCTGTCGGCTGTTAATAGTGGCAAAAAAGACATCGGAAAAGTTATCGAACATGCTCGCCAAAACTGGAATCTCAAACTTAGAACAGTCCTATTTGTTGATGAAATACATCGCTTCAGTAAGTTACAACAGGATGCATTTTTGCCCCATGTAGAATCAGGGCTAATCACTTTAATTGGAGCGACAACCGAAAACCCAAGTTTTGAGGTAATTACACCGCTACTTAGTCGGATGAGGGTTCTTGTTCTACTACCTTTAACAAAAGAAGAGATTCTAGAGGTCATCAAAAGGGCTTTAAAAAAACTTAAGAAAACCAAAAACATCACACCAAAGGCAGTTGATTTACTAGCAGAAATATCGAGTGGTGATGCCCGGGTGGCTTTGGGCAATCTTGAATTAAGTTTAGGCATGAGCGATAGAGTTACCCCCAGTATAATCAAAACAGCAACACAGAAAACTGTGCCAGGCTATGACAGAAAAGGTAACATGCATTACGATATTATTTCGGCATTTATTAAGAGCATGCGGGGGTCTGAAACTACGGCGACACTCTATTATTTATCAAGAATGCTCGATGCTGGTGAAGACCCTAAGTTTATAGCCAGGCGGATGATTATTTTCGCTTCTGAAGATATTGGCCTAGCAGGCAACGGTGCTTTGAGCCTGGCTGTCGCTACTTTCCAAGCGGTCGAACGAGTCGGTTTACCCGAAGCGAGCTATAGTCTGTATCACTGTGCGGTAGCGTTAGCTCGTAGCAAAAAATCCCGTGAAGTGACAGACCTAATGTTTGAAACTAAAGAGTTAGCACAAAAATTTCCAAACGCTCAGGTCCCGTTGCATCTTCGTAACTCGCCGACAAAGTTGATGAAAGAATTGGGTTACACTAAAGGTTACGAGTGGAAAGAGGGTTTTCAACACCCAGAAGGTTATTTGCCGAGTGAGGTTACGCAGTTTCTTCGTTAATTAGTGCCAGGGCAACGCCATTAGTCCAACCAAAGCCGTCTTGAAGTGGGTATTCGCCACCCCCGCCAACACCAGATGGGTTGACCACATCATATTTATCGATCATTTTGCCTTTATTTTGAAAAACTTTTTCGTTGACAGCTAGCCAGCGTTTCCTTATTTCTGAAGCTAATTCATAGAGATCGTAGTTTCTGAGCCCTCTGATCGCCACCCATTGTAGGGGTGCCCAGCCATTAGGATTATCCCATTGTTGATCGTTTTTGATTAAAGTCGTAACCAGCCCTCCTTCTCGCAGAAAATCTTTCTCAATCAGATTTGCGACACACTTCGCCTGCTCATTGCTCGCTAATCGGGAAAATAGCGGAAAAACTCCCGCGAGAGTTAAATAGTCTGATTGTCTAGATTTGGAGAAATTGTAATCTACATAGAAATTATGGTTCTCGTGCCAGAGGTATTTATTTATCGCATCGGCTCTCTTATCAGCTAAAATCTCAAATTTCTTTGCCATTAGAGGATTTTTGAGTATTCGATAACCCTTGGCAATAGTTGACTCTAGGTGATATAACAAGCTATTTAAGTCTACTGGCACGAAATCAGTCGTTTCAATCGAACTTAGTTCCATTGGATCAGCAAACCACCTTGAGCTGAAATCCCAGCCACTCTCGGCAGCCGCTCGTAGATGGACATAGGTGCTTTTTGGATTTCGATCGGGTTTAGTCAAAGCGGTGGTAACATCTTCGTGAAACGATTCGGGACGAGGTGTGTCGCTGTTGTCGTAGTAACGATTTAGGATTTCGCCATCTGGCATTTTAACTACCCTGCGAAAAGCCTGAAAACGATTTGTATTTCCTAGAAGGTTTTTGCCTTTCATCCAAAAACTATACTCGGTCTGTAGGTAGGGCAGATACTGGATGAACGCTGATTTTCCGCGATATCCCGCCAATAACTCAACCATATGTGAGAAAAACGGTGGTTGCGACCTAGTCAATAAATAATTTCGGTTAGCTGTCGGGATGAACCCTATTTTACGAATCATGTAGGTGTAGTTTTTCATCATATTTTCGATATCACTCCATCGATTGCTGGACTTCAACCCAGGCATGATAAAGTAACTATCCCAGTAGAACTGTTCGCTGAACCTACCGCCGGGCACGATATATGGGTGAGGCAGGGCTAGTAATGAGCCTTGGTCGCGGTAATTATGCCGGCTGAGTATCGGCCACAGGTTGTTTATGTGGTCTGGCATAGTGGTGCCTGGCTCAGTTTGATAAAATTCATCGGCACTATCTGGATTGTAGAAGTTATTTCCGATAAATTCTCGTAAATTGAAGTTAGAGCTATTTTTTTCTAGATAATAATCTTTTTTGATTTGAGCAATATTTCGTCTTGGCACCAAATCAACGAAAGTTTTTCCATCAAGATAGACTCGTTGGGTCTGGACATCTGACAATAAATCACCCATCGATTGGCTAGGATCCTTTGGCTTAGGCGCAATAAATCCATACGTATTAACTATAGATGATTTTGGTAGCCGGAAATTAACTCTAAACTTATCGATCATAACTTTACTAGTATAAAAACTATACCTTAAAAGTTCAATATCCCGTATTAAAAAGATTGAGTTCAGTGGTTTTTGTTGTGTCGTTTTCGTTCGTTGGCGTCAAGGTAGCGCTTACGCAATCTGAGGCTTTTTGGTGTTACTTCGAGTAATTCGTCATCTTCGATGAAATCGATAGATTGTTCGAGGCTAAAATTCGTAAATGGTGTCAATTGGACGGTGCCGTCAGATGATTTCGATCGCATATTAGTTAGGTGCTTCGCTTTGCAAACATTTATCTCAAGATCTTCTTGGCGATTGTATATTCCGACTATCATACCAGCATATACTTCAACGCCAGGTCCAACCAGTAGTTCGCCTCGCGCTTCGGCCATCTCTAGGGCGTATGGCGTAGTTGCTCCAGCCTCAAATGCTATCAGGACGCCATTTCTAGTCTTTGGTAGGCTAGCGGACAACGGTTGGTGGCCACTCGGAAGACTATTCATGATAATCGTGCCTTTTGTAGCAGTCATCAATATATTTCGCAGGCCAATAAGCGAACGAGTCGGTAGTCGATAAGTTAATCTAATCGGACCACTGCTGATTGTTTCCTGTGAAATCATCTCTGCACGTCTAGCGCCTAGCTCTTGGCTCACAGCACCAACAAACTCGCTGGATATCTCGATAATCAGCTCTTCAATCGGCTCTTTCTCAATTCCATCTTCGACGATAGTAATCACCTGAGGTCGACCGACTTCAAACTCAAAACCTTCACGCCTCATTGCTTCAATTAGAACACTCAAATGCAACTCACCACGACCAGAAATCGTAAATCCGATGCCATTTTCTTCCACGCGCAAGCTAACATTTGTTTCAAGTTCTTTGCTTAAACGGTCGCCAATCTGGCGGGAAGTTGTAAACTCACCCTCACGGCCCTTCATTGGGCTAGTGTTCGGCCCCAGATACATGCTTAGTATGGGGGGCTCGATAGATATTGTTGGCAAAGCTTCGGGTAGCGATTTATCAGCTATCGTATCACCAATACTGGCTTTGTTTACTCCGACCAAGGCGACTATATCTCCAGCTGATGCCTCGTCCACCTCTTCGCGGTTTAGACCCCGATAGCAAAAAACTTTTTCAATTCTATGAGAAGTCGAAATCTCACCATCCTTCATTAAGCTAATTTCTAAGCCTTTTTTGGCAGTGCCACGGGCAATTCGACCAACAGAATATTTTCCGAGAAAATTGTCGTATTGAAGATTTGCAACTAGCATCTGAAAGTTTTCACCTGGCTTGACAGTAGGCGACGGAATCTCGTCGATAATAGCCTGAAAAATCGGCGTGAGATCAGTATTTTCTGAAGAATTGTCGGGCATTTCTGACCACGCCTTGCCTTCACGGCCTATTGCATAATAAATAGGGTAGTGTAGCTGGTCTTCAGTGCTGGCTAATTCCAAAAATAAATCCGCTAACTCATCTTCAACCTCATCAATCCGTCGAGCCGGCTTGTCGATTTTATTGATTACTACAATCGGCTTCAGTCCTAGTTCAAGTGCTTTCGCTAAGACGAACTTCGTCTGTGGCATCGGCCCTTCTTGAGCGTCGACTATCAAAAGCACCCCGTCGGCCATACTCAAGGTTCGTTCGACTTCGCCAGAAAAGTCAGCGTGACCGGGCGTGTCAATTATATTAATTTTGTAATCACCCCAATAAACTGCCGTTTGCTTAGCAGTAATTGTAATCCCTCGTTCGTGCTCCTGATCGCCTGAGTCCATGATTAGCTCTTGCTTCATTTCAGCCTGGTTGTCTCGAAAAGTTCGGCTTTGTTTCAATAAGCCATCGACCATCGTTGTCTTGCCGTGGTCAACATGCGCGATAATTGCAATATTTCGTATATATTCTGGATTTTTCATAAAAATATCTTGTCATCATCGACAAGACCCTATCTTTTAATTGTATCATAAGTGGTATGGAAATGCAAATTTGGTGGAGCATAGGAGATTCGAACTCCTCACCTCTTCCATGCCATGGAAGCGCTCTACCAAATGAGCTAATGCCCCATTGAACACATAATACCATAGATTAAGGATCTTCTGTTTCATGTGTTCATGTAGTCGTTTAGAATATCAAGCTAATTCTTAGAGTCTTTGGTGACCCAACTAACTTTATCGTTTTGGCACGAAAGTTAGAGCTTTGCCGGTTTTGCCAGCACGGCCAGTGCGTCCGATGCGGTGAACGTAGTCGTCATATTGTCTCGGGATATCGAAATTGATGACGTGCGAAACATCATCGATATCTATACCGCGGGCAGCAACATCAGTTGCCACGAGTATGTTAGTGGAATTGTCGTCCTTGAACTCCTTGAGGGCGCGGTTGCGCTGAGATTGTGATTTGTTGCCGTGTAGGGCGACTGCTGGTAAATCACTTTTGGCTAGATGATCGGCTAATCTTTGGACGCCGTATTTTGTTTCACCAAATATGATGACTTTTTCGAACTCAGGTTGCTGTAGTAGACCGACTAATTTTTCGACTTTATCAATTTTATCGCTGACATAGACGACATCTTGTTCGATATGGTCGTGTGTCTGCCCTTTGACGACAGATAGAGTGACAGGGTCATTCATAAACTCTTCGACAATCTCTTTGACTTTTGAAGTCATGGTTGCGCTATAGCAGAGAGTTTGATGGTTAGCGGGCAGTTCGCTGGCGATTGACTTGATATCGCCCACGAAACCCATATCGCACATCCTATCTGCTTCATCGAGGACGAAAGTCGTGGTGTTTTGGAGGCGCAGGACATTGCGATTTATCAGATCTTTGACTCGTCCAGGTGTACCGATAATGATATGTGGCCCTCGTTTGATTTGCTGGATTTGTCTACCAATATTTGCGCCACCAACAACTAGCGTTGAGAAAAGTCTCTGTCCTGCCGAGAAGCGACGGAACTCATCGTCGGTTTGCTGAGCTAGCTCGCGTGTCGGCGCTAAAATCAGCACACTAGACAGCTTAGGCTCAATCGATAGTTGATTGATGATTGGCAATAAAAAGGCGGCTGTTTTGCCAGTACCGGTATTGGCTAGGCCGATAACATCTCTACCCTCTAGGGCGTAGGGGATGCTCTGATCCTGAATCGCCGATGGTGAAGTCAATCCTAAATAGTCAAGAGTTGATACAGTTTTTTGATTTAGTCCAAAATCATGAAATGTGTGAGCAGGGGTATAGATAATCTCACTTTCAGGCTCAACAGCACGATTGATGAATTTATTGACTGGTATAGTCGCTGATTTTGATGAATTGTTGCGCCGTTTATGAGGCGCTTGACGATAATGGCGTTCACCGCCTGGACGATAATTATTTCGCATATAGTTTCCTTACTATTCGTTGATATTTGATGAATGGCAAGAATTATTTAACTAATACGAGTATTCATCCTAGAGTAATTTTTAACTTACTTAATCTAATGATAGCATAAAGCTTATTGAAAATCAACTACATCAACATAAGACACTAAACTATTGACCCCCAACCATAAACGCTATAATATAGGGCAATTGTTTGGTGCGAGCAAACAACAAGAGAGATAAAAGCGAATACAGGAAAGAGGGGTAATAGCGGCATGCTATGGCGTTTTCGTAGAACACCAAAAAACAATGGGGCTTTGGTTGCCAAAAAATCTTGGCGTTCTAGCCGTAAAGTCGTGACATCGCTCATTGTGGGGGCTCTTACCATAGCCGGCGGTATCGGGTCTCTCCTTATCCCTGAAGCCCATGCCTACACGTCAGACGCCTTTGTCATGGTCGTCAAGACAGACAACCCAGGCACCAGCAGCGCCACCAGCTTTACTATCCCTATAACCGGCGCCGGCTACAGCTACAACGTTGACTGTAACGACGACGGTGTAAATGAAGTGACTGCTCGCACTACCAGCTATACCTGCATCTACGGCTCACCCGGCACCTACACAGTCGCTATCACCGGCACCTTCCCACGCATCTACTTCAACAATGCGGGCGACCGACAGAAGCTACTGGAAGTGAAGCAGTGGGGAACAATCGCCTGGACGAGTATGCAGAACGCCTTCTACGGCGCCACTAATATGCATGTGACGGCAAGTGATGCACCGAACCTTGCGGGGGTAACTAACATGAGCCAAATGTTCCGCAATGCAACGAGCATGAATGAGAATATAAATCACTGGGATACCAGCAAGATTACGAATATGAGCAGGATGTTCCAGGCCGCCTCCGCCTTCAACCAACCGCTCACCAACTTCAACACTAGCGCCGTGACCAATATGAGCGGGATGTTCTATGGCGCCTCCGCCTTCAACCAACCGCTCACCAACTTCAACACTAGCGCCGTGACCAATATGAGCGAGATGTTCTCTTTCGCCTCCGCCTTCAACCAACCGCTCACCAACTTCAACACCAGCGCCGTGACGATTATGGGCAATATGTTCACTTACGCCTCCACCTTCAACCAACCGCTAACCAACTTCAACACCAGCGCCGTGACGAATATGAGCTGGATGTTCTATGGCGCCTCCGCCTTCAACCAACCAATAGGTATCTGGAATATAAGTAACGTGACAAATATGATCGGTATATTGAGTTATTCCGGCTATACAACAGCAACTTATGATCAAACACTCGCAGGCTGGGCACTCCAGACTGTACAGCCTGGTGTCGCTCTGGGTGTTGCCGGCATTTGCTCCTATAATCCTTCCGCACTCAACACACTCACAGGCGCACCAAACAACTGGGTAATCACCGATGGTGGTGTATGCAAGCCCACAATCACTTCACCCACCAATGGCGTAGTAATCAACGACGCCTATCAGCTAGCGGCTATTGCTGGCGTTACTCGGGCAAGTTCAGCTATCCGCATATCTGTGGGTGGCGCCGAATATACCTCCGCGACCCAACCAGACGGCTCGTTCAGCTACCAAGTGCCTACTGAACTTGCAAACGGTTCACATACTTTGACGGTCAGCCTACTGGACGGCTCAAATAACGTCATCTCGACGTCATCACCTGTCAATTTCACGATACAATACAACCCTACCGTAATTAGCACTCCAACAAACCAAGCCGTTGTAAACACAGACAAGCCGTCAATTAATGGCACTACCTTGCCAAATCATGCACTCACCATCGTCATAGACGGCAACCAATATGCCAGTATTTCAAAGTCAGACGGCTCCTTTGACTTTCAAGTTCCCGTACCACTCTCTAGTGGTTGGCGCACAGCAGAAGTGCGGCTCTTGAATATGAATAGCGACACCTTATCTACGACCCAAGTGAAATTTTATGTCCACACTGGCGGCAACGTAGCATTTTCCGGCGCCGCTGTTGCTCCGACCCTTACCTGGCCAGCCGTGCCTAGCATACCAACTGGCACACTATGGCAACAATCCG
>CAZJUX010000023.1:0-307 GCA_964549705.1 uncultured Candidatus Saccharibacteria bacterium
GTATCCTGGCGACGATTTCTATCGTCGCCTACAACAACGTCAATGACAAAGCCCGAGCTAGTTCAGCTATCTCTGCTCTCGACCAAGCCAAAAAGAAGCTTGAACTCTATAGAGTAGAGAATGGTGGTTATCCAGCTGATTTAGAAACGATCGGTATTGCTAATACCACCAGCCTAACTTATGGTTACTCAGCGACTGATACCAATGCTAACTTCTGCCTGACAGCTACAGTTGGTGAAATCTCCTACTACCTCAACAACTCCACCAAAACCTCCCCAACTGAAGGTGGCTGTAATGGTCACGTCTG
>CAZJUX010000023.1:317-8519 GCA_964549705.1 uncultured Candidatus Saccharibacteria bacterium
TCTGGCCGGGTGGGGTGGCGATGACTAACCTTGTGGCTAATGGGGATTTTTCGAATGGGACGAGTGGGTGGAGTAAGGAAAACGTCAACACGTCTGCTATTGTTAATGGGAAGATTCGTATCACTGGGCCAACACACGTAGTAATACGTATCCTCCAGTTTCATGCTTTGACGCAGGGACACGCATACTATGTTCGTGTTAGTGGACTAGCCAGACAGTCTACATCAATGTTCGGCTATCTGTTTGAGTATTACGACCTCCCGTTAAAGAAGGCTGTTTTCAGAAATACCGTTTCGGCAATGACCACAGAGGCATCATATGTGTTTACGGTTTCCACATCAGTAAGCCCAACAACACGGTTTACTGTTATAGGTGATGGAATGACGGTTGGCTCATCAGATTATATCGAGTTCGGCACAGCCTCAGTAATTGATCTCACCGCCACCTTCGGCGCCGGCAAAGAACCAACCAAAGAACAAATGGATCAGATTATGCAACAATTCCCTAACAGTTGGTTTAACGGCACGGTTACGGCTAATACTAGAGGCATACTTTAAGCTTGTATAGATTGGGCTCTAGCTCAGGAGCTGACATCGCTAACTGTTAACTCAAAATTAAAACCGGAATGAATCAGGCGCCGGTATGCGCTTACACCAAGAAGTTGACTTTTTGCCTAGACTTTGCTACAATAGAGCTAACTACTAGGGGAATTGTTCTTAATTTAATCACTTTTGGCTGAGATCAGGACGTTCCACCTCTCGTATTTCATTTTTCGAATATTATAAATAAATTTTTCAAAAAAAGGAGAAATTAAAAATATGGGTCAAAGACGACTCACTGGGCCACAGGCAGATGACCTGAACAAACGGCCACATGAACAAAAAAAGACGTCAAATATTGCGGCGTTAAATGCGACAAACACCCGACGAGGTGAAGTGTTCCGAGCGCAGAGGCGAACATCAGAAAATGTTAATTTACAAGCCTCACAGCACCTAATTGATATTCCAGTCAATAAGTCAATCTATAACGGTTACAACGGCGAGCAATTTAGTTCTAAAATGCAACCTCGCCCGCAAAAAGACGGCAAGTCAAAACTACAGATTATCCCAGTTGGTGGAGTTGGCGAGATGGGTATTGGCAAGAATATGAATGCTATTATCTATGAAGATGAGATTATTGTTATCGATATGGGCTTGTTATTCCCGGGGTCTGACTATCCAGGGATCAACTATCTGACACCGGATATTTCATGGTTAGAGAAAAATAAGCACAAGATTAAGGCTCATGTTTTTACCCACGGGCACCTTGATCACATCGGGTCGTTCCGACACTTTATCCACCGCATCCCAGCGCCAGTCTATGCTTCAAAGTTTACTATCGCTATGCTCGGGCGGAATATGGATGATGCCGATACGGATTTTGAACCAGATTATCGGGTTATGAATCCACTGAATCATGAAGTTATTCAGATTGGTAAACATTTTTCGATTGAACTGGCACGAGTGAATCACTCGATCCCTGATTCGACAGCAGTCATTGTCCGCACACCGGTTGGGGTAATTATCGACACTGGCGATTGGCGTTTCGAAGATACGCCAGTTGATGGACAAAAATTTGACCTCGAACGCTTGACTGAAATTTCCGCCAAAGAGGGAATATTGATGCTCATGAGCGATTCGACTAACTGTGAATCAGAAGGAACGCATCCGCATACCGAGTTTGATATCCAGTATTCAATTGGTCAAGTCATGGACAAATACGCATCGAGCAGAATAATCCTTAGTTGTTTTTCGAGCCAAATCCACCGTATGCAGTTAATTCTCGATGAAGCAAAGAAACATAACCGCAAGGTGGCTTTTGCGGGTTACTCGATGATTCAAAACCTCGAAGTAGCCCTCAGGTCGGGGACTATCAAAGTTCCGAAAGATACGATCATGAAAATGGAAGATATAGTTAAACAGCCTGATGGCAAAGTGACTATTGTCTGTACCGGGTCACAGGGTGAGTTCTCAGCTGTGTTAAATCGCATGGCGTCAGGCTCTCACCGTCATATCAAGATTAAAGGCTCTGATGTAGTGGTCTTTAGCTCCAACCCGATTCCAGGCAACGAGAAAAATGTTGTTCGAACGGTTGACGGTCTGATGCGTGAAGGTTCGGACGTTATCCAAAACGGTAAATCTCACTTAACAGGCATTGGTCCACTCCATTTATCGGGGCACGGTTATTATGACGATCACGTTAAGCTACTCAACGCCCTTAACCCAACTTACTATATGCCAATTCACGGCGAGTTCCATATGCTGGTTAACAATGCGCGTTTAGCAGAAAAAGAATGTGGTATTCGCAAGCAGAATATTTTTGTCTGTGACGCTGGCGATATCATCGAAATTGATCATGAGAGGCAAGCCAAAAAGGCTGGCCGAATTCAGGTAGGTGGTGTGATGTATGATGATTCGGGGGCGATTGTCTCCGAGGTGGTCCTGAAGGATCGTATCCATATGTCTCAAGAGGGGATGTTCGTCGTCGTGCTGACCATTCAACGAGGCACTGGTCGATTATTGACTAGCCCAGACATTATCTCACGTGGGTTTATTTATCTGAAAGACTCTGAAGAACTGATGAATCTAATTCGTCAATATTTGAGGCAAAAGATGTCGCGTGGTCTAAATGGTAAGTATGATGTAGAGGTACTTAAGAAGGAAATTCGCGAAGAAGTGACCCATCTTTTGTTTGATCAGACTCGTCGCACGCCAATCGTCATCCCAGTGGTAAATGAGATTAGTTTGAAGCCTACTGGCGGCGAACAGCGGGCTAGCAACTCTAATCGGCCCCAGCCGAATCAATCTAAGCCTGAGGTGCCAGCTAAGCCATTATCGATGCATGGCTTGCCACGACGCAAATTTCCCGCGCGTCAGACGCCAGATACAGAGGCCAACGACACAAAAGCTCGCCATCGTGAAGACAACCGAGCCTATTGATAAGATTTAACCATCAGCATATTGACAATAACGCAAATCTGTGCTAATATCTAAACATAAGCTAATTAAATAGTTAATAAATAAAAGGATAAAAGCAAGATGAGCGAAAACCTGCCAACAAATAACTCAGATATGATCAACCCACACGGCTCAACGCGAGTCGATAAGCCTAGCGAATGGGATAGGTTAGTCGATGGAGGCAAAGATGTTGCGGATAAGGCAAAGGAGCGCGTAGGAGAGCTTAGGGCTAGCGCTAAGCAGGGTTTTGCGAATTTGTTAAAGGGAGCGAAACAGCGAGCTCCAGAGGTTGGCTACGCAGCCTTAGGAGTTGGACAAAAAATTGCCATCGAAACAGGCAAGGGGTTGGCTAAAGCGGGCGGATGGATGAAAGAAACGGTCAAAGAGCAGTTTGCTAAAGGCCGAGACATCATAAAGGCGAATTTAGAAGTGGCTCGCAACAGGAAAGCCAGTAGGATTCAAGAGCGAAATGCTAAGATACAAGAGCTCGAGTTTGCAAATGACGAAAATAATAGTTGGGTAGAAGCGCTAAAGAGCCAAGATTCTCCAAGAGATAAAGGAAATGACATTTCCTCAGATGAGATAGTTAAAGCTGAGATAGTTAAAGCAAACGAACAAATTGCCGAACTAGAAAGATCCATTGATAAGGCGAATCTAGAAATCTCTCGGGCGAAGGCAAGGCGAGATGACGCGGAGAAAGATTATAAAAATAAAGAGCAAATTGTTAACGAGGCAAAGGAAGCACTGGATGCAAACCCTGATAATATAGATGCTCAGTTAGCCTTTAAGATAGCCCAATCAGAGATGGGAACGGCCGGTCTTAAGTTGGAACAAACCGAAAATGATCTTAAATCTAAAAACACCATATTAGAAGAAGCAACAGCAGGGCTAGAGCAGGCTGGCGACAGAATAAAAGAAGCCAGAAATAGAATGATCGAAAACGCCAAGTGGGCGAAGTATAGTAAACAGAAGAGAGAAGAAACAAACCTAAAAATACTAGAAAATAAAGAAACCTTAGACAAGCTGTTAGCAGAAAAGGCTAGGCAGGAAAGATTGGATAAATGGAAATCTCGGGTTGGCAAAGTTTTTAAGTTCATCAAGAAGACTGCTAGAAGATTTAAGAAAAATGCGGTTGAGAAGTCTGCGCCCGTACCAGCTGATACTAGTGAGAATCCGATAACTCCAGATTCTACAGCCGACAATGCTGACCCAGCACTATGGGACACTCCTCAGAATAGTTAATAGTTTAAAAGATTAGTTAAATAAACATAAACAGGATAAAATAAAATCATGAACGACAACACAAGCATACAAGACAACAACATGCAAAATAGCAACTCCCAGGATAATTCGCAGACAGACGCACAGACGATGAATGCAACAATTATCACGAAAGAACAGCTCAACTCAATCGGCATAAATTTGCCGGATGAGGAGATGCATGCGCTGATTGAGCACGCTGAAGATACGATCAATGAGCGGATTAGTGAAGAGATTATTGATTCACTTGATGATGAGCAACTTGAACAACTAGCATCCATGCAAGAAGGCGATACACCTGCCGAACAGATCGAAGAGTGGGTGATGGCGCGAGTGCCTGATTATCAGGAGATCGTCGAAGACAACACTGCCATCGTGCTCGGTGAGCTGGCCGAGAGTGTCGAAGAAATATCAGAATAACTCGAGGCGGGCACTATGGGTTGGGCGAGTAGAAATATTCGCCCAACTTTAGTTGCAAAATGTTGTGATTTGTGCTACAATGAAAGAGTAGACTTTATTAAAATCAACAGAGATAGTATAGTAGATAACAGTTATGGCAAAAAAACGCAAGAAGAAGAGATCAGTAGCTCAGACTAGTCCAAAACATAGTCTGCCAGATGGTTTTTGGCGACAGGTTTGGGCGATACTGTTGGTTGTCCTGTCGTTGTTACTTGTCGTGTCGTGGTTCGGAACTGGCGGGCCAGTGCTTGAGTGGTTGAGCTCTGCCTCGCTGGCGACAATTGGCTATGCTAGTTATGCTATGCCAGTTTTATTAGTTTATATCGCTGTGATGACATTTAGAGTTGATGACAATAAGCTCCCGCTGGTTGTGAAATTTGCCTCCCTTTTGGTCATTGTCTGGCTAGCTGGGTTGTTTGGGCTGCTAAAAAGTAAGCCTAGGCCAGAGGCTGGCGGTTTCATCGGCGATTTCGCGAACGGTGCGATGCTGGCGATGGTCGATAGCGGGGTGGCGGCTCTTTTGTATATCTTGTTGATTTTTATCACGACTTTGTTTATCACCCAGGTTTCACCATTTGTCATCATTAGCAAAATTGGTGAGATGATTAAGCGCGATGATTCAGAAAACGAGAACAACCGAGAGATTATCAAAAAGGCTAGTCGAGCGGAGAGCGAGACAGATCCGAGCGATATCAAGTTGAATGCTGGGGTGCCAGTCGTTGAACAGTCGATGAAACCAAAGAAGGTGGCGGGGCTGGTTAAATTACGTGATGAGATAAAAATAGAAAAGCCAGCCGAGGAACAATCGGCTTTGGTTCTGGCTCATGATCCAAACTGGAAACCACCTAGCATGGATTTGTTGGAGAAAAAGGAAAGCCCTGCTGATGTCGGTGATTACAAACAGAATGCGCAGATAATTCATGACACCTTGTCAGAGTTCGGTATCGATGTTGAGATGGAGGACGCTAATACTGGACCGAGAGTCACTCAGTATACTCTGAAGCCACCAAGTGGAGTAAAGTTAGCGAGGATTACCGCCCTGGAGCCGAACATTGCACTGAGTTTGGCAGCTCAAAATATCCGAATCGAAGCTCCGATACCTGGCAAACGGGCGGTTGGCATAGAGGTGCCGAACCGTCGATCGGCCGACGTTAGACTGTATGGTATTTTGAAATCACCGCAGTGGCAAGCGGCGCACGAGCCCTTGAGTTTTGCGATTGGTAAAGATATTTCTGGACAATCGGTGATAGGCGAACTTAACAAAATGCCACATTTGCTGATAGCAGGTCAGACAGGGGCTGGTAAATCAGTTATGATTAATACGTTGCTTTGTAGCTTGCTATATCGCAATAGTCCAAGTGACATGAAGCTGATATTGGTTGATCCAAAGAGGGTTGAGATGAAGGCCTATGAAGATATTCCTCATCTGTTGACGCCGATTATTAATGAACCTGAAAAAACTATATCGGCTCTGAAATGGGCGGTCAATGAGATGGAGCGTCGTTATAGTTTGTTGGGCGACGAAGGAGTCAAGGATATAGCTGGCTATAATCGAAAGGTTAAATCTCGTGGGACGAAAATTGCTGTTGCCGATGAGGCTGGCAATATCCAGCAACACGAGGAAGGTGCGATGCCGTACATAGTAATTATCATAGATGAGTTGGCTGATTTGATGATGATGGCTCAGCGAGATGTTGAGTCGCTGATTGTTCGATTAGCACAGAAGGCTCGTGCTGTCGGTGTTCATCTGGTGCTGGCAACTCAGCGTCCGTCCGTCAATGTTATCACTGGCTTGATCAAGGCGAATGTGCCGTCGAGGATTGGCTTTACAGTGGCCCAGCAAGTCGATTCACGGACGATACTTGATCAGTCAGGAGCTGAGAAATTGCTTAATCAGGGCGACATGTTGATGATTACGCCGAGCATGAGTAAGCCGAAACGCGTCCAAGGTGCTTGGGTAACGGAAGATGAGGTCGGCCGCATCACTGATCACTTGCGGATGCAATCTCCGCCACAGTATAACGATGATGTGGTTGCTCAACCAGTTCAGCTCAATGGCAAAGGTGGCGTGGTGATGGACTTTAACGAAGGTGGCGACGATATATTCAAGGACGCTGTTCGAGTAGTTATTCAGGCACGTAAGGCTTCGACGACATTATTACAAAATAAGCTAAGAATTGGTTACCCAAAAGCTTCAAGAATTATGTCTGAGATGGAAGAGCAGGGAGTAATTGGTCCAGCAGATGGCTCAAAGCCACGAGAGGTGATGATTTCGAGCCTTGATGATTTAGATATGTTGGCTCGCTAGAATTGGTTCTTTAAACTCTTGTTTATAGAGTGCTATCATAGATACATGAAATTATCGGATTTTGGCGATCGATTGACGCGAGATGCAGGGATACTGCAGCTGATGGGTGATTTGGGCCGGGCGATGGCTGGTGGAAAAGCCAAGGCGATGTTCGGTGGCGGTAATCCTGCTCATATCCCAGAAGTTACCGAATATTATGAGCAAGAATTGTTAAAAATTACACAGGATCCATCGAGGGTTCAAGCGCTTTTGGGTAATTATGATACTCCTCAGGGTAATCAGGAATTCATCGAGGCATTTGTTGGCTATATCAATCGACTATATGGCTGGGAGATAACCGCTGATAATGTCGCTATCACGCCAGGCTCGCAGACGGGCTTTTTCATGCTGTTTAATATGCTGGCTGGTATGCGGGGTGATAAAAAACGAAAAATCTTGTTACCGATAGTACCTGAATATATCGGTTATACGGATCAGCTGATTGAGCCAGATAGTTTTGTGTCTGTTCGGCCAAAGATTACGAAAATCGGGAAGCATGAGTTTAAGTATCGGATAAATTTCGATAATCTTGTGGTCGATGAGTCGATAGCAGGCATCGCTTTGTCTAGGCCGACCAACCCAACGGGAAATGTAATAACGAACGATGAGATCAAGAAGTTGGCCAATTTGGCTAAATCTGCTGAAGTGCCGTTAATTATCGACAACGCTTATGGGTTGCCTTTTCCGGGAGTGATATCGAGTAGCGCTAGGGCTTATTATGATGATAATACAGTGTTAAGCTTCAGCCTATCGAAGCTGGGGTTACCGAGTGCTCGTGTGGGAATTTTTGTGGGTCCACCAGATCTGATGCAGGCTTTATCGAGTGCGACAGCGATAGTGAGCTTGGCTAGCCCAAGCTATGGGCAATACATCACTAAAGGCTTATTTGCTAGCGATAAGGTCAATGAACTTAGTCAGAAGCATATCCAACCGTTTTATCGCAAACGGGCGGTAGTCGCAAGGCGGAAGATAGTTGGTAGTCTACCTGATGGATTGCCGTGGCGACTACATAAGTATGAGGGTTCGTATTTCTTTTGGCTCTGGCTGGAGGGGGCAAAGAAAAATTCGTTGGAAGTTTATGATTATTTGAAGAAGCGGGGTGTGATAGTTGTGCCTGGAGAATACTTTTTTCCGGGGCAA
>CAZJUX010000024.1:0-7946 GCA_964549705.1 uncultured Candidatus Saccharibacteria bacterium
GTATCCTGGCGACGATTTCTATCGTCGCCTACAACAACGTCAATGACAAAGCCCGTGAATCATCTGCTCAAAGCTCAGCTAAACAACTAACCACTAAACTGCTAGCCTATGAAGTTGAAAACGGTTCACTACCAAACGAACTCAATGACATTGGTATCAAAGACTCGGGTAGCACAACCTATCAGTATTCAGTCAATAACTCCTCAAACCCTAAAACCTGGTGTTCTACTGTAACCGTTGGCAACAAAAGCTCCTACACCTCAAACACCCAAACATCCCCTAAATCTGGTGGCTGCGCTGGTCATGGGCAGGGTGGGGTGAGTGCGGTGACGAATTTAGCGGTGAACCCGGGAGCGGAGGGGAATACTGGTTGGCAAAATAGCGGAGCTAATCCTACTGGCGCCTGGAGCACTACAGTCAGCCGTAGTGGCAACCGATCAAAAGAATCGCACAACACCACCCCCGGGACTGGCTTGTTGAGTCTTTATGCTTTAGGTGGCGCAGATGGCTACGGTCTCCCTGTTGAACAAGACAGCAAAGTCTATGCCATATCGCTATATTTCCGTAGTGACGTGCCCCATAGTGGCAGGATCTCGTGCAACTTTCGCACTCAACCGGATGGCACATGGGGTAGTGCTACATACTCTAGTTATGTTTCGGGAAGCCCTGGTTCCTGGACGCGTGTTACTCTCAGTAACTGCACCGCACCGGCTGGCGCTGACCGTATGCGTGTAGGTGCATCGGTCATTGCTGCTTCTAGCCAACCCGCCAACACCAGCGCCTGGGTCGATGACCTGATGGTTACTGAAGGCACCGCTTTCCCTGAGTATGCTGATGGATCATCACCGAACTGGGTTTGGAACGGCACGGCCAACAATTCGACTTCAACTGGCCCGGCGCTATAGTCCATACGACCTAGAATAGGGGTATAAGTGACTTGGCAATACTATAGAGCATAAATATATAGCATAAAGAACTATTGACAGACGACGAGTATTTGTGCTAAAATGAAGTAGTAATCTAATTACGCGTAATATTAACTCGTCTCCTTGATGAATGAGCAGGTCCCCAGAAGAGGGAAACCAAGCATCATCAGGAGTATTTAAGTGGGAGTAGGAAAAGTGAAAACACTTCTCGGTACCAAACTTGGTATGACCCAGCTCTTGGCTGAAGATGGGCGTGCAGTTCCTGTAACGCTTATTCAAGCCGGCCCAGTCACTGTGACTCAGGTAAAGACTGTCGAAAAAGACGGTTACAACGCAGTGCAAGTGGCTTATGGAGAGGGTAAGAACCTGAGCAAGGCCGTCGCTGGTCATGTTAAACCAGCCAATGTCACCCCGAAATATCTTCGTGAGTTTCGTCTAGAAACTCTACCCGAAGTTAAGGTCGGTGACAAAATTGATGTTTCTGTTTTCAGCGTTGGCGAAGTTGTCGATGCTACAGGCATCAGTAAGGGCAAGGGCTTTGCCGGCACAGTAAAAAGACATAATTTTAGTACCAGCAAGCAGACTCATGGTGGAAACGGTAACGTCCGTAAGCCTGGCTCAATCGGATCGATGTATCCACAGAAGGTCTTTAAGGGTAAGAAGATGGCTGGCCGAATGGGGCATGAACAAGTTACAGTTCAAAACCTCGAGGTTGCTTACATAGACCCAGAGACTAATTTGATTGGCCTTAGGGGTGCAGTGCCTGGTCCCAGAAAAGGCTTGATCGTTCTAGGAGGTAAAGCATAATGGCTAATACAGACACACTCCACAAAGATATATATGAGGTAGAGGTTTCGAATCACGAGTTGCTTAAGTTAGCCTACGATAGCTATTTGGCGAACGCACGTCTATCTAGCGCGACCACCAAACAACGTGGCGAAGTCCGTGGTGGTGGTAAAAAACCTTGGCGCCAAAAAGGGACCGGCCGAGCACGATTTGGTTCGACAAGAAACCCTATCTGGCGAGGCGGTGGCGTAGTTTTTGGCCCTCGTGGGAACGAAAACTACTCCAAGAAGTTAACTAAGACATCCAAGCGAGTTGCTATCACTCAAGCCCTAACATTAGCCAAACAGGCAGACAAAATCAAAGTGCTTAAAATAACAGCCACGGGGAAAACGGCTGATACTGCTAAATATATAAGCGACAACAAGCTAGAGGGCAGGGTGCTTTTGGTAGTAGACGAGAAGACACCTGTGCTAATGCGATCAACAAATAACATTCAAAATGTATTGGTTGTTCGAGCAAATTACCTGAACGTCTATCATATACTAAACGCAGACAAAATAGTTCTGTCGCCGAAATCACTGCCTATTCTCAAGAATTGGCTAATCGGAGAGGAGGTATAGAATGAAACAACCTATAATTATCCCTCTAGTTAGCGAAAAGTCTTACGCGCAATCAAACAAAAATAGCTATGTATTTCGCACACCTGTTTCGTTAAACAAAAATGAAATCAAGCAAGCTGTCGAAGAACAATTTGGCGTTACGGTCAAGGGCATTAAGACTTTGATCGATAATGGCAAGGCTATCCGATATTCTCGAGGAAAGCGTCGCTACCCAGGATCGACAACACGACAAGATATCAAAAAGGCCTATGTTACTTTAATCGAAGGTGATTCGATAAAGGTTTTTGAAAAACAAGAACAGGTGGAGGAGAAGAAATAATGCCAGTCACCGCATATAAACCAACCACCCCTGCTAGACGAGGCATGACAAGTCAAGATACATCAGATATCACGACCAGAAAGCCACTTAAGAGCTTAACTAAAGCTAAGAAACAGCAAGCAGGGCGCAACAATCAAGGGCGAATTACTACACGTCATCGTGGAGGTGGGGTCAAAAGACACTATCGCTTAGTTAATCATAATTTGCCAGCTGGCTTAACTTTAATTATCGAAGAGATTGAGTATGACCCAAATCGTTCGGCGCGTATTGCTAGGGTTAAAGATCAGCACGGCCTATATCACTACATATTAGCCGATACTTCTATGACGAAGGGCAAAGTTATTCAGACAGGAGAGTCTGCCCCGATTGAAGCATCAAACAGGCTACCCCTCTCAGCGATCCCTGTCGGTTCGCAGATTTACGCCATCGAGCTAACCGCCGGACGTGGTGCCCAGATGGTTCGATCAGCTGGCGCTAAGGCGCAATTGATGGCCAAAGAAAATGGCTATGCCTTGATAAAAATGCCTTCAGGCGAAGTTCGCCAAGTCAGGCTAGAGGCATCTGCCTCAATCGGTGTTGTCGGCAACGTTCAGCATCAAAACGTCAAGATCGGCTCGGCTGGGCGCAATCGACGCAAGGGCATTCGTCCATCAGTTCGCGGTGTCGTTATGAACGCCGCTGATCATCCCCACGGCGGTGGAGATGGTGGACGGCACGGTACAGGCAAGGCTCCAAGGACTCCTTGGGGGCAACTGACCCTCGGTTATCGCACTCGTCGTCGCAAGAACAGCAGTAAATTAATAGTTAGAACTCGCCATGATGCGAAGAGGAAGAGGTAACAACGATGAGTAGATCACTTAAAAAAGGTCCATTCGTCGATGCTAAGCTAGCTAAAAAGATAGCAGCTCTAGGCCTCGGCGACCGAACCGTAATCAAAACCTGGGCAAGGGCAAGCACAATTACTCCAGAGATGGTTGGCCGAACAGTCGCTGTCTATAACGGTAAGGTTCACGTCCCAGTAGTTATCACTGAGAATATGGTTGGCCATAAGCTTGGTGAATTTTCCCCAACTAGGAAATTCAGAAAGCACGGCGGAAAGGATAAGAAATAAAATGGCAGAGACTTATTCAGTCAGAGCCTATATCAAGGGAGTAGACCAAGCGCCTCGCAAAGTTAGCTTAGTTGCTTCATTGGTTCGAGGCCGAACAGTCGCCGACTCACTTGTTATTCTTGATCATGTACCGAGGCGAGCCAGTTTGCCAGTCAAGAAGGCAATTGAGAGTGCTAAATCTAATGCAGTTAACAACCATGGCCTTGACGGCAACTCACTAACAATTAGTATTTTGTCGGTCACCACTGGCTCTCGACTGAAACGATTTAAGCCAGCTTCGAGAGGCCGAGCACTGCCATTTCATAAAACAACTTCAAATATTTTGGTAGAATTAACGGGTACTGAGAAGCCGAAGAAGGCGCCTGCCAAAAAGGCCACACCTGAAAAGGCTAAAAGTTCGGCACCAAAGGAGGACAAGAAATAATGGGACAAAAAGTCAACCCAATTAGTTTCCGCCTGCAGGTTCATAAGAACTGGAGCTCAAGATGGTTTAGCTCTAGCAAAAGAGACTTTGCAGAAGCTATTAAACAAGACCACGAAGTCAGAGAGTTGATTGAAAAGAAATTTTCTTCTCGACCAACTATTAATCGAATTGAGATTGAGCGTAGTGCTAACCTAATAACAATCACAATTCACACCGCTAAAGCTGGTGTAGTTATTGGTCGTGGCGGCGCTGGTGTTAATGACCTGAAGAAAGAGATTGAAAAAATAGTCAATAATTCAGTTAGGATCAATATTGAAGAAGTTCGACGACCAGAATTAGCTGCAAAGCTTGTTGCCGAGAATATCGCTAGACAACTAGAGCGTCGAATCAACTTCCGTCGAGCGATAAAAATGGCTGCTCAAAACACTATGACTGCTGGAGCTAAGGGTGTTCGTATTCAAGTAGCTGGACGCTTAAACGGTGCTGAAATGGCACGTCGGGAGAAGGTTATTGAAGGCTCAGTTCCTCTACATACACTAAGAGCAGATATCGATTTTCACACCGCTAGAGCTCAGACTCAGGACGGTATCATCGGTGTCAAAGTATGGATTTACAAGGGAGAGAGGAGTTAGCACATGTTATTACCGAAAAAGACGAAATATCGTAAAGTCCGAATTGGCAAAAACCGAGGCACAGCCTCCAAAGGGAATTATATCGCTTTTGGTGACTTTGCTCTCCAATCTCAATCGAACGAGAGAATTAACTCTCGTCAGATAGAATCCGCTAGGCAAGCGATGACTCGCTATATTAAGCGTGGCGGAAAAATTTGGATCAGAATCTTCCCGCACACTCCGGTCACTAAAAAACCAGTCGGCCTAAAGATGGGTGGTGGAAAGGGTAATCCTGAGT
The DNA here is from genome assembly GCA_964549705.1 of uncultured Candidatus Saccharibacteria bacterium. Lineage (GTDB taxonomy): Bacteria > Patescibacteriota > Saccharimonadia > Saccharimonadales > Saccharimonadaceae > Nanosynbacter. Next base: position 5,096 of record CAZJUX010000024.1, read on the forward strand.
TCTTTGTTGCTAAAGTCAAGGCGGGTACAGTTCTGTTTGAGATGAAGGGTGTTACTGAAGAGGTTGCTCGAGAAGCAATGCGCCTGGCTAGCCATAAGTTACCAGTAAAAACCAAGTTTGTAATGCGAGAGGATGCATAGTTATGGCTAAGAAACAACCAGTCGACAAGAAGTCCGAACGCACCAACGAAGATTTGCACAAAGAGCTTCAAGCGAAAAGGACTGATCTGATAGAGGCTAGGCGATCTAACGCTTCTGGTGAATTAGTAAACCCAAAGATCATCAATAGCTATCGTAAAGATATAGCGCGATTATTAACTGAAATAAATGCCAGAAAGGATAGCAAGTAATGGCCAAGAAGACATTTACTGGACTCGTCACCAGCGCAAAGCGTGATAAAACAGTTACCGTTACCGTAACAACTCGTGCGACTCATCCGTTGTATGGCAAACAGTTCACAGTTAGTCATAAATACACTGCGCATGATGAGACAAACCAAGCAGATGAAGGCGATATCGTTCGTATTATCGAATCCCGACCGATTTCCAAGACAAAGAGCTTTACAATTGAAAAGATTATCGAAAAAACCCGAGGCTCAGTTGTACTCAAGGACGAGGCCGAAGGAGAGTCAGTATGATTCAGCAAGAAACTAGATTAAGGGTAGCTGATAACTCTGGAGCAAAAGATGTTCTGTGTATCAAAGTTCTTGGTGGGTCGGGTAGACGATACGCAAGAGTTGGTGACATTATCACATGCTCTGTTAAGTCAGCTAGCCCCACTGGCGGAATTAAGAAAAAAGCTGTCGTCAAGGCAGTGGTTGTCCGGACCAGAGATCAAATCAGGCGTAAAGATGGTTCAACGATTTGTTTCGACGATAACGCCGTAGTTATAATAGGCGACGATAAAAACCCGAAAGCAACACGAGTCTTTGGCCCCGTGCCACGTGAGTTACGCGACTATGGCTATAATAAAATTGTTAGCCTAGCGCCGGAGGTACTGTAATGATTAAAATTCGTAAAGATGACTCTGTAAAAATTATTACAGGAAAAGACAAGGGGACAACCGGTAAAGTTCTAGCGGTTAATCACAAGGATATGACGGTTCTTGTTGAAGGTGTAGGTGTTGGCCACCGCCACGTTAAACCATCGCAATACAACCCACGAGGTGGTAAAAAAGATATCCACACGCCAGTCGATATTAGTAAGGTCGCTCTGGTAGTTGACGAAAAAACTGGCAAAACAAGCCGAGTCGGCTTGATAAGAAACGCTGATGGCGATAAGGTTCGAATCGCTAGACAAGCAAAAAATAAGGAGATTAAATAATGGCAGAAAAAACTATTATGTCGCCAGCTCCTCGCCTGAAAGCTTTGTATAAGGAGAAATACCTCAGAGAACTACAGGCCGAATTAAATCTAGGCAACGTCCATCAGGTACCAGTTCTAGAAAAGATCGTTGTGAGTGTAGGAACTGGCAAGAAAAAAGAAGACAAGCAGTACCAGACAGCGGTTAAAAATACTCTAACGAAGATCACCGGGCAAGCGCCAGTCACTCGACTAGCAAAAAAATCTATCGCAACTTTCTCAATTCGAAAAGGCATGGGTGCGCCAATCGGCGTAAGCGTAACCTTACGCGGCAGTAGAATGTATGAGTTTATGGACAGACTGGTTAGCATCGCCTTACCTCGTGTGCGTGATTTCCATGGCGTATCAGTGAAGTTTGATCGAGCTGGAAATTACAACTTAGGTATCACCGATCAATCAATTTTTCCAGAATTAACTTTCGAAGAAACTCAAACTGTCCACGGTCTTCAGGTGACTTTCGTGATTAAGTGTGAGCACCGTGATCATTCAAGAGCATTACTGGAAAAATTTGGCATGCCATTTGAGAAAAAAGGAGACATAATTTAATGGCGAAGAAATCAATGATAGCACGCGACAAGAAGCGAAAGGCCTTAATAGTAAGGTATGCAGAAAAACGCGCTGAGCTGAAAGAGCTGGGTGACCAAGAGGCTTTACAGAAACTTCCAAGGAACTCTAGTCCATCTCGATTCAAAAACCGCGATAATATCTCTGGCAGACCGAGAGGCTATATGCGAAAGTTTGGCCTAAATAGAATTAACTTCCGCGAAAAAGCTTCAAAGGGCGAGATCCCTGGCATAATAAAGAGTAGTTGGTAAGAAGGAAAGGAGATAAAGATATGTCAATGCAAACTACAGATCCAATCGCCGACCTTCTGACACGAATCAGAAACGCTAAAATGGTTGGTAAAAATGAAATTAAAGTCCCAGCAAGCAAGCTCAAGAAAGTAGTAGCTGAGCAATTGCAGAAAAATGGTTACTTGACTAATGTCAAAATAGAGACCGCAGAGCCGAGAGATATTCTTGTTGTAACAATCAATAACCCTGGCGAAAATAGCACAATCAACGAGATAGCAAGAATCTCTACACCAGGTCGCCGAGTCTATGTCGGCTCAAGCGATATCCCCAAGGTCAAGAATGGCCGCGGTCTAGTCCTGGTATCTACGTCGAAGGGTGTTATGACAGGCCAAGAAGCGATTAAGAATAAGTTGGGTGGCGAGTTACTTCTCAAGGTATATTAGAGAACGCGTGGTACCAAGACTGACCGCAAGAGTTGCTAGTCAGCTCCAAATATGATACAATAATAAAGATAATAATATTGCGAGTTAACAGATCCATTTTGTGTATGATGAGACTACTTTTTAGTGATCACAGCTCAAAATGACAACTCGCATCAATGAAAGGTAAGAAATGAGTCTGAGTCGAATCGGAAAACTACCAATCGAGATTCCGTCAGGTGTGACAATCACGATTGACTCTGGCAACGTTACTGTCGA
>CAZJUX010000025.1:0-7617 GCA_964549705.1 uncultured Candidatus Saccharibacteria bacterium
ACAGAATAATACATAATAAAAGCCCGACCAAAAGGCCGGGTTTTTATCTTGGTGCCCATAAGGTTACTGTTGTTGAACCCGATGTACTTCACGGATTGTACCAGTTACTAAGCAATTATGGCACTTACCGAGATAGCTTAGAGCGTCTTAAGCAAACACTACGCAATCTTATAAAGCCAGATAGTGTCCTCAATAACAGCTTTATCTAGCGTATAATTACGAGTATATGAGCGACACCGATAACACACCGCAAGAAACGCCACAAGCTCCCGTAGAGCCAACACCTCCGCCAGCACTAGAGCCAAAAGTCAGCCAACCCGAACGGGTATCATTTGACCCAAATGGCGATAGGTACATACGTACCGACCCTAATGCTAGCGACGCTTAATCGCTAGTACATTTAATCTTTTTGCTTTTTCTCCGTCGTATACCGTATCTGTGTCGATAATATCAAAACTCTTGTTGGCTAGTATCGTACTCAACCTACCGAGTGTCCTGTGTATCATTGGTAAAGTAAGTCCGAAGTTACCAACTTCGTCGGAATATACACCCTCGTCTGTAGGGTTAGAAAAATGAGCACTTGTCTTATCGGGGTGCGGAACAGAAAAGAGTAAGTGCCCATTAGGATTAAGTCTCTTGCTGATGTTCCCTAGAACAGTTTCTAGGTTAGTGATGTAATGAAACACAAGCTTTGCAACAACAAGGTCATATAGTGCGTCAGTCTCGATATTGCCGTCTCTATCACTCGTAACAAAGTTTATATCAGGGTAATTTTCTCTCGCTATCTTTAGTAGGTTGGAGGAAGTATCACAACCCTCAACTGTTCTATTGTCTGCCTGTAATAGTGCCGTAAAGTTACCAGCTCCACAACCAAAATCAAGAGTATTACCTGTTATCGGTTTTGCCATACGAAGTAAAGATGGCATATTCTCTTGGTACTCAAACCAGTTAGCTTGCTCATTTGAAGCTTGCGTTGCAAAGCTACTTGCTTGATTATCATAATAATCAACAGGGTCTATTCTCTCGGTCATTTAAACCTACTATAACATCTTATTTCAAGCACCCCCCCTACCTGCCAAAGTCGAGTGTTTGAAAGCAAGTGTAAACGCACGGCTTACCTACATTTTTACGGCTTTCAAAAAATGCTTTATTTTCGCCATTTGACCCAACAAATACTAACAGGGGTGGACACGAAAATATCGCCCAACAAGTCGTAACTACTGAAACAGAGGTGGCGTACTATATTTGTTGGCAAAGTTGGCTATTTTGAGCCGTTTGTTACATATGCCAAAAAACAGTTGAACCCATAAGCTAGACGGTATAATTACAATTATGGCAGGTGAGAAAAAGACTAGACGCAAACATGAGCGTATACCCGTTAGCCAAGAGCAGTTACGTAAAACACAAGCGATAGTAGACGCTAGCCTTAAAGATAACCCCGATATGTTCAACTTGCCCGTGAGTAAGCATAGCGTAGAGCTACTAACCGACTATTTTGTTAAAACCAAAGCCGATACTACTTGCATATTACCGAAAGAAAAACGCCGTTATGTAATCTACTGTCGTAAATCAACCGACGACGAAAGTAAGCAAGTACGCTCACTCGACGACCAAGAAAAAGAGTGTCTAGAGCTTGCCGAACAACTTGGTATTAAAGTGTGAAAAGAGGACATTTTTAGAGAAAGTGCGTCAGCCAAAAAGTCAGGTAAACGCCCGATATTCGACCATGTCATAGAGGGCTTTCAGACAAACAAATATCACGGTTTGCTAACGTGGTCGCCCGACCGTCTGTCTCGTAATATGAAAGAGGGTGGCGAGATTATCGAGCTTGTCGATTTGGAGCGTATACAGGACTTGCACTTTAAAACCTACCAGTTCGAGAACACGCCAAACAGCAAGATGTTACTCGGTATTCTGTTCGCGACTTCCAAGCAATATAGCGACAAGTTGTCCGTCGATGTAAACAGGGGTATTACGGGCAATATCACAGAGGGCAAATACAACGGGAGCGTCAAAAAGGGCTACTACGCCAACCCTGATACGGGCTATTTTGAACCCGATAGCCTCAACTGGCATCTCATACGTCGAGCGGTTGTTATGCGAGCTTACGAGGGCAAAACAAACCAGCAGATAGCCGATTGGTTGAACGCCTCGCATTTGAGTGTTCGCCGTAACCGAGACGATACGCCAAAGCTAGCCAAAATGAGCAAGAAAACCGTTGGGGATACGCTTGCCGACCCGTTCTATTGCGGTGTTTATCATTATGGTGAGCGAATAGCCAACCTCAACGAGTTATACGACTTTATGCCACTTATGACCACCGACGAGTATGTAACTATCAACAGAGCGACTGCAGACACCTTTAACGAGAAGTATGTTGGTCGAGCTACTAAGTCCGCCAAGCTCGATTTTGGTGTACTCCGAGAAAAGGTTATTTGCGACTATTGCGATACGGTTATGGAGTTCCAGCGTCAGCTTATTAAAAAGGGCAAAAACAAAGGTAGCTACACTATTCGCTACTACTGCCGTAACCGAACTAGTTGCGAGCGACACCTTGAAAAAGACGAGTGCATAGCCAAGTACGGTAAGGTGCTACCAAAAAGCGTCAGGCTTAAAACTATTGCTCCAGCAATAGAGGACACGGTACGCCACTTAACCAAGAATACAGTCGAGGCTCATAAGCGGTACATTGAACGCCTAGAGCAACAGATTATCGTCGATAAAGCCATCGCCGAACGCAAGCTACGCCAAGCAACTACCGACGTAAAGAAACAGCAAGTCGAGTATGACAAGTATCTCAATCTACACCTTAACCACACGTCGGACTACTCCAAGTATCACAAGGGCAAACTAGAGCAAACCGAGACACTACTGAACGCCTATCGAGCAACACAAGAGCAGTCTAAAAAAGACCTAGCAAAACTGAAAGAACCGTTGCCAACCCGTGAGCAATTTGTTGAACTCGTCAATTCGTATCTTAAAATTGCCACTACGACGCAAGATTTGGTCGAGGAGGACGCAGTGTATAACGAAGTTGTGTTGAACCTCCGCGTTCGAGACGATGTCGTATCTGTTATAAAGCTAAATCCACCATACGATTTGATGGTGGATTTAGAGAAAATTACGTTTGGTGCGGATGAGAGGACTTGAACCTCCACGCCCCTAAGGGCACTAGCACCTGAAGCTAGCGCGTCTACCAATTCCGCCACATCCGCATACAACTGAGCTGCGCTTAGCGCGTCTACGAATAACTTGCGTTACCCACGCAGTCGCTACATATGAGCGCATAGTGTTGTTAAGATAGTTTACTGTCATCTCGGACAAGTTGATTATAGCAATTTTTATTTGAGTTATAAATGGTTAGCAATTGATAACGCTTGTGATAGAATAAGGATAATGGTATTTAGGGGGATAAATGAATAAAATTGCAACTTATCTAAATGAGCATCTTAGCGGGGAGGTATTTACTCATGCTAGGGATTTGGATGATTTATCAGCCGATGGTAGTATCTTGGCGAATCGACCTGAAATGGTCGCTAAAGTTGCGAATGTAAATGACATCAGAAAGATTATGCGTTTCTGTTCGCAATTAGCGGAAAAAGGTCACGTCCTGTCAGTAGTCGCCAGAGGTGATGGTACCAATCCTACTGGTTCTGCGACAACTAGCGGGCTAGTGATCGATACTGGCTCCCGTCTAATGCATGTAATCGGTCTCGACCCTAGACAAAAGCTAATCCATGTTCAGTCGGGCATAAGATACTCTGCTATTAATGCAATTCTCTCAACACACCGTGGGTTAAGCCTTCCGAATATCTCGGAATTCGGCGCAGATGGGACTATCGGTGGGGCTATTGGTTCGGGCGCGGTTAGCTCAAGGGTTGGAGTGAACTCGTCGCTCTCTGATTCGATTAAACAAGTTGAGGTTGTGTTGAGCAATGGTGATATCCTACAGACGGATAGACTTTCAAGAAGAGAACTAGCGCGCAAAAAAGGTTTGACAACACTTGAAGGGGAGATTTATCGTAAGATTGATAACCTGATATCTGATAACAAGGAAATTATCGAAAAGCTCAGGAAGATGAATCTAGGCACAACTGGTTATAGCAATATAACTAAAGTCAAAGCAAAAGATGGGTCGTTTAACTTAGCTCCGTTATTTGTCGGCTCTCAAGGGACTCTTGGGGTAATCAGTGAGGTGATATTGCAAGCCGGGTTTATCAAGCCGGACTTAACGGTTGTTATGTCCGCATACGAAAATATGTCAGACGCTCAATCGGCTATCGATTTGGCGGTTGGCTCAAAAGCTTCAGCGGTTAACTTGATTGACGGTCGGATATTCGCTGAGGCTGCCAAGCAGGGCAAAAAAATTAACTGGGCGCCTGAATCAATTTACTCCGGGGCAGTCGTTATGGCGATTTTTGATGATTTCTCCGAGCGAACTAGAGCGCGATTAGCAAAAAACGGACAGAAGAAATTAAAATCAACCAATCCACAGCACACTGAGATTAAGAAATTAGACACCGCATCTCTACCAGAGCTATACTCAGCGGTTACCGTAGCATCTAGACCATCTAATGCTGGCGAGGAAGTTCCGGGTGTCTTTTCTGGAATCTGGCTTCCAATGGCTCAGTTCGATATATTTATCAACGAACTACATCAACTTGAGGAGATGTACGGTGTTACAATTCCAGTCTTCTATGATGCAATAACTGAATATATCGACTTATTGCCTGTTTTTGATTTGAAAAAAGTCAGCAACAGACAAAATCTTTTAAAGATTTTGTCGGAATTAGCAAGCATGATCGATCGATTGGGCGGGTCTCTTGCTGGGCGGGGTGGTGATGGCAAACTGAAAACTTTTGTTAACCAAAAAGTGATCGATGATGATATTCAGGGATTATTCAAACAGATTAAAGAGATTTTTGATCCGCTAGGTATCCTCAATGCTGGCGTGAAGCAAGAAGCGTCAGTCAAAGAGATTGTTGCGCAGATTAACTATCATTGCCAGGCTTGATCAGTGATATTTATCTGAAGAAATTATAATAACTCTTCGAATTGTTTTTATGTTACACTGCGATGATTTTGCGATAGCTACAAGGTGTTTTACTACACAGAGTGACAAAAGTGTGATATAATAACATTAGTAGAATAGGCGTATTCCTTGGCCAACTTCAGCCCAGGGAGTTAGCTCTTCTTGCTACGAAGGGGGTTCGGTGTGTTAAAAATAGGACAAACAATTATGTATCGTCGGAGTGTATGTACGGTACGCGGAATAATAGAAAACTTCAGAGACAATGGGCGTTATTATCGGCTTGTGCCACATTACGATTCTTCGCTGGTTATTCACGCGCCTGTCGACAGCCCTAAGCGCTTTTTCCGTCCGCTACTCACCAAGACAGAAATAGATAGCTTGATCGAAAGTATCCCATCTATCAAATGCCTAGATGTGAATGATCGTATACTCGAAAACGCCTATAAAGATTTATTTAATAGCGAAAAACATGAGGATCTAATCTGTATTATCAAGACCGCCTATCTACATAACGAACAAAGAATTCAAGGCGGTCAACGTCGTTCCGAAAAGGATAGAATGTATTTTCAGAAGGCTGAACAAGCCTTGTATGGTGAATTGGCTGTAGTGCTCGAAAAGACTATCGAAGAAACCCGTGATTACATTGTTGAGCGAGTTGGAGCCCTAACAGCGTAAGTTTTGCCAAAACACGTATCTAATGCTAGATTATTGACAACCTCAACCATAACCGTTATAATTCAAGGGAATATTCTCGCGCAAGTGGGCAAAAGGGGAGATAAAAATGAGTAACTGGAAGTAGAGGCAATGAGTCATGAAATTTCGTTTATTCATAAAACCAAAAAGCAATAGACTTCTGGCGGTCAAAAAAACATGGCGTTCTCGCCGTAAAGTCATGGTGCCACTCGTTGCTGGGGCTCTTACCATAGCCGGCGGTATCGGGTCTCTCCTTATCCCTGAAGCCCATGCCTACACGTCAGACGCCTTTGTCATGGTCGTCAAGACAGACAACCCAGGCACCAGCAGCGCCACCAGCTTTACTATCCCTATAACCGGCGCCGGCTACAGCTACAACGTTGACTGTAACGACGACGGTGTAAATGAAGTGACTGCTCGCACTACCAGCTATACCTGCATCTACGGCTCACCCGGCACCTACACAGTCGCTATCACCGGCACCTTCCCACGCATCTACTTCAACAATGCGGGCGACCGACAGAAGCTACTGGAAGTGAAGCAGTGGGGAACAATCGCCTGGACGAGTATGCAGAACGCCTTCTACGGCGCCACTAATCTACACGTGACTGCTACTGACGCGCCTAACCTTGCGGGAGTGACAAACATGAGTGGGATGTTCCGTGAGGCGACCAGCTTTAATGAGAATATTAATCATTGGGATACTAGCAAGGTGGCCAATATGGCGCAAATGTTTCAAGGTGCCACGGCATATAACCAGCCACTCAATAACTGGAATACAAGCGCTGTCACTAGTATGCAGCTTATGTTCGCCGGACTGATTGACCAACCTAACAGCTTCAACCAGTCAATCGGCGACTGGGATACGGGTAAGGTTACAAACATGGCGTCGATGTTTTACAACGCCACAGCCTTTAACCAACCAATCGGTGCATGGAATACGGCTGCTGTCACCAACATGAGCCAGATGTTTATGAGCAGCAACTCCATGTATAGACAAAGCTTTAATCAACCTATAGGCACATGGAATACGGCTGCTGTCACGAACATGTCGCAGATGTTCTCTAGCGCCATCTCTTTCAACCAACCGCTCAACTTCAACACCAGCGCCGTGACGGATATGAGCGGGATGTTCTCTGACGCCTCCGCCTTCAACCAACCTCTCAACTTCAACACCAGCGCTGTGACGAATATGAGCTACATGTTCCAAGGCGCCTCCGCCTTCAACCAACCGCTCACTAACTTCAACACCAGCGCTGTGACGGATATGAGCTATATGTTCAATTACGCCTCCGCCTTCAACCAACCGCTCACCAACTTCAACACCAGCGCCGTGACGGATATGGGTGCGATGTTCGATAATTCCGGATACACCACGGCCACCTACGACCAGACACTGGCGCACTTTGCTAGTCAAACATTGCAGCCAAATGTAGCGCTCGGCGCCAATAGTATCACCTATTGCAACGATACAGCTCACATTGCGCTGACTAGTCCGCCCAACAACTAGACCATCACTGTTGGCGGCTTCTGCCCGCCAACCATCACCAACCCGACCGACCTGTCAGTCGTATCCTCAACCACTCCGACTCTGACTGGTACCGCCAAACCAAACCGAACTGTCCACATAGACATAGATGGCACTGCCTACACAACTATGGCTAATGCCTCAGGAGACTACAGCTTCACCATACCATCTAGTCTCGCTAGCGGTCTACATACCGCCAATGTACGCTCAACTGACATGTTTGGAGCTCCAGGTATTCCTACGACTATTAGTTTCTATGTTCATTTAGGTGGCAACATAACCCTATCTGGAGCGGTCGCAGCTCCGACTCTTACCTGGCCAGCCGTGCCTAGCATACCAACTGGCACACTATGGCAACAATCCG
>CAZJUX010000026.1:0-7328 GCA_964549705.1 uncultured Candidatus Saccharibacteria bacterium
ACAGAATAATACATAATAAAAGCCCGACCAAAAGGCCGGGTTTTTATCTTGGTGCGGATGAGAGGACTTGAACCTCCACGCCTTGCGGCATATGCTCCTAAGGCATACGTGTATACCAATTTCACCACATCCGCATATGTTCTAGGATAATTAATCCTTTGTAGCTAATGATTATACAGGAAAAGCGAGAGAAAATGAATAGTGCTAGGATTGATTTAAGGGTATAATTGAGTATATGACGAAAATTGAGCTGGAGAAAATGATGTTTCATGCACGAGAAGTGGCTAAGTCGGCTAGAGTTCAGCTAATTGATAGTTTTGGCAATATACAGTCGCGGAACAAAAATAATAGAGATATAGCCAGCAGTATAGTTACTGACATTGATCGCAAAGTCGAGCGTTCTTTTAAGCAACAGCTAACTAGAGCATGGCCTGAAATTGGTTTTTATGGTGAAGAAACTGGTAAGACTGGCTCAATTGACACTTTTTGGCTGGTTGACCCATTGGACTGCACAAATTATTACGTCCGAGGCTTACCAATGTGCGCGTCGATGATTTCGTTGATTGACCGTAGCCAAGTTGTCCTGTCAATTATCTATGACTTTATAAATGATGATATATATTGGGCGATTCGTGGAGGCGGAGCTTATCGGAACGACTCGTCGATATCCGTTAGTGATCGTCCTCTGGAGAATAGTTTAGTCTCGCTTGAATCAAGCTTAGCCAATGAGCCACTAATTGAGAGCCTGAGGGCTACTACATCACTGGTGTCATACAGGTCGAGTGGGTATGAGTCTATTTTGGTTGCTAGCGGAAAACTCGAAGCGAAGATTTGTATTGAGCCGTTTGGTGGCGATTGGGATTATGCGCCCGGTTCGTTACTGGTCGAGGAGGCTGGTGGCGTAGTGGCTAATATCGGTCAGTCTAGCTATAACTATCAAAATCATAATTTTATACTGTCGAGTACGGCGTTTTATGAGGAATTAAATCAGCGAAAGATTCTTTAGGTGAGAGCGATGAATGAAGATAACTTAGCGGACACAAGAAATGTTATAGATGAGTTCAAGGGGGTTGAACGGGATGAGATAATCGCTCGGTTAGACGCTCAGGACAATGGGTTGGCGATAGCTCTAGAGAATATTGAACGTGAATTTAGTGCTGGGACAATTGTTCGGAGCGCAAATGCTTTCGGTGTTCGGCATGTTTATATTGTTGGTCGAAAACAGTGGAACAAACGAGGGGCGATGGTTACGGACAAGTATTTGCATGTTTTACATTATGCGGAGCTGGCTGATTTTATGGCTGAGATGAAACTTCAAAATAGAAAAGTAGTTGCTGTTGATAACGTGGCAGGGAGTCTGCCTATGTCGCAGGTTCAATTGCCAAAAAATGCTGTACTGGTATTTGGACACGAGGGTAATGGTCTGTCGGAGAGTTTGTTAGATCAGGCAGACATGATAGTTGCTATCGAACAATTTGGCTCAACTAGATCGATTAATGTCGGTTCGGCGGCAACTGTAGCGATGTATTGTTGGCTTCAGCAATATGTCTTGTAATATTCGGTATTTTGTGATATTATATAAGTATAGGATTAGCATCCGACAAATTAGGGTGTTACAATAGTTTTTAGTATGAGCAGTTTATCTACACAGAGCTACAAGGGCACAAAAGATTATTATCCAGAAGATAAGCGATTACAAAACTATTTATTTAATACGTGGCGAAAAGTTGTCGAAGGTTTTGGTTATGAGGAATATGGCTCACCGTTGATAGAGCCGATTGAAATATTTGCGGCAAAATCCGGTCAGGAATTGATAAATGAACAGACCTATACGTTTGAAGATCGTGGCGGTCGAATGGTAGCAATTCGTCCAGAGATGACGCCGAGTTTATCGAGAATGGTGGCTGGCAAGAGACAAGAACTAGCGATGCCAGCAAGGCTATATTCGATAGCTAATTTTATGCGCTATGAAAGGCCACAGCGTGGTCGTGAGCGCGAGTTTTGGCAATTGAACGCTGATTTATTCGGAGTTGATAATGTTCAGGCTGACGTCGAGATAATAAGTTTGTCTCATCAGTGCGTTATGGCTTTTGGTGCTAAGCAGAGTATGTTCAAAATTAGATTGAATAACCGCCAGCTTGTTAACCAGCTGATGTCGGAATTTCTCGGACTTGATGTTATCGGTGCGAATCTGATGGTCAAGTTACTTGACAAAAAAGACAAGCTACCAGTAGAAACTTTTCGCAAGCAAGCAATTGAAATTTTTGGTGCTGATGCATCATTGGGGCTACCTAAGCTAGCTGAACTTATTTCGGTAGACTCTTTTTTTGGCTTGCCGAGTAGCCTAGCGGAGTTGTCTAGTGTGAAGAATCTTAAGATAACTCTAGAATTATTGCGCAAGCGTGGTATAGAAAATGCCAAACTTGATTTAACTTTGATGCGTGGGTTGGATTATTATACGGGAACTGTCTTTGAATTCTTCGATAATCACCCTGAAAATAATCGAGCACTGTTCGGCGGTGGGCGGTACGATGGCCTGGTTGGGCTGTTCGGCGTTGAACCGCTATCGACAGTCGGGGTTGGGCTAGGGGCAACAACGATGCTTCAGTTTCTGGAAACTCATGGGCTAATTCCAGAGCTAAATACCCACACAGACGCTTATATCGTGCCAATCGATGAACAATCTATCGAGGGAGCGAACGAGCTTGCCACTAAGCTCCGCTCAATGGATATCAAAGTAGAGCTTGATATTACTAGTAGAAAAATTGATAAACAAATAAGAACGGCAGACAAAAAAGGTATCCCGTTTGTTATCTTTGTTGGTGGCGATGAGATCATCGATGGTGTTTATTCAGTAAAAAATCTCAAAAATTCAGAAGAACAAAAGGTTGATGTGATGAGAATTGTCTCAATTGTCAAAGATTATCGCTATGATGGCGGAGATGACTCCGTCTTTGTGGTCTAAAGAGCGAGCCTGAGCCCGTCTAGATTGTTGGCTGGGTATCTGTTATAATTAACGGATATGAAAATTTCTGTAAAACACCTATCCGACACCAAGGTAAAGTTAACCATTAGCCTAGACAAGAGTGAATTAGACCCAGCTAAGCAAGTAGCTTTACATAAAATATCTCGAACAATTAAAATTGCTGGTTTTCGTAAGGGACGTGCGCCACTTAGCGTAATCGAAAAGAATATTGATCCGAGCACACTTCAGGAAGAAGTTATCAATAATGCCTTGTCCAAGGCTGTAGCTGAAGCGTTTTTGCAGGAGAATTTGCAGGCGTTGGATCGACCGCAAGTAGAAGTTCTGAAGTTTGTTCCCAATCAAGAGCTGGAATTTACAGCGGAGAGCGAAATTATTCCTGAAGTGAAACTGGGAGACTATCGAAAACTTAAGGCAACCATGACTAAAGTTCTCGTCACAGATAAAGATATCGATGAAATAGTTCAGAGAATGCGTGAGAACTTTGCGACCAAGGAGCCAGTTGAGCGAGTCGCTAAGCTCGGTGATGAAGTTGTTATCGATTTTATTGGCAAAAAAGATGGCGTCGCTTTCGAAGGGGGCGAAGCTAAGGATTTCAATCTTAGACTCGGAAGTAATCAGTTTATACCAGGCTTCGAAGAAGGAATTGTCGGCCACAAATCTGGTGATAAATTTGACCTAAATCTTAAATTTCCTAAAGAATACCATTCTGCTGATATCGCTGGCAAGGCGGTAGTTTTTGAGGTTGAGCTGAAAGTTGTTAATGAGGTCACTCTGCCCGAAGTCAATGATGAATTCGCTGCCAAATGCGGACCGTTTACTTCAGCAAACGAGTTGAAAGATGATATTCGTCGTGAGATAGAATTGCAGAAAGAACGCGAAGCAACTGATAAGCACAAGGATAATCTAGTCTCCGAATTAGCAGAAAAAAGCGTGGCTTCGCTGCCAGAGCTCTTAGTTAGCGACCGAGTTAAGTCGCTAGAATTTGATTTGGAGCAGAACCTGAAGCGCCAAGGCTTGACACTAGATTCTTATTTGAAGACACAGGGCTTTTCTGATAAAGACGAATGGGTTAAGCGTGAAGCAACACCTGTTGCCGAGAAACAAGTAAAAGCAGGTTTGGTTTTGGCCGAGCTGTCAAAAGAGTTCAAGATAGATATCTCAAGAGACGAATTGGCTGAGCAGCTAAGTGTACTGAAAACTCAATACGGCAACGACAAGCGTATAATTGAGCAATTTGACAACCCTGAGGTTCATCGTGATGTGGCAAATCGTCTACTGACCGACAAAACAATAGCTAAGCTAATGGAGGTCAACAAACGAGATGACAAAACCAAATAACTATCTAGTTCCAACAGTTATCCAAAAAACACACGATGGTGAGCGGTCTTTTGATATCTATTCACGACTACTTAAGGAGCGAATAATCTTTCTCGGAGAAGAGGTGAATGAAGTAACGGCCAATTTAATTGTAGCCCAACTATTGTTTTTAGCGCATGAGGATCCAAACAAGGATATTTCGTTGTATATCAATAGCCCGGGAGGGAGCGTCTATGATGGTTTGGCGATTTACGATACGATGAATTTTATCAAGCCCGACGTTGCGACATACGGTATAGGTCTACAGGCAAGCATGGGGGCGTTCCTGTTATCTAGCGGTGCCAAGGGCAAGCGATTTTGTTTACCTCATTCAAAGGTGATGATTCACCAGCCGTCTGCTGGCACCAGAGGCAAAGTGACGGATATGGAAATTGATCTGAACGAAAGCCTGAGAATCAAGGAGCAACTGACTAAAATAATGGCTGATAATACAGGTCAAAAACCTAGCAAGGTCAAGCAGGATATGGAGCGTGATTACTGGATGAGTCCTGATGAGGCGATGAAATATGGCTTGATTGATAAAGTCCTCAAAGCTCAAACCGCATGATTGTCTAAATAGCGATAATGGATTACAATTATAAAAATTAGAGATAGCACAAGGAAGGAGTAAATATGTCTGACGGTGATGGATATTATGGTGATGTCGACGGAGCAGATGACGAGTTAGATCTCAGTTTCATCGATGAGCAGTAGACAATTGCGGGTGGCTCTAGTTGTGCCACATATTTTCATGCATCGTGAGATAATGCCGTCGGTTATTTTTTCTCCTGGTGCCCTGGCCTCGACCTTGTCTAGCCAACTGGTTAAGTTAGGTGTAGACGTAACTCTTTTCTCGCCTGGACCTGTCTCGACTCAAGCTCGAAATATTAATGCTGATCTGTCGCTATTTGAAGCTGAGTTAGACGCTAGGGGGGACAGCTGGACGGATCTACTAAAAAAACATCCGTTCACTTTCGTGACACTGGCTCGTCAAGTTCAGGCAGAATTAATCTCTAAGGCCTACCAGATGGCTAATCGTAATGAATTTGACGTTGTTCATATTTACACCAACGAAGAAGAGTTAGGGATGGTTTTCGCTGGGTTATGTCAAAAGCCAGTCGTTTTTACGCATCATGATCCATTTAATTTTCTCGTTAGATACAAGTCGATTATGCCAAAATATGAGGGTCTAAACTGGCTGTCGATTTCTGATGCTCAGCGCAAAACAATGTCTAGTAAGACGAATTGGCTGGCAACAATTTATCATGGGATAGATGAGCCGGAATTAACTCCGGTAACCGAGCCATCAGGTGACTACTTCGCTTATCTCGGGAGAATAATCAAGCCGAAAGGTGTTCACTTAGCGATAGAAGCAGTGCGAGAGTATAATAGGCGTTCAGAGCGTCCGATGAAGCTGAAAATAGCGGGTAAATATTATGGTTCAAAGGAGCGGGACAACTACTGGGCAGAAATGATTGAGCCACAGCTGGATGAATTTATCGAATATATCGGGTTTATAAATGAACCAAAAGAAAAAAGGGAGTTCCTCGGCAATGCCCGTGCTTTGATAGTCCCATCTTTATTTGATGAGCCGTTTGGGTTGGTGAGTGTCGAGTCATTTGCCTGTGGAACACCTGTAGTTGCTCTAGATTCGGCCGCGTTGTCTGAAGTTATTGATAGTGGCAGGACTGGTTTTGTCGTGACTAAAGGCGAAACCCCATACGACGAGCAGCAAATAGCTAATCAGCTGGCGGATCGATTGGGTGACGTTAGAAAATTGAGCCGATCTGTTTGTCGAGCTGAGTATGAGCAGAGATTCACGGCGGAAATTATGGCTAGTCGTCATAGGGATATTTATATGTCGCTTAGACGATAGTTAATTCCGTCTTGATGCGCGGATGAGACTCGTATCCTTCGAGCATGAAATTTTCTTCTTTGAAGTCATCTATTGAGCTAACGTTTCCAATAATTGATAGCTTAGGAAACGGCATCGGTTTTCGCTTGAGTTGTTCGACAGCAGGCTCAAGATGATTCTTGTAGAGATGAGCCGAGCCGGCGGAGATGATTAATTCTCGTGGTTCAAGGTCGGTTAGGCGAGCTACCATATGTAGCAGTAGGGCGTACTGTGCGATATTAAATGGAGCGCCCAAGAAGACGTCCCAACTCCTTTGATAAAGATGGAGTCGTAGCTTACCCTTAGTCACATCAAACTGAAACATGGTGTGGCAGGGTGGTAGGCGCATTTCATCAAGTTCTCCAGAGTTCCAGGCGTTAACGATGATTCCCTTGCTATTTGGATTCGTTTTGATCTGATCAATTGCCCAAGCGAGCTGATCGAACTTGGTGCCATCTGGACGACGCCAGTGGCGCCACTGAACTCCGTAAACTCTACCGAGGGAGTTGGAGCCATCGTTTAAAAATCCGTCCCAATATTTTATTTTGTGCTCGTGCAGATAATCGACCTTATCGTCGCCAGAGATAAACCAGAATAATTCATGAAGTAGCGTCTTAAAGGGCATTTTTTTGGTCGTTAGTAATGGAAAGCCGGCTCGCATATCAAATCGCACTTGTGCGCCAAATATGCTGACTATTGGATGAATACCGCGAGTTTGCTTAGTTCGTCCTTCTTTCATTATTTTAGCCATCAGTTCTAAGTACTCGTATTCTGGATGCCTTTTCATTTATCTACTCTCCTTGTCATTATGCTAGTTTTCTTGAATAATTGCTTAGCGTAATCCCCGGAGTGTTTACCTGTATATACAATTTCTTTCAGATCAGTCTGAGACAGTACTCTAGAGCAATTAGGGCAGGGCATCAACCCTACAAATAAGGTTTTGTCTTTTAGACTCTGACCGCTGTGGAGCGCTCTGACTAAAATATTCATTTCGGCGTGAATAGTGTCGTAGTGCGCGTTGCTATTGTATTCAGAAACGTTCTCTTCGCGAGCGTTACCAAAGTGCATAGCGTGGGTTTGGTAGGGCACGAC
>CAZJUX010000027.1:0-7007 GCA_964549705.1 uncultured Candidatus Saccharibacteria bacterium
ATCCTTTAGTGTAGCCCTTAACAGATGTGAGGGCTAGGTATGAATATACAAGTAAGTAATTATGATTAAATAACCCCTCGGTTTATACTAAGGGGTTATTTTTTATATTTTAGCTAGTTTTTACATACGTATTTCAGCATCAACACCTGCCGGGAGATTGAGATTCTGCAGAGAGTCAATAGTTTTTGGAGTAGCATTTTTGATATCTATCAACCTCTTGTGTGCGCGCATTTCGAATGTCTCGCCACCTGTCTTATAGACATGTGGGCTCTTAACGACCGTATAAGTACTTCGTCGTGTCGGCAGAGGAATTGGACCAGCTACATCGGCGCCAGTTCTTAGGGCTACATCGATAATTTGTTTAGCGGACAAATCAATCACTCGATGATCAAATGATCTTAGTTTAATACGAATTTTAATGCCTTTATCATCTGGCATATTATCTCCTTTATGCGCTACCTCGTAACCTCAGCTCGAATCAATCACTGTCTGGCTGAGTTATCGTGGCAATTAACTATTACTGCGCTAGTATATCAGATATTTCTGATTAATACAACTGACTCTTGTCATAAGCATGATTAATCGCCTCTGAAACGACTCCTGCTGAACTCCTGATGGCGTCCTGCTGTCGGTCGGTTAGCGGAAAGCCCGACAGGATACTAACCCCCTCAGAACTTACCGTTGACGGCAAGCCTAAGACGACGTCGTATAGGCCATATTCACCTTCTGCTAACGAACAGACTGGGAAAACACTCCTCGAAGACCTCAATAGGGCACTGACAATCTTGGAGATTACTTGAGCTATGCCATAGTATGTCGATTGCTTAGCCTCTATGATCCGATAAGCTCGGTTACGAATAACTTGCTCGATATCGTTAACTAGGTAATCGCTATATCCTGGATATTCGGTCAGTGGTATTTCGCCAATTTGTGTCGTTTCTATTGTCGAGAAAGAAGAATCACCATGCTCACCAAGAATATAAACATCCACCTCTCGACTATTCACGTCTAGACTGCTCGCTAGATGAGACTTTAGTCTTGATGTATCGAGCGTAGTACCGGTACCAAATACACGGTTTTTTGGTAAACCAGACTCCTTCAAGGCGACATAAGTTAAGACATCGACTGGATTAGAGACAACGATAATATATGGTTCGATGTCCCTAGTCATTATTCCACGAATAATGCTCCTCATAATCCCCGCATTTACCTCTACCAGCTCCATCCGGGTCTGCCCGGGCTGTTGGTTGGTGCCAGCTGTGATAATTACGATGTCATTAGTTTGGATATCCTCATATGAACCAGAACGCACCGTCACACCGCTCTCTAGCCCCATTGCATCGTTGATATCCGCTGCTTGTCCCCAAGCTTTGTTCTCATCACGGTCAATTAGCACTATTTCATCAACTGCCTGGGCTATCGCCAGAGTGTAGGCTGCGGTCGAACCAACCATACCAACACCGATTATCACTGCTTTTTGTTTATCCACACTAAACCTTTCTCAATCTGTTATTTGATAAATCTACGCTTATCATTTTGCTTTATTGTTATGCTTATGTCAACCTTTATGACTACCAGACTTTTCTCCCGCTTGAGAAATCTTCTTTAGTTAATTTTCGATAATCTCGCTTACGTTGCGATTCAGAACGATTTTTTTGGGCCGAAAGGCTCTTTTCCCTTAGATCATTGAGCGCTTCTTCTGATGGCTCAGAAGCTTCATTTGACTTTTGCTCAGCCTGACTATCCTGTTCTTTTGAGATTTGACCAGCATTTTTAGATTTTTTTGCCTGCTTAAGTTTAGAGTCAATCCTAGAATATTGCTGTTTAGCTATTTCAGATGGATTTTGCTCTTCAGTATTCTTTCCAATTTCGCTAGCCTTATTTGAATTGTTTAATTCGATCTCTTCTAATTCAGCCAGGCTAAGCCCGCAACTAATAGCCCCATCCGAAATGACGGACTTTGCCTTATCAAGGATAACTATCGCCTTGTCGAATTCTCTTTCATTGACTAATTTATCTGATTGAGCTTCCAGCGACGAGACTAAATTTATTCTAATTGAACACTCTCGAAATTTATCAGTTGTTCCTAGAGCTTTAATGTAGCTTACCTCGGATTGCTCAAAGTCGCTCATCTTGTGCTCGATGTTACCTCGATTGTAGTAAACTAAAGTCTGATCGACAAAGCTGAGAGTTTCCGCGGGTTTGAGCCATAATTTAGCAGAATCAAAGCTTGATGAATTAAACATAGATGATGAAACTAAAATAGACAAGCCGAACACTAGCAATACAATCACTAGAATACTAACTGGGCCAGCAATGGGTAACGAAAGCAAGAATAGTTTCTTTCTTTTAGCTAATCGGTTTTTATCGAAATCTAGCTTGCTTAAATCAAATCGACTATTGCTGTTCATCTCTTAGCCTCATATTTAAGGTTGCGGTGGCTCTCCTTAGGCTAGATACGTAAGCCCAGCCATCAATAACTACCAGTGGTAATACTATCAGCGCAAATACCCAGTAGAGATCATAGTAAGTATCAACCTCTCTACTAGATCGACTTATTTTGCCGACATCTATACTATTAATAAAAGTCTCAACTCCATCATCGCCTGATCTCTGGACGTAACCTACGCCTAACTGGCTAGCAATATTTTTTAGATTTGCTTGATCTATTTTAGAAATCGCAGGACTACTCACGTAATTATCTGAATCTTCTCCATACCATTTAATATAATTATCGGCCTGGTCATCTGAGCCCCATTTGTCATCTAGCATTTGACCACCACTTTCAGTCCCATAGCCAAACACGAAGCCTCCAGATAAATAATTTTTTAAGGGAGCGAACGACTCTGGCTCTTTGTCGATGGTCTGCTCGCCATCACCCATATATATAAGAACACGACCTCTGTTTGGCGAATTATCAGAGTTTCTCTTCAGCTCTTTCATCAGATATTCTAATGGTGTATCGATTGATGACCCAGAACTATCATATCGATCAGTTGTTTTAAGTATGTCAGCGGTTACCGCTAAGGCTGATGAGTCATTTGTTAGGGGCAATTCCTGGGTGGCTTCATTTGAGAAGCCGATGACTGAATATCTAGCTCCAGGAATACTTTCGGCAATCTTGCGTATATCTGATTTAGCTAAATCGAGCCGAGGTGAGCCAGATTTCGTATCCTCCGCGCGCATACTGACCGAATTGTCAACAACGAAATATATATCAAGCAGTGCGTTACCCGTGAATCGTGACTGACCAGGGACGCTCGGGCGAAATGCCATTACAAAAATAAGCATAATCAGCACTAGTCGACGCAACCAGACAAGAACAAAAGTTTTATTTTTTCTATTATTAAATATTAACCATCCAAATAATGAACAGATTATCAAAAATAACAATGAAATCAACCACGTCGGTCCGATAGGTTGGAGTATCATAGTCGTAACCTCCAGCTAATTACGTAGAGGACAATCAACACAACTGCCGATATTAGGATGAATAACTCTGGCTTATCAGAATAAATAACCTGTGGCGAACCCTCCACCCTAGCTGTTTCCTGGGCTTGAATGTGACTTACAATCGATGGCATAGTAGTTTCTTCATTGAGCACGTAGTATGAGCCTCCTGTGCTGATAGTCAGTTGTCTAAATTCGGCCACTTCATCTGGATAATTAATTGAACCATCGAACCTTTTATATGTATAATCAGATGGATTGATACCATATACCCTAATATCTTTAGCTTTTGCTAAAGCCCCAGCCTCTAGAATGGTTATAATGTAGTCACCCGCTAATCGATTGTCGGTTACAAAAACTATTGACCTCGATCGCTTAGAGTCCATTTTATCAAATGCAGAAATACATCCCGCGAGACCATCACCTATCACCGAAGACCCTTCGCCGTTAGTTGTCCCCGCTAAAGCACGAAACAGACTAAAGTCAGTGTCCACAGAATCAGCGCCGGTATCTGGACTCGATCTAGCGCTAAAGGCCTTCTCGAAATAGTTAAGTTGCTCCTCGATAAAATCATAGTCGTCAGTTAAGGGGAATACTGTAATCGGGGTATTGTCGAATGCGACTAGGCCGATCCTCTCTCCTTTTAGGCTCAAAGCTAATCTACCAAATTCTTTACTGACCTGCGAGTTAGCAGAAGACATCGAACCCGAAGTATCCAAGCATAACACAATGTCTCGGTTCCGATTAACTGGTTTCTCAACTGTCTTTTGGACAGGCCTTGCTACCAGGAACAAAATAGCCAAGAAAGCTATTATTAGCAAGAATATTCCTGCGATCAAGCCAAGTTTCATACTTGATAGAGCTTGTCGATAAATAGGATTTTTGTAAACTCTTGAGGAGTTGGCGATTAACAAGACTCTTGTATATTTATTCGGTTTTTTGCGTTTTCGCTTCAATCTAATCTTATAGTATAGTAATACCCCCAGTAGTAAAGTAGAGATTGCAATAGGCGGCAACCACCAATATGTTAGCTCCATAACTGAACCACCTTCTTTGCAGATAAGGCAACATCCTCAACACTACCCTGCAGATCCTTTGAGAACATAGGGCCATAGGCCTTTTCTATAACTGGAACAAGTGACTGATAACGGCTCTGCTTTAAGTCCGAAAGGGTGAAGGTATCAACTCGATGACCCTTGATTTCATAAACGAAAAAACGGCTCAATAAGCTTATGTTTTGGTGGGCAGTTCTTTCCGATATCTGACCTAATTTATAATTGTCCTGAACCTGACTAATCAATTGAATATATTTCTCTTTTAATGCGCTTATATCAGGTGGAGTGTATAATTTTGGCTTCAGGTTACTGAGATTTTTCTGTTCAATTTTTCTCGTCGACCAAAACACAAACCATATCCAAGAGATTAGACACAAAGACAACACGCCAGTAAGCACTATATAGCTGATACTAAGATTGAAATTAGGCTGGAATTCAACGAGTTCTGGCATTTTTGTGTCTTTCTAGCAGTTTATATATATCCATAACAGTGTCCGCTTCACTCGTTATCCGGCAGTTTGTAATTCCTAATCGGTCAAGTTGCTTCGCCTTAGCAACCTGAAGTTCGTCTGTGTAATGCTCTATAGATTTCGCTACTACATGCTTTTGCTTTATATAATCAGGGAAATATGCAATTTGGTCAATATCCTCGCAGACCTTGTCTAATATCATGCCAGTTGAATCTCCTATGGATATCCAAAGTATCTCATGTTGCGCCCTTAGCCGACGCAATATTGAAACATATTGATCAGTAAGTGCTCCGTCGTCGTGCACCACCACGATCAGCATCTTTCTTCTAATGGCTTTTGCTACATATTCAAGCTGAACCGATAAATCACTTTCACCAGAAGTAGAACTAGGCGTAGAATTGATTTCCTGAAGAATTCTCTCTAAATGAGGACGTGATGGCTTAAGGGGTAGATATTTTGAAGAGCGATTATCGCCAGAAACCAGCCCGACCAGATCTCCATGTTTCTGCGACAAGTACCCTACAACACCAGCTACTAAAACGGCAATATCTTTCTTTGTCTCGCCTTTTTCCGAGGATGCAATCATATTCCTGCCAGTGTCGACCACTAGTAAAATGTTGTGTTTTCGGACTGCTACATATCGACGAATTTTCGTGCTACCACTTCTGGTGGTAGCCTTCCAGTCGATGTCTTTTATGTCATCACCGGGTGTATACTCTCGAAGGTCATCAAAATCCATGCTTCTACCCTTGAACACGGAACCATACTCACCTTCAAGTACGCCCCTTACCTTTTCATGGGCATGGATGGCTATTTTGGCCTGAACCTTAACGAGTAGACTTCCCATACTATTTATGGCGCACTAATAGAGCTGAATATTGCTTCGACAACAGATTCGGGGTGAATCTGATCGGCGATTGCTTCAAAATTTAATATTATCCGATGCCTTAATACACTATGCCTTAATTGCTTAACGTCTTCGGGTATCACATAGGACCGGCCGTTGATTAGAGCTAGGGCTTTAGATACTTGCTGGAAAGCTATACTCGCCCTAGGGCTAGCCCCATATTGAATATATTTAGCAATATCTGCTGGGATAAATGATGCTGGGTTCCTCGTTGCCCCGACAATCTGAACTATATATCGCTTAATAGCGTTATCGATATAAACATCCTCTACTAATGACTGAAGCTTTAGAACTTCGTCTATCGAAATACTGGCTTGATAGCTCTCGTTCTTGTTTAAAACTCCACTTTCAAATCTTTTAAGAACCTCTAGTTCTTCATCTGGGTTTGGGTATTGCAACACTTCTTTGAGTAAGAAACGGTCAAGTTGAGCCTCTGGAAGCTCATAAGTTCCCTCTTGTTCGATTGGGCTTTGGGTTGCTAGAACAACAAAGGGTTTCGGCATATCAAATTTGATCCCACCGATACTAGTTTGCCTTTCCTGCATCGCCTCTAGCATCGCACTCTGAGTTTTCGCGCTAGAACGGTTGATTTCGTCAAGCAAAACAATATTGGCATGGACAGGGCCTAGCTGTGTTTCGAACTTACCCTTGGCATAATCATAGATTTGTGTACCAATAATATCACTTGGCAACAAGTCCGGTGTACACTGAATCCGCTTAAAGCTGGCCTGAATAGCGTTTGCTATAGTCTGGGCGGCCGTAGTCTTTGCAAGCCCTGGCACACTTTCTAGCAATACGTGGCCTCCAGAAATTAGTGAAACTAGAAGGGACAATCTAAGATTGTCCTGACCAACTACTTTTTTACTGAACTCATTTGATATCTTATTTATAATTTCAGACGAATGCTTTATATCTTCAGGGGCGATCGCCCCACTAGCCTTGGTTCGCGACCGAATTTGGCTGTTCGTCTGATGTTGAGTATTATCCTGCATGATCCTCCTTATTCCCAAAAATGTGATATGTTTATTAAAATTTGTCTAGATTCATCAACTGAGTAGCTATCTTGACGGCCTAAACTTAAAAATGAACTGCAACACACTGCTTATGCTAGTCGGGCGTTAGCTC
>CAZJUX010000028.1:0-5070 GCA_964549705.1 uncultured Candidatus Saccharibacteria bacterium
CAACAAGGCTTCACGATTGTTGAACTGCTGATTGTTATCGTTATCATCGGTATCTTGGCAGCTATCTCAATTGTCGCCTATACCAGTGTCAGTGATAAAGCTAGAGAAGCGTCTTCTCAAGTTTCCGCTAAACAATTAGCCTCTAAAATTACAACCTATGAAGTTAGGAACGGCACACTTCCAAGCACCCTCCAAGATATTGACATAGCAGACTCTGGAGGCACTACCTACCAATACCAAGTAGATAACACTACCAATCCCAAAACCTGGTGTTCAACCGTAACAGTCGGCAACAAAAGCTCATATGTCTCTAATACCCTAGCCACACCCGTAGCTGGTGGCTGTGCTGGGCATGGGCAGGGCGGGGTAGCAGCGGTGACGAATTTAGCTTACAACCCTAGCGCAGAAGGGGACCTTGGTTGGGCGAACAACGGGGCTAATCCTACCGGTGTTTACAGCACTACAGTGAGCCGTAGTGGCAATCGCTCGAAAGAGTCACACAATACCGCCATCGGAACCAATTTATTAAGTCTTTATGCTGTCGGAGGCACTGATGGCAATGGTTTCCCGGTTGAGCCGGGTAAGACTTACTCGGTATCGCTGTATTTTCGTAGCGGTGTTGCCCATAACGGCAGAATAGGATGCAACTTTCGGACTCAGCCAGGCAATTTATGGAGTAGCGGTGTATACACTAATTACGTGTCAGGTATTCCTGGCGCATGGACACGAGTAACCCAAAATAATTGTGTAGCGCCAGCTGGTGCTGATCGTATGCGCGTTGGCGCATTTGTCGTCGCTACATCTAGCCAACCAGCGAATACTAGTGCCTGGGTCGATGACCTAATGGTTACCGAAGGGGCTGCTCTTCCTGGGTGTGCTGACGGTTCTTCGCCGAATTGGATTTGGAATGGCATGCCTAATAACTCGACTTCGACTGGGCCACCTCAATAACCCACACAGTTATATAAAATATATAAAACAATTAGCACTCTATTGACACGAGTGCTAATTTTATATACAATGAGCATATTGGCACTCGTTTATACTGAGTGCTAGCAAATAACCAGGTAACACATAGGTATTGAAAGGGGAAAACCATGGGTAAAATTATAGGAATAGATTTGGGGACTACCAACTCTGCTTTTGCATATCTAATTGCAGGCAAGCCAGAAGTTATTGTAAACGCTGAAGGCAACAGGACGACACCGAGTGTTGTCGCGGTCAATAAGAACAGTCAACGCTTAGTCGGCCAAGTAGCCCAGCGCCAACGAGTAACCAATCCAAAGAATACAATTTATGGCGTCAAGCGTTTAATCGGTCGAAAATTCACTGATGATGAAGTCCAGAAGGACCTAGACATCATGCCGTTCAAGATTGTCAAGAAAAACGGCGGTGTAGCGGTTGAGATGGGCGACAAAGAGTATACACCAGAAGAGATTTCAGCGATGATTTTGAGCAAAATTAAAGCTGACGCAGAAGCATTTTTGGGCGAAAAAGTCACGGAGGCAGTGATTACCGTCCCTGCATATTTCGATGACTCTCAGCGTCAAGCTACTAAAGACGCTGGGAAAATTGCTGGGCTAGAGGTTAAGAGAATCATAAATGAGCCTACTGCCGCTGCTTTGGCCTATGGCCTCGAGGGTAACAAAGAAGAAAAAATAGCTGTCTTCGACCTTGGTGGCGGAACATTCGATGTTTCTATCTTGGAGCTAGGTGACGGCGTGTTTGAGGTTAAGTCCACTAACGGTGATACTCATCTAGGTGGCGAGGACTTCGATAACGTAATTGTCAACTACTTCATCGATGACTTTAAGTCGAAAGAGGGTATCGACCTCAAAAAAGATAATGCCGCTATGCAGAGATTGAAAGATGAGGCTGAGAAGGCCAAAAAGGAGCTTTCATCTACTACGGAGATTGAAGTGAATATACCATTCATTACTGCCGACGCTGATGGACCAAAGCACTTCGAGTTGAAGCTAACCCGAGCAAAATTAGAAGAGTTGGTCGGTGATTTGATTGACCGCCTATCGAAACCAGTTGAAAAAGCGCTCAAGGATGCCAAGCTGTCTGCTAAAGATATTGATTCGGTTGTGCTGGTTGGTGGTATGACCCGTATGCCAGCGGTTGTCGAAAAAGTTAAGCAAATATTTGGCAAAGATCCGATGCAGGGCGTCAACCCAGATGAGGTTGTGGCGATTGGCGCAGCGATTCAGGGTGGCGTGCTAGCTGGCGATGTGAAAGACGTGCTATTACTTGACGTGACACCTCTGACACTCGGTATCGAAACAGCTGGTGGCGTCAGAACGGCTATGATAGATCGCAACACAACTATTCCAACATCAAAGAGCCAAGTTTTCTCGACCTATGCCGACAACCAGCCACAGGTTGAGATTCATGTGCTTCAGGGCGAACGCGAAATGGCCAACGATAACAAGAGTTTAGGCACATTCGTTCTTGATGGTATTGCTCCAGCGCCTCGTGGTGTTCCTCAGATTGAGGTGACATTTAATCTTGACGCTAACGGTATTCTGAATGTATCAGCCAAGGATAAAGGTACCGGTAAAGAGCAGTCGATTACAATCCAAGATTCGGGCAATATGTCCAAAGATGATATCGAAAAAGCGCAAAAGGAAGCTGAACTCCACGCCGATGAAGACAAAAAGAAGCGTGAAACAGTAGATGCGCGCAATATCCTTGAAAACACTATTTATCAAGCCGAGAAAATGCCCGATGAATACAAAGATAGGATTTCTGATGATGACAAGAAAATAATCAAAGAAGCTGTCAAGGAAGCCAAGAAAGTTAAAGATAACGACAAGGCTGATAAGGGTGAACTAGAAAAGGCCACCAAAGACCTCAATGACAAGATAATGCCAATTGGCGCTAAGCTCTACGAAGAAGCGTCAAAAGAAGACCAATCAACCGATGACGAATCGGCCAAAGGTGGCACGTCTAAGGCCGACGACGCCGTTGAAGGTGAAGTAGTCGACGATAAGTCTGATAAAAAGAAAAGCAAAAAATAGATTAGGCGCCTGTTTTGCTAGAATGACCGTCCTTTGAGGCGGTCATTCTTAATGCACTCATGTGGGTAGAAGTGATATACTGTAGGCATGCGTTTAGGGGGTAATCGAAGGGCGTATTTGCGTTTAGTGGGCCTACTACTGCTATTGGGGTTGGTAGTCTTTGTGGTTTGGCGATTAAATACTTATAATTATTCGCTTTTGCCTCGACCAGTGATTGCTCAAGTGGGGGCTCAGCGAGAAGATGCTAACTTTAACTGGCCATTATACGGTCAATCGGCGATTGCTGTAGAAGGCTTGGGTGTTGTTGAGGTTTTTGGGGAGAAAAAAGTTCACCCAACAGCTAGCACTGCCAAGATAATTACGATGATGGCGGTACTCGAAAAGAAGCCGCTAAGTCTAGGAGACCCAGGGCCAGTCATCACTCTAACGCAGGCTGATGTTGATAATTACAAAGACTATATTGCCCGAAACGGCTCAAATACACCTGTTTATGTCGGGCTCGAATTAACCCAATACCAAGCAATCCAGTCCGTCTTGTTGCCATCCAGTAACAATATGGCCGATACTCTGGCAGTTTGGGCATTTGGTTCGATAGAAAATTATCATCAATATGCGAACGCAATGGTGAAAAAACTGGGTGCCGATCAGACAACAATCGCTGGTGATGCCAGCGGATTGAGCCCAAAGACTACTTCTATAGCAAGTGACATGGCAAAAATTGCCTTGAGGGCTCTCGAAAACCCAGTCTTGGCAGAGATTGTTGCCCAATCGGCCGCTGATGTGCCCTATGCTGGCACAATTCGTAATACTAACCGATTGCTCGATAGCCATGAAATAATCGGGGTTAAAACAGGCGAGACAGCAGAGGCTGGTGGAAATTTCATGCTGGGTGCTAATTTTACAGTCAATCAAGAGTCACGAAAGGTTACGGTAGTGGTTATGGGAGCTGATGTTTCGCAAACGGCTCAATCTGACAGTCTTAAGTTGTACAATTCAGCCAAGCCATATCTCGATTATCAAGAAGTAGTCAAAAAAGACGAATTAGTAGCAAATTATCATACACCCTGGGGTGAAATTATCCCGGCTCGAACAGCTGGGCCAATCTGGTCTTGGACATGGCGTGATCAGCGTCATGATCTGGAAGTCAATCTAAATCAAATTGTTAAAGGAGTAGATACTACTAATGTCGGCAAGGTTAAACTTAGTAAGCTGTCGACATCCGTAAAACTAGACGAAGCGCCGAACCCACCAAACTTATGGAAGGTTTTCCCGTTTGTTTATTAGCACTCTTGAACCACAAGTGCTAAAAGAGTATAATAATGAGTATGAATAAGCGAGATTATTATGAGGTATTGGGTGTCTCGAAGACTGCCTCCGAAGATGAGGTAAAGAAGGCTTTTCGTAAACTAGCTGTAAAACATCACCCAGATAAAGAGGGTGGAGATGAAACAAAGTTCAAAGAGATAAATGAAGCTTACGAGGTTCTCAAGGATAAGCAAAAACGACAGCGCTATGATCAGTTTGGCCATGCTGGTGTTGGTGGCACGAACGGATCTGGCGGCGGTGGTGGATTCAGCGGTAACCCATTTGAGGGGTTCGGTGGATTTGGCGATCAAGGTGTTGAATTCGACTTTGGCGGAGGTCTGGGCGATATTTTCAGTCAGTTTTTCGGTGGAGCTAGTGGTGGTCAGTCGGGGCCAAGGCGAGGTCGTGACGTTGAAACAAATATAACGTTGACTTTTGAAGAGGCGGTCTTTGGTGTTGAAAAAATAATTAGCTTGACCCTAGAAGACGAGTGCGAACATTGTAAGGGCTCGGGCGCAGAACCTGGATATGGTGTTAAAACTTGCCCAACCTGTCAGGGATCTGGCCAGCAAACTAGAGTGATGAACTCGATATTTGGTCAAATCCAACAAGCGGTAACTTGCCCAACCTGTAAAGGCAAAGGCAAGGTTCCCGAAAAAGCCTGCTCAGTCTGTGGTGGCAAAGGAACTCGACGCCAATCTCGAGACATTAAAATTAAAGTACCAGCGGGAATTGATGATGG
>CAZJUX010000029.1:0-3766 GCA_964549705.1 uncultured Candidatus Saccharibacteria bacterium
CTATACTAATAGTTGCTAATATCCCGATTAATACAATTACGAATAATAGCTCTACCAGAGTAAACCCAGCTTGTCTATTAATTCCCAACCGATACATGATTCTATTCTAGCTACTCCCAATAATTTTAGCAACTACTGGTCAGGGGCTAGTCTAAATATTCGTAAAGCTTCTTAGCATCCTTGTGCTTACGTAGTTTTGCTAGCGCCTTGGCCTCGATTTGACGAATGCGCTCCCTGGTCACAGCAAACTCCAAGCCAACTTCTTCGAGAGTATGGCTTTTGCCGGTATCTAAGCCAAATCGCATGCGAATAATTTTTTGTTCACGATCATTTAGTGATGACAAAACCTGCTGGACCTGCTCTTTAAGTAATTGGTTGGTCGCTGAATCCTCTGGCGAAATCGTTTCCTCATCTTCGATAAAATCGGCCAACACCGAATCTTCTTCCTCGCCATTTCGCCCTACGCTAGCGTCCAAGCTCGAAATATCCTGTTTAATTTTCATGACATACTCGATTTTCTCTGGCTCTAAATCTAATTCTTGAGATAATTCCTCAACTGTTGGTTCACGGTTTAGCTCTTGTGTTAATCGTCTTTGAGTGCGCAATAGCTTGTTAATAGTTTCAACCATATGAACAGGGATACGAATTGTTCTCGCCTGATCAGCTATCGCCCGAGTAATCGCCTGCCTAATCCACCACGTTGCATAGGTCGAAAACTTAAATCCTTTGTCTGGATCGAATTTTTCTACTGCACGGAGTAAACCGGTATTACCCTCCTGAATCAAATCCAAAAAATCCAGCCCCCTGCCAGAATAGCGTTTAGCAATCGAAACTACCAAGCGCATGTTTGCCTCAGCCATCTTATCTTTAGCCCTCTTGTCCCCTTCGACGACTCGTTGTGCTAGCTCTAGCTCTTCTTCTGCATTAAGTAGGGGGATCTTCCCGATTTCTCGTAAATAAAGCCTGACTGAATCATCAGCTACCTCATCTAGGTAACGAGTATCGTTGGGGTCGATTTCAACTTCTTCTTCATCATCTTCAACCGTAGCGCCAAAGCTTGGGTCATGAAAGTCTGTTTCATCGTTTAATAATTGCTTGTCATCGTCGTTGTTCACCGATTCTCCTTTATTAACACGTTGATTTGTTGCCTGAGCAAATCAGCCTTTACCTCATCACCAGCTTGCTCAGCTTGATGAAGCTGTTTATCCAGCTCCTGCTTTTTTGTTTTATAATGTTTGGCTTTTAGGCGCTTGACTACTTGGGCCATTTCGATCTGGAGATCTTCATCTGTCCAGTTAGCATACCAAGTGTCGCTTTTCGTCTGTTCTATATTGACATAGTCTTTGATATTTTGCAACACCCTGGGACTGTCTGCTGTAATTTCAGCTGGCTCTCTAAGAGAATCTATCAACTGTCGAGATTCATCATTGTCAATCATTTCTGTGTTCAAAGCCGCCAGCCATTTACGGGAACCCGGGCTTGCCAAGGCAATCCAGACGACTAATTCCTCGAGTTTAGGCCCAGAGACTTGGCTGGCCTGACGGTTGGTTTTTGGCTGTTTTAATTGTGGCTTTGCGAACTGACCAGCAGACGACATCTTTGTCTCTAATGTAGAGATTGAAACACCAGCGATATTTTTAACAATCCCTAAATAATGTTCTCGCTCTACTGGGTCCTCTAGGCGTTTAATCAGATTTAGTGACGCCGTAGTGAACCTTCTCTTGCCCTCGCCTGTCGATAAGTCCTCCCTTGCCTGGTATTGATTAATCACCCAGTCTACTGCTGGCTTAGCTTCATCAATGGCTTTTTGCCAAAGACTTGGATCTTGCTGTATCAGTTCATCAGGGTCTTTAGCACCATTTGGAAGCGAGACGATTTCTAGCTCAACACCAACTTTTTCAGCTAAGCTAATTGCTCTTTCTGTGGCAGCTAAGCCAGCTTTATCGCCATCAAATGCTAACTTGACACGTTCGGCTAATCTCGACAAGGTTTTGAGGTGCGACTCTGTCATCGCCGTTCCAGCTGTCGCAACGACATTTCTTACTCCCGCTTGATGAGAGCTGATAACGTCAAGATTACCTTCGACTACAACGGCCACTTCAGCCCGACGAATAGCCTCTTTTGCTTGCGCTAAACCAAAAACATGACGTGATTTGTCAAACAAAATCGTTTGAGGAGTATTGAGATATTTTGGTGCTTTCGGGTCATCTTGGATAATTCTACCCGTGAAGCCTACAATACTCCCCGCCTGATCTGTCAACGCCACCATCATCCGGCTACGGAATAAGTCTCCTCCAAAACGATTAGCTAAACCAGCATCTTTTAGTTCGCTTACCGAAAATCCACGCTGATCAAGAATCTTCGTCAAACCATCACCGTCACTCGGCGCAAAACCAATTTTGAAATCCATAATCGTTTGCCGATTAAAACCACGTTTTTTCGTTATATAACCTACTGCTTCAGGCGTTTTTAGCAGAACTTGCTGATAATACCGACCAGCTAAATCGAGTGCTTCTCTAGCTCTTTCTTTTCGCTTGGCTAACTTACCATCACCACGGCTAAACTCGGCTAACTCAACTCCAGCTTTTCTGGCCAATAGCTCTAAACTTTCACGAAATTCTAGACCTTCGACCAGCATTACAAAACTGAACACATCTCCACCCTTACCTGACGAGAAATCGTGCCAAATCTGTTTTTCGGGACTAACCATAAAACTAGGTGTTTTTTCATCGGTGAATGGGCTGAGACCTTTTAGATTACGCCCAGCTCTTTTCAGCTCAACGTATTCGCCAACCACATCCTCAATATTCAGTCGCGATCGAATCTCTTCCCTGGCATCCTGCATGATTATATTGTATCACTCTTTATATCTGTTAGCGTTTATGCTTAAATAGTAGTCATGAACCCGTCATTCCCAGACCAAGTCCCAAGTGGTGTCGATTATCTCAACCAAATTGCTCCACCCGCCCCGCCGACTGGCATAGACAAAAAAACAAAGATTATTATTTTTATAATGATTCTGCTAGGTGTTGCAAGTTTAGCAATTATCGCCGCTGGGGCTTCATCTACCAACAAAGAACCGACCCTGACTATTGTTGCTGGGCGGCTACAGAAGGTCCACCGAGTTGCCTCGGCTTACAAAAACAAGCTAAATTCCAGCGAACTCAGAGGCGCGAATGGCACGTTAATAGCGTTAATGACCACGGCTAACAAATCCGTCCTAACACCGCTAGCTAACAGTGGCGTCGATGTCAAGAAGAACGCTAAAGTGATTGCGACGATGGACTCATCTGCCAAACTCGAGGAAAAGCTGAACGATGCTTATCTGAACGCTCAACTCGACGAAACCTATGGCCGAGAAATGCTATTTCTCCTCCAGGATACGACAGCACTAGTTAAAAAAGTGTCTAGCACCACTAGGAGTAAGTCATCCAAAGAATTTCTAGAAAAAACCATCGTAGATTTAACTGGTATTACCGATGAATTTAGACGATTAACGACAAATGACAGCTAGCCGTCCAGGGCTAACTGGTAACTATGTCTTGCTAAGTCGAATACTTCATCTTTAGACAGCTGACCAGAGCACAGAACAGTGTTCCAACGCTTTTTATCCAAATTCTCGCCTGGCAAAACCGTTTCAAATTTCTGTCTCAGGTTTTTTGCTAAAAGAGGGTCGCACCTCAGACTGACCTTCAACGGCTTCGAATTATCCTGGACAATAGCAATCATTTTACCATCTGGCTCACCAAACCGATAAACCGCCACG
>CAZJUX010000030.1:0-3636 GCA_964549705.1 uncultured Candidatus Saccharibacteria bacterium
TGGTCCAGCCAGATTCAAACAGGGTTTCTCGTGCCCCGTCCTACTCGATAAAACACACATAAGGTCAGCGTCGTTTTCGCATACGCGACTTTCACGTCCTTTGGTTAGTCATTCAAACTATTCTGCTAACCACGCCGATTTTTTACCTTACTTGCTAGTTGATAGCCCGCAATCGCAAACCAGATTGCTGAAATAAATTTCAACGCTCTAGTTTGGTCGTATGTAATATCACAACCCCTTATTAAGTATTCGCCTATCAGCTTATTCTTCTGTAAACAGAAGAAAACTTAAAAGGTTTGGGCTCTAACGGTTTCGCTCGCCACTACTCCCGCCATCGTTATTTACTTTCTTTTCCTTGTCTTACTAAGATGTTTCAGTTCAGACAGTTCCCGCTCTAATAGCCTATGTGTTCAGCTATTGGCAATATGACATGACTCATACTAGGTTTCCCCATTCGGAAATCCCCGGATCAAAGCTTGTTGACAGCTTCCCGAGGCTTATCGCAGTCTTCCACGTCCTTCGTCGGTAATATACGTCTAGGCATCCATTTAACGCCCTTGAGTACCTTTTTATGCATTGACTTAACTAGTAATTGCCATGTAGCAACTACTGCCGTCAATTTAAAAACTCAATTTCTTCTCTAAATTGTTAACGAACGTGAGCTGAAAACTCCAGCGCACAAGTGATTTGCTAACTAGCCAATCTATTCTGCGCTCAAGTTGGCTATTCGACAATCGCTAGATTATCCAAGCCTAACTGATTTTTTCCTATCTACGACCTTCTCGCTTGTCGTCCCTCGTGCTAGAGGTTCCTCGGCTGACCATCGGAACATTTGCGTAACTAAAGACTAATTATACACACACCGAATCCAATAATCAAGGGTTTTAACAAAGATTTTTGGAGAAAATCTTCTACTCTCGGTGCCAAGCGCCAATTGCCTCTGATATATTGTGATAGCCATCGTTTTTTAACAGCTCGACAAGTTCTCGGTTTATCTTGCCGACTACCTGTGGGCCTTCAAATATCACGCCTGTTATCATTTCTACCATGCATGCGCCCGCTTTAATCTTTTCATAGGCTTGTTCCGAATTAAATATTCCACCCACACCGATAATCTTCAGCTGTTTACCGTATTTTCGATAAGCATAACGAATCAGCATCGTGCTCCTATAGCAAGTCGGCGCTCCACTCAGCCCGCCCTTGATGCCCTCTGGTAAGTCATCGATTAGTTTTATTTTTTGTCTTTCTTTCACTAAGTTGGCAATAGTCACGCCCTGAATGTTGTGTTGGATAATAACTCGTAGTAGCGAGTCAAGCAGACTTAGTTTCGGAAAATTTGGCATTTTGACAAAAAATGGCACATTTCTATCGACCTCATCTAGTATGGTCAGCAGTTTATCAAGCATTTCTGGCTCAGCAAATGGTTGGTTATCGCCCGCATTTGGACAGGAGATGTTGATCTCAACCATCTGAGCTAGTTGATGTTGTAAGATATACTCTATTGTATTTTTCGCATCGATGATTGCGTCTTCGCATGTCTCTTTATGCGTTTTTGCTACAACAGCCACTGAAACAATTAGTGGTGTCTGCTTAACTTGCTTTAGGTTACGCTGTATCTTTCGTCCGATATTCACGATTCCTTTATTAGCCAGACCAGCATGAACGACAATAGACTCTGATTTCGGTAAACGATAAAACCACGGTCGCTTGTTGCCTATTCTTTTTGCCAAAGTAACCGATCCACCCGTCTCAAAGCCAAAGCCAACCGACTCAATAAGCGGTGTTAGTTCAATATTTTTATCGAATCCAGCTGACAAACCTACGGGGTTGATGAAATCAATGCCGAATAGATTTTGCTCGAGACTGGGGCTGTCATAGCGCCACCATTTTCTGATTATCCATCTTGCAAGAGGAATTCTTTGGATAATTTTTCCGATAAAAATCGTCGCTCGATGCACAAAATCTGGTGACATCAAAAATAGTACGGGTTTAATAAGCTTCTTATACATATCCTTGATTATACTACAAATTATGCAGATTAACTCACGGCAATTGGCCTCATGTTATTAGTTAAGTTTTTCTCTGTGGAGAGCCTCGAAGGCCGCGCTAATACCGACACGACCCTTCAGCTCTTCGGGGTCTTCCTCGGCGACTGGGAATATGTGAACATGAGCATGTTTGACAGTCTGACCGATCAACTCACCCTGATTAAAACCAACTGATTCTTGGTCAGCATAGGCCACACCAACCGACTGACACAACTTCCGAGAGGAATCTTTGACGATTTGCTGAAGTTCCACCCACGCCTCAACACTAGCGTCCACCGGACTCTCGGCATGCTCCTTGGTCGCCAAAAACCCAGCTGCTTGTCGAGTCTCTGTCCGCTTTTTATCAGCGTGCACAAATAAGTTCCAATATTTATACTTGTAAATATGCTTTGAAATTGAATGGTCAATGCGACAAAAGGGGCAATCATTCATAAGATGAGTTTAGCACAACGGCCTAGTCTCTCCCTAGCTGCGTTAAAAAAGAACACCCACCGAACAAAAAATTCCCAGATGGGGAATTCTTTGTTTGGTGGGTGATGAGGGGCTCGAACCCCCGACCCTCTCGGTGTAAACGAGATGCTCTAGCCAACTGAGCTAATCACCCGTATATAAGATGCATTGGTGGGCGACGAGGGACTCGAACCTCCGACCTCGTCATTATCAGTGACGCGCTCTAACCAGCTGAGCTAGTCGCCCCTATTGCCAAAATATCTTTGGTGGAGTGTCCCGGACTTTCGCCCGGTTCACCCCCTATTGGTGGAGCATCAGGGACTCGAACCCTGGACCCCCTGCTTGCAAAGCAGGTGCTCTAGCCAACTGAGCTAATGCCCCATAACGCCCTAAACCAGTCTCCTAATTAGAGCTTCCATTATTGTATCTTATACCGACAATCTTGGCAATAGTGTATAATAAACCTTATGTATGAATTTAGCTTTAACGCGTTATTCCTCGGCCTGGTTATATTGGCTACGGGTGGCGTAATAACAGTGTTTTATCAAAAATTGGCCGATAACCTCGGTGGTGGTGTCAGTAGTTACGAGCGCTTCCGTCTTGCGGGGCTAGTAGTATGTGGCGCTGGGTTTGTCATTATGACAGGTCTACACACTATACCGCTAAATTGGTTATTGCACTCATTATTTGGTATATAGAGTCATCGATAACATAAAAAATACCCCGTAAAGGGGTATTTTTTATAACTTTTAAACAACTTGATTGTGCAAACCACCTTGGTTTATCGTATTAGATAGATTGAACTTTGTCTCGCCCCGAAGGACTTATTGTAAATATGTAAGCTCAGCATATTTACGAGACCGACCTAGCTCTAGCTATGATTTCTCGATAGCCAGGCATCATTCTCCCTAGAAAGGAGGTGATCCATCCGCAGCTTCCGCTACGGATACCTTGTTACGACTTAACCCCAATCATGCCCCCCACCTTAGGCCGACGAATCGGACTTCGGGTGTTGGTCACTCTCATGGTTTGACGGGCGGTGTGTACAAGACCCGGGAACGTATTCACCGCAGCTTGCTGATCTGCGATTACTAGCGATTCCGACTTCATGGAGGCGAGTTTCAGCCTCCAATCCGAA
>CAZJUX010000031.1:0-2720 GCA_964549705.1 uncultured Candidatus Saccharibacteria bacterium
TGCATCTGCTCCGGCCGCCATGAATTTATCGAGGTTATCGGCGACGGCATAAGCCTTGTCACTCTCAATCAGCTGGTTAGCGAGGCCGGTTGGGTCGATATCTGCTCCGGCCGCCATGAATTTATCGAGGTTATAGGTGACGGCATAAGCCTGGCCACTCTCAATCAGTTGGTTAGCGAGGCCGGTTGGGTCGATGTTCCCCGATCCAAGCACTGCTTCTATGTCGGTGCCAACATCTACCGCCCTAGCCTGAAGTATCTCGTGAATCCGAGGGTCTCTATTGTTACCAAACCCTTCAATGGGTCCACTAAAACGCAGGAATACAATATCTTCTATTGTCAGCTCGCCACTTGCCTTGAATCGTTCGTCGATCTCAGTTAGGCGCTTCATGTTTTCAGCCTTGGTAAAGTAGTTGTCGCCGCCTGGGAGCTGAGATAGTTTTTCTTGGGCTATGTCGATCATGTTGCCTTCGAGGTTCTGATGCGGCTCAACACCACTCACTTCTGTAACTGTGCCATTCTCCATACGAATAGCTATCCGTGGCACCGTAGCGTTTCCGTCTTCGTCTTTGCTGTAGTATACATAGAAATCACCGCCAGTAAGCTGGTGGGCTGCTGTCCTGGTGCCGGCCGTACGCCAACCAGTACCATGCCCCCGTAAAGATGTAGCCAGTTCCATGGCTGTTTTGTTATCCGCTACGCTAGCGTCAATGGCTTTATTATTGTGCATAGTGTAGTCAGGGATGTAGCTACCCTCAATCTGGTCAAACTTACGCCAGCTACCATCTGTAATTTCTCGTCGCTCGACGCTCGACGGCGTAACCTCCAGCATGGCGTGGGAGTACATTTTACTAAAGTTAGCAGACTGCAGTAACGCAGACATCTTTTGGTCATCTATACCTTTGCCTCTGTTGACGCCCTGGTCAATGTTGTCATAAACATAGGCCAATGCTTCGGCGTTTAACTCGGGGAAGGGTGCGGTAGTAGCTTTGCCTCGTTTTTTGAACTGATTCTGTTCTTTGTCGAAGTCCCCAAGTCGTGTTATAGACGTCCATGCATAGACCTTAAACCAGTCTGGATAGGTATTGTCGTTTGACTCATCACGCAGATAGCGCGACCAAGACTCTAAGCTCTCACGCTGGTCTTGCTGTAGTGTGTCAATGGCAAGTTGTCGTGTCCTGTCGTCGAATTCTACATTGCCATGACCCTTATTTCGGGCGATGCGTCGCTGTAAAATAAAATAGCTTTCTGGAACTTTGTCTTTAGGTATGATTAATTTTTCTATTTCTGACTTGATGAAGTCTGGGTTTTCTGCGGTTATACCAAATAGCACTTTGTGGTCTAGTACTTCTGCAGTCCTATCTTCTTTGTTGCTAAGGGAATTAGAGTGTTCTACTGGTTTATTGTTAACTTCTACTACGCGAAGTGCGCCGCTAGCGAGGTTGAGCCTGAACTTCTCAGGTAAGGCAGCGCTGACTGGTGATTGTCCAAGAAATTGTTCTGGTGAAGTATGTTTTGACATGGTTCTGTGTGTTTATTACTTTCTGTGTGTTTATTACTTTATTATGCCTATGAAGACTTTAGCACAAAATATTTTATTTGTCAATAGCATGTATTAGGGCAAAAAGATTGTCTAGGAAGTCTCCAGGTATAATAATTGTCACTCAATGCGATGATCAAAGCCAAGTGAGCGTAATTGTACTGTGCTGTGATTGTCGCTCATATCTAAGTCCATATTGACAGACTATCAACTCTGTGCGTACCGCCCATTACGCTTGTGTTCGTGCGCCCACTATCCTACACCGGAAGCAGCAGCCAAAAAGAGAGATTGGTTTCATGAACAATAACTAGCGGACGTATGCGAGCAAATAACTCTTCGAAAGAGAATGGCTTCACAATTGTTGAATTGTTGTCACCTGCTTGTCTTGTTGTTATGGTGTTGCCTTGGCTATCTAGTGATTGAACTTGGCGCGGAAGTTCTTGAGCTTCAAAATATCTCATTAAACCTCGAGTCTTAAGCGTGTCAACAAATTCGTCATGAATAGTAAAATACCCCTCAGTAAATAAACCGCGTGGCTTAAATATGAGCGGGATGAACGTACTGGAGGAACTGTACTCAAAATCTTTCTTAATAATCAGAAGTGTTGTTTTCAGCTTAGCGTCTATGTCATCGGGTCGTGCATCAGCAAGGATATAAGAAAATTCTTCAGGCGCAACAGCCTCCTAGCCGAAGACGTGGCCTGGCAAGCCGTTAGCTCGCCGATTCCCGGCACGAAGAAGAAGGCCACTTCGCACAGGCCCTTTGCCCACTAACACCCCTAACCCGAATCGCGCGCCGAGAGGACTCGAAGCTGTCCAATTTCTCTGGTATGGCTGTCTAGACCTGAATAACAAAGCTCGCGCTCGGCTAATCATTTGTGGCTGCCCGTTAATAAGCACGAACAGTCCGCAAATGGGACCAGCTTGTTATCCAAATCTAGACCTTATCATAATAGCATAAAACCCCTGTTGAGATGTAGGCGTGACAACATAAAGAGCATCCCGGTCAAGGAACCAGGTCAGCCTTTCAGCTGTCCAGTCGCCCTAGGAGAAACTGGTCAATTTCAGGACTAAATATCAGGGGTGAGCACGAAAAAACCGCCCTTTCGGACGGTTCCATCGGTTTTGTACCTTTTGGTGACAATTGGTACTCTCGTCTGACTCAAGGGGTAAATCTGACTT
>CAZJUX010000032.1:0-2321 GCA_964549705.1 uncultured Candidatus Saccharibacteria bacterium
ATCGATGAACGGGGAAAAATTAACTTGTCAATGATAGATTTATAGTCTATAGTAAAACACAAACATTATTTAATAGTTCAGATTAGGAAAATCAATGGACGAAAACCAAAACACAAACAATCAATATCAACCACCAACAGAGCCTAGCCAGCCAGTAGAGCCAAGTTCGCCAGCCGAATCGAGCCCATTCGCTCCGCCAATTGAACAAGTGGGGCCGGTCGCTCCTGTCAATCAAAGTGATTTTCAGTCATCTTCTGTGGCGACGGTAGGGGAAGTAGAGGTTCCGCAACCCATAGTTTCTCCTCAGTTTGAGTCACCTTCGGCCCAGTCTGAAGTACCTCAATTTCAGCCTCAGGCGCCGTTAAGCCAGCCACAACCATTTACTCAGCAACCTCAAGCGCCAGCGCCTCCAGCTCCGCCGATATCTCCGATTGTCGCGCCGATGCCGAATTATCAAATGCCGGTCAAAAAGGGCATGAGTAAAGGTCTAATCCGAGGAATAATTGCTGGATCAGTCAGTCTAGTAGTCTTAATAGTCGGCGCTATTGTGGCCTGGAATCTTCTCGTGCCTAACAAAGCTGACTATACAGAAGCAAATAAGACGGTCGAATCTATTTCAAAAGAGCGACTAAATATAACAGGCAAAATATCTTCTCTCCTGTTTAGTTTTTCAGTCAAACAGACGACTGATACGGTGTTCGATAACGACGTTCAGGCGGCTGAAAAGTCCCTTAAGCAAATGAAAGACGACCTAGAACAACTTAAAAAGTCAAAAGCAGTTAGATTTGGCGAACCAAAAACTAAATTTAATGATATGGACGCCAAGTTATCCGAAGCGATTACTTGGTACGATAATGCAATAGTCTCTTTCAAGAGTGCTCGAGTGGCAATATCGAGCTGTTCATCGGAAAATTTAAATTCGTCGAATATAGATATCGTGCGTGAATCTTTAGCTAGTTGTATCGATGCCCTGAAAAATGCTAAAGATATCAAGAACCCAGACGTCAAAGAGCACATCAGCAAGGGGGCTGAAATTTTCGATAATATGGCAGCAATCTTAGATAAGATGGCGGCTATACCTGAACGAGACATATACGGATCTCGATACAGTGAGTTCTCTTCTCTATCGAACCAGATGCTCAGTTTATCAAACGATACAGAAAATATTTCAAATGATTTTAACTCAAATTTTGAAAAACATAGCAAAGAAATCGACCCAGCAACATCAATAACCCAATTAAATGAGGCCTTATACCAAGCGGGTGGCAAAAGTTAGTAGTTGACGAGTTTCTCTCAGCCAAATTGTCTCGTCCAGCGACGAGGCAATTTGCTATGATAGGTATAGATGAGCAAGCAAAATCAAATTAGCGAATTAGTTGAACAGATAATCGATGATGATATTTGCCCAGATTTAGCGGAGCAGGCGACCCAGTTAGTGATGGGTAGCGGTGACCTCAATACTGATATTATCTTAATTGGTGAGGCGCCTGGCAAAAACGAAGATAAAATGGGTATTCCTTTTGTCGGTGCAGCTGGTAAGTTTCTCGACAAGATGTTCGCTGAAGCGGGCATGAGCCGAGATGAAGTTTATATCACCAACATCGTCAAATACCGCCCGCCGAACAATCGCGACCCATCACCGGCCGAAAAAGCAGAATTTTGGCCATATCTGATCGAACAAATCGAAATCATCCAGCCAAAAGTCATCCTAACCCTCGGACGACATAGTGGCAAAGCCTTTCTACCAGATCTGGAAATCTCCCGCGATCACGGCCAAATTCACCAAGTCGAACTAAACAGCACCAATTACACTGTTATTCCACTCTATCACCCCGCCGCCGCCCTCTATAACGGCGGTCTCCGCCAAACTTTGGTTGACGACTTTTTGAAAACTCTTAACTATACTGAGGATTTATAGATAAGTATCAGACGAGAGATTAACCCTGCTGCTACCACCCCAGATGGTCTTGTCAATCCCAGCTGAACCACGGGCTGATTAACCCAAGATACTATTCGAACATTGAAATCCGCTGACCTATACTATTGCAACTATAACACTTATGCTATAATCAACTCATAGACAATATGAATAAATATATCAATCAACTATACCCAATAGCCAACTAACACCGAATAACTACGACATGAATACACTATATCACAAAACACACAAAAAAGCAAGCTCTCTCTCTCTCTCTCTCTCTCTTAAAAGATAGAAAATCTGGTTTCACCATCGTCGAACTACTAATCGTCATCGTCATCATCGGTATCCTGGCGACGATTTCTATCGTCGCCTACAACAACGTCAATGACAAAGCCCG
>CAZJUX010000033.1:0-1870 GCA_964549705.1 uncultured Candidatus Saccharibacteria bacterium
ATTAAAGTTAATGTTATCCGCGAAACCCGAGCTATCGAGTTCGCAAAATAAGAGAAATATTTTAATCTGAAGGGGGTATGAAGTGTTAGATCGAAGTAGGCGACCAGCCGTATTGATTATTTGTGATGGGTATGGCTATAACCCACAGAGCTATGGCAATGCGATAACAAATGCCCGCACGCCAAAGATTGATAATCTGCTCCAGAAGTGGCCCAATACACTAGTAGAAGCTAGCGGTGAGGCGGTAGGTCTACCAGCTGGTCAAATTGGAAACTCTGAAGTCGGGCACATAACGATAGGCAGTGGCCGAATTAAGCTACAACCACTGAGCCGGCAAATTAGCGAGATAGAATCTGGCAATTTTCGAAATAACCCAGTCTTATGTAGGATTATCGACAGGTTAAAGGCAAAGGGATCCTCATTGCACATCATGGGGTTGTTATCGAGTGGAGGTGTTCATAGTTATGATGGCACCGCGTTTGAGCTGATATCTATGGCCAAAGAGGCTGGTATTGGTAATATCTATCTGCATATTTTCACTGATGGGCGAGACGTTGCACCGAATAGTTTCAAGGAATACTTAACTAGAGTGGTCACGCCTAAGCTCAAGGAAATTGGAGCAGGTAAGATTGCCAGCATATCGGGTAGATATTATGCCATGGATCGAGATAATCGCTGGGATAGAACTGAACAAGCCTATAAGATGTTGACATCTGACACATTTAAACAGGTCTCCAATCTGTCTGATTACGTAGACCATAGTTATACGACTGGCGTGGGTGATGAGTTTATTGAGCCAGCCAGAATCAAGCAAGAGGACGGTAGGCAAGTCAGCATAGAGGACGGCGATGGTGTGGTTTTCTTTAACTTTAGACCCGATAGATCTCGACAGATCAGCCATGCACTGGTCGACGCTGAATTCGATCAATTCACTAGAGAACGCAGAATTGTCGATTTAGAGTTTGTTTCAATCGCTAATTACGATGATGATCTTGAGGTGGAGGTGGCTTTTAGGGATGAATTCTTGCCTGATACTATCGGCGAAGTTGTTAGTCTTAAGGGTTTTAAGCAGTGTCGCATCGCTGAGACCGAGAAATACGCTCATGTAACCTATTTCTTTAATGGGGGGCGGGAGGAACCGTTCGAAGGAGAGGCTAGGATAATGGTGCCTAGCCCGAAGATAGCTACTTACGATTTAGAGCCAGAGATGAGCGTAAAAGAAGTCAGTAGACAGTCAGTCGAGGCAATTCAGTCTGGTAGCTTCGATTTTGTCGTAATTAATTTTGCCAATGCTGATATGGTAGGGCATACTGGTGTGTATGACGCAACCGTATCTGCTATTGAAGCGATGGACAGCTGTATTGATGAAGTTGTTAATTCCAGTATCGAGAACGGGGGCTTTGCGATTATTACCGCAGACCATGGTAATGCTGAGGTGATGAAGGACGAGCAGGACAAGCCTGTCACTGCTCATACTACTAGCCCAGTCCCAGTTATTTTATGTGGGGTTGAAGGTGCTGAGCTGAGGGGTAGTGGAGGGTTGAGGGATATAACTCCTACTATATTGGACTTAATGGGCTTGGATGCTCCAGATAGTATGACGGGCAGTAGTTTGCTGGTTAGTTGAATTGGCTACTGCGCATTCAGACTGGATTTTTTGAGCGAACTGTGCTATAATCCAAGGTAGGATAATTTATCCGCATTTTTCGGGGTGTGGCGCAGTTGGTAGCGCGCGCGGTTTGGGACCGTGAGGTCGAAAGTTCGAGTCTTTTCACCCCGACCAGTAGATATTTTCGTTAAATCCACCAGCATATTGTATGGTGGATTTAGCTTTATAACAGATATAAAATTGTCATTTGCTCGGAGGTTC